>JBEKHC010000064.1:0-29992 GCA_050012475.1 Candidatus Velthaea sp.
CTGGGCGATCTGCTCTTCGACGGCATCCATCAGGATTATCCGCAGAAGATCATCGCCGGCAGCATTGCCGCCGCCGCCTTGGCGATCGCGGCGGACCTGGTGCTGCGCCAGGCGGAACGGCTGGTGCGCCGCTGATCCCGCTCTTCGCCTACGGGACGCTGCGCGATCCCGAATACCAGCGCGAACTCTTCGATCGAACCTATCCGATGCGGCCGGCAGCGGTCGACGGTTACCGCGTCGTCGGCACGGACGGGGGCTATCTGGCGGCGCTGCCGCTGGCGGGCGCAGCGGCCTTCGGCGCGCTCGTCGAACTCGACGCCGCGGGCTACGCGATCGCCGACGCCTGGGAGGACCGCAGCGTTTACGACCGGATCGAAGTCGCGGCCCGCTGCGGCGAGCGAATGGAGCGCTGTTTCATCTACGTTTACGCGCGGCCGGTTTCCGCTGGCGTCCCCGTTGCGGATGGGCGGCTGAGCGACCGCACGCGCGCCGAGGTCATCCGCGACATCCGGCGGTTTCGAGCATCGGCCGATTTTCCGCGCTCACCGTGAACAGCGTCAACGCGTACCGGCCGCCGGCGTCGCTGAAGGTCTTGCGCTCGCGATAGCCGCAGCCGTGTGCGAGTTCGACGATCTCGCCGCGCGTAAATTTGTACGACGACTCGGTGTGGATCGTATCGCCAACCGAAAACGGAACGGCCAGCCCAGCCGCGCCGATCCGCACGTTTTGACGCCGGCGGCTGACCAAGAACGATTCGACGGCTCCGCGCACCGCATTGTACGTCGCGCGAAAGCGAAAGCCGTCGAGATCGAAGTCCGCATCGAGTTCGCGGTTGATGCGGCCCAGCAAATTTTTGTTGAACGCGGCGGTGACGCCGGTCGGATCGTCGTAGGCAGCTTCGAGGATCCCGGGATCTTTTTTCAGATCGTAGCCGACGAGCAGCCCGTCGCCGGGACGCAGTGCGCGGGCCAAAAGCTCGAGCAGCGCCGCCGCATCCGCCGGCCGGAAATTGCCGATGTTGGAGCCGAGATACAACGCCAGCACGCGGTCACGCGTCTCCAGGCCGCGCCGGCGCAGCAGCGCGTGATAGTCGCTCGCATAGGCGCTGATGCGCAAGCGTTCGTTGGCCGCGACGAGCCCCAGCGACGATTCCACCAACGCTTCGGGCGAAATATCAATTGGATGATAGGTCAGGCGCGGCTGGCGTTCGAGAATCGCTTCGATGATGAGCTTGGTTTTGAGCGCGCTTCCCGAGCCGAGTTCGACCAACTCCAGCGGTTCGGAGAACGAGCCCACGATCTCGCGGCCGTACGTCGCGAGCAAATCGCGTTCGACCCGGGTGAGATAGTATTCGGGAAGCCGGCAAATCGCCTCGAACAGCGTCGATCCCAAATCGTCGTAAAAGTATTTGGGGGGAAGCGAATAGGGACGGGCCGACAAGCCGGCACGCACGTCTTCGGCAAAGGTTGCGACCCGTTCGGGATGCGGATCGCGATACAGCGCGAAGCGCGCGGAAGGTCCGGTTTGCGTCGTCGAAGCCATCTCAATCGTCCCTACAGCAGAAAATCTTGCCGGGTATGTTCCACCGGCGACCATCGGTTATCACCGGAGACATCCCGGCTTCGACGAGCCCTATACCCACAGAAAGGCTGCAAACGGCCTCGCTGCGGCGGAAACGTGACGCGGGGCAATGCTGCGCGCAGCTGCGCGCATGTCAGCGTTCGGCGAGTAAGCGCGCCCAACGCTCGTGGATATCGGCGATGTACGCGCGCGTTTCCGGATATGGCGGAACGCCCCCGTAATACGTGACGGTACCCGGACCGGCATTGTAGGCGGCGAGCGCAAAGGCGTAGGGATCGCCCGCGACGTGCGCGTAGCGCGCGAGGTACGTCGCCAAAATGTGCGCGGCTCCCGCAATCGCCGCTCGCGGATCGAACGGATCGATGCCGTAGAATTCGGCGGTCGGAACGGTGAGCTGCGCGATCCCATACGCTCCGGCCAGCGAGATCGCGTTGGGGTCGAACGCCGATTCCTGCAGCAACGTCGCGGCGACGAATTGCGGATCGACGCCTTCGCGGCGTGACGCCTCGCGAGCATCCACGGCGAGCGCCAATGCATCCAATGCCCCGATTCGCGGGTTGGCCCTCACGATGGACCGAACGACGGAAAGCAGCGGCCCGCTGCCGCGCGGCGCGTCGATGAACAGCCGGATCCCCCGAATGTTTTCGACCGGCGCGGGCATATGCCAGCTCAGCGCTGCATCGCGCAGCGCGTCGATTCGCACGTTCGTGAAGCTCGATGCCAAGGGAAATGAGAGACTCAAAACCGCAGCGGCAAGAGGGTTTCTTCTGCTCGAAAACAAGTCGCCGGTAGTTCTCTCTTTCTATCGACGCAGAATTTAAGGATTAGCGCGTGAACTCGATCGGGTTAGGATCGCCGGTTCTCTCATCGCTGGTCGCGATGCTCCTCGTGCTTGTCGTCGGTGATTTCGCGTCGACCTTTTTTTACCACGTCCCGCAGCACGTGTGGGGCAAACTCCACCTGCGCACGCACCACGACCGCCGGCGCTCCTACTGGGATCACGCGGTGATCTCGCGCGACCCCGGGGTCATGCTCGACGGGTTCCTGGGCGCGGTCCCCTACTTCATCGTCGCTGCGGCCGGCAGCAAAATCTCCGTTTTCGGGGCAGCGCTCGGCTTGCTCCTCGGCCAACTGCACGTCTGGTGGCGCCACACCACGGAACTGGGCTGGCAAACGCCTGCCCCCGTCCGCCGGCTCTGCCGGGCGCTGGCAATCGTGCTCCCCGAGGACCATGACGGGCATCACCGAAACCCAGAAATCGAGTTCGGCGATCTCTTTCGCTTCTACGACGCGCCCGCGCGCAAGATGCTGGTTCTGCTTCGGACGGTAAGTCCGCGGCGGGCCGCGCGTCGTCGGAGTACGGTCCGACCGATCAAGCGCAAGACCGCGGTCTCAACGGGTGTTGGCCGGGGCTAGTTTCGTGGAGACCGGATGACCAAACGTGTCCTCTTCCTGATCTCGGATACCGGCGGCGGCCATCGGGCCGGATCGCAAGCTATCGGAGCCGCGTTAGACGAGATCGACGGAGAGACGCGTTACGAATGGCGCATCGACGATATCGCAACCCACTGCACTTTTCCGCTCTCTCAGCTCGGCCCCGCCTATAGCGCCGCGCTCCGTTTCGCTCCCCCCATCTACGGCGCCCTGTTCCATGCCACCAACGGCCGCCGCCGCTACCGGACCATCGTGCGCTTCTGCGAGCCGCTCTACCGCGAGCGGCTGCGCGACTCGTTTTTGATGTACCGTCCGGACGTGATCGTCTCGGTCCACCCGCTGCTCAACCACGCCGCCCTGCGGGCCCGCGCCGACGCCGGGCTGCTGCGCGTCCCGCTCATCACGGTGATCACCGATTTGGGCCGGGTTCACGAGGGCTGGCTGCTCCCCGAGGCCGATCTCACCGTCGTGCCGGCCCGGGAGGTTTACCAGCGCGCGCTCGAACGCGGCGTCCCGCCCGAGCGCTTGCGCCTGTTGGGCCACCCCGTGCACCCGAAGTTCGAGGACGTCTCCGAAACGAAGGCCGAGATCCGCAAGGGGTTAGGGCTGCCGAGCGATCGTCCGATCGCTCTCCTGATGGCCGGCGGCGAGGGCGGCGGAAAGCTGCTGCCGACCACGCTGGCGCTGGCAAAATCGCGGCTTCCGTTCCATCTCGTGGTCGTGACGGGGCGGAATGCGGCGCTCAAAGCCAAGCTCGAAGAGCTCGCGCCGCAGCTGCCGACCCCGATGACGGTCTTGGGCTTCCGCAACGACGTGCCCGAACTCATGCGTGCCTCGGACCTGCTGGTCACCAAAGCCGGTCCCGGAGCGATCGCCGAGGCATCGATCGCCGAAGTCCCGGTCGTGGTCTATGATTTCGTCCCCGGCCAGGAGCGCGGCAATCTCGACTACGTGCGCACCAACGGCATCGGCGTGGTGGCGCTCACGGCGGCCGAAGTCGTCGCCTCGGTCACCCGGATCGTGCACAACCAGGAGCGGCTGGTAGCCATGCGCGCCCGCCAGACGTCGATCGCGCCGCGCGGCAGCTCGCGCCGGATCGCCGAACTCATCGCCGAAGTCGCCGCGCGGGGCAGCGTTCCGCGCGAACCGGTGTTCATCGCGGGCTAACGACTGCGCGCAATTGGGGCCGAAAGTCGGCTTGGGCTGGGGCCCTGGGTAGCTAGGGCCCGGTCGCAACGCACTCTACCGTTTGATGATCGTGCCAGCGCGCACCACGCAGCGCTAGAGAAAGCGGGCCAAACATGCGGGCCGGAAAGCTCTTCACCGCAGTTGCCGTCTTGAACGCAGCCCTCGGGCTGCACAACCTCGCGCTGGCGAATCCGGCTTCGGGTCCGACGCCGAGCATCGCGCCCGCGGAGGTCGTTCGCAAAGAAGTCATCGCGTTCAACGCGCACGACGCGGTCGCCGTGGCGAAGTGGCACGGGCCCGACGCGAAACTCCGGCTCGTGCCGCAGGGCAAGGTGCTGGCGACGGGCCGAACGGCGATCACCGCGTTCTTCAAGCACGTCTTCGACTCGTCGCCGAACGTCCGCATCACGCTGCAAAAGCAACTCGTGCTCGGCCGCATGGTCATCAACTACTACAGCGAAAGCGGATCGAAATATACCGCGGTCATCTCGACCTACCAAGTCGAGAACGGCTCCATCGCCAACGAATGGATCACGTTCGGATAGAGCTCGGCTCGCCGCACCCGACGGTCCGCGCTGCTAACGGCAGGAGCACCATCATCGAACATCGTTCACTCGGGCGGACCGGGCCATCGGTTTCCGCGCTGGGCTTGGGCTGCATGGGCATGTCGGGCATGTACGGTCCGGCCGACCGCGCCGAGAGCCTGGCCACCATTCGTGCCGCATTCGAGGACGGCATCACGCTGCTCGACACCGGCGATTTCTACGGCATGGGCCACAACGAGATGCTCATCGGCGAAGCCCTCCGCGACTTGCCGCGCGCAGACCTGACGATCAGCGTCAAATTCGGCGCGCTGCGCGATCCGGCGGGAGCCTGGCTCGGTTTGGACGGCCGGCCCGCGGCGGTGAAGAACGCCCTGGCATATTCGCTCGAGCGCCTAAACGTCGAGTATATCGACGTCTATCGAATGGCCCGCGTCGATCCCGCGGTTCCGGTCGAGGAGACGGTCGGAGCGATCGGCGAGATGATTCGCGCCGGCTACGTGCGCCACATCGGCCTGTCGGAAGCCGGCGTCGAGACCATTGCCCGCGCCCACGCCGCGCATCCGATCGTGGACCTTCAGATCGAATACTCACTGATCTCGCGCAGCATCGAAGCCGCGATCCTGCCGGCCTGCCGCGAGCGCGGCATCGCGATTACCGCCTATGGCGTGCTGTCACGCGGCCTCCTCGGCGGTCATTGGTCGCCGCAACGGTCGACCGTTGCGGGCGACTTCCGCACGCATAGTCCGCGCTTCCAGGGCGAGAATCTCGAGCGCAATCTTCAGCTCGTCGAAGCGCTGCGAAAGGTTGCCGACGCCAAGGGCGCGACCGTCGCGCAACTGGCGACGGCCTGGGTGCTCGCGCAAGGCTCCGATATCGTGCCGATCGTTGGTTCGCGAACGCGGGCGCAGCTCGCCGAAGCCGTCGGGGCGACGGGCCTCGTGCTGAGCCCCGACGATCTCAAAGCAATCGAGGCCGCGGTGCCCGTCGGCTCGGCCGCGGGATCGCGCTATCCCGAGGCACAGATGGCGCAGCTGGATAGCGAGCGCTGAGCCGAACGCGGCGAGGAATCGGCTCGGCTTCGCTCAACCGGTTCGCTCATGCCACTCACGGTCGAACCACCGGCTTCCCTCATCGAACGCGTGATCGCGCTGCGGCGCGATCTGCACCGCCATCCGGAACTTGGCTTCGAGGAACATCGGACGGCGGCGATCGCGGCCGAGCGGCTGCACGATCTCGGCTACGAGGTGCACACCGGAATCGCGGCGACCGGCGTCGTCGGCGTGATGCGCGGAACGGCGCCGGGCAAGACGATCATGCTGCGCGCCGACATGGACGCGCTGCCGATCGACGAGGAGAACACGGTCGACTACCGCTCGCGTAACGCGCAGCGCATGCACGCTTGCGGACACGACGGCCACGTCGCTATCCTGCTGGGCGCCGCCGAACTCATCGCGGCGCGACGCGCCGAGCTTGCCGGAACGGTCTGCCTGGTGTTCCAACCGGCGGAGGAGGGGTATGGCGGCGGCGCACGCATGGTCCGCGAGGGCATGCTGGAGCGGTTCGGCATCGAGCGCGCCTACGGACTCCATCTCTCTTCATCGCACCCGGTGGGTCAGCTCGGCTTTCGCGAAGGGCCGATCTACGCGTCGAGCGACTCGCTCGAGATAACGATCGAGGGTCGCGGGGGGCATGGCGCGGCGCCGCATCTTTCGATCGATCCAATCTATCTGGCCGGCGAATTCATCGTTGCCGTGCAGCAAGTCGTTTCGCGCCAAATCGATCCGCTCGAACCGGCGGTCGTAACGATCGGCGCGATCCACGGCGGCACCACGCACAACGTGATCCCCAGCCGGGTCAAGCTCATGGGCACCGTTCGCGCATTCAACTCCGAAGTGCGCGCCCAAATGGCGGAGCGTATCGAGCGCGTGCTCAAGGGCGTGTGCGATACGGGCGGAGCAACCTACGACTTTGCCTATCTGTGGCGCTATCCCGTCACGTCTAACGACGCCGAGCAAACCCGCTACGTGAAAACGCTCGCGCAGCAGACCGTCGGCGCCGAATCGGTCATCGACGTCGCGCAAATCATGGGCGCCGAAGACTTCTCGTTCTTCGCCGAAAAAGTACCGGCGTGCTTCTACACGCTGGGCACGGCGAGCGGCCCCGACAGCTCCTGGCCGCACCACCACGCACGCTTCGACATCGACGAATCCGCGCTCGTCAACGGCGTGCGCATGATGTGCGCCATCGCGCTGCACGCACCGGCCAACGCCCCCTAAGCCGCTCGGAAGAAGACCGCACTTCGCGCGGCCGTTCATTTTTAGGGCTGCATATCCGCGGCCATGAATTCATCGAACGTTCCGAAGGCGGTCGGCGCAAAGCCCGTCAGGCCGGCATTGAATGCGAAGACGAAGCTGCGCTCGTAGGTGACGATCGCAGGTGCGTCAGCGTCGATTTGGCGCTGAAAGCGGCGGCCCAACTCGGCTCGCTGTTTCGGATCGTACGACGCTTCGTAGTCCCGCATGCCGGCATCGACGGCGCGATTACAGTAGCGCGTCACGTTGAGTCCGTGCGGAGCCGCATAGACGCAGCCGTAGGAGCCCGCGACGTTCGCCATCACGCCGCCGGCCTGAGACAGCAGCGCCGCGTCGAACTTGCCGCCGAACAGGATGCCGCCCGATGCGGCCGGAGCGAAATACAGCGCATCGCCGAAGGGCTTGACCTCGACGCCGACCCCGATCGCTTTCCAGCTTGCGCGCAAAAGCTCTGCGGTGACCGCTGAGGGCGCATAGTCGCTCGGGATTGCAATGTTCACGACGAGCGCGACACCGTCTTTGGCGCGCGTGCCGTCCGGGCCACGCCTCCAGCCTGCCGCGTCCAGAATGCGTTCGGCCAACGCGGGATCGTAGGGCGCTTGCGGCAAGCCGGCATCGAAATCCGTTGCGACTTGCGGCACGACCGACTCGGCCAACGTCCCGACGTCGTGATAGACGTTATGAAGCAAGTACGCGCGGTTCGTTGCGAACCGGAGGGCTCGGCGCACATTGCGATCGCGCGTGACAGGGCTCGTCGTGTTGAGAAAGATCGCCGAAATATACGGCGACGGCGCGGTGACGGTGCGCACCCCGGCGATGTGCCGCACGCGCTCGGCGAACGTTCCTCCCACCGACGCCCAGAGGTCCAGCTCACCGGTTTGCAGCTGCGTGTACAGCGTGTTCTCATTGGGGATGATTTTATAGATGATCTTGGCGAGCTTTGGTTTGCCGCGGAAATAATACGGATTGGCTTCCATCTCAACGGCTTCTCCGCGGTGAAAGGCCGTGTAACGAAATGGGCCGATGCCGATCGGCAGCGCGTTGTAGGCCGTTTCGTTGATCGTGGCCGCTGAACCCAGAACATGCTTCGGGAGCACGCACGAGAGCGAGCCGCTGCCGAAAAAGCTCGTTGCGAACGGTGCGTACGGCATCTTGAGATGGAAAGCAACGGTGTATTTGTCGATCTCGCGCGTGCCGGCGACGTGATCCCAGGCTTCGCGATTGCTGACGTTGTTGGCGCGATTGAGGATTGCGCCGACCGTGTACGTGACGTCGTCCGCATCGAACGGAACCCCATCGCTCCATTTGACGTCCCGGCGTAAGTGGTAGGTGATCGTGCGGCCGTCGCGCGAAATCCCGCCGTTTGCGGTCGACGGGATCTTCGTGATCAGCTCGGGCACGACGGTATCGTTCGAGTCAAAGCGGGTGAAGTGAGCCATTGTCAAGCGGCTGAGGTCCACGACGTTTCCCGTGTTCGCCAACAGCGGGTTGAGCGTCGAAACATCGAGGCCATCCGACCAGCGCAGCACGTGAATGTGTGCGGCGGCTGACGCCGCGCACGGGATTCCCAGCGGCGCGAGAAGCGTCGCGGCCAAGAACGCGGCGGCGAAACGGCGCATGCTTGAACGCTCGGCCCGTAAGATTCGCGGGCACAGACTACCGAACCAACGGCGCCGCCCAGCGCAGACGAATCCGCGGCTCCGCATAACCGCCCGCCGTTACGCCGCGAGCGTCGCCACCAGACCGCCGCGCATTGCCATTGTCGCTGCGCCGACGGCACCGGCGTCGTTGCCCAAGACCGCGCGGGTGAGTTTGGTCGTTCCCTTCGGGACCGTGGTCGTGCGCGCGTCGATCAGGGTGCGCAGCGGCTCGAGCATGAAATCTCCGGCGCTCGACACCCCGCCCCCCATCGCGATGAGCTCCGGATTGACGAACGCGATCACGTTGCTCAAGCCGATCGCGAGATCGTCGATCCACTTGTTCCAAGCCGCCAGCGCATGCGGGTCGCCGGCCTGGGCGGCTTTGCGGATCGCCTTGGACCCGAGCTTTTCCCGCGGCACGTCGAGCAGCGCGCTGCGCGGAAAGGAGTGCGCCAGCGCGAACGCGTGACGGATCAGACCCGTGCCCGAACACTGCGCCTCGAAGCAGCCGACTTTACCACAGCCGCACACGAAGCCGTTGTCGGGGCGAATGGTGTGGTGGCCGATCTCGCCGGCTCCCATCTGCGCGCCGAGAATCAGCTCGCCTTCGCCGACGATGCCGCCGCCGATTCCCGTTCCCAGCGTGAACAGCGCGAAGTTCCGCGTCCCCCGTCCGGCGCCGAACACGTATTCGCCCAGCGTCGCGCAGCGCGCGTCGTTGGCGATGAAAACCGGCAGATTGAACTTCGCGCGCATCGCGTCGCCCAGCGGAACGTTGGTCCAATTGAAGTTCGGCGACCAGCGGATCAGGCCGGTTTTCGGATCGATATTGCCCGGCGACCCGATGCCGATGCCGGCGACCGGCTTGTCCTTGGCATCGGCGATGGCGGCCGAGATCACCGTGTCGAGCGCCGCAAACACCGCATTGGGCGAGCGGTCGGTAATGTCTTGTTCGTGCCGCATTTGGATTGCGCCGTTTTCATCGACGATCGTCGCCATGGCATGCGAGCCGCCGAGATCCACTCCGATCGCTTTGCTCATTGTTTCCCATCCTTCGGTATTTCGACAAAATCTTTGGGCGGATCGACGACGTTCTGGGGATCGTCGTAACCCGCGTAGGTTCGCGTCACGTCATCGTTTACACATCGCGCAAGTCGATAACTCTTCTTGTCGTAGGCGCACGTCACGGTCACCGGCGTGCCCAAGGGAAGCGTTGTGTCGAAGGCGCCGTAGGCGACGCCTTCGATGGTGACGTCGGAATGGAGCGCGGCGACTTTGACGCTGCCGAGCGGCGCGGTGACCGCGTTCGGATCGGGCGGAATCGCCGCCTTCTCGAAGGGAGCGCCGTTTTTACTGCTGTACGAGGTTCGCCCGATGACGATCACGTCGGTCGTGTTCGCGTAGATCGCGACCGCGAGCCGCGAGCGGTCCGGCGCCACGAAGACCAGCGTCGATGCGTAGGCCTGGGCCGGAAATTGCGTCGTCACCACGAACGACTTCGCACGCTTGAGTGCCCCGTCGATCTTTGACTGGACACCGGCCGTCGCATCGGCCCGGGCGGCGGCGGCGACCGAGCACACGCACAGCATGGCGATCGCGGTGCGGACGGCGAACTGCTTCATACGCGCCCGTTCGCTGAGGCCGAACCTTCGTCCGCCGAAGGGCTGGCCAGCCGGTTGCCTTGGCAACGCATCGAAAACAGGCGGGGTTCGTTCGCGGCCGATACCGAACATGCCCTCGATGTCAGAGACGATCGACCTCATCGCCAACCGCGAGTTGCGGAATCTGCGCCGGTTCACGCGCGATACGGGCCAGCCCGCGCCGCTCGACGGGCTCGATCTCGAGCCGATGCGCCACGTCAAAGAAATCGAAATTACCGACGAGCACATCACGATCCAATACAACGAGACGGTCAAACGGCGATACAACGCCAACGAGATCACGCATCGCGAATGGGTCTACAAATACAACGACGACCCCGAAATGGTCGCCGCGATCGCGCGCGTGATCGAGCTATCGCGCAAGCATCTCTACGACCTGCCCGAAAATATCGCGTGCCCGCCGGGCTGCGCCGAATGCTGCAGCGGCTACGAGCCGTTCGTCAACCGAGCCGACGTGCAGCGCATCGCCGATCATCTCGGCCTGACCTACGACGAGGTGATGGCCGAATACGTCGTGGCGCGCGAATCCGCCGACGGCTACGTCGTCGGCTGGCTGCGCAAAGTCAGCGAAGACGTGAGCGACAAGTGCGTTTTCCTCAAAGGCCCGCGGTCGGGCAAGTACTATTGCGGCATCTACGAAGCACGGCCGTACGACTGTCGTGACTTCACCCCCGTCGGTTGCCAAGATGTCGACGCCAGCTTGCCGCGCGAAGGGAAGTACCCCGTCGGAGCGCCGTTCGTCCCCAAACGCCGGCGTGCGAACGGCCGCAATGGCCGCCGTTGAGCATTACAAGGTTGCCGTCGTCGGCGGAGGCCACAACGGCTTAGTCGCCGCGGCCTACTGCGCGCGCGCCGGGCTGCGCACGGTGCTGCTCGAACGGCGCGACGTCGTCGGGGGCGCGACGTTGTCGGAAGCGACCTGGCCCGGCTACACGGTCTCGGTCGCCGCCTACGTGTGCAGTCTGCTCGACCCGCAGGTCATCGCCGAGCTGGATCTGGCGGCCTTCGGCTACGATGCATACCGCAAGGACCCGGCCTCGTTTACACCGCTCGCCGACGGCCGTTCGTTGTTGCTCGGGAGCGATGAGCAGGCCAACGCGCGCGAAGTCGCAGCGTTCGATGAGCGTGACGCCCGTGGTTTACGGGACTTCGAGCGCGAGGCGGCGCGGTTGGGATCGCTGTTGTTCGAATCGTTCGACGATCCGGAGCCGTCGTTCGCGAAATTCGATGCGGCGACGCAAGCCATTCTGCGCGGCAGCGCGGCCGATCTGGTCGAGCGCTACGTGCGCACGCCGGTGCTGCAAGCGACGCTGGCAACCGACGGGCTCATCGGGACGGCGCGCGGACCGCGCGATCCCGGGACGGCGTACGTGCTCGCCCATCACTATGCGGGTCGCGCGCTGGGAAGCCAAGGCGCCTGGGGATTCGTGCGCGGCGGCATGGGCGCCGTATCGGCGGCAATCGCAGCCGCGGCGCGCCGTCACGGGGCGGAACTGCGCGCAGGGGCGCCGGTCGAACGGATCGCCGTGCGCGCCGGCCGGGCCGCACGCATCGAAGTACGCGACGGTTCGATCGTCGACGCCGACGCGATCCTCGTCGGCGCGGATCCGCGGACGGCGTTCTTGCAGCTGCTCGAACGAGCGGACGTTCCCCCCGCTCTCTACGCCAAGGCGGTCGCTTGGGAATCCAACGGCGTTTCGTGCAAACTCAATCTCGCGCTGGGTGAACTGCCGAACTTTTTGGTTCGCCCGGGGACGAACGAACAACCGCACCACCGCGCGACGATCCATGTCGCGCCCTCGCTCGACTATTTGCAGACCGCCTATACCGACGCCCAGCGTGACGGAACGTCGCGCGAACCGATGCTCGAGTGCTTCATGCAAACGCCGACCGACCCGCGTCTCGCGCCCGCCGGCAAACACATCCTCTCGGTCTTCGCGCAGTATTTCCCGTATGCGCGAACGGATCGGGCCTGGCAAGCCGACGACCGCGAGACCATCGCCGACCTCATCATCGCGACGCTCGCGCGTTACGCGCCCAATATCCCGGATGCCATCGAACACCGGCAAATGTTGACCCCGCCGGACCTCGAAGCGATGCTGGCCTTGCCCGGCGGTCACATTTTTCACGGCGAGCTCTTGCCCGGGCAGATCTACGAGCAACGGTTCCCGCTGCGCACGGGCATCGACGGCGTCTACCTGTGCGGCTCGGGCACCCATCCGGGGGGCTGCGTGTCCGGATTCCCCGGCCGCCGCGCCGCGACGGCGGTGATCCAAGACCTGGCCGTGGGCGTCATATAGGGACAGGTTTGTTTTAGCCCGCGACACTTCGGGGAAATCGAATCGTCTTATCGTTTACTGCTATTTTCTTGAGGAGTTTTCATGAAGCGAGCTCTTGCTACGGGTTTTGCCGTTACCACGGCGTTGTGTACCTTCGGCTTCGCGGGCGCGCAGAGCGCGGGAGACAAGATGAACGCCATGGGATCGTCGATGAAATCGATGATGGGCATGGGGCATACGTTCAAGCTCAGCCCGCAGAACGGTTCAGGCGAAAGCGGCACCGCGACGCTGACGCAGCACGGCGGCGCGCTGACGGTGAAACTCACGCTCACCGGGGGCAGCGGGATGCAGCCGGCGCACATCCATAAGGGCACCTGTGCGAACCTCAACCCCAAGCCCGCCTATCCGCTGGCAACCGTGACCGACGGCACGTCCACGACCACGCTCAAAAACGTTACCCTGGCACAGCTCATGAGCGGGACGTACGCGATTAACGTCCACAAGTCGACGAGCGAGATCAAGGTGTACGTAGCCTGTGGAAACATCAGCAAAGGCGCCATGTAGTTCCAAACCGGTCTTCAACGAGGGCGCCGTCCCGGTTACGGCGCCCTCGCGTTTCGGCGCCCCCGCGCCGGCTGACTGTCCGGCCGACATTCGCGCGGTCATGGACGAAACGCAAGCAAAAATCGGCTTCATTCCGAACGTTTTTCTCGCTTACGCCAGGCGCCCCGAGCATTTTCGCGCCTTCATGCACTATCACGATCTGCTCATGAAAGGGTCCAGCGGCTTGAGCCGCGCCGAACGCGAGGCGATCGTCGTCGCCGTTTCGGCCGAGAACGATTGTCAATACTGCGTTACCGCTCACGGCGCGGCGCTGCGGATCTTGGGCAAGGATCCGGCGGTCGCCGATCAGATCGCGATCAACTGGCGCACCGCCGACCTCGCGCCGCGGCTGCGCGCGATCCTGGAATTTGCTTCCGAGGTGAACGCGCCCGGATTTGCTGCTGCGGACGAACGCATTGCGGCGTTGCGCGAACGCGGTTTATCGGACGACGACATCTGGGACATCGCGGCAGTCGCGGCATTTTTCGGCTTCTCGAATCGCATGGCGGGCGCGCTGGACATGCGGCCGAACGCCGAGTTCTACGCGTTGGGCCGCAGCCAGCGTTAACCGAAGCCTTCGCATCGTCAGATTAAAATTTAATGAGATTGGCTCCAGGCGAGGCGATTTCGCGGGAGCCCATTTTTGAGCTTGAGTTTCTATAGCGTCTCTAAGCATTTCGTAGGTTTATAGTCTCAAGAAATCTCGTTACGTTTCTGGTCTGCGGGCTTGCGATCCAGCCCATTCGTCCACGCTTGACTAGCCCGACTTCGTTGCAGCGATGGACGCCCGGAGCGGTGTCTGCAGCATGTTTGGGCAGTTTCAAAGCAGACTTGCAGAGTATTCGGCCAGCTGGAGTTTACTAATAAGGTAAGTCGCTTCGGCCCCGCGGTTCGATCGCGGTCAGTCCCGTTGTCGACTTCTTCTAACATACAAGGGAGCGGAAAGACTGTCGTGCGGACGATCGGTTCGAAGGCGCGGTCCGTACGGTCGACCGACGAGCCTGCAATCACTTCGCGGAGAATCGCATGGCTCGATGTTGTCAGGGCGGTTGCCTTGCTCTGGATCGTCTTCAATCATTGCGTCGAGCAACTGGTCGGCGGCGCCTTTCTTGGTAATCCGACAGCAGATTGGCCGCCGTTCGGAGAGCGCGTTGCCCAACTGTTGTCGCCGGTGGGTCACGGCTGGAGTATTCTGGGCGTGGCACTGCGCGATCTAGCGTGGCTGGGTGACGAAGGCGTGGGTTTCTTCATCGTCGTCAGCGGTTTGGGCTTGGCGTGGGGAGTGCAAGGCGCGGCCACCGCTTTCGACATACGCGACTTCCTGCGACGTCGATTGATGCGCACGCTTCCGTCCTGGTGGACCGCGCACATTGCAATCGGATTGCCGACGCTGCTTCTCGGCGGCGTTTCATTCTCGATTCTCGTACTCAGCGCGGTCGGAATTCGATTCTTGCCGTCGACCATGTACGCGATCGTGCCGGCTTGGTGGTTCATCGGTCTGCTGTTGCAGCTGTATGCGGTTTTTCCGTTGCTGTGGCTCGCCGTAGAGCGCTTTGGAGCCGGACGGATGTTCGCCGCCGCAGCCGTCATCGGCTTTGCGGCCCGCGCCCTCGGTTTGTTTGCGGCCGGCTCGTACATGGACGAGTTCTCCCGCGGGAGCATTTTCGTCACGCGCCTGCCGGAATTCGCGTTCGGCGTGGCACTCGCCGTCTGGTGTACCGGCGATCCGCGTCGGCTGACGGCGTTGGTGCGTTCGCCGCTCGTCATCGCTTCGGCCGCCGGCGCGTTTCTCGCTGGGAACGCGGCAGCGTTGACGTTGGGCGGAGAGATCGTTGCACCGCTGCTGACTTCGGCGGGTGGATTCGTGCTCATCGCAGCGGCGGCTGCCGATGTGCGGACACCCGCGTTACGCTGGATCGGGCAGCATTCCTTGTCTTTGTATCTCGTCCATCAAGCGGCGATCGTCGCGCTCGTACCGCTGCATGCCGCTCCGCTGCGCGGGTGGGCCGGCTTGACCATCGCCTTGACCGCGACGCCGTTCTTGGCTCTTGCCCTCGAACGTGCGACGGATGTACTGCAACGGACAACCTACCGGCGCAGCGCGTTGCCGCGCATCGCGGTTGGAATTGCCGCGGTCTTTGGGCTGCTCTGCGCCGGCGAATGGTCGGTGCGCCGTTTCGATCCGCAGGAGGCGTGGGGTTGGGGCGAACGTCCGTCGCTCGTCGCTGACTCGACCGTCGGTTGGAAGCTGCGCCCTTCGTCAACGACGCATCTCCGTTGGGAAAGCTACGACTACGTCGTTTCGGCCAACGCGTTGGGCTTTCCGTCGCCGGACACGCCGCGGCGCAGGGCGCCCGGCTCCAAGCTTGTAATGACCGTCGGAAATGCCTTCACCAGCGCCGAGGGCGTCGATACCAACCGCTCGTGGCCGCGTCTGCTCGAACGCGAAGATCCCGCGCTGAGCGTCGCCGATTTTGCGATAACGGGTCATGGACCCAATCAATATGCAGAGGTCGTGCGAGCGTATGGTCCTGCTCTACGCCCCGACGTCATCGTCGTCGGAGCGTATGTGAAGGACTTCGAGGACTCCCTCGTCGACGAGCGGACCTTTCAGAAAAGCATCGGCTTTGACCAGAGGTCTCCTGACAGCCCGCTGGCCTTTTTCAGCTTTCCGCAACTCTCCCGATATTTCCAAGTGCGGATCCTTCAGCCGTTGAAGGCCGCGGTACACGGCAAGCCCGATCCCGAAGGCTATTTCCTCGGCAGCTTCGAGTTTTTCGATCGCCAACACGAGGTGACGCCGCGCGAATATGCTGCCACGCGCGCCGCGTTTGCGGAGATTCGAGATACGGCAGCCAAGTGGGGCGGCCGCGTCATCATCGCGATGTTCCCCGCTGCGCCGCAAGTCTGCCGACCAAGCGAACTCGCTTACTATCCGCAGCACATCGATTGGCAAAGTCCGAGTTTCGACCTTGACCGCCCGCAGCGGCTCATGCGTCAGCTTGCGCGTGAACTCCACGTTGGTTTCATCGACGTGCGCAAGGCATTCACTGGGCCGTCGTGCGGTTACCAGCCGCGAAACATGCATCTCACCGCGACCGGGCAAGCAAAAGTAAGCGCCTTCATGCTCAAGGCGATTGCTCCCGCACTCGCTGCATCAGCAAAATAGCGACGGTCGTGCCTTCGCCGCCGGTCGATCGAACAGTGAAGAGCATCGCATGAACGTCGCGACGCTTGCGGTCGTGTTCGCGGCGGGATTCATCGTCATGACGCCGATCGGCCCGGTTTCGGCGATTTGCATTCGTCGCACGCTCATCTACGGACACCGGGCCGGCATTGCGGCCGGCGCCGGTGATGCCGTCGCCGTGGCAACGTACGCGACTATCGGGGCTACGGGGAGCACGCTCTTACCGCGTTTTCTCGCGCAATTCGCGGCGGTTTGGCATATCGCGATCGCCGTTGTGCTCGTTGCCGTGGCATTGCTGATCTGGCGGTCTCAGCCGGAGCTGCCGAGCACCGCGGCCCAGACCCGCGCAAACCTGGCCGGCGGCTTCGGTGCCGCGCTCGCACTTGCACTGGCCAATCCGGCGGACATCGTGTTGTTCACCGCACTGTTTGCGGGTCTTGGGATCGCACTGCATTCTCCTGCTGATTACGGCCTGTTTTCTGCCGCGATGTTTGCCGGCGGGTGTGCGTATTGGATCGCGGTTTCACTGCTCCTCGATCGCTGGCGAGCCGGACTCACACTCGCGCGGATGGTCGGCTTAAACCGCGCGTGCTCGGCACTGATGATGATCGCGGCCATGGGCAGTCTGGTTTCACTTGCGCGAGCAACAAGTTGATTTTCGATTTGCTCGCTGGGTTCGTTCGATGAGCGTTGGGCGCGTCCTAAGTTCTCTTGCGATCGTCGCAGTCATCATCCTGATGGGCGGATTTCTGGGTCAAACTCGCTTCAGAGCCGCGTCGTACTTTCCTCAACCGGACTCGGCGGTGTGGTATTGCGCCGGCAAGGCGGTGAACGAGCGAGCCGATCCATATCTCGTCGAGCCGTTACGCTCGTGCGAAATACGCAACGATCCAAACTATCGGTACCCGTGGGTCGAGCCGGCTCCGCTCCCGGGTTACGCGCTGGCCGCTTTTGCTCTCATGGCGCGACTCCCATTTCCCCTGGCGCGCATCCTCTGGTTGTATCTCCTCATCGGTACGGTCGTCCTCACGGCCGTAGTCCTGGCCAAACTCACGCGTCTGCCGACACTGCTCACCCTTGTCTGCCTTGCAATGGTGGACGGCTATGTCAACCTCTTTTATGGAGAACTGCCGCCGGTCGTCGTCGCGGCGCTTGTCGCCGCTGCCGCGCTTGGTAACGCAAAGCGTTATACCGCCGCCGCCGTTGTCGCTGCCGTGACGATGATCGAGCCGCACATCGGGCTCCCGGCCTGCCTGTCGATGTTCGTCTGGTGGCCAAGGACGCGCGTGCCGTTTGTCGTCACCGGCGTGTTTCTTACCGCGATCAGCGTTGCGGCGATCGGCATCCCTGCGAACGTCGAGTATTTTCAAACGATGCTTCCGCTTCAGGCAGCCGCGGAAATCGCAGCGCAAGATCAATTCAGCCTGACGCGCGTCCTCCACATTCTCGGCTTCTCGGATAAGGTTGCTTTAAGTGCCGGTACGGCGTCATATGTGCTGATGACCTTGCTCGGGATATCAGTCGCTCGACGCGTCGCCGCGTTCGTTGGTTCAGGCGCGTTGATCGCGCTGCTCCCGCCGGCAATGGCGTTGCTGGGCGGACCGTTCGTCCACGACCTGCAGTTAGCTGCTGCGATTCCGGCCACCCTCATGCTTGCTTCGTCGACCCGCTTGCCGCTGCTGCTTCGCGCCTTTCCCCTCATCGCGATCGGCTTTCCATGGCATCACTGGACGATCGGAAACCTTCACGCGCAAGCCGGTTTATTAGACATCGGAGCCGTCGCTGCAGCGATGCTGATCGTGACGAACGCACAAACCGTTGCGGTCCGAACGGCCGCTGTGCTGGCGGGCGCGGTAGTGATTGTGATGATTGGCTCCGCAATCAGGGCCGTCCCGCAACGTGCAGTTGGTCCGCCCACGGTTGTCGCGCCCGCCGCCACTGCGCCAGCGGACAGCAGCGCTGCGAATTGGGCGGCATTCATCTCACGGGACCGGGGCAGTTCCGTTCCTAACGCGCGCGACATCGCCGAAAAGATACCGGTTTGGCTGGGGCTGTTCTCGGTCGCGTGTACCGGGGTTGTCTTGGCGCGAAGGCGGCATCGGCTCGACGACCTACCATCGGGCACGCCGCAGCCTGCCGTGATTGGGGTTTGCCGCGACACCGTCTGAACAGCTCTGGGGGTTCGTCCGCTGGGTTTCTCACGATCGCGCGAAGAGCGCGTTCATCTCGTCGTATTCGATCATGGGCTCGCGCATGAAACCGAAGCTTCCCTCGCGGTACAGTTCGCGCGCGATGTCGCGCAGCACGGCCATCGTGCGGCGCATCGGCCACGAACCGACGCTCACCCGCGACACGCCGATCCGTTCGAGGTCGGCGATCGGCGGCGTTGACGGCCCAGCTAAGACGTTGAGCGGCTTTTTTCGAAAGGTGCGCGCGATGTCACCGATCGTCTCCTCGTCCGCGATGCCGGGGACGAAGATGCCGTCGGCACCGGCAGCGAGATAGGCCGCCAGGCGCTCCTTGGTGCGCTCCAACCGTGATTCGGCGTCGCCGATCCCATCGAGAAAGATGTCGGTCCGCGCGTTCAGGAACAGCGCGGGCGCCGCGCTCTTTGCCGCCGCGATGCGCTCGCATTGCTCGGCAATCGAATACAGTTCGCCTTTGAGGCGCGAATCCTCGAGATTGTAACCGGCTGCGCCGGTCGTCGCCAGGCGCGTGATGTTGCGGCCGAGTTTGGCGGTGTCGTCCTGCGCATAACCGGACTCGAAGTCGACGCTCACCGGGATTTCGACCACGGCCGTGATGCGCGAGATCGCCGCTAGATGTGCGCTCACGTCTAAGCAATCGCCGTCTTGAACACCGAGAGCGTTCGCGACTGCGGCACTCGACGTCGCGAGCGCCGGAAATCCCGTCACCTCGAAGATGCGCGCACTCGCTGGATCCCAGCAATTCGCCAACCGCAGTACCGGCGGTGCATGATGCAGCCGGCGAAAGATATCGGATCGCTTCACGGTGTACTCCCCAGCAAATCGAATTCCAAGCATCTACAGCGTCCAACGCGCGAGGTTCCTGCTGTGCGTTCGAGACGATCGAGGCGGCCGGCGACGATGAATCAGCGCGCGATCGCTTCGGCAAAGACGCGCGGGTCGGCGTTGCCGCCGCTCAATATCACGCCGGCCCGCTTCGAGCGCACGTCGACTCGCCCGTAGAGCAGCGCCGCGAGGGCGCACGCGCCGCTGGGCTCAACGACGAGTTTGAGCCGTTCGAAGGCGAATTTCATCGCGCTGCGAATCTCGTCGTCGGTTACCGTGACGACGCCCGCACAGCGTGCGCGCACGATCGGCCAGGTCAGCGTTCCCGGCGATTGGGTTTGCTGGCCGTCGGCGATCGTTTGCGGGACCGGAATCGAAACGATCTCGCCGCGCTCCCACGACTGCACCCAATCGTCGCCGGCCGCCGGCTCGACGCCGTACACGGCGATGCCCGGCGCCAGCGCGGTCGCGGCCAGCGCGCTGCCGGACAGCAATCCGCCGCCGCCCAAGGGCACCAGCAACACATCGAGCGCACCGGTCTGTTCGATCAGTTCGAGCGCCGCGGTCCCCTGGCCGGCGATGATGAACGGATCGTCGAACGGCGGCACGACGGTCGCGCCGCGTTCGCGCGCGAGCGACTCGGCGATCGCGGCGCGGTTCATCGTCGCGCGATCGTAGGTCACCACCTCGGCGCCGTAGCCGCGCGTCGCGGCGATTTTGGCCGGCGGCGCGTCAGACGGCATCACGATCGTCGCGGCAACTCCGAGCAGACGGGCCGACAAAGCGACGCCTTGCGCGTGATTGCCGCTCGAGAAGGCGACGACTCCACCGCGCCGTTGATCTGCGTCGAGCCGCACGATACGGTTGTAGGCGCCGCGGAACTTGAACGCGCCCATGCGCTGCAGGTTCTCGCACTTCAAGAAGGCTTGCGAAGCGGTTCGCTCGTCGAGCGTTCGCGACGTCACGACCGGTGTTCGATGCGCGACCCCGCGGAGCTGCTCGGCGGCGGACTCGACGTCGGCAAAGCTAACCGCGTACGTGCCGTGCATGCTGCCGCGCCACCGTACTTACGGCGAAACCCGGTTGTACTCAAAGTGCACGATCTTGAGCTCGGGATCGACCTTCATCTTCTCGTGCACCGTGCCTTTGTCGAAGGCAACGGTGAACTCGTGGATTTGATCGGGCGAACCGCTGGGCGTGGTTTCTTTGACCGTCTTGATTTTGCCCAGCGGCGCGAGCCGGTCGGCGGCGCGGCCGACGATCCCGCGGTTGATCATCGTGGCCGTCTCGGCGTTCTGGTACTTCTTGACCTCGTCGAGATTGTTGTTTTGCAGTGCGGCGGTCACGTTGTACGCCAGCTTCTCGAACTTGTTTTCGTGGTGCCCGAACATCAGCTTGAGCGCCTCGAACACCACCAGCACGACGACGAGCACGATGAGCAATTGGCGGCCGCGCGGATTGCTCGCCGTGGTGGTTCGGCGCGGTGAAATCGTCGGCATGCTCATGCCGGCGTCTCCGAAACGAGCGTACGCTGGGCGAACGGCTCGAAGATCAACGCCGGATTCCACTCCTGGGCCAGCCGTAAGCTCCAATCGCTCTCGAAGAGCGCCAACGCCTCCCCGTCCCAATCTTCGACGATCTTGGCATTCGAGGGTATCGTCGCCCCGCCGACCGCCGCCGCGTCGCCGCGCACGCGCCGAGCCAATCCGTACGGCAGGGTCGTGAAGACGGTCTTGACGTTGTATTCCGACTCCAGCCGGTACTTGACGACCTCGAACTGCAATTCGCCGACCGCGGCGAGGATCGGTTCGGTGCGGGTTTGTCCGTACGCATACATCACTTGAATCGCGCCCTCTTCACGTAACTGAGCGATGCCTTTTTGAAACGACTTGTACGCTCCGGTGTCGATACTGCGCACGAGGGCGAAATGTTCCGGCTCGAAAGCCGGGATGCCGCCGAAGACGATGCCGGAGTCGGTGCACAGCGTGTCGCCGATGGCGAACGATCCCGGATTGGCCAGCCCCAAGACATCGCCGGCGAAGGCCTCGTCGACCGATTCGCGGTCGCTCGCGAAGAGTTTCATCGCGCGCGTCAAGCGCACGTCCTTGCCGCTGCGCATGTTCTTCACCGTCATGTCGCGCTCGAATTTGCCCGAGCAGACGCGCACGAAGGCGACGCGGTCGCGATGGCGCGGATCCATGTTGGCTTGAATCTTGAAGACGAAACCCGAGAAGCGTTCGTCGGTCGGCTCGATCGTTTCCGCCGCGACATCCACGTGCGCGGCCGGCGGCGGCCCCAACTCGACGAAGGCATCGAGGAAGAGTTCGACCCCGAAGTTGGTGACCGCGCTGCCGAAAAAGACCGGCGTCGCTTCGCCGCGCAGCATCGCGTTGCGATCGAAATCGGAACCCGCGCCTTCGAGCAGATCGAGCTGATCGAGAAACTCCCCGTACGTCGACTCGTCGGTCAGCGCTGCGATGCGCGGATCGCGAACGTCGGTGACCGAGACCGGAGCGCGCTTGGCGCCGTGCTCGGTGCGCTCGAACAAATGCACGTGTTTGGCCGTGCGATCGTAGACGCCGCGGAACGTCGGCCCGCTGCCCAGCGGCCAATTGATCGGGTAGGCCGCGATGCCCAGAACGTTTTCGAGTTCGTCGAGCAGCGCGAGCGGATCGAGGCTCGGGCGGTCCATCTTGTTGATGAACGTGAAAAGCGGGATGCGGCGCGCACGGCAGATCGCGAACAGCTTGCGCGTCTGCGGTTCGACGCCTTTGGCCGCGTCGAGCAGCATCACCGCGCTATCGGCGGCCAGCAGCGTGCGATAGGTATCCTCGCCGAAATCTTGGTGACCCGGCGTGTCGAGCAAGTTCATCGTATGGCCGTGATACGGGAACTGCAGGACCGTCGACGTGATCGAGATGCCGCGTTCGCGTTCGAGCTCCATCCAGTCCGACGTGGTCGCGCGCGCGCGGCGACGGGCCGCGACTTGGCCGGCGGTATTGATCGCCCCGCCGTACAGCAGCAGTTTCTCGGTGAGCGTCGTTTTGCCGGCGTCGGGGTGCGAGATGATCGCAAACGTCCGGCGCTTCGCGACTTCGGCGCCTAAATCCATGACCGTGCTGCTTCGACAACCGGCGAAACTACACTTTGCGCACCGCAGCCCCGGTCAGTAGCGGCGAATCTCGGCCTGCGTTCCGTGGATGTACACCAGCGTGAAGCCGCCGGGTTCGCGGTACAAATAGGCATCGGGCGGGACGCGCAGGCGGTCGGCTCCGCGCGCGATCCACAGTTCGCGCTCGCGCACGGTAATGGTGCAGTCGCCGGACAACACCACGGCGGGCGGACGCAGGCGTTCCGACGCCGGGGGAAATTTCGCGCGCAGCATCGCGACGCTGCCGCGCAGGCGTTCGCGCTCCCGAAAGCACGACGGCAGCGAACTCATGACCCAACCGCCCGAGCCGCGGAACGGCGCCTGCGCCGTCCCGCCGTCCGAAGCGTCGGGCTGCTGGGCCGTCGGGGTCGGCGTGCCGCTTACTTTGGCGGAAATTTGCAGGTTCGGCGGACTGCCGCGATGGGCGAAAACCACGGCCCCGGCTGCGACGACGATCACCGTCGCCGCGAGCACGAACCGCCACAGCGGCGGCGGTTTGGGACTAAGCGGCGTCTTCCGCCTCGTCTTGGGCACAAACGCCGTACGCGGGAGCAAGCGCGCAGCGCGCGCGCCCGATCTTGGCGTCGGCCATGCCGTAGTAAAAGTCGAACGTACGGTCGGAACGCCGGTCGATCGCGGTCGGGAACACGACGTTGTTGACGATGCCCATCAACTCGTCGGCGCCTTCGGGCTTCATGATCGGCGCCGGCGAGCGATACGTCACGATGTGCGGCTGCTCGATGTCATGCACGACGATCCCCGCGCTGTACGTCATCTGATACGTTCCGCCCGCATCGATCGCGTCGACGCCGTGGAAGAGCGAAAACCAGCCTTCGTCGATGCGCACCGGCGGCGTGCCGCCGCCCGTTTTGATCCGGCCCCACGCGCCGTCGGGCGCCAGCACCATTGCGCTTTCGGACACCTTGAGCAAGTTGCGGATGTCGCTGTAGATCGGCGCCAGCGGAACGTACGCGATCCGCGTGCTCTCGCGATTTTCGGGCGGCAGATCGAGGATCGTGGGAATGGCCGCGCGGCCGTTCGCCGTCGACAAATGCAGCATCGGCCGGTGATAGAACGCGATGGACAAAACCCCGCTGGGCGAACGCACCGGTTCGGGGAAGAACGCGCCGTCCTTGTCGTCGCCGCACGGCAAGCCCGGCTGCGAGAAATCAGCCAGTCCCAGGCGCTCCCAACGCAGTCCGTCAGCAGAAAGAGCGATCGCGATCCGCGGACCGTCCAGGCCGAAAGCGGTGTACGCCATCACGTAGCGGTCGAGCGCAGCGATGAACGTGACGCGCGCATCCTCGCAGCCCATGCCGCCGTGCCCGCTCGGACGCTTTTCGTACGCCGCGGACGGTTCGAGCGCAAAGCCGTCGCGCTCGAAATACACCTCGTTGCCGCGCTCGAAACCGCGCACGAGGCCGACGCGCGACACGTTGCCGCTCGCAACGACGCGCGGATACAGCAGCAGGCCTCCGTCGCGCGTGCGCGCGCTGGCTGGGTTCAGAACTCCTTCGGCTTCGGCGGGAGAACCGTCGGGCGTCAGAACGACCCCCAATCGAGTCACGGTCGCATCGAACCGCTGGGCCAGTTGCGCGTTCATGTTCGTTGTGCCAATCCTACAATCAATTCGTGCGCGCTCAAGCCGGCGCGATGGGCAAGCTGGTCCAAATCGGTGCGTTCGTCGATGAGGGCGTGTTCGCGGGCGGGGTCGTCGGCGAGCCGGGTGAGGTACTGCATGCCTACGGAGAGTATATCGTCGTCCCCCGCGAGTTCCTTAGGGTATCCGTCCCCATAGCCGCAACGTAAAACGGCCACCCCCCGATGCGCCGGAATGGTAATTTCTCCGTAACCCGCCCATCGAGCGGCCCCGCGCGGGTACCACTTGACGAGCGGCGCAACGAGCCGAATCGCGCACCTGGGCACGACACTTCCGCCAAGCCGGGCACCGAACAAGCCGGCGCCGATTCGCGTGCGATCGCCGCGCCGCGCCTCGGACGCCCAGGCGGTGCTCGCGCAATCCATTCCGAATTCGACCCCGGCGCTGCGAAACGCGTCGCCGGCCGATTGGAACGCGCGCATGATCTGTTCGCTGCGCCGGGGCGACGAGATGTGCGTCCACAGTTCGACGCGCAGATCCAAGTCCGCGCACAAAGCTGCGAAGGCCGGTGCCGCGCCGGCGTGAATCCCCGCCCAACCCGCGGCGTCGACGACGCCGATCCGAATCGTCACCTTCCGACCCGCGGTCGCCGCAAACGCTCCGGCGGCCGCGACGGCTTCGGCCGTCGTTACGTTCGGAATCCCGCCGTTCGCGCACAGCGGCGCAATGCTCGCCGGGTCCGCTGCTTCTAACAAGCGAATGGGCCGCCGCGTGCGCATGCGCAAGGCCCAGAATTCGGCTTCGTCGGCAACGATGTAGCTCTCGACGAGATCGTCGATCTCGCGCGCAATGCGCGCGGCACCCCAACCGTAACCGTCGTTCTTCACCACCGCGGCCACGGGCGAGCCCAACGCCGCGTAGGCGCGGACGTTGGCCCGCAGCACCGAACCGGCGAGCACGATCCGCGGACGCACGTCAGCGCAGCGTCGTCGACGTCACGAGTTCGCCCGACGGCGTGACGACGTCGACGATCGAACCGCTGCGGTACACCGAGTTGGGCACGATCCACAGCGTGAACGTGCGGTACGGCGCGGACGGCTCGCCGCCGCCCAGCGGCCCGCGTTCGAATGCGACGATCCGGACCCGATCGCTGTTGGCGCGGATCGACTCGACGAGTTGCGTCCAACCGGTTTCGCGATGCGGACCCATCAGCAAAAGGACGCCGAATTCCTTGTTGAAGCGAACCGGCGCGGTGATCCCGTACTGATGCAGCTCGCGGACATCGCGCAGCACGATGATCTGCGACGGCCCGGCCGACGCTGTCGTCCCAGTCTTGAACGTTTGAACGCGGACTTCTCGGCACCCGGTAAGCGCGATGAGCAAGAAGCAGAGTGCAAGAACGCGCATCGCGCGGCGTTTCGACAGTCCACCGCAAGGATACCCTGGCAAACCGCGAGGAGACCCTCGCAAGCCGACGGAAGTCGACACAAGTCGCAGAGGAAACGCTCATGCTGATCGTGCTCGCGCCGCTCGTCGCTGTCCTCGCCGCATCGGATCCGATGCCGGCTCCCAGTGCGCCGCCTCCTTCGCCGCTCAAAGAGATCGGACACGTCCAGTCGCTGTCGGTGTGCTCGTCGATCGTCGTCCACGCCAACAGCGCCATCGCCGTTGCGCTGGATAACGATCGTGCGCTGGCGTTGACGATCAATCGGTTGCGGACGACCGACCTCGACGTCGACAACGCCATTACCCGGCGCAACGGAATGACCGACCTCGAGACGCTGGCAAGCCAAATTCGGACCAGTGCGGCGGCGGGGAGCGCCGAGATCAAGCGGCTGCGGACGATGGCCGGGCAGACCGCCGACCAAAACCGCAAAACCGAACTGCGGGCCTTCACCGACGCGCTCAGCGGTGCGATCGCGCGCCAGCGCAAAGCCGGCACCGATCTCGCGCGGATGCTGGCCATCATCGATGGGCGGCGAGCGGTCGAGGAAATCGACACGCCGGATTGGGTCGCTGCGCGGGCCGCGGTCGCCGAACCGGAGCGGGGCGAAACCCTCGACCGCGAAGCCGCCGTGATACGCAACCCCGCCGCGCCGACGACGCCGTCGCTGGCCAATCCGATCTTGCGCGACGCCGCGGACGACTTTGCCCAGCGCGCGCAGACGATTTTCGCCGACGAAGGCGTTGCCGCCGAT
This sequence comes from Candidatus Velthaea sp., assembly GCA_050012475.1. Classification (GTDB taxonomy): domain Bacteria; phylum Vulcanimicrobiota; class Vulcanimicrobiia; order Vulcanimicrobiales; family Vulcanimicrobiaceae; genus Velthaea. The sequence continues at coordinate 26,412 of JBEKHC010000064.1, forward strand.
CACTCGCTCGGCGCCACCACGGGATGCTAGCATCCCAGGACGGTGCAGCGCTCAACCGATGTCGTTGCCGGAGCAGGGGGCGCGCGGGTAGCCTGTAGCTAATGTCCCGTGCGTCAGCCGAAGCGGCAAGCGGGATAACCTACAACACGGCGGGTACCTCCGCTGGTCCGAACGTGACGAATCCGGCGCGCCGCGCCCGTTCGTCGCCGGCCGAACGCATTCACCGGGCGACCTTCGCCGGATTTGGTTGTATCTCGTTGCAGACCGCTCTCCCGATCTTCCACGCACGTCGCGTTCGCTCGCTGCCGCTTGACTCCGGAACGGACCAATCGTGAGTTCGACCATTTCGCGCGTCGACGGCGTTGCCGCCCCGGTCTCGCTAACCGGTTGGCGGGGCGTCGTCAACGACTATTTCGAACTGACGAAACCGCGCATCATCTATCTGCTGCTGATTACCACCTTCGCCGCGATGATGATGGCGGAACGCGGCCTGCCGCCGTTTTGGCTGACGGTCTTCACCCTGGGCGGCGGAGCGTTGGCATCGGCGTCGGCCGGCGCGTTCAACTGCGTTTGGGATCGCGACATCGACCGCCTGATGCGGCGCACGAAGACGCGGCCGCTGGCCGCGCGCCGCGTGAGCGTACCGCAAGCGCTGGTTTTTGCGGTCGTTACCGGTTGTCTCTCGTTCGCCGTTCTGCTGGCGTTCGTCAACCCGCTCGCCGCTTGGCTGGCGGTCGGCGGCAATGCATTTTACGTGTTCGTCTACACGATGTGGCTCAAGCGGCGCACACCGCTCAACATCGTCATCGGCGGAGCCGCGGGCGCCGTTCCGCCGCTGGTCGGTTGGGCAGCGGTCACCGGATCGCTGGCTTGGCCGGCGGTTGCACTCTTCGGGTTGGTGTTTTTATGGACGCCGCCCCATTTTTGGGCGTTGTCGTTGATGACCAACATCGACTACGACAAAGCGAACATCCCGATGCTGCCGAACGTCGCGGGCGTTGCGCGCACCAAACAAGAGATCTTCGCGTATTCAGCCGTGATGGTCCTCATGTCGCTGGCGCTGTTCCCGCTGCACGTCCTGGGTCCGTGTTATTTCGGCGCTGCGGGCGTCTTGGGCTTGGTCTTCGTTTTCCATGCCTGGCGGATCTTGGGCGATTCGAGCAAACGCTGGCCGCGCGCGTTATTTCAATACTCCTTGCTGTATCTTGCACTGATGTGCGTTGCGATGGTTGCCGACCGCATCATCACGATTACTTAAACGACGTCGAAAACGGACATGGCCGTAACTGATTCACCGAGCCGGCCCCCCGGCTCGCCCGCACAAACGACCGTCGCCGGTCATCACCTGGACCGCTCCACCGTCCCATTGCTCGTGACGCTGGGCTTGGGCGTCTTTGCCGGTGCGCTCGATCTGGGTGTGCTCAGTCCGGCGCTGCCCGCACTCGCGCGCGCGTTCGGGGTCGGGCCCGGCGCGCTGGCTTGGGTGTTTACTTTGTATCTGCTGGCGAACATCGCCAGCATTCCGATCATGACCAAGCTGGCCGACCGCAACGGCCGCCGGCCGGTCTACATTGCTTGCGTCGCGATCTTCGCGATCGGTTCCGTCTTTGCGATCAGCGCGCGCAACTTCACGATCTTTCTCATCGCGCGTGCGATACAAGCTGCGGGCGCGGGCGGAATTTTCCCGGTCGCAACCGCTGCGATCGCCGATCGGGTGCCGATCGAACGGCGCGGAGCGGCACTTGGACTGGTTGCTGCAACATGGGGGCTGGCAGCGATCATCGGGCCGAGCCTGGGCGGTGTCCTCACCCACCTCTTGTCGTGGCACTGGATCTTTGCCGCCAATATTCCGCTCGCAATCGTGGTGATCTTCATGGCCCGCACCACGCTGCCCACGAAAGTCTCGAATGTGCGCGGACCGCTGGATGTCGGCGGAATCGTCACGCTCACCCTCGGCTTGCTGGCGGTCATGATCGGACTGACGCAACTGGGCGGACTGCTCGTACCGATGCTCGTCGCGGGTACGGCCCTGTTCGCGGCGTTCGTGTTCATCGAGAGCCGGGCGGCGGAACCGGTTATCCGGCTGCACCTCTTCGCACAGCGTCAGCTGCAGGTCACGTACGGTCTCGAGATTCTCATCGGCATCCTCGAGGGCGCGCTGTTCTTCATCCCTGCCGCGCTCGTCGCCGCGGAGCACCTGACGTATGCCGCCGCGGGCGGGATTGCGGCGCTGGGTGCATTTATGTTCGTCGCGGTGATTCCGGGCGCCGGCCGCGCGCTCGATGCGATCGGCAGCCGCTGGGTTCTGACGGCGGGAACACTGCTGACGGCCTGCGGCCTGCTTATTTTCGCTCTCGGCTTGCAAACGCTCTGGATCGCGATCGCCGCGATGGTCGTGGCCGGAACGGGTTTCGGCGCACTGCTCGGCGCGCCGACCCGCTACATCATCACCAATAGCGTGAGCGCCGACCAACGCGCGAGCGCGGTCGGCCTGCTCTCGATCTTTCTCATCATCGGACAGATCTTGGGCGGTTCGCTGGCGGGCGGAATCATCGCGGCGCAGGCGGTCGACGTGGACGGTTATCGCGCAGCGTATTCTGCTTTCACGGCGATCGCCGTGGTGGCCGCGATTCTCACCCTCGCACTCAAATCGAAGGCTGCCGAGGCCCGTTCGCGGTAGCGCAAAACCGAAGGGATTCCCTGCCCCTATGAGCCATTGGTCTGTCCTATAACCGAGCGGCCCTGTGCTAAAACTAAAGAGTGAAGCTTCCTGACGTCCTGTTGCTGTTCGTTGCGTATACCCTCGTCGTCGCCGGCGCGGTGGGTGTGTATATCTATTTTTCGTCCCGTCGTCCGAAACCCAAACAAGGCGGCTTGGCCGTCCCGAACGTCTCCGGGATGAAAGTTAAACGAACGGAAGGCAACATCGTCGCTTGGCCGTCTTCGGAACCGGCGGTGCCGCAGCCAATGGCGGAAGTTGAAAGCACCGGCGAACCGGTCAACGTTTCGCCGTCGAGCGAAACGCGGCAACCGGTCATTTCCGGCCGCCGCGCCGAGACGCTCGAAGGCACCGCCCAGCTCGCCGTCACGGGCGACCCCGGCCGCGCAGGCGTCGTGCCCAGCTCCGCACCGCTGGCCGTCCGGCTCACCGAAGTGTTCGCTCCGCTGGCTCCGCTCTTGCCCGAAGGCTTGCGCACCCTCGAAGTGCTGCCCGGCCGGATCGTTCAGCCCGGGACCACGGTGCGCGCCGCGTTCAGCTTCCGCAATCTGGGCGGCGGCATCGCAACGGGCTTCCGCGTCCGCTTTCGCTTGCCCGAAGGTCTCACGTACATTGCCGGCACGGCCCGCATCGACGATACGCCGCTCGACGACCGGCACGATCTGACCCCGCTGCTCGACGCTTCGGGCGCCGATATCGGCGAGGTCCCCGCCGGCACCGAACGCCGCGTCTCGTTAGCCTTCACCGTCGCGACGACGATCGAAAACGGCACGCCGCTCACACTGCAGGCCGCGGTCGCCTCGCCCCAAGTTCCGGTCATCGGCTCGAACGTCGTACGGCTCGTCGTGCGCAGTCTGCCGGT
>JBEKHC010000065.1:0-30230 GCA_050012475.1 Candidatus Velthaea sp.
GATGTTCTCAATTTCGAAGAGCGAGCCGCGGCTGCGAAACGTGCTAGCGCGTGAAGCTCTCTCCAGGCCAAATCGTTTTAATGAATTTGCGCGATGCTTTGCCGAACGAGCCTGGCAAGCGCAACAGACCATGCGTAGTCGTTGAAAACCCGAAGGTCTTCGGCGACTATGCGAACGTTATTGTCGTGCCGCTGACGCATGATCGTGCGGCGTCGTTCTCTCTAGTAATGACGACAATCGATCCGACACCCGAAAATGGTTGTGACGCGCGCTGTTATGCTGTCTCCGCACATGTCACGTCTAGTTCGCGCTCGCGTATTGTCAGTGCGACCGAATCACGAATCACGTCGGAGCAGCTCGGCACCATCAGAGCACAAATCGCGCTTTGCATCGCCGCTTGATAAGATTTTTTTGGGAGCGCGCCGAGGTACCCGCACAACCGCTGCGACCAGCGGCTGCGCGAGCCCTCCCAACCCGCTATTTCGCGAGTTTGAAAATCGCGATCGCGTCGCCGAGCGGATAGGTCATCTGGAAGTTCCCGCCGGCCGCCACCGCCACGTACTGTACGCCGTTGACCTCATAGGTGACGGGCGGCGCGTTGACGCCCGCGCCGAGATTGTAGTGCCACAGCGTCTTGCCCGTTGCGGCGTCGACGGCGTTGAAGTTGCCGTCAGCCTCGCCGAAAAAGACGAGATTGCTGGCCGTCGCGAGCGCGCCGCCCATGAGCGGCTGCGCCGTCATCTTCGTCCAGGCCACTTTTCCGGTCTCGGTGTCGATCGCCACGAAGCGCCCGTCTTGAACGCCGTGCGGTGCGACGTTGGTGAAGGCGCTGCCCAGCCGCAAGGCGCCGGGAGTGTTGGTCGCCGGCTGCGTGGTGAACGTCATGAGCTGATCCATCCCGAGCACGTACACGTAGTGCGTCTTGGGCGAATACGCCGGCGGCGACCATTCGCTTCCGCCGTTGGCGCCGGGGAGCATGTCGACGCCTTTTTTCGTCGGCTGGCTGAACGCATTCTTCGTAAACGCGACGTACGGATCCGATTTGCGGATGAGTTTGCCCGTGGTGCGATCGACGATGTAGTACCAGCCGACTTTGCCGGCCTCGCCCGCTGCGGGAACGGTCTTGCCGTCGACGTGCACGTCGAAGAACAAGACCGGGCTCACCGCGTCGTAATCCCAAACGTCGTGCTTGACTTCTTGATACGCCCAGCGCAGTTTGCCGGTGTCGAGGTCGAGTCCGACGATCGAGTCGGTGTAGAGATTGTCGCCCTGGCGATTGGTGCCGTCGAGATCGGGATTCGGATTGCCGGTGCTGAACGCCACGAGGTTGGTTGCCGGGTCGATCGCCGGCGTCGTCCAGACCATCCCGCCGCCGCTCTTGGCTGAGTCGCCCGAGAACGACGCCGGATCGGTCGCCGACCAGCGCCAGACTTCCTTGCCCGTCATCGCGTCGTACGACGCGACGAAACCCGCGATCGCCCATTCACCGCCGGCACTGCCGACGATCACGCGATGCTTGTAGACCTGCGGCGCCAGCGTCTCGGAGTACCCGACGCTCGGATCGGCGACCGTCGTTTGGAAGACCGGTTTGCCGGTCTTGGCGTCGAGCGCGACGAGCTTGTCGTCGAGCGTCACGAAATACACGTTGCCGTACGCGACGGCGACGCCGCGGTTCACCGGACCGCAGCAAATTTTGAACGGGCCCAAGTTGAAGGTCGTTTCCCAGATGCGCGCGCCGGTGGCGGCGTTGAGTGCCAGCACCTTCATCTTGCTGTTGACCACCGGCGTGGTCGCATACATCACGCCGTCGACGACGACGGGCGTGGTTTCGAAACTCGCCGTGAAGCCGGTCTGAACGATGGCGACCGGGGTGAGCGTTCCGACATTGTCGGCAGTGATCTGATCGAGCGCCGAGTAGCGATGATTCGAATAGTTCTTGCCGCCGAGCAGCCAGTTCTTGGCATCGCCGTCGGCGCCGGCCAACATCTCGTCGCTGATGTTGACGTTCGCACCCGCCGGCAGCGGACCAAACGTTTGCGTGGTCGGCGGCGCGGCACGGACGATTTCATCCGCCTGACCGCTCGCCGCCGTAGCGTTTTCGTTCATCGCCATACCGGAAAGCTTGATCCCCGCGGCGGACGCGACGGACAGCGCCGTCGAGCCCGAAGCGTATCCGTTCTTGCTCATCAGATAGGCCGTGACGTCGAGATAGCTTTGCTCGCTCAGGCTTCCCGGCGCGTTTTGCGGCATCTGCTTGTGAATGAAGTCGTAGAGTTGGCCCGCGGTCGGGTAGTTGGCGTCGATCGATTTCTTGAACGCCGTACCGGTAAGCGCCGGACCGGCGCCGCCGCTGAGGTTTTGCGCGTGGCATGCCGAGCAATTTGCTGCGTATACGGAACCGCCGCGAGCCGCTTGCGCGATGGTGTAGCCGCCGGACGTTGCGGCAGACGATGTCGCGCTGCCGACAGCGAGGGCAAGGACAAGCGGCGACGCGACGATACTGCCGAGGAAAGCCCGTCGGAGAGCCCGACGCGCGCTGCCATCAGCTTGTCTGAACATGCGTGCTCCTTCAATTGAGGTAGCACCGTACCACGTAGTGCTACGCGCTATCCTATTCCCACTGCCGAGCGCGGTAAAGCGCGGGCGCGGCGAAGAGCTGCCGAAGCCATTGCTAGGAGATTAGGGGTGCTGCGCGGCCGTTGCGCGGCCGAAGCTGGGGATGATGCGCCGGAATCGGCGCGCCACCGCGTTCGCTGCGCGATCCGGCGGCACGTAGTCGGACCAGGGCGTCTTTTTCAAGAACTCCCAGTACAGGAAGGCCAGCGGATGCCGGCAGCGGGCAAACCACGGTTTGAGCGCGGTAAAGTGAACGATCCGCGCCGCCCGCAACAGGCTGCTTGACGCGTCTTCGACCGCTTCGCTCTCGACGTGTGAATTCTGGAAATTCCAAATAACGTTCAAGCTCAGCACGTCCCCGGCCAGCACGTAATTGAGCGCGCACTGCGCCCAATATTTCAACCGTTCGGGATGCGCGCGGCAAAACGCCAACGCCTTTTTGGTCACCTGCTCCTCGCGCCAGCGATCGAGGTCGATGAGCATCACGCCGGAGTTGTAGTACGTTAGGCCGCCGGTGAGGACCACGCGCCGCCGGCGCTCTTGTCCTTCGTCCGGCGTCGCGTCGGCGACCGCTGCCACGATGTTGTCGTCGAGATCGATCTGCCACAGCGGCAGCACGTCGCCTGCGATGACGATATCGGCGTCGAAATAGAGCACGCGCTGCAAGTCGCGCGGGAGCACGTCGTCGATCAGCAGCCGAAAGTACGCGGCGTGCGGGATATGCTCCGACACGTGCAGATCGCGGACCAGATTCGGATCGATCTCGATCAGCCGGATTTGGCAGTTGGGATGGCTTTCGAGTTGATCGAGGCGCTCGGCATAACGAAAGCCGGCCGGCACCAACACGAACACGCGAAAATCATGGTCCGGATTGTTCGAAACCATCGACTCGACGAGGACGTGCGCATGCTGCGCGTAGCCGTCATCGCATGCCGTGACAATACTGATGGTCTCGCGGCATCCCGCAACAAACACTCTTCAAACCCTCTTGAACGTATCCTCGGCAGCCCCAGCGACCAACCTTAGCCGAACGCCGCGACCGCGTCCAAATTCCGGGGCGTTAGGACCCCGTCGGATCCGCTTCGGCTCGCAAGCGAAAGACCGGGATCGCATAGCCCACGACGATCGTGACGGCGGCGTTCGCGCCGAGCGCAACGATACCGACGTTGATGCCGCCGATCACGCTCGTCTTCGCGGCGGCGAACGCAGCCAGCGTGGCGATGCCGGTGATGATGCCCGCGCCGACGCCCGCGGCACTCGGGCGGACCCGTGCGAACGATAAGGCCACACCCGGAAATAGCTGCGTGATGCCGTTGTAGGCGATGAGCAGGAGGCCGACCAAGGTCGTCTTTGCCAGCGCCCAAAAGGCGAACGCCAAGCACGCTACGGCAAGCACCAGCAGACGCGTCGCGCGCGTCTGGGCCGCGGGCGTCTTGGCCAGCCCGAACGTGTCGCCCAGGACATTTTTCGACACGATGCTCGCAGCGGCGAGAATCTGCACCGACGCCGGAACCAAGCCGGCCAAACATCCGGCGGCGGCGATCCCGCCCAGAACCCAGGGCGAATAGTAGCGCTGCACGACGAGCATGAACGATTGATCGGCGGCCGGGCCCTTGAGGCCGGGCAGCACGAGCAGTGCGGTGAAACCCGCGAAATACACCAGCAGCAGCATCAGCTGATACAAGGGCAACGCGATCGCGTTGCGCCGCAGCGTGTCTTCGTTTTTCGCGCTGTAGACGGCCGCCAGCGATTGCGGCCACATGTAGAACCCCAGCGCCGTGAGCGCGACGGTCGAAACGAACCAGGTGACGCCGTTGGCCGACGCGTCGCCCGTCAGCGTCATCCAGTGCGGCTGCCGAGCCAGGACCGCGTCGATCGCGCCCGCGGGTGAGCCGAAGAAGCGGATCGGCAGCACGATGCCCGCAAAGATGACGCCGGCGAGCACCATGGCATCTTTGATCGTGCTTGCCCAGGCCGCGCCGCGCAAGCCCGTGCCGAAGACGAAGACCACGATGAGCGCGAACGCGACGCCCACCGCGACGAGCGAGTTAATCGCGCCGTAGCCGGCGATCGAGAGCAGCACTTGCACGCCCGTCAATTGCAGCGTTGCGTACGGGATGAGAAAAACGAACCCCACGAGCGCGACGAGTGCTCCCAGCCACGGACTGCGGTACTGATGCACGAACAAGTCCGGCCCGGTGAGAAAGTTATTGCGTTGCGCGAGCCGCCAGATCGGCGGCAGCAAGAAGTACGATAAAATATACGCCAGCGTGCCGTAGCACAAGATATAAAACGCCGGCGCCCCTTTGCCGTACGCCCAGCCGGCCGCACCCAGAAAGGTGAAGCTGGTATAGATTTCGCCGGCCAGCAGCAGCCACAAAAACAGCGCGCCGAACGAGCGGCCGCCGACGATGTATTGCTCGGGGTCCATCGCGATGCGCCGCACCCCGAAGGCGCCGAGGCCAAGAGTTGCCGCCAACACCGCGGCGATGACGCCGATCGCAATCGCCGCGTTCATGTGCGGTGCTCGCTGCGGTAGACGGCCAGCAGAAACGCCGGCGTCAGCACGATCCAGATCACGATGTACGCCAGCAAGAACGGCAGGCCGAAGATCCGGGGCTCGACCCGGTTCGCCAGCGGAATGCCCAACGTCAGCGCGAGCACCGGCACGAGCGCTAACCCAACCGCAAGCGGAGTCGTCTGCTTCACCTTGCGGCCTTACCCCGGGAGCGGCCCCGTCATGTCTGCCAATCGGCGCAAAACGCCGCCGGAACTCAGAGCGAGGCGTGCGGGCGCAAGAGCGCGGGCCGGGCCGCTACGGCGTGCGAGCCGCCGCGCAGCACGACGCGGGCGTGGCTGCCGCCGCCGGGCCGTTCACACACCGTGAAATCGATCGCCGTCGTCGCGATGACGAACGTGCCGCGGCCGCACTCGGCATAGGGATCGGGCGGACGCCGGACGATGTGGTAGCTGCGCCCGCCGTGATCCAAGACGTGCAGGACGCTGTGGGCACCGCGGTGATCGATGACCACGACGACGTCCTGGGCGTGTCCGGCATGCCGCACGACGTTGCCGATCAGCTCGCTGAAAATCAGTTCGGCTGCGGCAAGATCGTCGGCGCGAACGGCTTGCGCTGCGAGCGAGGCGACGAACTCGCCGCGCGCAACTGCCGCAGCGGTGGCGTCGCGAACGTCGAACTGCCAGCGCCGGCAGTGTTCGGCGGCTTCATCGCCGTCGGTGCGCGCGACGAGCACGGCAACGTCATCGAACGAACCGGCGGGAATGGCGCGCCGCCGGATGGCGTCGGCGGGATCCGGCGCCGCTGTCGTGACCACCCACGCGGCGGCTTCGTGCAGAGCGGCGATCCCCGCGATCACGTCGTGTCCGGCTTCGATCATGCCGTCGGTGTAGAGCACGAGCGTATCGCCCTGCGCGATCTCGGCGACGCTGGCATGACCGTGAAACCCTTCGCGCAGACCGATCAGCAGCGAATGCGGATCGTTCAATTCTCGCACGGTCCCGTCGGCCGCCACGGCCAGCGGCGGCGGATGGCCGGCCGATGCATAGGTGATGGTGCGCTCGACCAAATCCAGGAGCCCGACCCAAGCGGAGACGTAGACGCCGGGATACTCGAGGTACAGCGCACGATCGGCGGCGTCGAGAATGAGCATCGGATCGGGGTGCAGCTGCGCGATGCCGCGCATAACCTGACGAACCACGCCGACGACGACCGCGGATTCCAGCCCACTGCCCGAAACGTCACCGATCGAAAGCAAAATGCGCCCGTCGATGAGGTGCACCGCGTCGTACCAATCACCGCCGACTTGCGCTTCGGCCAGCCCCGGTTCGTAGAGCGCATCGAACGTACAGCCCGGCACCGCCGGCAGCGTTGCCGGCAGGACCGCGCGTTGGAATGCGGTCGAACACTCGCGTTCGCGCTGGGCCTCGAGCTCGGCGGCACGCTGGCGCGCCCCGGCATGCATCAGACGCAGCCGCTCGGCCCCGGTGCGCTCGGTAATGTCGGCGAGCACGGCCAGGGTGAAGCCGGCTCCGCCGCTTTGCACCGGGCTGAGCGCGATCTCGAGCGGCACTTCGGTACCGTCTTTGCGGCATCCGCACAGATCGCGGCCGACGCCCATCGGCCGCACGATCGAGGTGCTGCCCAAAGCGTTGCGCAGGTCGCCATGCCGCCGTGCGAAGCGTTTGGGAATGAGCATTTCGACAGGTCGGCCCAGCAGCTCGTCGCGCCGGTAACCAAAGAGCTTTTCCGTCTGCGCGTTGACGAGCGTGATACAGCCGCGCCCGTCGGCGAGGATTATCGCCGTCGGCGCGGACTCGACGATCGCTCGGAACAGCTCGCCGGGAACGGCAGCGCGCGTTGCATGCTCGACGGAGCGCAGCCCGGACATCAGTTCGTCCAGCCCGCACAGCGAAGCGACGACGCTCTGTACGTTTCCCGGCGTCGGTTCGGTTTCTCCCTGGACGAATGACTCCAGACCGGTCATCGCTTCGGCCAAGCCGGCACGCAACGTCTGCAGCGGACTCTTCATGCGCTCCTTTTGGGAATCGACCTTTCGCGTCACGAGCAGCCGGTGCCCTGGTCGGATGATAAACCAGAGGTTAAAGCCGCGTTAGACCATCGCTCGCGCCCGGAGCGGGCCGGGACGGACGCTGCCGCTGCGCAGCACGACGCGGGCGTGACTGCCGCCGTCGGAGCGTTCGGAGACCGTGAAGTCGATGCTCAACGCCGCGATCAAAAAGAGCCCGCGGCCGTTTTCGGCCAGCGGATCGGGCGGCAGCCGGCTGATGTGGTAGAAGCCGCTGCCGCGATCGAGCACGTGGAGTACGCTGTACGGTCCGCCGTGATCGATGATGACTTCGATCATCTCGGCGTGGGCGGCGTGCCGCACGACGTTGCCGATCAGTTCACTGAAGATGAGCTCGGCGTTGCCGTGATCGTCGGCGCCGAATCCGCGCTGCTCGAGCGATGCGACGAAGGCCTCGCGCACGGTGCGGGCCGCGTGCGGGTCGAGAACGTCGAATTGCCAGCGTTCGATGAGGCGTTCGGCTTCGGCGCAATCGGTGCGCACGACCAGCAGTGCGACGTCGTCGAGCGCACCGTCGGGTATCACTTGGTGGCGAATGGCGTTGGCGGGGTGCGGGCTGGGGGCGGGGGCGAATGCGGCCGCAGCTTCCGCCAGCGCTTGGCTGCCGGCGATCACATCGCGACCGGCTTCGGTGACGCCGTCGGTGTACAGTACGAGCGCGTCGCCTTGCGCGAGCGGAATGCTGGTGGGTTGCCCGCGATGGTTTTCCCGCAGCCCGATCAGCAGCGTGGAAGCGTCGTGGAGTTCGCGCACGCTGCCCGTGCTGGAGACCAGCAGCGGGGGCGGGTGACCGGCCGACGCATAGGTGATTTTGCGCATGACCAGATCGATGAGCCCCACCCAGGCCGAAACGTAGACGCCCGGATATTCCAGACACAGCGCGCGGTCGGCGGCGTCGAGGATGAGCATCGGGTCGGCGTGCAACTGCGAGATGCCGCGCATGACTTGACGTGCCACGCCGACGACGACGGCGGCCTCGAGCCCGCTGCCGGCGACATCGCCGATTGAGACCAGGATCCGTCCGTCGGTGAGATGCACCGCGTCGTACCAATCGCCGCCCACCTGCGCCTCGCCGAGGCCCGGTTCGTAGACGGCGTCGAACGCGCAGCCGCGAACGCGCGGCAGGCCGACGGGCAGAACCGCCCGCTGAAACGTCGTCGACCATTTGCGCTCGCGTTCGGCCTCGAGTTCCGCCGCGCGCTGCTGCTCCCCGGCGTGCAGCAGGCGCAGCTCTTCGGCGAGTTTGCGGGCCGTGATGTCGCTGATTGCCGCCAGCGTGAAGGTTACGGCGCCGGTTCGGACCGGATTGAGGCCGATCTCGACGGGCACTTCCGTGCCGTCCTTGCGCCGGGCGTACAGATCGCGCCCGGCGCCCATCGGCCGCGCGATCGGCGCGCCGCTGAAGCTCGCGCGCAGGCCGGCATGGCCGCGGCGAAAGCGCTCGGGCACCAGCATGTCGATCGATCGGCCGAGCAGTTCATCACGCCGGTAGCCGAACAGCTTTTCGGTTTGCGCGTTGACCAGCGTGATACGGCCGCGCTCGTCGACGACGACGATCGCACTGGGCGCCGCCTCGACCACGAGATTGAAGATATTCTCGCTTTCCGTCTCGAGCGGCGGCTGCGCCGATCCGAGTTTGAGCAGCAGTGCGTCCAACCCGGCAAGCGAGGCGAGCACCTCGCGCAAGCTTTGCTTGTCGGGCTCGCGTTCGCGGGCGATGACCGCTTTGAGGTCGCCGATCGCGGCGGCGATGTCGCCGCGCAGCTCCGCAAGCGTTTGCTCCAAGGCGCTCACCTCTGGGGCGTTCACCGTTCGCGGGAAACTACCTCATCGCGAGCGCGCGCAACAGCGCCGGCCGCATGCGTTCGGAGCGTTCTCCGCCGCGCAGCACGACACGCGCGTGGCTGCCGCCGTCGGGCCGTTCGGAAACGGTGAAGTCGACCGAGAGGGCCGCGATCAAGAACAGCCCGCGTCCGCTTTCGGCGTACGGATCGGGCGGCAGCCGGCTGATGTGATGGAAACCGCCGCCGCGGTCCATCACGTGCAGGACGCTGTAGAGGCCGCCGTGGTCGACGGCCACTTCGACTTCATCGCCTTGCGCGTGGCGCACGACGTTGCCGATGAGTTCGCTGAAGACCAGCTCGGCGTTCGCGCAGTGGTCGGCGTCGAAACCGCGCCCCTCGAGCGATTCGATGAAGTGCGTGCGCGCGTCGCTGGCGGCCCGGCCGTCGCGAACGTCGAATCGCCAGCGCTCGATGTAGCGTTCGGCTTCACGATAGTCGGTCCGCACCACGAGCAGGGCGACGTCGTCGGCTGCGCCGTCGGGGATGACCTTGCGCCGAATCGCGTTGGCGGGATGGCGCGTCGGTTTCGTGACTAGGGACGCCGCCGCTTCGCGCAGCGCGCGGCTGCCTTCGATCATGTCGCGGCCGGCTTCGGTCAGGCCGTCCGTGTAGAGCACCAGCGTGTCGCCGCGCGCGATCGAAACGGTGCTGGCTTGACCGCGGTGCCCTTCGCGCAAGCCGATCAGGAGCGATGTCGCATCCGGCAGCTCGCGCACGTCGCCTTCGCGCGAGACCAGCAGCGGCGGCGGATGTCCGGCTGAGGCATAGGTGATCGTGCGCGTGACCAGATCGATCAGCCCGACCCACGCGGACACGTAAACCCCCGGATACTCCAAACACAGCGCGCGGTCTGCGGCGTCGAGGATGAGCATCGGATTGGCGTGCAGCTGGGAGATTCCGCGCATGATCTGGCGGGCGACGCCCACGACGACGGCGGCCTCGAGTCCGCTGCCGGCCACGTCGCCGATCGAAACGAGGATCCGCCCGTCCATGAGTAAGACCGCGTCGTACCAATCGCCGCCGACTTGCGCGTCGCCCAGACCCGGCTCGTAGACGGCGTCGAACGTGCAGCCGGCGACCTTGGGCAGCGCGAGCGGCAGCACCGCGCGCTGAAACGTCGTCGACCAGCGCCGCTCGTGTTCGTATAACCGCTCGCGTTCTTCGTTGCGGGCCGATTCTTTTTCATCGTGCAGTTGTTCGGCGAGGCTGCGCATTTGGGTGACGTCCCAATTGATGCAAACCATGCGGATCGGCCGCTCGACGTTGTTGCGCACGGTCGTCGCCTGCGCGCGGATTGCGTGGACCTCGCCGTTGGGCCAAACGATGCGGAACTCGGTGTCGAAGTGCTCGCGGCCGGCGAGCGCCGTGTAGAGCAGCTGCATGACCCGTGCCCGGTCCTCGGGATGGAGCGCCCCTTTCCAGGTTCCGAAGGCCGGCCGAGCCGCTTGCGGGTCGAGCCCGTAGAGCGCGAACACGTGCGCGTCCCAGGTCATGGTTTCGGCGTTGACGTCCCATTCCCAAATGCCGACCTTGCCGGCTTGCGTGGCGAGCGCGACGCGCTCGATGAGCCGCTCGCGTTCGCGCTCGTTTTCTTTTTGCTCGGTGATGTCCTGAAAGATGCCGACGAGCGCGGTCACGACGTCATCGGCATCGCGTTCGCCGCGGCCCGAACAGCGCACGTCGCGAAACGTGCCGTCGGAACGCAGGACACGCGTTTCGTACGTAAACGGTTCGCCGTTCAGCGTCGCGTGGTGAACGATCGCCGCGACGTCGACGCCTTGCGGATCGAACAGCGACAACGAGCTTTCCAGCGTCGGAACGAAACTCGGCGGCAATCCGAAAATCCGGTAGACCTCCGCCGACCACACGATATCCCGGGTCGCAAGATCGAAACGCCAATGTCCGTAGCGCGCGATCTCTTCGGCCATCGTCATCAGCCGATTCGCGCTCAGCAGCGCTGTTTCGGCGGCGCGCTGCTGGTCCGCGGCTGCGCGGCGTTCGGTGATGTCGGTGATCGATGCGACGACGACGGGCCCGTGCGGCGTCTGGGTTGCATTGAACGTTACTTCGGCGGGAAACGCGCTGCCGTCACGGCGCTGCCCGGTCAACTCTTCGCGCGCGCAAAAATCGGACAAAGCCGCACTGTGCTCGAGCGCCGGCAGCGCATTTCGATAGGCCGGCAGATCGATTCCTTGACCGGTCAACAATCGCTCGAGCGGCAAGCCTGAGATCGTTCCGGGACGGTAACCGAAGATGCGTTCGGCTTGCGGGTTGGCCAACGTGATGACGCCCGATTCATCGATGATGAGCATGCCGTTGGGCGCCGCGTCGACGATGACGCGGCGTTGCTCTTCGGCGAGCGAACGGTCCGTGACGTCGCGCGTGATCTTGGCGAATCCGATGAACGTACCGTCCTCATCGTGCAATGCCTCGATGACGGCGCTTGCCCAGAAACGCTCGCCGTTCTTGCGGACGCGCCAGCCTTCGCCTTCGTAGGTGCCGGCGGCACGGGCGGCGGCAAGAATCCGGTTCGGCTCGCCGCGGGCGACGTCGTCGGCGGAAAAAAAACGGGAGAAGTGCTGCCCGACGATCTCGCCGGCCTCGTAGCCCTTGATGCGCTGCGCGGCGCGGTTCCAACTTGCGACGGTGCCGTCGACATCGAGCATATAGATGGCGACGTCAACGATGCCCTCAACGAGCAAGCGATACGAAATATCGCTCGTCAACCGCGGAGCGAAGCTCACCTTCCTCGCCCCTCGAACGCAACACGTGCCCTAGTTGCTTGTCGTACGGTACGGCCCACAGGTCCCCCGATTCCGGCTGATCCAATCAGAATGGCCCGTCGGCAGCAATGTGGCAACCCACTTGCAGCGGATTCACGGTTAAGATTCTCCGAAACGTGCATGTGCGGTACACCTTTCGGGCGCCATGCACGCGGACGCCTCTTGTAGCGAACTCCGGTCCGAAGCCGACACGCAGCGCCGGCTTGCACAGGGGATTGACCTCGCCGACCGCAAAGAAATTTACTTTCGCATGCCTCGGAGGCGCTATGCTCCCGTTAGGTTTTTTGCCCGATACACGATTTCCCGAAGCACGGATTGAGCCGCTGGACAAGCGCTTCACGCCCAAAATCGGCAACACCGGGATCGAACGCATCGCGACCGGTTTTCGCTGGGCCGAAGGACCGGTTTATTTTCGCGACGGCGGTTACTTCGTCTTTAGCGATATTCCCAATAACCGCATGATGCGCTGGCTCGAAGAAGACGGCCATCTCAGCGTCTTTCGTTCGCACTCGAATTACGCCAACGGGAACACCCGCGACCGCGAGGGCCGGCTGGTCAGCTGCGAACACGGCGCGCGCCGCGTCACCCGCACCGAACTCGACGGAACGATCACCGTGTTGGCGGACCGCTTCGGCGGCAAGCCATTCAACGCGCCCAACGACGTCGTCGTGGCTTCCGACGGCGCCGTGTGGTTCACCGATCCGGGCTACGGCAGCCTCAACGACCACGAGGGCAACAAGGGCGAACTCGAAATTCCCGTCGCCGTGTATCGCCTCGATCCCGTCAGCGGCAAGGCCGTGGTCGTGGCCGACGATTTCGTGCGGCCCAACGGATTGGCGTTTTCACCCGATGAGAAACAGCTCTACATCGTCGACAGCGGCATCACGCACGGTGGACCGGCGCACATCCGCGTTTTCGACGTTCATGGGCAGACGCTGCGCAACGGCAAAGTGTTCGCCGAAGACTTCGCGCCCGGACTCACCGACGGCATTCGCCTCGATCTCGAAGGCAATGTTTGGGCCAGCATGGGCTGGGGCGATCCTGCGGAGGACGGCGTGCGCTGCTACGCGCCGGGCGGCGATCTCATCGGCAAGATCCACTTGCCCGAAACCGTCGCCAATCTGTGCTTCGGCGGCGCCAAACGCAACCGGCTCTTCATCGCCGCGAGCACCTCGATCTACACCGTCTACGTCGACGCAAAAGGCGCCCAGGTTCCGTAAATCCGTCAGCCGCCGGCGCGTTTGACGCGCCGGCCGCGTTCGAGAAAATAGGCGACGACCGTGTCGCGATGATCGCCCTGTAATTCGAGCACACCGTTTTTCGTCGTTCCGCCGGTGCCGCACATTCGGCGCAGTTCTTTTCCCAATGCGTCGATCTCGCCGGCGGCGAGGCCGTGCACGAGCGTTACCGCGCTGGCGCGGCGTTTCTCGCGCAGCACGCGGACGATGCCGTCGTCGGGCAGTGCTTTGGCCGCCGGCCCGGGCACCGGCTTGCGTTTGGGCGGCTTGGGCAACGGCAGCGATCCGTCCGTCGAGTAGACCAAACGCCGGTCATCGTCGGGCATCGAATGCGTTCCGTCAGCCGATCGGACCGAGGGTTTCGCGAAAAAATCCGACCGCGTCGGCGTACGCGCGGTCGGTCTCGCTCGGATTCCAGCGCAAGCCTTCGTCACGCATGAAGGCGTGCTCGCCGTCGTACATCGCGATCGTGTAGTCGGTGCCGCTCTTGGCAAACGCCGTTTGAATCGCGGTGATTGCATCGAGCGGGATGTGCGGATCTTTCGCGCCGAACGCGAGCGCGATGCGGCCGGCGATCGCGCCGTTTTCGACGTGCACGAGCGTGTCGGCATCGGTGCTGCCGCCCAGCGTGCTCGTGTGCAGACCGGTCGGATAGAACGCAACGGCGGCTTTGACGTCGGGCTGCAGCGCGGTTCGCACGGCGAGATGGCCGCCGATGCAGAAGCCCGTCACACCCAGCGCCGCCGAGCGCACGCGCGGATAGCCGGCGAGAAATTCGAGCGACGTGCGGGCGTCGGCATCAAAATGCGCGGCGAGCGTCGCCTGGGATGCGCGAAATGCGTGTTCGCGATCAGCGAACGGTATCACGGTGCCCGGCGCTTCGGTCCGATGATAGAACTCCGGCGCGACGACGACGAATCCGTAGCTCGCAAACCGCATCGCGGCGCGGACCGTCGGTTCGGTCAAGGCAAAAATATCGGCGTACAGCAAGATGCCGGGGAAATGGCCGCCGGCCGTCGCCGGTTCCGCGACGAGCACGCGCATCGGCGTGTATTGGGCCGGGACGTCGACCGAGGAGGTCTTGACGATCATCCGGCGCGTTTCGCGCGCAGCGTCGGCGCCGCCCGTCGTCAGAGGCGGATGGTTCGCGCGACCTCGGGGTCGGCTTGCAGTTCGGCCACCTCGGCTGGGCTGGGCAGCTGAGGCCGGTCGCGTTCGGAGCGCACCAAGCATAAAAAGCCCATCGGTTCGTCGTCCGCGGCGCGAAACTGGTGCCAGGTCATGGGCGGGACCCGGAACAGGTCGTAGGGGCCGAAGGGCGAGACGCGCGTGCCTACGACCGCGATTCCGCTGCCGCGCAGGATCATCACCGCGTGGACGTGCTCGTGCCGTTCGAGGGTCGTGTGCCCGCCGGCCGCGACCTCGAAGTAGCGCCACTGGCACCCCATCTCCGGCTCGTCGAAGAGCACTTGCCGGGTCACGTCTTTGAACGGCGCGCTTCCCTCGGCCTTATAGGCGAGCACGTCGACTTCGGACCAGCGATAGCCCTGGGCGGCGTCGGAAAACGAACGGGGAACGGCGAGATCGGGGGCGGTTTTCATGTCTGGGCCACTTTCGCCACGAATTCGCGACTCCGTTCCAAGAGGGCGTTCCCCGCCGAGAGCAACCCGCCGCCGATGAGCAGCATGACCTCGCGGCCGTAGAAGGCGACCATCTCCTCGACCCGATCGATGGTCATCCCGCCGGCGGGGACGGGGAAGGCCGGCCGCAGGCCGTCCCACGGCCCGCGCGCTGCGGCGGCGATGTCGCGGCACTCCTGTTGGCTGTAGGAGAAGCGGCCGCCGTAATTCGGATAGATCACCGCATCGGCGCCGAGCAGCCGGAAGAAGCGGCCGAAGAGCCATGCCGGCGAGATCCTCGTGGCGCCGCCGAACGCCGGATGAGCCAGGAACAGCAGGTCGGGATAGCCTTCGACGAGTTCGTGAAAGGTCGCGGCACCGATGACCAGCGGCGCGACCAGCACGATCTTGATGCCCAAGTCGCACGCGGTGCGCGCCCGCTCGTGCAGCGCGCGCGGCGGACCGACGAGGCTGGGTGCGTACAGCACCTCGCGGCCGGTGATCTGGGCGGCTTCACGAATGGCGCGGCGGCAGGCGGCGGCACGTTCGGCGAACGGTGCGGCGACTTGATCGGCGATGCCGTGATCGTCCTTGATGACGTCGATCTCGGCCAGCGCGAACGTCCGGCACAGCGCGGCCAGCGTTTCGATCGACGAGCCTTGCGGCTTGAGCGCGGTGCTCGTCAACGGCCGGTCGACGACACCGAGCAGCGCCCGCAATCCCGCGATCCCGCCGCGCGGACCGCCGAATTCCGCGACGAGTTCGGGCGGAAATACGACGTCCTCTAGCCGCACGTCCTCTTGCAGCGAACAGTTTCCGAACAGCATGCTGATGAGCTGTGCGACATCACCGCCGACGGTCTCCGTGGCCAGTCCCAGGACGACGCGGAAGCGGCCGTCACCGTCCGGCTCGATCGACTCCACCCGGCCGACGATCTCATCGCGAATGCGCTGCTCGCGCACGGCATCGAGCGGCATCTCGATGCTCTGCTCGACGGCCAGCGCCTCCGCGCGGCGCGCGATATCGGCTGCGGGAGAAGCGATGCTATAGGTAACGCGCAGGCGGCTCATGCGTGGCGGCTCATGCCTATACAAGCACGGCACCCGTTTGCCGAATCCCTTTCTTCACTGCGCGCGGGCCCAGCAGGCGAAGCAATGCTCGCGGCGCATCTACCGCCGCAATGCGCATGAAATCTTTGAAGGTCACGACGGCGGGCCCGGTGCTGGCCGCGAAATAATCCGGCAGCGCGTGGATGGCAGCGGCGGTCCGGATTCCTGGCATCCGTTGTGGTACGGCGTCGGCGCGGTGCTCGGCGTGATGATGGGCGTGGCCGTCGGCGGATCGTTCGTCAAGGAACGCGGCCGGCGCGTGCTGCCGGCGGTCATCGTTTCGACGATCGTCGTCGCGGCGGTCGTCGGTTGGGCGCTCAATTTCGTGATGTACGCGTTTTACGCGAGCGCCTTTCACTAAAACCGGCCGGTTGGGAAGAGCTCCACTCGCGCCGAACCCCAGTCCCTATGGAGAGCGGAGAGAAGCGCGTCTCCTGGTCGGAGTATCTCGCGCTCGAAGGAATGCCGGACGACGATCGCCGGCTCGACTACTCGTTCGGTGTTGTCGTTGCCCAAGGGGCACCGTCCCAAGACCATGAGACGATCGTTGCATCGCGTGATGCCGGCGAACTCGTCGACTACGGCGCCGAGAGCCGGCGAACGGGCGGCGCTAACGGCGCCTTTCAATCCAAGAAAGGATCGCACGCGGATAGATGAGGACGGTGCCGTCGGGCAGCTTGAGCGCCGGCAGCTTTTCTGTTAATTGTGTCGCTCATCGTTCAGCGGTCCCAGTCATCGTTCGCGCTGAAGACGAAACGTGCATGATGGCCTCCTGGGTGTCAGGCATATCACGGATGCAGGTTGAGCGACGCGAGCCCGGAGCTTGGATCGAATGGGACGGAATTGTGCTCGTGCGTTATTTTCCAGTCGCCGGCGAATTTTTCGTAATTGCTCGTCACGCGCCACCACATGTCGATCGTCGCGCCGGCGGTGGTGGCTCCTCGCACGTGATGGAGCGCATGGCTGAAGGCGATGGCTTTTTGAGCGCGGAGCGACAACTCCCGAACGTCGGCTCGCTTCGCGATCGCGACCCGGCCCGCAAACTGAAGTGAATTGACGATGTCGAAAACCACGGCGTCGTCCGAGAAGTGCTGGCTCGCCGAGGCGGCGTCTTTCGCGCGCGTGGCGCGAATCCGATCGTTCACGATCGATCGCAGATCGTTCTCGGCGGTGTCGCTCGGCAAAGACTTCTCGTCGACGAGCCCGACGACGTGCTCCTGCGGATCCTCGATGAGCGCGACGCGAACGCCGCCGTCCGGGGCTTGCGCGGGCGACCGCATGACCTTGCCGCCGAGGCGCACGACGTCGTGCACCGATTTTTCGAGATCGGCAACGCAAACAAAGAAGGTCACGTAACTGTGCAGATCGTCACGAACATCGCCGCCGACGCCGATCGGGATGCCGGGGCTTGCGTCATCAGCAAACGCGATGCGATACTGCATGTCGCCCAGTGCGTGCGGGCTGGGCGGATCGAATCGCCACGAAAATGCATCGCGATAAAACGCTTGCAACGCGCCGGCGTCGCCGCCGATGACCGCGGGGCGCGGCACTGCGGGACGCCGTTGTGGAGCTGGGGCGCTGGGGAGCACCCTTGCTCGAGTACGCGCCGTCGACAGATGCCTTTCGCATGAGCTGGATCTCGCTTGGGGTCGAGTCGTTTCTGCGTGATTCGCAGCCGGGCGGGCCGCGCACAGCGATTCAATTACGCATCGGCACCGAATTGGCCGTGGTCGAAACGGCGGGCGGCGCAGTGCGCTTCCGAAGCGGCGTCGATGCGATGCCGGACGCGGTCCTCGAAGGGCCCGTTCACTTGGTATCGTCGGTACTTTTTGGGAGCAGAGCGCTGCGGACGGCGCAACGGCAGGGTCTCAAATTTCGCGGCAGCCATCAAGCCCTGCAGCGTCTGGTTCCGCGCACCTGAAGTCCAAAAGCAAAGTACGTCTCCGGACGACAGCGGGCAATGCGGCCCTGGGCTTAGCTCGCGGGCCCGCGGTTTGGCTCGCGGGCCATCAGCTTGGCGACGTCGCGCGCGATGGCGAACTCTTCGCGCGCGCGCACGACCGTGACGCGCACCGCCGATTGCGGTGCGGAGATCACGCGGTCGGCGTCGCTGCCGTCAGACGGCGCGTCAAGGGCGACGCCGAGAAAAGCAAGCTGCGCGCACACGCGGTCGCGTACGTAGGCGGAATTCTCGCCGACCCCGCCGGTAAAGGCGAGCGCATCGATCCCGCCGGTTGCCGCGGCCATCGACGCCACGGCCGCGCTGACGCGGCGCACGTACATCTCGAGCGCTAATTGCGCCGGCTCGGAGCCGTCCTTTGCTGCCGCGATGACGTCGCGCACGTCCTCGGAGCGCTGCGAAACGCCTTTGAGTCCCGAGTCGTGATTGAGAATCGCGTACAGTTGGTCGGCCGTGTACGCCTTCGTCGTGAGCAAGTGCAGCACCAAACCCGGATCGACGCTGCCCGAACGGGTGCCCATCATGACGCCCTCGAGCGGCGTGAAGCCCATGGTGGTGTCGACGCTTTTCCCACCGGCGACCGCGGTGAGCGAACAGCCGTTGCCCAAATGCGTGGTCACCAACCGCAATTGCGCCGGATCGCGCCCCAGCAGTTCCGCCGTGCGGCGCGCGCAATAGCGATGGCTGATGCCGTGAAAACCGTAACGTCGAATGCCGCGCGATGCGAACCACTCGTACGGCAACGCGTATGCCGCCGCTGCGGCGGACAGCGTAGTGTGAAACGCGGTGTCGAAGTCGACCGCTTGCGGTACGGCAGGAAACTCGGCGCTGACCGCATCGATGCCGGCCAGCGCTGCGCGGTTGTGCAGCGGCGCGAGTTCGGCCGCCGATTCGATGAGCGCGCGGACCCGCGCGTCGACGATCGTGCAGCGCGACTCGGTCAGTCCGTGCACGATGCGGTGACCGACGAAATCGGGTGCGATCCCGAACGTTTCGGCCGCCGAGTGCAGCAAGGCGGCGGCGGCGGCGCCGTGGTCGTCGACGTCGACGTCACTGGACCCGCTGCCCGCGGCCGTCTTCCATTGCAGCTTGGACGGCGTCCGCGCGGCGGTCCAGCGAACATCGCCCGACCAATCGGGGTCGGGCGAAAATTCAGCTCCGTTTTGGCCCTCGAAGTACGCGGCTTTGAAGCTGCTGGAGCCGGCGTTGAGGACGAAAACGTTCACCTGGTTAGATCGAGGATTCCATGTTCCGCCGGGTCTCGGCCTTGGTTTCTTCGACCGCCACAAAGTCGGCTTCGATCGAATCGGCGATCATCGCGAGCAAATTGCGAGCGGTGTTTTGGGCGATCTTGTGTCCGACCACGGCATCGAATGCGGCGCCGACCGCGCCCAGCGGCGGTTCGTACGTGCCGCTGAGAACCAAGTAGAAGCTATTGTAATCGTCGGAGCTTTCGATCGCCAAATCGCCGCTGAACGTGGGATACGGTCCGGTGCGTTCGGGCGCCCACGTCACCGCGTAGTGCGGCATGATGTCACCCGGTTTATGGCGCGGTACGAGAGTGGCGATCGCCGTCCGTTCGAGCCGCATCGGCGCTTTCGATCCGGGAACCGGAACTTCAGCGCGCAAGCTCAACCGCGCGACCTCGCCATCGCTGTTGCCGCGCGCTTTGAAATAGCGGGCAAGATGGCGTGCGGCTTGATTGACGCTGCAGTGCACGAGCGTTCGTTCGGTGAGGATACTCATGGATTTCTCCGTGGAAAGGCGGGCGCGAGCATTACGGCTTCGTCGGACTGGTTGCGAGCGGCCTGCGGACGGCGCATGCAACCCGAGCAACGACGAAGGCGCCAATGCGAGGTGTTCGGCGAACGAACTCCGGCGAACTCCTTTTAGGCCACCGGCGCGATTGCGGGCAGCGTGACCGGCAAACCGTGGTCGCAGACGGTGCAGGTCGCGAACGGGGCGGTCGGACCCGGCAGGCGGATCGTGAAGAGCGCGCCGCCCGAGCCGCTCTCGGCGACGGCGATCGTGCCGCCGTGCGCGTGGACAAGGCTTTGACACACGGCCAAACCCAGGCCCTTCCCCGCAACCGACGCGCCGGCGGAGCCGCGCACGCCCCGCTCGAAAATCAAGCCGCGCTCGGCGGCCGGAATACCCGGCCCGCTGTCACTGATCTCAACGGCCAGAACTCCGGGCTCGCGGTGGCAATAGAGGGTCACCGTCCCCCCGCGCCCGGTATAGTTTATCGCGTTGAGCAACATGTTGGTGATGACTTGGCCGACCTGCACGGGATCGCAGGTGAAGACGGCACATTCGGGATGGGTGAGCGCGCATTGATCGACGTGCAGGCGAATTCCCGCATTGTGCGCCGTTGCTTCCAGGGCCAGCGCTTCGCGCGCGACGAGCGCGCACATGTCGACCAATTCGAGCTTCGGGGCGGCCGCAGCAATGTCGGCGACCGGACGCAAGTCGTCGATGAGCACGTTGAGCTTGTGCAGCGCGTTCAGTACCGCTTCCAACCGTTGGGTCGTCGGCGCCAGCTTGCCGTCGATGAAGGCTTCGATGTTGGCCACCGAGATGGTCAGCTGATTGCGCATCTCGTGGATCGTCGAGCGCATCAGCCTTCCACGAACTTATAGCCTACGCCGAAGACGGTTACGATGTGCTTGGGGTGGGTGGGGTCGGATTCGAGTTTCTGGCGCACGTTGGCGATGTGCCGGTCGAGCGTCCGGTCGTAGATGTCGAGCTGATCGTCGGTCACGGCGTCGAGCAGCTGCGCCCGGGTAAAGGTACGGCCGGCATGGTCGATGAGCGTGCGCAGGATGCGAAACTCGGTCGGGGTGACGTTGACCGGCCGCCCGGCTCGCCGGACTTCGTGGCCGACGCGATCGAACTCGATCTCGCCGAAGCGCTGTACGCCCGAAGCGGCCGAACGGCGACCGTTCGTCCGGCGCAGCACGGTTTTCACGCGCGCAACGACTTCGCGCGGGCTGAACGGCTTGCCGATGTAGTCGTCCGCGCCGAGCTCCAAGCCGACGACCCGGTCGATCTCGTCGACGCGCGACGTCACCATGATCACCGGCATGTCGGACTCGTCGCGGATCGCCCGGAAAACTTCGACCCCCGACATGGTGGGCAGCGAGAGATCGAGCAGGACCAGATCGGGCCGCTCGCGCTGCACGACGCGCAGCGCCTCATCGCCGTCGTGGGCGACGTGGACGTTAAAACCCTCGTCGCGCAGGTAGGTGCGCAAGATGTCGACGATTGCCGGTTCATCGTCGACGATCAGCACGCTCGACGGCGCTCGCGCCCCGTATACCATGAACGGTAGGTTCGACCTCGAAAGGAAGCCCCCCGCCGAAGGTGCGCCTAACTCACATGTTACGCGTGCTTCGCCGGGTCGCGAAACGCGAACCAAAATATGGTGCCGACGACCGCGAACGCGAACGCCAAGAGTCCCAGCATCGCCGTCCCGCTCAAGGCGAGACCGCCGGCACCGCAACGTTCGGCAACCGCGCTGAGCCAAGCGCGCGCGCTGGTGAGGGGATCGTTGCTCGCTGCGATGCTCGAGCGCGCGAAACCGATCAATTCGTCGACGGTCCAATCGTTGCCGTAGACGATGCGCGCGACTCGTCCGTCGGGTCCGAGGATGACGGCGGCTTCGGTGTGGATGATGACGCCCGGCGCCGTCGTCGACGTCGCGATGCCGAAGCGTTGGGCCAGCTCGTCGATCGACGCCGCCGAACCGGTCGCAAGCGTCCACCGTTTGGGATCCTGGCCGAACGCCCGGCCGTACCGCGCAAGGACGCGCGGCGTGTCGAAATCGGGATCGAGCGTAAGGATGACGAGACGGATCGGAGCCGTGCCGATCGCACGTTGCGCTCGTGCGAATTTTGCGGACACCAGCGGACACATCCGCGCGTCGCCGCAGCGCGTGTAGATAAACGAAACGGCGACGGCTTTGCCGCGCAGTTCATCGAGCGAGAAGCTGCGGCCGTCCTGAGCGACGAGCGGAATCGCGGGAACGGCGTCGCCCGGCTGCAGCAGCGGGATGAACCGCTGCGCAGCCCCTGCGCTGCCCGTCGCAATCGCGATGAGTGCGGCGAACAGCGCGAGGAGGCGAACTACCAAGTGCGCATGCCCGGTGCGAGGTAAGCGTGCAGCGAGAGTTGCTGCACGATCGGGCCGGCGTACGAGATCAGGGCCGCGACGATGGCAATGACTCCCCATTGCCCGATTTTATCGAGCGCCGCCGGTGTCGGACCGGCATTTTCGTCGACGGGTGCGAACGTGAATGTGGCCGGATCCGGATCCTTGACGTTCTTGAGGAACGTTCCCGTCGCGACGATGACGAACATGAGCACGCCCAGTGCGATGATGGTGCCGCCGATCGCCGCCCAGACCATGAAGGGATGCCATTGCGCGACCGCTGCCGCGCCGGCGTACGAGACGTCCGACGTCCGGCGCGGGGCGCCGAGCAGACCGGCCCAGTGCATAGCGACCGACATGACGGCCATGCCACCGAACCAAAGGTAGATCGATGCCAACGCCAGCTGCGGTGCGAAGAGCTTGCGCTTCGAGAGCGCCGGGATGAGCCGGTACGCCGCGCCGACGAAGGTCAGGGCGACCGGGCCGCCGACGGTGATGTGGAAGTGGCCGACGATCCACATCGTGTTGTGCACGAGAACGTCCATCGAATACGAGTTGTTGACGACGCCGCCGAACCCGCCGAAGATGAACAGCAGCATGCCGCAGCCCGGGCCCGCGAAGGCCGGATCCTTCCACGGCAGCCAGCGCACGATGTTCAGGAAGCCGGTCTTCCCGGCCTTGCGTGCCGCGATCTCGAACGAGGCGAAAATCGCGAATGCCGTCAGGAACGACGGGATGACAACGCCGTAGGTGATGACGGTATGCATGAACTTCCAGCCGGACGAGATCCCGGGATCGAGATACTGGTGGTGCAGACCGACCGGGGTCGAAAGCAGCAGCAGCATGACGAACGCGACGCGCGTTAGCGAATCGCTGAAGATCGTGCCTTTATAGGTGGTCGGAACGAAGGCGTACCAGATCGTGTATGCGCCCATGATCCAGAAGTACACCAGCGGATGGCCGAAGTACCACAGCAGCATCCGGGTCAGCGTAACGTCGACGCCGGGCGTGATGCCCAGCGACCACGGGATGAGGATAAGCATCTCGGCCACGACGCCGAGCGTTGCGATCACCCACATGACCATCGTCGTGGTGGCCATGAACGCCGGCAGTGGGATCCGAAGCGTGGGGTTCTGTTTCTTGAACCACATCACGTTCATTACCATGTCGGCGGCGATGAACCAGGTTCCGGCGATCAAGAACGTCGCTCCGAAGTAAAACAGCGGGCTCGCCTTGAGCGGCGCGTAGAACGTGTAAAGGACGCTGGCGCTCCCGTCCAAGATGGCGATCGTCGCCATCACGGTCCCCAGCAACATCACGTAATAGCCGATCCAGTTGATCGTCGTGGAGCGGACCCGGGGGATCGTCGAGTACGTGCAATACGTGAACAGTCCGGTGATGAAGAAGGTCGTGAAGACCAGCGCCATAAGCACGCCGTGTGCGGTGAGCATCCGATAGTAATCGAACCACGGCGGCATCACGATGAAGTTGGCGCGCGAAAAGCCCTGGAGCATGCCAAAAAGCGCGCCCAGGCCTAAGACGAGCGTGGCGGTATATACGTGGGCCAGGACGAGCTTATCGCCGTTTGCTTTTGATTGCTCGATTGTCAGCCCAGCTGGGGCACCCGCGCCCCGCGCGTGTGTCGTCGTCATTGCACCTCGACCTTGCTCGCCATGAGCTGGTGTCCGGCACCGCAGTACTCGTTACAGATGAGCAAAAACGTGCCGGGCTTGTTGAACGTGTGCGACACCGAGCTGACCCAGCCCGGCGTGACCATCGTGTTGACGCCGGTCTCCGGGATGCTGAAGCCGTGTTCGACGTCGCTGCTCGTAACGTAAAACGTTACCTTCGAGCC
This sequence comes from Candidatus Velthaea sp., assembly GCA_050012475.1. Classification (GTDB taxonomy): domain Bacteria; phylum Vulcanimicrobiota; class Vulcanimicrobiia; order Vulcanimicrobiales; family Vulcanimicrobiaceae; genus Velthaea. The sequence goes on from JBEKHC010000065.1 coordinate 23,781, forward strand.
AACCGGGACCGTGATCGTAGCGGGGCTGAACGAAAAAATTTGGGCAACGTAATATGCTTCGTAGTTGCCGTCGGTGACTTTGCGCAGACCGGGATGGTCGAACGGCGGTGTCTGCGCGACCTTCGTCGGATCGATCGTCTGCACGCGGCTCGGCGGGACGAAGCCGTCGACCACAGCTCCTGTCGCGATGACCGCGATGAAGAAGGCCAGCATTGCGAGACCGGCCGTGAGCCAGAGGCGTTCGTATTTGTGAATGTGCATTGCTTACCAGCCCTACCAGCGCGCTCGCAGCAGGAAGTACATGAGAATCCAACCGACGAGTATAAACCCGCCGATGGAAAACACAAAACCCAGCGTCGCCGGTAACGGTGCGTCCTCAATCGGTTTCATAAAGCAATATTAGCAGAGGTTGACGCGCCGCGGGTGAAGGTCGCTTCTTTTCACCTTCACCATTCTTTCATAACTTTTAGGATCGCCGAACACCGAAAAAACCTTGAGGGGACAAGCCTCGCGCGCGATGAGGTCGCGCGGCAGCCGGGTTGCTCGGGTACAAACCTGACAAACACTTAACCCCGAATGCATTCAATCGTACCTAAATCGGGGGAGCTGCGGGCCGCGCATAAGTACTTTTGACCCTAAACATGCTAGCGTGCGGTCTGATGCCTCAACATCTTGCTGCCGTTCGCCGGCCGTGACGCTTACGGCACGAGCCGGATTGCGTAGTCGCTTTCGATCGACGACTTGAACTCGGCCAGCAGCGCGGCGATGGTGGCAGTCGCGATGCGAAAGCCGATCAAACGATCGAAGAGCATCCCGGCGATCCCGCCCGGGGGCGTGTAGGCGCCCAGAATCGTAAGCCGGCAGCTCGATTCGGTTTCGGGCGAGGCGACGAGCGTGCCCTCGAAGCTCGGCAGCGATGTTCCCTCGCCCAGCGGTTCCCAGCCGATCGCAAGCGCTTGCGTAGCGCTGCCGCCCGTGTAGCGAAGGTGCACGACGACGCGTTTCTCCAGCGTCAGGCCGTCGATGAAGAATTTCGGCAGCGGGAAGCGCAGCGCCAATGCGGCGCCGCCCGTTTGCGGATGGTGCTCGAGAAAATACGTGCTCATGAACGCCAACGCAAAAGAGCTCGGCGCCTTCACGGGCACGGTTTGGGTCAGCCGTCGCACCCAGGGGCTATTGCCGACGCCGAACGCCGTTTCCGCCTTTGCAGCCGCGCCGGTGCGGCGGCCGCCTCCGTCAGCGGCGGTCGCTGCGCAGCGACTTGAGTGAGAAAAGACCGAGGGCGAGCGCGGCATATCCGGCGCTTGAGACGAGCATCGCCGTGCGCGTCCCGAGGCGATCGCCGATGATGCCGCCGGCGAGCGAACCGGGCAGCATCCCGATGATCACGAGCAGCCGGATCACGCCGAAGACGCGCCCGACCATGGCCTCGGGGATGATCCGCATGCGCCACGCGATCAGCGAACTCATGGCATAGATGCCGCAGGCGCTCGCGGTCGTCATCGCGGCGACCGCGACCGGGAGCGAACGGGTCCAGATCGTCGGCGACCAGCTCAGTGAATCGAGAATGAACGCCGCGGTCAGTGCTTTTCCGAACGGCCAGTGGGTGCGTCCACTGACGATCGAGCCGAGCACGGTGCCGATCGAGATCGCTCCGAAGGCGAGTCCGACGAGTTGATCGCTGGCGCCGAACTCGCGCTTCAGATATGGGATGATGTTGACGAAGCCCATGATGGCGAACGCGTTCATGCACATCTGGGCGAACGTCAGGGTCCGCAGCGCGGCATCGCGGGTCACGAATTGCCAGCCGGCGCGAATGTCGGCGCCGAGTTCGGCGAGCTCGGGCAGACCGCTGGGCCGTATGGGGCCGAAATCCTTGACCGAAGCGATCGAGATCTGCGAGGTCAGGTAGGTGAAGGCGTTGAGCACGAGCGCGGGCAGCGGCCCGACCAAGTTGAAGATCGCGCCGCCCACTGGCGGAGCGATCAGGTTGACGCCTTGCTCGGTGGCCACCAGCGCCGCGACGGCGGCCTTGGCGCCGTCTTTGCCCAACAGGTACGGGATGCTCGACGATTGACAGCCTAAGAAGATCGCGCCGCAGACGGCCAGCGCGACGACGCCCGTGTAGAGCAGGGGCAGGCTGAGGACGTGCGCCGCGTAGGCAGCCGCGAACAACAGCATGATAGCCAAGCGGATGCCGTCGCAAACCAACATCAGCGTGCGGCGTGCCAGCCGGTCGGCGAGCGAGCCGCCGAGCAGGCTGAAGAGCGCGAACGGCGCGATCTCCAGCGCGAAGGTCACGCCGAGCGAAACCGCCGACCCCGTCAGCCGGAAAACCAGCAGCGGAATCGCGATCGTGCGCAGCCCGTCGCCGAGATAACTGAAGGCCTGACCGAGATAAAATCGCTTGAACGCGGCCGAACGAAAAACGCTGCCGCGTCGTGAAATGGTCGCCATCGTTGCCCCATCGTGTTGGTTGCGATTGGATTGCGCTGTGCGGTGCGCGGCAGCGATTGCGACTTAAAGCATAGTTTTTTCGGATTACGCGAATGGCGGGTGCGGTTCCTTGACGGTGCGGCCTCTGTCCGCGAGCCGCCCTGCGGAGGGCCTGCCGCGGGGCCCACGAACTAACAGACGCGCTGGATGACCCCGTTTGCTCCGCGTGTGAATCCGCGCGACGTTCCCGAATAGCTCAGTTGGTAGAGCAGCTGACTGTTAATCAGCGGGTCCCTGGTTCGAGTCCAGGTTCGGGAGCCACCTTTGCATCGAGGCTGCGCGGCAACGCAGCCTTTTTGCATGCAGCGGAATTTGCGCGGGTCGTCCCGCATGACAGTCCTCACCGAAAGGGAGGCGGGTCCTTGGCCGACATTCCGAGCGCAACGTCGAAATCGGTCGTGCGCAAGCGCGCGCGCCCCGCTCACAGCGAGCACCACTCGTCTGCCGGCGACACGGTGCGCGACGTGATCATCGGGATGTCGGACGGCTTGACGGTTCCGTTCGCCTTGGCGGCCGGCATCAGCGGTGCGATCGCTGCTTCGCATATCGTGGTGACGGCCGGCATCGCCGAGTTGGCCGCGGGCGGCATCTCGATGGGGTTGGGCGGGTATCTGGCGGCGCGCTCGGATGTCGAGCACTACGAGAGCGAGCAGCGCCGTGAGTACGAAGAAACCGAAGAGGTGCCCGAGGAAGAGCGGCGCGAGATCGAAACGATCTTTGCATCGTACGGGATCGTCGGCGAACCGCTGGCGCAGCTCGTCCACACCGTCACCTCGGACCGCAAGCGCTGGGTCGATTTCATGATGCGCTTCGAGTTAGGGCTGGAGAAGCCCGATCCGCGCAAAGCGCCGCTCAGCGCGGCGCGCATCGGCGGTTCCTACGTGCTGGGCGGCCTCATCCCGTTGCTGCCCTATATGGTCTTGCCCAACACGCAGGTGGGACTGCTCTGGTCGGCGATCGTCACCTTCATCGCGCTGGTCGTTTTCGGCGCCGTCAAAGGCCGCTTTACCGGCGTCTCGGTGCTGACTTCCGCCGTTCAGACATCGCTGATCGGCGCGATCGCGGCGGGAGTGGCCTTCTTTCTCGCGCGGCTGGTCAACGGCAGCTCATGATGCAGCCGGCTCGGCCGCAGTGCTCGGGCCGCTCAGACAGGCGATGATGGCTTCGATCACGCGCTTGGTCTCGTCGGGATCGCGGACTTGGATGCACACCGCGCCGGTCTCGCGGGCCGGATAATCGTTGCCGCCCGGAAATAACGCGTCGCCGATATAAATCATCGCTTCGATCGGGATGCCCAGCGTGTCGCGCAGTTTGCGGATGCCGTAGGCTTTGTCGATGCCCGGCAGCGTGATGTCGATCGACGTCGATCCGCCCAAGCGTACGGAGAAATCCGGCAACGTCTTGTCGAGCAGGGCCTTGATCGCCTTGCGCTTGGCAAAGTCGGGATCCCAGGTTTTCTTTGCCTCCAGCGGTGCGCGCTGGCCCAAGGCCGAGTAGGTGATTTGGCTTTCGCGGTCTTCGATCGCTTCGCCCCAGGTCGTTTTGGCCTGAAAGCCCGATGCCGCCACGGCGGCGCTGAGCGCGCTCACGATCCGGCGTTTTTGCTCGTCGCTCAAATCCTGAGCGTACAGTTTTTTCCAACCGCCGTCGTAGGTGTAGAAGCGCGTGCCGCACGTCGGCAGCAGCGATAAATTCTGCAGCGCGTCGTCCGGCGGCAGATGCGCCACGAGCTGTTGCTCGAATTGCGGCAAATCGCCGCCGGAGATGACGGCGACTTTGACGATCCGCAGGAGTGCCGTGAGCAGCGCTGCCATCTCGGCATCGATTGCGGACTTGCTCTCCGCGAGTGTTCCGTCCAGGTCGAAAACGATGAGTTGCTTCACGGGTAATGGTTTCCGCGGCAACGGTGAGAATTCTGCTTTGGCGAAGCTGACGCGATGAAGTCCATCGATCTTGCTCGCCTGTTGGTCGAACCGGGCAGGAAGATCCACCTGCCGGATATCGATTCCGGCGCAACCGACGGCTTCGCGAACAAGGACGAAGCGAAAACGACCCTGTGTTCCGACATCGAGCGGCTGTCCAGGCTGCAGGACGTCTTCTACGCCAACGCCCGGCACGCGCTGCTGATCGTTTTTCAAGGTATGGACGCGGCCGGCAAGGACGGAGCGATCAAGCATGTGATGTCGGGCGTCAATCCGCAAGGCGTCGACGTCAGCAGCTTCAAGACCCCGTCGAACGAAGAGCTCGCGCACGATTATCTTTGGCGTACGGCCAAGGTGCTGCCCGCGCGCGGGCGGATCGGGATCTTCAACCGTTCGTACTACGAAGAACTCGCCGTGGTGCGCATTCATCCGGCGCTGCTCGAACGCGAGCAGCTTCCGCGCGCGAGCGGCTCGCACGTGTGGAAGGAGCGGTTCGAAGACATCCTGGCCTTCGAGCGCCATCTTTCGCGCAATGGGACCGTGATTCTGAAATTCTTCCTGCACATCGGCAAAGAGGAGCAGCGCAAACGGCTGCTCGCGCGCATTGACCGGCCGGAGAAGAACTGGAAGATGTCGCTCGCCGACATCCGCGAACGCACGTTTTGGGATGCCTATCAGCGCGCGTATTCGGAGCTGCTCGCGCACACCAGCAGCGAGTTTGCGCCCTGGTACGTCATCCCATCGGACCATAAGTGGTTCACGCGCGCGGCGGTCGCCAACATCATCGTTGCGCGCCTCGAAGCGCTCGGCCTCACGTATCCGGAGGTGAGCGACGAGCGGCGAGCGCAGCTCTTGGCCGAACGTGCCAAGCTCGCCGACGGCCCGGACCCTTAGCTAAGGCGGCTTGGGCGAAGCCTAAACGCGACGGATCGACGAAGTCGATCCCCGAGGATTCGTCGAGCGAAGCCGAGACGAATCCATCTACCTCATCGTGACCACGGCGGCGCCGTCGACGGCATCGTTCTTTACCGCGCGCAGTGCCGCGTTCACGTCCGCCAGCGCAAAGACGGTGGCCTGCGGTTTGAGTCCGATTTCCACCGCGAGCGCCAGAAAATCGCGCGCGTCGGCGCGCGTCATGTTGGCGACGCTGCGAATCTCGCGCTCGCCCCACAACAGCGTGTCGTAATCGAATTCCGGCATCCGGTCGAGGTGGATCGCATTGATCGCCACGACGCCCCCTTTGCGCAACGCGCCCAGGGCGGCGACGACGACGTCGCCCGACGGCGCGAAGGTGATCGCGCGGTCAAGCGGCTGCGCGGGGCGCTCGGTCTCGGCGGCGACTTCGTCGGCACCGAGCTGTTCGGCGAAGGCGCGATGTTTCGCGCCCCGCGTCGCGACGAAGACCGCGCAGCCCCAGTGTTTGAGGATCGGCAGCGCCAGATGTGCCGACGCGCCGAACCCGTACAACCCGACACGTTCGCCGCGCGTTACGCCGGCAACGCGCAAAGCGCGAAAGCCGATGATGCCCGCGCACAGCAGCGGGGCGGCGTGCAGATCGTCGAGCCGGTCGCTGAGCGGATAAGCGAAATCGGCCCGCGCGATGACCGCTCGGGCATAACCGCCGTCGACGTCGTAGCCGGTGAAGACCGGCGCGTCGCAGAGATTCTCGCGGCCCTCCCGGCAGAACCGGCACGTCCCGTCGACGCCGCCCAGCCACGAAACCAAGGGTCAAGGAAACGTCCGGGGCGGCCGCCGCCACGGTGCCGACGATTTGATGTCCGGGCACGATCGTGGGGTGACGCGGCGGCAATTCGCCCTCGACGATGTGCAGATCGGTGCGGCAAACACCGCAGGCGTGAATCTCGACGAAGATTTCGCCCGCCTGCAGTGGGCGCAGGCTGCGGTCTTCCAGCGTCAGGCGATCGGCGGCAATCGGTCCCGGCTCGCGCAAGACGGCGGCGGTGTGAGGCGCGCTCATTCGGGCGTGCTTTGGCAGGCGCGAAGCGCGTTCAGTCCAAGCGAGTACCGTCGT
>JBEKHC010000066.1:0-28641 GCA_050012475.1 Candidatus Velthaea sp.
TGATCGCGTGCGTCGGGCAGAATTGCACGCACAGTCCGCAAAACGAGCATTGGCCGGCGAAGAAGTTCCACGTGATCCCGGTCTCCTGCTCCTCGTTGAACGAGATCGCTTTGGGCGAGCAGACCGTCTCACAGGCCTTGCAGCCAGTGCACAAGCTGACATCTTGCTCGATCAACCCACGGAATGTCGAAGGCGTCGGCGGCATGTCGTTCGGACGCCGCGTCCGTGTGCGGCGACCGAAATTCTCCCAGACAATGCGAAGAATGCCCATGTGCTGCTCCCTCAGCCGATGACCGCGGCAACCATTGCAGCGGCCGCGGCCAACCCGCCCCAGACCCAATAAAATCGAAATGCCCGCTTCACCGTAAGCCGCGCGGTCGTGGCGGCGGCCAGTGTAACGAGCACGATCAAACCGAGGCTGACGAGAAAGTACAGTGCAGCGTTAGCAAGCACGCTGTCCAGGCGCGGCACGAACAGCACAAAAAATGCATTGAACAACAACACGACTTCAAGCGCATGCGACAATTCAAAGATAGCGAGCGGAGCACTGTTGTATTCGATGTGCGCGCCGGCCACGATTTCCTGTTCGGCATTGGGGATCGAGAACGGATTGCTCTTCAGACGGGCGGGGACGGCCACGAGAAAAGCGAGCGCGGCCAATGCGGTGACCACACTGAAGGGGGCGGATTGCAGGGAGCCGATGCGAAAACTGTGGGCATTCTGCGCCATGGCGATCACCGCAGCGAGCAACGGCAGGTTGTAGGCGAGGCCCAGGAGCGCCTCACGCATTGCGCTGACCTGACCGTAGATCGATTGGCTCACATAACCGGCCAGCACGTCGCAAATCACCGGGACTTCGAGCAAATAGAGCAACAAGATGATGTCGCCGGGAAACGACGCGACGGCGTGTCCGGGCACCGGAACGATGACCAACCCGAATACCGTGGCTGCAAGCGCGATGAACGGCAACGCGTAAAACAACGCCGAGTTTACGCCGCGGGAGACGACGGTTTCTTTGCCCAACAGCTTCACAAAATCGAAAAAGGGCTGGAAAAACGGCGGCCCCCTTCGACCTTGCAGCCGTGCGTTGAGCTTACGCGCGATCCACAGGTAGAAAAAACCCAGCGCTGCCGAGCCAAGAAGTCCGGGCCACAGGAACACGGCGACGGCATACTGCCAGATCTGCAGCGTCATCACTTCGCTCGCGATTTCTGGTCGGCCGTTTTTCCGTCGGCCAAGAGTTGTGCGGCTTGCGCGACGCCGGCAATGATCAACTGCGGTCGCGGCGGACAGCCGGACACCCAGACGTCGACCGGGATGTAGGTGTCCAACGAACCGTCGACGGTCGGACTGCCGGCAAAAACATTGCCGCTCGCCGGGCAAGAGCCGATGGCGACGACGGCCTTGGGGCTCGGCATTTGCGCGTAGATCTCAATAACCGCTTGACGCGCGCGCTTCGTCATGGCCCCCGTAACCACCAGAATATCGGCGTGTTTGGGGCTGCCTTGCCGCAGCATCCCAATCTGCTCACCGTCATAACGCGGGCTCACGCACGGACCGATTTCGATATCGCAGCCGTTACATGAGCCGCTGTTCACGGCGTAAATCCACGGGGATTTGCGGCGAGAAACGGCGAGCAGCTTGGCGAAGAGGTTCATAACGTGTGCCCCTACCGCGCCATCGCCAGCGGACTTGGTACGATCGCCCGGGTTAGGACGCTCGGATAACACCCCAGCAGGATTGCCGCGACAGCGAAGAGCGTCAACACGCCTGGCGCGAGAAAGGAAATCCGGGCACCGGTAAGAGCAATCTGCGCCGGTCCGAGCCACGTGCGGTGAATAGCGCGCGCGTAACACAGCAGGTCGAGCGCCGCGGCCGCGAGCAGGATGGCGATCAGGGCCGGCCCTCCGAACTGCGAGGCGGCAACATAAATCCGCCAATACCCCCCAAAACCGAAGCCGGGCGGGATGCCGATGAAGCTCAGCGCGCCGACGATGAACGCCGCGCTGGCCAGCGGCAACCGTGCGCCGAGCCCACTGGTGTTGAGGGTAACGGTGCGACCGATCCGCGCCTCGGCCAGACCGACGGCACCGAAGAGGATGACCTTGGAAAGCGCGTGACTGAGCGCGCCGATCCAGGCGCCGGGCAGGCCCGATCCGCCCGCGATGAGCCCCAGGAGCAGAAATCCGAGATCCGCGATGGTGGAGAACGCCAGCATCCGTTTGAGTTCGGTCTGGGCCAGGGCGAGCAGCGCACCGCCGAACATCGAGATCACCGCAACGGCCATCCAGACCGCAGTGTGTCCGGTGAAGACCCACGGCGAGAGCTGGCGAATCGTCGCAAGTTCGGCGAAGGTTGCAATATCCACCACCGACACGATCAGCGCGGTCGTCATCGGCGCGGCCGCCGCGGCCACGGCCGGCAGCCAAAAGTAAAACGGGATCAGCCCAAGCTTCAAGGCAAAGCCGACAATGACGAGGCAGACGACCAGACCTTCGACCGCCGGTGCGGGTCGGTTTCCACCAACGGCCGCCATCGAAGCAAAGGCGATTAGCGTGCAAGCAATCGCGGGAAGGATCGAGTACAGGTACGCGCGCGCGGCCGCTGCGGCTTCCTCGGTCGCGTGCGACCAGACGAGCGCGACGCCGGCAAGTTCCGCCAGATCCAACGCTATCGTGCGGGCCAGTGAATCGCCGGCCAGTTCCCCCGTAATGACGAGCGCAACGATTGCCGTTGCAAGCCCCCACCACGCTCGGCCGCCCTGCGGAACCGAAACGGCAAACAGCCCGATCCCCAGCGCCAGTGCGGCCGAAAAGCCGACAGAAATGAGCTCCATCTGGGCGCTCATAGCAGCGACACCGCGACGAACAGCACAGCCGCGGTCACCAGGGCGGTGAGCGCCGGTTGTCGCTCGAGCCAGCTGGTCGCGAACCGCCCAACATTGACGGCGCCCTGCCGTATCTTACGCCAAATCGCAAAATAGAGCGGATCAGGGTCCAAGGCATAGACCGGCTCGAACGCGTCCTCCGCCATGTGAGCGAAATCCGCTGCCCCCAGCGTGTCATCGTCGGGCAGATTCTCCCCGCCGCTGAAAACCGCCACCCGCTGTGCTGCCAGCGGCTTTCGCACGAGGCGATATGCACCGACGCCGAACAGGACCGCAAGCGCCAGTCCCGCTGCTGCGCCCAGGGTAACCCCGATCGACCCGCTGTCGGTGAGGATCCCAAGCCACGTCACCTGGATCTGCTGGCCGAAACCGAGGGCGCGCACGGCCGGTTCGATGACCGGCCCGATCATGAGTTGTGGCGCAAAGCCGAACACGAGGCAAAGCCCGCCGGTGATCGCCATGCCGACCAGCATGGTGGGCGACGCCTCGTGAACCTCCTCGGCGCAAAGCTCGCGCGACGGAATGCCGTAGAACACGTTGACCGTCGCCTTCAAGAACGAAAAAGTCGTGATCAGGCTGACCGCCCAGGCGACGACGACGACCACCGCCTGATTGGCGTCGAGCGCCGCATTGAACAGCAACCACTTGGCCACGAATCCGTTTGTCAACGGCACGCCGACGATCGAAGCGGCGGCGGCCAGCCAGACGTACGTCGTTACCGGCATGCGCGCGCTCAAGCCGCCGAGTTTCTGCATGTCGCGGGTCCCCGTCGCGTGCTGCACCGCGCCGGCGCACATGAACAGCGTCCCTTTGAACAACGCATGACTGGCCGCATAGAAGAGGCCCGCGGCGACACCCAGACTCGTGCCCAGCGCCAGACCCGTCACGACATAGCCGAGCTGACTAACGGTATGAAAGGCGAGCAGCCGCTTCAGGTCGGTTTGGGCCATCGCGAAAACGACTCCGATGAGCATCGTCAGGCAGCCGATCACCAGCAGCACATGGCCGAGCGCGGCATGCCATGGCCCGATCGAGTACATGCGCGCAATCAGATACGCTCCGGCCTTGACATAGCAGGCCGAGTGCAGCAGCGCCGAAACTGGCGTCGGCGCATTCATTGCCTCGGGGATCCACGAATGCAGCGGGTACATGACCGACTTGGCCATAGCCGCTACGATCATCAACAGGGCAATGGCACCGGAAAACGCCGCTGCGACGCCCGGATCCGTCCACATGAACGTCCCGGTTCGAACGAACAGCAGCATGATGGCGGCGAGCAGCCCATAACCGGCAAGGTGGGTGATGATCAACACCTTGCGCGAGCCGTCCGCGGCGGCTTGCTGCTTGTACCAAAAGCCCACCAAGAAATAGGAGCACAAGCCGATGAGTTCCCACGCGAAGTAGGCCATCAGCAGATTCGAGGTACATACCAGCACCACAAAACCCGCGATGAACAACAGCATCAGCACGTAGAAACGCGTGGTGCCCTCGGTCTCCGCTTCCATGTATCCGACGGAATAGAGCAGGATCAGCGAGCCCATCCCGGTGCCAAGCAGCATGAAAAGAATGCTGAGGCCGTCGACGTGATAGGTCAGCGGTACGCCGGCGTCCCAATCGAACCAGGTCGCCGTCAGGACTTCCCCGCCGATGACCGCCGGCATCATTGCCAGGACGGCCACCAGCGCAAGCGAGGTCGTCAGAAACGCCAGCCACCCCTTGACTGCCCGCGACAGCATCCCGCCGAGGACGATCTGCAGCAGGGCCCCAGTGAATAAGACGCCGGTCGGGACGAAAGCCGGGTTGATCGATGTCATCTGCTATCCGCCGCCGACCGGCGGGAATATGACGACCGTGTCAGCCGGAGCCAGCGGCGTGTTGAAACGCTGGAGGTGGCGCACGTCGTGCCCGTTGACGAGAACGATGACGAGGTCCCACAGATCGCCGTCCTTGATCACCCATCGTTCGAACGCGTGCCCGTACTGCGCCACCAGGTCGCGCAGCAAATCCCCGACGGTCGCCTCCCGCTGCTGCCAGTCCTCCTCTTTCTTGCCCGTGACATCCCGGAGGACTGCGAAGTATTGAACTTTCATATCCACCTTCGCTCCTCCGGCTGTCCCGGTCGTGTTATGCGGTGGTGAGTCCCAGCTCCCCGAGCTTTGCCTGGGTCGGCACCCCATTCTCATCCCAGCCGCGAAGCTCGTAATAGGCCGGCAGCATCTCGGGCAGCCGGCTGAGCATCCCCTTCGATGCGCCCGTTTTGATCGGCTCCTTCAACAGCCGAGGGGGGAGCGCATCATCCTTCGCGGTCAAGCCGGCACTGAGGTTCCACTGTCGTTCCAGGTTCCAGATGCGATCACCGCATTTCATAAACTCGGCAGTCGTGTACTCGACGCCCGTAAGCGTGCTGAGCATCTCGGCAAGCTCGTCTGCACCAATCCCAAACGTGGTGAACAGGCACGCCCCGGTGGAGTCGAGCGCAGCAGTCAGATTCTGAAACAGGATTACCAGCGCCGGCTTGCCCTCGATCGTGTCCTTATCGACCTTCATCGGCACGCCGAGCACCTCCGGCGAGATCGTGTAACCGCGAACATGTGCGGCGCCACCGTTCGCCGTGGCATAGTTCAATCCGATACCTTGGACTGCGCGCGCGTCGTAGGCCGGGATCTCCTGCTTCTTGACGCTCATCGACAGCTCCGGACGGCCGAGCGAGTCGGCAAGCCGGTACGATCCGACACCGAGTTTCTTGCCGAAGCCTTCACCCTTGCCGGTAAGCCGCGTGACCTCGACCATGGCCTCGGCGTTGCCCCACTCGAGAGCAATACCGCCGGTGTCCTCGCGGGTGATCAGCCCCTCCTCATACAGTTCCATTGCACAGGCGACCGTGGCGGCCATCGAGATGGCGTCCATGCCGTATTCGTTACACAGGTAATTGGCTTTGGTGACCGCATCGAGATCGTCGACGAAACAGTCACCGCCAAAACCCCAAGCGGTTTCGTATTCGGGGCCCTCGCCTTCACCGGCGTATTTTTTGTTGCTTACCTTGGTGACGCGGCCGCACGAGATGATGCAAGAGAAGCAGCCCTTGGGCCGTTGCAGCAGCGTTGCGGCCAGGGTCTCGCCGCCGATCTTGTCGGCGGTGGGAAAATACCCATCCTGGAAATTCTTGGTCGGATAACCGCCGACCTGATTGAGAATGTTGGTCAGCACGTTGGTTCCGTAGAGACGCAGTCCCGTTCCGCCGACCGGGTGCTTCTGAATTTTGTCACGCGCTTTGATGACAGCGCTTTCAAAGGTCTTGGGATCGGCGCAACTCACCGCGCCCGTTCCGACGACGGCGACTGCCTTCAGATTTTTCGAGCCCATGACTGCGCCCGGACCGCTCCGTCCGGCGGCGCGGTGCAGGTCGTTCATGATGCACGCGAACAAGACGCGGTTTTCGCCAGCCGGACCGATGCAGGCGACCTTGGCATCGTCGTCGGTCTCCGCGCGGATGGCATCCGTCGTATCCGGAACCGTCTTGCCCCACATAGCCGCGGCATCGCGAATTTCGACCGTCTCGTTGCGAATCCACAAATACACGGGCTTGGGCGCCGCGCCCTCGACGATCAACGCATCGTAGCCGGCGAATTTCAGTTCAGGCCCCCACACGCCGCCCGAATTCGAGGCGGCGATGGCTCCTGTCAGCGCACCTTTCGTGACAACATTGTAGCGGCCGCCCGAGGGAGCGTAGGTGCCCGTCAGGGGGCCGGGCACGAAGATCAGCTTGTTTTCCGGAGACAGCGGATCGACTTTCGGATCGACCTCGTCGGTCATGATCTTGGTGCCGAGACCGCGAGCGCCGATATAGTCTCTGGCGACGCTGGGATCGAGCGCTTCCGTCGAGACCTTGCTGGTCGACAAATTCACCCGAAGAATTTTACCGATCCACCCATTCATGGCCTTACTCCGAGAAAGCGTTCTTGAACTTCTCCGAAAATGCGCGTTTGCGCTTGCGCGTCGCGGTCAGGTCGTCGACCCATTCGATTGCCTGAGTCGGGCAGAATTTCGCGCATGCGGGGTCACCGTCGCAATAGTCGCATTTGAACACCTTCTGCGTTTGTTCATCCCAGATCGCATTGCCGAACGGGCACGCCTGGACACACATTTTGCAGCCGATGCATTTGGCTTGGTCGAGGTCCACCCAGCCGGAAGCGGAGTCCCGGGTCAACGCGTGCGGCGTGCAAACCGGGATGCACGGGGCGTCCCGACAATGCTGACACATCATCGGGACGGAAAAGCCTTCGCGCTCCCAAGTATAGACGTGAACGCGGGTCGCATCGGGGCGGAAGACGCCCTCATGCGTCATCGAACATGCTAGTTCACAATTGTGGCACCCGGTACATTTGTCCGCACTGATCATCAGCATCTTGGCCATTCGGCTTCACCGCTCCTAAGATCGCGCTCGCCAAGCATCACTAGCCGCCGCGTCCAGTCCCGCGATACCGACCACGTGTCAACGTCCCTAGCGCGCAACCCCCGCGCCGCTCCCAGTCAGCTGCATGTCAGCTGCAGCTGCGCGGGCCAATGGTCGAGGATCACCGCGCTGATCATGAAACCTTGGCTACTCGGCTCACGACCGGACATTCCAGCGTATTACCTCAATTCCTGGACGAAATCCGAGCTGATCCGTCACCGAAAACCGTGCCGATCGAACTGCCGTTGCGTGATTTCCGAATTGCTAGACGGCGACTGAAGAGTTGGTCGGCAATGTCGGCACGAAGCGTCCTCGGCGTTGCTTCGGGATGTCGCGTCGGACCGGCGCCGGCGCCGGCGCCGAATCGGCGACGCGGACGTCGCCGGCGGACGATGCGTCGTAGCCGCCGAGCGCCTCGATCGCTGCGTGCAGCGCCGGCTCGTGCATCGCCGAACACGGCGAGTTCGTAATGGTTCGGTCGCCACCCGCACGAAGTCGCAGCCCAGCGCGAGCCGGCGCGTAAATGCCCAAGCCGCGCTGCCGTCCGTCAGACATGATCATGAGGCGACGACAGCGCGGGCGAACACCGGTTGTGCCGTCACACGATCGAGCGCATCGCCGAGCACGATCTGCTCGACACCGTTATTGCGGGCGGAGGCGCGGTCGAGTGCGGCATTCCAGCATCCTTACGCTTCTTCGAGCGGGATGTCGATGAGAAACGGTCCGTGGCTGAAGCGATGTTCGCTCACGAAACGATCACGCGAACGGTCGCGACCCGCCGCGAGGCCGCTTCGATCGAGCGGCACGACGACGGGGCGCCAAGCGACTACAAGCGCGCTGGCCTGGCTGGCTGCAAACCGATAACCGGCTTCCGACCGGCGAAAGCCACGAGGGTCGTCCCCGGCTTGATCGCAATGCCATGGACCAAGGATACCGGCCCGGCCGATTGTGGTTCGCGACGGTCTTCTTCCCGTTCGCGCGGCCGCATTTGCGTTCGGTTTCCAGGGCGGCACCACGGCATACGACGCTCAGCGTACAAGGCGTGATTCGGCAACAAGTGCCTCGAGATACCGGTTTTGGCTCGTGTCGATGTCGCCGGTATCCAACGTCTGGACGGATCGTCCATTTTCGAGAACCATCGCTTTCTTGCAAAGCGTGGCGACGTCTATGAGATTTTGCGTTGCGAGGACCAGCGTGCAACGGGATTCTGCCAGATAATCGCCCACGAGCTGACGCAGAGCTGGGCGACCGTCCGCATCGACGGTTGCGAACGGTTCATCAAGGAACAGCGCCTGCGGCTCAATCGCCAGCGCACGCGCTAACGCGAGACGTTGGCGCTGACCCGATGAAAGCCGCCGCGCATCGAGGTCGAGCGCGTCGCCCAGAGCGACGCGCGAAAGCAACTTCTTTGCTCGCTTCCGAGCTGTTCGCTCGTCCAGCCCGATCACCGCACGCGCGATCGCGGCTACATTCCAAAGCACCGATCCACGCAAAACCGCGGGCTGCGCAAACACACCGGCACACCGTTTGGGTCGATCAACAACTCCATCGTAAGGAATCAGTCCTTGCAGAACAAGCAAGAGCGTCGACTTGCCGGCTCCATTGCGTCCAAGAAGCGCCGTACCATTCGTGCCGGCGTCGAACGCGTCGATCGCGAGATGAAACTGGCCGCGCCGAACGCTGATTCCGCGAGCGTTCATCGCCACCGAGCTTGCAGTACAAGCGTGCCGCCGGCAACGATTACGACGATGCCGAGCAAAACGGCGACATCGGCGAACGCGGCACCGAAACGGCCTCTGCTCACCTCCAGCATCGTCGCGGTCGTAAGCACCCGCGTTTGTCCTTCGATGTTGCCGCCGGTCATCTGCGCAGCCCCAACCTCCGCGATCGCGCGTCCGAAGCCGGCCAACGCCGCAGCAAGAAGTCCGGGAATGGTCTCACGCGCGAGCAGGCGGAGACGGCTTCGCGCTGGCACCGTTAGGGCGGCGAGCGTTCGTGTCAGCGCGTTTGGGCACCGCTTAGTGCATTTTGGGCGTCGGCGTTGAACAGCGGCCGGCCGAAGCGTTCCTTACCGAAAAGCGCGATAATGTGCTGGCCTTCGGGTGACACGATATATCTTGCGAAAGCCTCCGCTCCGGCAAGATTCCCAACGCGCCCAGCGATCGGTTTCACGACGATGACGTGATAGATGTTCCGAAGGTCAGTCGCCCCTTCTGCATAAGGAGCCAGATCGAGCGTCGAACGTTGCGCAAGATACGTTCCGTCATCCGTTAGCGTGTAGGCTGCCTTTTGCGAGGCGATGTGCAGGGTGTCGCCCATGCCGCTGCCCGACTTGATGTACCATGCGCCTTGCGGTGTGATGCCGGCGGTGGACCAAAGGTCGAGTTCTTTTTTGTTGGTCCCGGAATCGTCAGCACGCGAGACGAACGGTGCGCCTGCGGCGGCAATGTGCCTGAAGGCGTCGACAGCCGTCGCCGTACCACGCACGTTCGCTGGATCGTTGGGTGGTCCGACAATGATGAAATTGTTATGCATGACGAGTTCGCGACTAAGGCCCCGGTCATCGGCCATGTACGTTTCCTCAGCTTTCGGAGCATGAACGAGGAGCACATCGGCGTCACCCTTCTCACCCATGGCCAAGGCCGCTCCCGTGCCGACGGCGATGGTCTTTACTTTGTAGCCCGTCGATGCCTCAAAGGCCGGAACCAGGACGTCGAGGAGCCCAGTGTCTTGAGTGCTCGTCGTCGTCGCCAAGATGACTGCTGGACCGTTAGCGGCGGAAGCCGGCAGAAAAACCGACAGCAAGAGGGCCAACAAGAATAAGCACTTCATGGCGCACAACATTGTTGCCAAGGGCGAGGTTACCCCGCCCAGATTCAACCCGTAATCAAGTCGGTCTCAGGAAGCTTCAGTTTTTCCGCGAAAAATCGCCTCCGCCTCTACCCGTTGCGCCCGTAGAAGGGCCTTTCTCCCGACGCATGGTCCGTTGTGTCCACGATTTCGACGATCTCCGGTGCGACCCGGCGCACCATGACCTCGACCCCGTGGCGCAGCGTCACTTGCGAGGCCGCGCATCCTTGGCATCCGCCACTCATGGTGATAAACAGAGTTCCTTCGCGGACGTCAACGATCGAAATCTGTCCACCGTGAGCAGCGATGGAACGGTTGACTTCCCGGTCAAGCAGTTCTTGAACGACCGCCCGAACCTCGGCGTCGACTCGCCCGCCCGAGCTGACCTTGAGCGGGGTCTCGAGAACGGTCGGCGCGCCCGTGAGCAGAAGCGCCCGGATGGCGCTTCCGACTGCCGATTTCAATCCCGACCACGAGGCGCTCGACTCTTTTCCGACCGTCACGACATTCTCGCTGACTAGGACATAGGCAACGCCCGGGAGTGCGAACAGCCGCTCGGCCAGGGGCGAGCCGGCAGCTCGTTCCGGGTTGTCAAAGAAGAACGGGCCACCGGGATGCACAGCCCGGCTCACGGTGAATTTGCACGTGTCGGGGTCGGCGAGCAGCGTCTCGGCGCGAATTGCAATCGTCGCGTCGACCGGCATGACTTCAGACATCTTCGACGATCCTCGCGGCGTTGAGGTCTCCGAAATCGCGCAGATAATCGAACGAATAGATTCCGGTGCTATGGCCGTCGTTCCAGTTGATCGCGACGGCGTAATTGCCTACGCTGGCGATCGTGTTGGGAACCACGTCGGGACGTACGCTCTTCGGATCCAGGAGGGGCTGCCCGCTCATCTCCTCCACGCACAAAGCGCAACGGCACGCTAACCGAAGGTCGCGAACGTCGAAGTCGTCTTGGTGCCCGTCTTCCCAAAGCACGGACAGCGTTCGCGCATCTCTCCGGCGAAAGCCGACCGCCGTCGTGCGAGAGCCCGATGGCCCGGCCGCACTCTTTAGCCAGTCCGGCTCGCCATCGCCTGTTTCCCAAGTCCATGCGAACGGCGGTAACGCCGCTGTTCTGGGCTGCCCCTCGAGTCGGTCCGTAACTGCAGCGGCAAGGCGCAGGTACGCCTGCCCTGCGAAGGAGATGGGCTTGTCGAGGACGATCGGACGGCCTTCGTCCCCGCTGGTGACAATCTCGGCGTCGAGAGGAATTCCACCCAAGAACGGTACCCCGAGCTGACGGCTCATCCGCTCGCCGCCGCCCTCGCCAAAAACGTTCGTTCCCTTGTTGCAGTGCGGGCAGATGAACGCGCTCATGTTCTCAACGATGCCGAGAATGGGGACGTGCACCGTCTCGAACATCCGCAAACCGCGGCGGGCGATCTTGAGACTGACCTCCTGCGGCGTCGTCACGATAACCGCGCCCGACAAAGGAAAACTTTGTGCAAGCGTCAGCTGCGTGTCGCCTGTCCCGGGCGCGAGGTCCAGGATTAGGTAGTCCAACTGGCCCCACTGCACGTCGTCGATGAACATGCGCAGGTACTTGCTGACCATTGGCCCACGCAGGATGGCCGGACTGTCATCCCCGGTAAGCATGCCCATCGACACGACTTTGAGTCCGTAGCGTTCCGCAGGCATGAGCTTGCCGTTGGGGTACATCTCCGGCCGCCCAGCGGGGAGCCCAAGCATAACGGGGATGCTGGGGCCCAGGACGTCCGCGTCAACGAGCCCGACCCGGGCGCCGGTCTCCTGCAGCGCAACAGCGAGGTTCACGCTGACGGTGGACTTCCCCACGCCGCCCTTGCCGCTGCCCACCGCGATGATATGCTTAATTCCCGGCAGCTTTTCTGGAGCACCGGAAGAATGGGACGACGCGCTTTCCGCACGGCCATCGGCCGGATTGGTGGTTTGCATGCTTGAGATCCCTCGCTTCGGCCCGTCTGATACGCTTCGGCCCGGCTGATAGGATCGCCCCTGCCTCACTTTTCGAATCGAGCGCACAGTCAAGGCGGACGTTGCGCCAACGCTACCCGGACGCTGCGCCTAGCACTCAACTCGTTATCCTTCACGAGCCCCGCCGCAACCAGCATCACCTTCGCTGCTTCGATTGTGACCGTCCGACATTGATCAACACTGTTACAGCGATCGCAGGCACGCCCGGCGAGTACGGGCAAATACCGCCGCATGATCGATTTGATCCCGCAGGTAGCGCCGCTGGCGGATCAATTCAACCGACCGATCACGTACCTCCGGGTGTCGGTCACCGATCGGTGCAACCTGCGATGCGTCTACTGCATGCCCGAAGCGGGACTTCCCTGGGTGGGCAAGACCGAAATCCTGACGTTCGAGGAGATTACGTCGATCGTGCGGGCCGCAGCAGCGATCGGCGTTCGCAGTATCCGGCTTACCGGTGGCGAGCCGCTCGTTCGGCGCGACCTGCCGCAGCTTGTGGCGCTGATCGCGAGCGTGCCGGGCATAGACGACATCGCACTTTCGACGAACGGGCTCCTGCTCGCCCCTCAGATCGACGAGCTGCGTGCTGCCGGTCTGCGACGGGTCAACATCTCGCTCGACACGTTGTGTCCCGAGCGCTTCCTCGCGATCGCGCGGCGGCCCGGTCTCGACCGGGTGCTCGCTGGGATCGACGCGGCGCTCGCTGTGGGCTTGGCCCCGATCAAGCTCAATTGCGTCGTGATGCGCGGCCAAAACGACGACGAGCTGATCGCGTTTGCCGAACTCACCCGCAATCGCCGTGTGCACGTCCGATTCATCGAGATGATGCCAGTACTCGACAACGTTTTGCTGCAGCGTGATGCGTACGTTTCGGCGGCGGAAATCCTCGACCGGATCCGCGCGCGCGATACGCTCGTCCCGATTCCCGGTCCGGTCGGCAATGGGCCCGCGCGCTATTTTGCGTTCCCCGAGGCCGCAGGTGCGGTCGGCGTCATCTCTCCGCTATCGCACGACTACTGCGAAACATGCAATCGCCTACGTCTCTCAGCCGACGGTCGGCTGCGCTTATGCTTGTTCGGCGATAATGAGATCGATTTGCGCACGCCGGTGCGCAGAGGTTGTTCTCTGGACGATCTTGCCGCCATCTTCCGCGGCGCGATGTACGTCAAGCCCGAACGTCACCATCTTGATCTCGGCAAGCCCGCCAGCGCGATGCGGGCGTTCAGCGAAATCGGCGGCTAACGATCGCCGACGACCGGTGCGGTCAATCGCCGGGTCAATAAAAGGCCGAAGAGCAAGAAGCTCTGCGCGTCGGCGGTCTTTAGCGCGAAGCAAGGTGCTGCAGGTCGCCGTCGAAATCGACTGTCAACCCCCGTGATATCAGTTAATTGCTCGTTTGCGTCGTCGATCAGCGGTGCGGTCTTCGGCTGCGCCGTCGCCGCGAACGAGTGCTGCGTCGACTCCGAAAAACGAAACGCCGTTGCGACTGGTTTTCTTGCTGTGGTACATCGTTCATGGGACAGCGCCACGCCGCTTCCCGACGCGCGAGTTGCACGCGAGGGACCGCGGCTGGTCAGCCCACCGCGCAATGCGCTTCGAACCCGGCTCCTCAAACGGCCCCTCCCTGCACGACTGTGCGTCGAACCCCAGTTTGGAAACAGCACTTCGAATCCTACAGGCTCCTGCGAGCACAGAACTTCTCCGCGGCGTGCTTTCGCAACAGAACCATCAGGAGCGCTTGCTCGGTATGAGGGCCTGAACGTACGCGCGTGTGCGTAATATCACCGAGAGGAACGAGATGCCAAGGCGAGCTCGCAAATACAGGCACAAGTACGGGATGACGAAGCTCTGCGCTGCCCAGAGTTCCTGCTGCGACAGTGCTTTGCTGGTTTCCACATCGGGCTGCTCCTTGCGGGCGCCGTCGGCAAGCGGGATTCCCACGGGTGCTAACGTCCAGGTGACGATCTCGCCGTCAAACGGCTCAGGTCGCATCCCAACGGATCGGGCGAGGTTGCTGAACGCCCCGTTCTGCACGAGCGCGTAGGCGACCACGGACGTGCGGCGGCGTTGTCGCAACGCGGCGATGAGCCGGTCGAACAACAGTCGTCCGACACCGACACGTCGAGCGTCGTTCGCGACAACCATAGCGATTTCTGCACACACCTCATCGATGAAAAACGCGTGCGCGACGCCGAGCGGCCGACTATGCTGCTCGGCGATCAGCCCTAACACGTCAGGGCTCGCTTGCACGTAGCGACCTACCGCGTCGTCGTCAAAGTGATCGACGGCGTGAAAGAAGCGGCAACAACGATCCTCAGCGCTCGTCCGCTGCAGGATGCTGCGATAGTTGTCGGCATCGCTCGGGACGATCGCGCGTACACTAACGACGTCGAGTAAATGTGCCATGCTGTTGAAGGCGTTTTCCACCGGGTCTCGACTCCTTGGATTCTACTGTTCGGAATATAGGCACGCCCTATTAAAAAGGCAGTTTCGCATGTGTGCAAATTTGGCCGTATAGCCGTTGGTTTTGCTTTAACCTTGCGCTGCATCCCGCGATTTTGCGCCTTCCCGCGTTCGCGCGCGATGTCCGCACCAGATGGTCGGCGAGTCATGCGCTTGGGGTTGCGGGCGCGAAGTTTCGGCGGCAATGAAGGCGGAATGTTACATACAACGCCCCAGCACCTCGCGAGTGCACCGCAATCGTTGCGTTGCGTTGGCCTGCACCTCCGAGCGTGAGCGCAGCCCGAGTCGGCGACTGTTGTGCTTCCCAGCGGCGATATCGTCGCCTTGGATGCGGTCCCGCTGGCCGATTCGCGATGCCGCGCTCTGGCCGCGGCCGATTCGTCAAGAGCCAAGCGTGCTGCTACGACACGATGGGTTGCTCAGAGCCAACGATACGCTGAAATATGCTTGTGCCGCCGCCGACGGCTTCGGCTGGATCCCGCGGATCGATCGTCCGGTCGTCGTCGCGCTCCTCGCCTGACGAAGGGTACGAACGAGACGATACAAGGATGAATTTCTCCGGGAACGTGAATCTCACGCCGAGTTGCTCCATTTCGCGTAGCACGCTCATAATAAGCGGCAAATCCGTGAATCCGCTCTTAGAAAGACTTTTGCCAAACTGCGCGTTCAAATCGTCAATGCGTGTGTGGGTATTCGATTGCGCCTCAGCCGCCGTCGCGCATTGGCAGATGTACGTATAGCACTTCGCACATTGGTCACTCTCGCGGCTGGTCATCGCTGATACCTTCCTCACACGTTCTGAGCGGGTTGTGCCGAGCATGACGATACGATTGTTGCCCGATAGCTTTCGGGACCATTTCGGACATTGCTTTTGGACATATGAACACTTAGGTAATGATTAAGGACGAGATTATCACATCGTCAAGCGACGCCACGCCGTACAGGTAATCCGACATCCGCGGAATCGGGGCGCTCAAGAAAGATATTTGTTAATACGAAGGTTCTTCGATTAGTGTCCAGCAAAGCCGACGCAGCCGCCGCCGTTCATATCACTGTTGGTCCAAGCAACGCCGACGCTCGCCATTGCCGCGATCCGCTTCCCGTCGATCTCGATCGGTTCGCTTAGTGCTGCCAAAATGCGATTAGCGATTTGGACCGCCCTCAGTTTGCCATCAACGTGAGGGCAGACGACGAGGAACTCATCGCCTCCGAGCCGGCCAACGAAATCGCTGGCACGAGCGCTCGCAATGAGGCGCTGGGCCGTGTGCCTGAGCACGTTGTCGCCGATGGCGTGTCCCGATTGATCGTTGATCGCTTTGAATCCATCGAGGTCGAGAAAGAGCACCGCGGTCCCCGTGTGCGCCGAGTTTTCAGCTGTCAGCGCGGTGTCGAGCACGGCGAGGATCGACGCACGATTGCGGCAGCCGGTCGAGCGTCCTAGGACGCGCGCGTTTCCAATTGTTCGCGCAGGCGCACCTGTTCCGTGGTGTCGAGCACACAAATGACCGCACCCGTCACCGCGCCGTTTTCCGCGAGGAGCGCGCGCAGACTCCAGCTGCTGTGGCGCTGCTCGTCGCCTCGCTCGATCGCTACCTCGACATCACCGTCACGGCCCTCCTGAAGAGCCCCTCGCAGCGCGGCTGCGAGCGGTTCGCGATCCGTGGGCGAAACTTGGCAAAGCGGGCCCTGGATCGTCGCTATGAAATGCACAGTTGCGATCCGCCGCCCGAAGCCGGAAAAGCCGACACCGCAGATCCCAGTGAACGACCCCGAGGCTGCGGCGCTGGCGTTGGCCGACATGAAAAGCGCCCTGTACTCCGGATTCGGGGCGTTTAGTCCGCGGTTGAAGATCACGCGGTCCTGTGGAAACCGAGCGAGCCTTTACGGATACATCGGGCGATTCTTCGAGCCGTTTTCCTCGGAGAATGTGAGCCCGACAGCAGCGTACTTGCTCAACCTCCCACTGCAGCAGAGCGTCGCCCAGTTCGACTTGGAGCCCGAACGCGACACGCAGCTCGAGTTTGGAGGGCACCTTCCGGTCGGGTCGGGCGACCTGGGCTTTCGAGTCTGGCAAAAGAATGCGAACAACCTCATCGACGACACCCAGGTCGGCGTGACATTGCTGCACCAGGACATCAACTACGTGCTAGGCCGACTGTCCCAGGAGGCGATCAACTATGTCCAACCGTTAGCGCGCAATTCCCGTCTGTACATCTCGGGTGCGCATGTTGTTTCGCTCAACAGTGGCTGAACGCAACTCCTTGCACCGTGCTTTGGATCGCCCACCGGCTTCACGCCGGCAGATCACGAGCAGCGTTGGAGCGTCGCCAGCGGCCTACTCCTCAACAATCGGCGCGGGGGCTGGTTCTCGGTCGACGGCGAGTATGGCAGTGGGCTCTCGACGGGCCTCAATCCCACCGGCGGAATCACCTGCGCCGGACCAAACTATTCCTTGAACATCGGCGGGCCGTGTAAGCGCACGCCGCACACGACGTTCAATGTTGAGGAAGGCCTCGCGCTTACGCCGCAAACGGCGATGACATTCGACATTCAGAATCTCCTCAACGACCGCTATTTCATGACATACTTGAATGCGCAAGGGAATCATTACGGACCGCCGCGCGATTTCCAGATCGGTGTGAGGTTCCGCCCGCGTCAGTGAGAGCGCGAAAGACGAGTTCGGGGACCTAACGGCGACGACCCGTGCAACCCTCATCGCTGGTATCTTCAACGGCCCCTCGTCGGATGAGCGGTTCGCTCAATAATGAGTCGTTCACTGATGTCCTCAGCCACGTGGCGACTGCACCCAATAAGCTTTGAGAGTGGGCGGGAGTGGCCATGGCGCGCAAAGAGAACGTGGAAGAGCAACGCGGATCACCGCTACGACTGCCAGTGAGCACCCGCTTCGTAGACGTACGAGACGCATATCGCCATGTATCCCCGGCTCCACTTCGGCTATGCCCGCACGTCCAATTCGTCGCAAGGCCGAACCGTCGACGATCAGTACGTCTTGCCGGCGCGCAACCGCCGCGGCGCGTACGTCGACGACGTCACGCGGGCCCGGCAAAACGTGACGATCGCGTACGGGCAAGACGAGATCCCCGATTTCGGCCGGCTGATGGCGCAGGCGCAGCGCGACAACACGAAGACGCGGGTCCGCGATGCAGTGACCGCCCAAGCCGAGCGCAAAGCGCAACAGAAGCGCGCCGAAGACGTCAAGCGCGGCTATTCGCCCGAGGCCATCGGTCACTACTACGTCGACGAAGACAGCTGGTGCGCGGCAAGGACGGGACGGAATACACCATCGCCGAGGGCTGGCATACCGTCGTCGGCGCTCTCACGCTCGACGGCAAGGACCTGCGCGACGTTGCGGTGACCTTGACGGCGACTTCGGACGACGGCACGCGGGTCTACGTGCCGCGGAAGATCGACTTCACCGAGCTCGCCGAGGGTGTAGGGTTCCACGCACAGTCGTGGCGTGCGTGGCCATTCCTGGCAACCGTTATCGCTGAGTGCTGACGGTGTGCGCCCAAACAAGCGGCGCGAACTTGATGTCATTCTCGTTTGGCGACTCGATCGCTGGGCCGGGGGACGGTCATTCCTGTTTGATCGCGCCAGTGAGGCGGCGGTAAACGTCTCGTGCGTCATCTCGCTTTCAGCATCCATGTTGGTGCTGCATCGTCGGCGCCATGCCGAACAAGTTGACCGTGAATTCGGCCGTCGAGAATCGCCTGGATGCTTTCCCAAGCGTCTAGGGTAGGTCGAGCGAGCTGCTCGTCTACAAACGCGGCCGTTATTTCGGTGAGAGTGAGGTTCTTGCGGTTGCGAGCGAAGTTAAGCCTCATGGCGATGTCCATCGCGATTGGTTCGTTCGGAGCCACAACGAGCATCGAACCATGGCTCCTATTGAAAACTTTGTAAATGCAAAGCGGCTCCCTGGTTGCACTCATACCTACTCATAATCAGCAAGACTGCGAAATGCCGTCCGAGAGCATCCGATGCGTTGATACGCCTGCGAAGGGACGCTGTTTCGCGGGACATTGTCTTCTTGGATATCATTCGCATCCCACGCTTCTGTCATGAAAAGCCAGCTCAACCGCAGAACCAGTACGATAGTTAGAAGGAGATCAGCGTGACCTGGCCGAGGCGGGCAAGGGTTCGGGGGAAAACCTTCAAATCTTACGCTGCTTGTAACAGGGTTTTACCAGCCTCTGCAAGCGGTGAAAATATATTGCCGCGCACGTCTGTAAGCCAAGCCGGCAACTGGGCCTGTCGCCGTCAGTACTTAGCACCGCAGTCACTCATAAAGGTGATGGCGTCACCGCTTCCGAGAAACGCACCTTCCTATCACCTTCGCCGTACGTTCACACGATGTTGTGAAACTCACGCGCATGAAGAGTGTGCTGCAGCAGATGTCATCGGATGTAGTACTCGGCGGCGCGCATCGTTCAAAACAACGATGCCTGGCTCGTTGCTCGTCTAGGGCGGAGCTGTCTCTCGACGTCTTAGGTTAAGCAACACTCATGGTTGCCTTGACCGTGCTCCTTCGGAAAGGTCGCCCGTTATGGTATTCAACGCATTAGAATTCTTCTGTTCGTGCTGTGGTAAACCAAAAGACGTGAAGGTTGTCGTTTGTTCGGACTGCAAACGTAATCAGTAAAGTGCGATAACGCAAGCTGGACTCAACGCGTGACCCCGTTCGACTTGTAATCGTCAACTCTTTCCCAATCAGTCCGGCGCGTTCGATGCAGCAATACCGGCACATTGGGGTTCGACGCACACTGATATAATGGGATAGGCAGGGACGTTCATCGTACCTGCCCGGGAAAGCGCCGGTACATTCATCGCACACTTTGGCCGCCCGATCCCGAACACGAGATCTGTGACCGGCGCCTTCCACCGATTCGTGAAGATCGAACGATCCTGGCAATCCCATCATATCAGCACGTTAAGGGCCGCGGCGAGGCATTCCGCGCCTCATTGCGTGTCCGATATCCCCGACGTGGAGACGTGGGGCACTACTCCGCCGGCTGATTCTCAGTCAGGGATCGTTCGCGACCCCGAGGCAGGGGAGCACGCCGTTCTCAAAGCGCGTGATCGCGCAGATCTTATCGGCGCTCAGGGTGAGGATGGCCATGCCGGTCGCGTGGCGGATGCCGTCGGAACCGCGAAAGTATGCCACCACTGCCGGCTGACCGTTTGCGCGCGTCGGCACGAGCTCGTAGGGCCGTTTCGGAACGAGTCTTGCGTAAAAGCGGCCCACGATGTCGCGAAGCCTTGCTGCACTGTCGCACGCAGATCTGCCGCATCTGCTGCGCGCGGCTGAAACGGACTGCGGCGCGTGGCGCGGCCCGTCGACGATCGACGCGACTCGTTTACTGTCAGCATTTTGACGCTCGCTTACGTACTTCGACGCACGGTTCACACGGGCGGAGTGAAGATTGCATTCACGCGTCGCCGAGCAAAGGCGCGACGCTTCCGGCGATCAGAGCGCGGGAGAATTAAGCCTGTGGCGACGCCCCGTTCAGCGTGTTCGCTGCTGTGAGGACTCGGTATCCGAGCGAACAACATTTCGGGCACCAATGGGTTAGGGCGGAATGACGTTCTGCCGCCTTGTGAGCGTCGAGCGCTCCCAAAGCTCGGTCGTAGTCGGCCTGGATCTGCCCCTGGCTCTGGTGTGTCATAAAGACCTCCCTGCGAGTCCCTGCGCCATTGCCGGGCTCGCTTCCAGTATCGGCAACGAGAACACGCGGAGGATGATCTCACAAAGCCTTTACTCGGTGCCATCGCGCTGTCTGAGAACGATCAAATCACCAGCCCGGGCAAGTGACCTTTTGACAGTCGATTCGCAGTTCGCGCAGCCGCAAAATGGACGTGTGGCCCATAATTGTCATTCCCTTGTTTAACGTGGTTGACAAGTTCCAAGTGCGCACAGACTCGTAGAGAGCCAATGCCTCCAATGGTACGAGAATGCTGCGATTGTCCATCTACGTAGGTTAAACGAACGACCCGAGCGTGACCGGACCAAACGTCGCCACGTTGATGCTATAGCTTGACTGAAAGCTGAAGATAGGCGCTAAACGGGACGGTAAAGTTCGCTATGTTGGGATCGCGAAACGCCGGCACGAACGGCTGCGCAAAGTACGGGTTGAGCGGCACGCCGTTGGCCCCGATGTCGTTCGGGCTCGTTCCGTTATAGAAGTTCGATACATAGACCGGATTGGCTTGGTACGCACACACGACGGAGCTGGGCGGGTAGGCCGCGCTCCACGGCGTGCGCGACCCGCCGAAGCACCGATTGACGATGTTTGCCAGGGTGAGCGACAGTTTCATGCGGCTCGAGATGTCGTAGCCGACGCCGAGGTTGAAGCTGAGTTGATACGGCTGAGCATACTGACCGAAGCGGTCGAACGCTCCGGTTTGCGAACTCGGTATGGACACTTGGTCGGTACACGACGTGTAGTCCGCCTGGAGCGGATCCGTCGTGGCGATCGACGATCCGACCAGGCCGGCCGAGTTGTTGGTGCACGCGCGGGGATCGAGTCCAGCGAAATCTGTCGGCGAACCGTAGACCGTTCCGGCGCTGGCCGTCAGCGACGGGGTAATGCTCAAGCGTCCGTGCCGTTCGTTCGCGATGATGGTAAGCACGTGCGGAACGAGATACGGCGAAGCCAGGCCCGTCGGATACCAGGCGCTTCGGCTCAGTAAGGGTTGCGGGCGGCTCGCGTAGTACGGATTGCGGATCGATGTGGGCCCGCAGGTCGGATCGGGTGTCGCGACATCGGACGAGTTTGCAGTATAGCATGGCGAGCCGCCGCCGGCCTGCGTCAACGCATTGTATCCGGCGATCGCGACATTGAACGGGTCGAGCGGGTTTTGCGTGGTGCCCGCAAAGTTGTCGAAGCGTTCGCGCGAAGTGAGGTAGGTGTACGCCAAACGCCAGGACAGCCCGTTTTGCCGAAAGTCGCCTTTGGTAAACTCGACCTCCACTCCCGCATTGCGTTGGGTTCCGCTGGAGAACGCGCTGATACTTGGGCCTGGGTAGAGCTCATTTCTGGACGATCGGTAAAAGGGCGATATCTTGAGCGCGAGGTTGGTTCCGCGAAATTGTCGCTCGTACGAAGCATCGACATTGTTCGAAAATAAGGCGGGGGCTTCGTGCCGCGGCGACGTGTAACCGGATGCCCAAAAATCTTGAAAGAGGATCAGAGCGAGATTGTATTGCTTGGCGTCGTACTGAACGATCGCGCTCGGCGCCGCCTCTGCGTAGCGTCCGTACGAGAATCGCGCCACCGTATCGGCGTTGAACGAGTACGTCAATCCGACGCGCGGTTCAATGGCATCACTCACCTCGTTATGGTCGTAGACATCGGTCAGCAGCGCATGTCCGTTTTTGCCGTCCGGATGGACCGTTTGCACCGGCACGCCGGAAGATCGATCAATGGGACACGTCGTTCCAATGAAGGCGGGCGCTGGTGCAAGCGAGTTCTGCGGCACCGGGAGGAGCGCCGGTGCGTTGTTGACCGGGTTGTAGCAAAATTCGTTTTGCGCCGCTGCGAACCAAAATTCTTGGCCGGCGCTCGATGTGTCGGCCAGGCGGTACGCAAAGCGGTCGAAGCGCAAGGCCGTGTCGATCGTCAGCCGCTGATTCGGCCGGAAGAAGTCGTCGAAGTTCGCCGAAAGAAATGTCGGCCGCACGGTATTCCAGAGGCCCTGTTGGCCTGACTCGGTCACGCGCCATGACGCGCCGGCCGCCGCTGCGGCGCCCACGGCGGGAGCATTACCGCGCGTCGGGGCGGCAAACGTTCCGCTGGTGAGATCGCTGTTACACGGCGCGGGATCCCCTGCGTTATAGTTGACGCCGCTCACCGTGCCGGCAACATAGGCAAAGCATCTGCCGCCTGCGGTGAGGTTGGTTACCGGGCTATCGGGCGTATCGAGATAGTCGGCGCTATTGAAGCGATTGGTCGTCGCGGTCACGACGTTGACGGTTCCGCTGATCAGATGCTGCGCGCTCAATTGATCGGCGACTTTTAGTTCAACACCACGCGTATGGGCATCGAGCTGGTAATCGTAATCGCTCAAACTCGTGCCGAAAATGCCACCGGTGCCGAAATACATCGGCCCGTTTATTGACCAGTCTGAATAGAACGAATAGCCGAAAATGCGCGCGTAGGCGTTGGAACCGAAGTTTTTTTGGTACTGGACTTTCACGATGCCGGCGTCGTAGCGCTGGCTGTCGCGTTGATCGAGCGGCAGCGGCGCCCCAAACGCGTGCTGTGGCGACGACGGGTACGCGTAGGGCACGGCCGCTAAGCCTTGAGCGGATTGACCAAACGTCACGCCCGCGGGCCAGGTAATCGCGTCGGGCCAAATCGCGGGCCCACCCAAGAGCCCCGAAACCAGTGCAGACCCCGCGTCGTTCGGGCTTGAATACGCTTGCGTCAATTGTGCCGATGTCGAATACAGAATCTGAACGTCGTCTTTTCCGTCTCCCTGCCGATGCGGCAGCCCCACGTGAACGTTGACCACGCCCTCTCGATCCGCGATGTTCGAGAGGAGAAAAAACGCCGGGCCGAAGGTACTAAAGCAGCCGACGCCGTTCGCGACGCCGGCGGCCGGCGGACTGCCGGCGAACGGGTCGTTGATGGGCGGGTTCCCCGTGCAGGCCGGATAGACGCCGCGATAAGTTGGAAACAGGCCGGCCGTGGCAAACTTCGTGTTGTCCAAACCCAACGTGTCGAGGAGACCGGCACCGTTGAATTGGTCGAAATCTCGGAAATCTTGGTTATAACCGCCGTAGCCGGCAAAATACGAGAAGTTGCGATCCGGCGAGGCGCCGCCGGCTTCGACGGACAGGTAGTGATCGAACGCCGGCGCACCCAGACCAAGCTTTACTTGCGCGAAACCGGGGTACGTGCCCGTGCGGATTACTTGATTGATCGAACCGGCGGTTCCCGACGAACTCGCGCCCGGCTCCTCGGACCCGGTGTAAAGTTGCAGTTCTTGCTGCCCGAGATTTGACAGCGTGCTTGCTGGATAGCCATCAAATGCTCGGGTAATCGGGACGCCATCGTATTCGTAGCCGATCTCCTGCGCATTACCGCCGCGAATGTAGATAGCCTGATTCGGCCCTTGCTGGCCCGTCGGGACGAACACTCCCGGGACCGATGCGAGCGCCGAATACGCATTTTGCAAATTTTCTCCGTCGCCTAATGCCTGCGCCGCTTCCGCGCCGGCCGGATCGACGGAATACACGTCGCTCGTCGTCCCGGGCCGCACGATGTCGGAGAGGCGAGTCGACGTGCGGCCGATCTGACGCAAAACGCGGGGCACGACAATCGTGAGCGAACGCGTTTGATCGGCGAAAATCGAGACGTTCCGGACAACGCGCGATTCGTAGCCGTCTTTCTCTGTCGACAGCGTGTATTGGTCGGGGCCAAGTGACAGAAACGTGAACGTCCCGCCGGCGCTTGTGATCGCCGTAACCAGCGCCGTCGGACTCGACAAATCGACGCGAACACCTGGGACCGGTCGGGAATCGGCGTCAGTTATCGTGCCCGTCAGCGCTCCGGTCGTTCCGGCTTTGCACGCGAGACCGCTAATGAGCATGAACAATGCCGAAAGCAGGATGGAACGCCAGGCAAGCACACCACTCAAACGGAACATACCGCTTCGCCCTTTTGAGCGATCATCGCACGATCATCAAAAGTGAGAATAGTGCGACGGACCTTCACGGACGTGGTCCCAGGGTGCGAAAAGCGACCCGGCATCAACTCGACGTGCTCGTGCAATCGCGATTCTCCAAATGCAGCATAGCGCTGATTGACAGATGATCCGCGTGATGCGAACGTTCGGTACCGCGCCCGGCGTTTCCCAGCGCTGTAGCTCTAGACGGCTACCGGCGTAGTGCGCTCGTCCTCAACGACCGGCTCCGAAATTTTTGGTCACGACAACTATTCAAATGTCCAACCGAATCGAGCAGGCTCGTATATGTATGAATATCCAGTGCCGGCCCAACTGGCTGCCGCGGCCGAACGCTTCGGAATTGGCCAGATGCTCCGGGTGTCTTCGAGAGGCGTCCCGGTGGACGTCTAAGAACTGAAGCGGATGCGCGGTGCGCTCGCTTCCGTGTCACGGCTGGTTCGTTCTCGCCTGGACGCCACAGCCCGGAACGCGATTTTCGTGTCGCTGATCGCCGGCATTGCGCTGGCGATATCTATACCGAACTACCTCCTCTGTTTCAATAATCCCTACGGATGGTTTGGCGCGGACGTCGACGACAATTACCGAGTAACGTCGATCGTCCCAGGCGGTGGCGCCACCAGGCTACGAGTCGGTGACGTCTTCCAAAAAGATCCTTATCACGATTGGATACTCGGCCTCATGCCCATAGGCACCGTGGTCGACTTGCCGGTTATCCGGGACGGTAAGCCGCTAGTCGTTCGGGTAACGAATGTGCGTTCAGCGGAATTGGATCGATCTTTTGGGCCCGTGTGGGCCGACACGATCCAGGTCACCGCGGATTTGCTGCTCGTCCTGCTGGGCGCGTCACTCGTCCTTTTGCGCCCGACCCGGCTTACCTGGCCGTTCTTTCTCTTCGCTGCCGGGCTCGGCGGCAAAACGGAAGGCGGTCCGGCGTTCTGGTCGTTTCTGCCGACTCTTCCGGCGACGGTCGTCCTCTGGCTGTACTTTTTGTCGTGGAAGGTGGCGACGATCGCTTTCGTCGTCTTTGCCCTCCGGCTCACCGCGGTTTTCTCGCCCGGAGTCCAGCGGTTTTTCGAGCGCGCCGCCATCGCCGCGGCCATTCCGATGTTCGCAAACGACGCTGTATGGACGGCGCTTTATTTCGCGCGGCCGGCGCATGACGCCGGCTTCCTGGTATCGGCCAGCATCTTAGCCGTGCTTTGGGCGCTGGGAATTGCGATTTTCGGCTGGGCGATCATTCGGAAAAGCCGGACCGGAAACGGTCTGTCGATTGTCGCGTCGGCCATATTTGCCGCGGCCGGCATCGTGTTCCTCGGCTACCAGCTCGCGCTGAACGGGCTGATCAGTCTTCCGCCGAGCATCAGCGAGGCGCTCACCGGGCACGCCTCGGTGCTGTATTTCCCGCTGGCCATTGCCGGCGCCTATATCATCATTCGCCAGCGCACGTTGGACGTTCGACTCGCGATAACACGTGCCGGCGCATTCGCCGCGCTGGGCTACCTGATCATCGCACTCGGCGTCTTTTTGAACTGGGGATTTGCAAAGCAGGTCGCCCAATATGCCTTTCTCATTCCGCTCGAGATCATATTCGCGGTCTGGCTGGGGTATTGGCTGAGCGGCCTGCGCGATATCGCCGGCACCCTCGGACTCGCGACGTCGGAAGCCGCGCTGGCGGGATTGCGCGGTGACCGCGTGCACGAGCGCGAGATCTTTGCCAAAGCGCTCGGCCGCGCCGAACTTGCCCGAAAGCCGAGCCTGGTTGCGGAAGTCCGCGCCCGGGCGGCTTTCAGCGCTTGGCTCGCCGGCGAGGATGACGAATACGAGCGCAATCTGGCGGCGCTCGAATCGGTCATCGGCCCAGCATCGTCGCGCGGATTAGGCTACTTCGTCGCCGCCGCTCGGGATCGCTTACCGCCCGGCGATCCGTCGGCGACGGACGTTGCCGAGTGGATCAGCCGCGGCGCCGTCATCGCGAGCACGCATGCCGCCAGTCCGGCGAGTGCGTTGCTCTACGCCCGTCAGGCGGCGCAATCGGCCGACCGCAGCGGCCAGCCGTTTCTGCAGCTCCTCGCGGCCGTCGCCACCAGCGAGGTCGCGCCGTTCGGCGTCGAGGCTGCGCAAGCCCGTGCCGTGGAGCTAGCGTCCGCGCTACACCAACCGCGTATCGAGAGCGCCGTCCGGGATTTGGTAATTCGCGGGGAACCCGGAATTCTCGCCCCGTTCGTGGGCCGATTCCGCCGGTCGCCCGTTCCGGACGCACCGGCGCTTGCCATCTCGTTTGTTTGCGCCGAAGTCCGGCTGCGCGGCGCGGTTCCCGAACTGCGGGATTCCGAGCGGGCCCTGCTGTTCGCGCTGGCCCATCGGGCCGGCCCGATCTCGACCGACGCGCTCGTCGACAGCCTCTGGCCCGACCGGGACGGCGACGCCGCGCGCAACGCCTTTCGGGTTTGTCTGCATCGTTTGCGGCGCGGCCTGGGCGAGACGGAGTTCATCAAGCGCACCAACGCGGGTTACGCGTTCTGCGCCGAGACCGTCGTCGATCTCCACGCGCTGCCGAATCCGCCGCGATCGGTGGATCGGCCGCTCGAAGCCGCCGATCGCTTAGCCTACCGCAGCGCCTACGAGCGCCTGAACGCCAACCGGCAAGCGCGTGAGACGGCCGGCGTGTGGTTCGAGCGCTACACGCTGGAGCTGCGCGACCGCCTCGACAGCATCGCCAGGCTGCTGGCGAAGGACGCCTTGCGGCGCGGAGACGCTGTTGAGGCGCTCACGTTCGTCGACGGCCTTCTGGCCGAGGATGAAGCAGATAAGGAAGCGCGCGAGATGCAGATTGCCGCGCACCTGCTCGCGGGCGATCGTTCGAGGGCTCAACGCGAGTTTGAAGCGTACCGAAAAGTCCACGGCACCGCGCAACGACTCGCGGGTGATTCCGCGATCGAAGCGTTGCTGAACGACTTTGCCCGCACATCCTCCATGTAATGCGCATGTAATGTCCGCGATGAGCGTCCCGTAACGCTCACCGGATCAGCATTGCCTCAAGGCCGCTCCGCATTCACCCGGAGCGGACCGCACAACGGATACTTGAGGAAGCTGACATGTACAACGTTCTCCCCTTCTTCTTTTTTGCGGCCATTCTCCCGAACTCACCGGTAGCTCCGACCGCCGCCCACCCGAGCTGCACCGTCGACCACCAGGCGGCTCACATCGTTCGCTCCGAGACTCCCGAATATCCAGCTCTTGCACGGATTGAAGGCCTGACTGGGACGGCAACCGTTCGCGTCGACCTTTCGCAAGACGGTACCGTTACGGGTGCGTCGATCGTGAAATCGGCCGGCAGTGCCACTCTCAACCGCGCAGCACTCCAGACCGCAAAGTCGATGGTCTACGCCGCCGAAACGCGTTCGTGCCAGCCGGTAAGCGGCTCGTATGCCGTTGAAGTCGAGTACGCGGACCCGTAGGATGCGCTCGTTGTGGAGCCGCGACCCAAACGGTCGCGGCTCACATCGGCATTCCTGCCGATTGCGACGTTAGCGATCCCCGTGGCCGCCAGGAGGCGCGGAACTCACGCCGTGGCGCCCAACTCCGGACGGCCGACCGGTGAACCATCATCGATCCACTGCTTGAGGTTTTGGGGGAAAAGAGTTCGTCGATCACCATGAACGCGGCGCCGACGACGCCGGCGGTATCTTCCAACGATGATCGCACGATGCGCACGTGACGTGTGGCCAGCGCAGCGAGCGTCGGTACACCGCTTCACGCATCGGCGCGAGAAGGCGGTCGCCGGCATGCGCAAGGCCGGCACCGACGATAATGCTCGACGGGTTGAAGCAATTAACGTGCTTTCTACGACGCAGCGATGGCAGCCGGAGCTACGGACAACCGTACGCCTGGCGCGCGTCTATACTATGACCCTCGCTACTATGC
This sequence comes from Candidatus Velthaea sp., assembly GCA_050012475.1. Classification (GTDB taxonomy): domain Bacteria; phylum Vulcanimicrobiota; class Vulcanimicrobiia; order Vulcanimicrobiales; family Vulcanimicrobiaceae; genus Velthaea. Next base: position 28,284 of record JBEKHC010000066.1, read on the forward strand.
GGCAAATGTTTTCGATCCCGACGGCTCCCGCAAAGCGCATCCCGCTCGCTTGCCCGTAGTGTCATCTAGCTTATGAAGCGGTAGAAAAGTTCCAAGTGCGCACAACGCTCGCAAGTAGGCGGCATGCTGCCTAGGAACGGAGACTCGCCTTGTCACTCGGCATGGAAGCCTTCAGCTTGAGACATCGACGGCTGAGGTCCGTCATCCCGCTTTCCAGTGCAACGGCGACGCCGTGCGAGCACCCGCGATCCAAAACGCTAGGCCGTCGCCGCTTTTCGGGTAGGTCTACCACCCTTCATCCCGTTTGCACGCGCGGCAGCTGCCTTTGTCGGCGAAGCGACACTGCCGGCTCGTCGCG
>JBEKHC010000067.1:0-28319 GCA_050012475.1 Candidatus Velthaea sp.
CACCGGTTTCGACTACAGCACGATGACGATTTCCGAATCGGTCGTCGAGCAAGCGCAACAAGCGTGCGAGAACATCGCGGCTGTCCTCGAACGCGCCGGGGCGTCGTTCGCCGGTGTCGTGCGCGTGCGCTACATCCTGCCCGACGTTGCCGACTTCGCGCCGTGTTGGCCCGTCCTGCGGCGGTATTTCGGCGCGGCCGCACCGGCGGCAACGATGTTCGCGGCCGGACTTTCCGACCCGCGCATGAAGATCGAAATCGAGGTGACGGCGCGCGTCGACGAACGCGACCCGTAGTTTCGGCTAGACGCCGGCCGGCGCGGGCACCGCGCGCGATTCGAGGATCGTCCGCAGGGCGGCAAGTTCGCCTTCAACCGTAGCGAGGCGCGCGGCGAACGCCGCGTCGTTTTCTTCGGGCAGCGCGAAAAGGGTGAAGAGATAGGCGCTCGTGCCGGCATCGTTCGGAACGACGCGCGACAGCGCCCGCAGCACGTACGCGCCCGCGGCGTTTGGGCTCAGAAAATCGACGATGCCGTGTTCCTCGTCGGTGTCGAGCAGAAAGCGCAGTTCCCCGCCGGGGCCGGTCGCGATCCAGTGGTCGCCCTCCCGGCGCACGGATTGCGCGAACGGGCGCGCCCACGCGGGCAGGTTTTCCGGTCGCGAGACGTACGCGAACACCTCATGCGGCTCGACGCCGATGGCGGTGCTGCGGGTGCGTGCTTTCAAGGTTGCCTCCGTGACCCGTGCGCTCGCATGCAGCAGGTCTGCGTTTTCATCGACGATCTGGTCGAGGGTTGCCAGCGCGTGCCGCCACGCAACGTCGGCGCAGCGCTCGGTGCGCCGGCGCATCGCGCCACACAAGACAGCCGCGTTGCAAACGAACGTTGCCCAGACGGGCTCATCGGGCAACCCGCGCTGTCCGTCGAGGGCGCAAAGATAGGCCTCGAGCGTCGCGCGGGCGAGTGTGTGCAGCCGGCCGTCTCGCCGTGCGCACAGCGACGCTCCGAGCGTGCGCTCGAGCGAGCGATAGGCTTGCGCGCAATCAGGATCGAGAAACGGCTGCGTCTTCGGCGAGCTCATCGTCCCGAAAACAGATCGGCTGACCATTTGCGCCATGGTACGTCAAACCACACCGCCAAGCCAAGCGCCAATTCCGGTGCTTCGCACGGGACCGATCTGCGCGTGCGAATGCTGCCCACACCAACGCGGTGACGAAACCGATGCGGGCGGACAACCGTACGGCGTTCGGCCGAGCCTCCGAGCGTGCGCCGGGTCGATGGTCGCGACGTTCGCCGGCTACCGGCGTTCGAACCCCAGCGCGTTTACGTCGGCCGCCCGTGGCGCCACTTCCCGCTCGCGCGCAAGGATCTGCGCGGCGCGGAGCAGTGCCAGACCCGTGATCGCATCTTGGAGCTCGCCGCTCAACGCGGCATCCACGGCTTCCTCGAACGGCAGGCGCACGGTTTCGATTGTTTCCACGTCTTCGTGCTCGGTCGCGACGCGCGTCAGGTCACGCGCCAAGAAGAGCGATACTTCGTGATCGACCAGCGACGGCAACTCATACGCGATGCCCAACGCATCCCAGCGCGCGGCTTCGACGCCGATCTCTTCACGGGTCTCGCGGCGCGCAGCCTCCAGCGGCGTCTCGCCGGGTTCGGCTCCGCCTTTGACCACTTCGAGCACGACGCGATCGACCGCAAAGCGCGCTTGCCGCGTCAGCCAAACAGCGCCGCCGTCGTAAACGACGACGGCGCTGGCCGGAGGAGTGACGACGACGCCGTGTTCGCCCGGCGCGCCATTGGGATGGATGATATCGTGGGCTTCAAAGCTGATCCACGGGTTGGCGTACACGGTGCGCTTGGCGCGGCGCTGAAACTGCATTCCCCGTGCATGCCCCAGCGCCGCCGCGCAATCCTCGCCGCGAAGGCGCTACGCGCTCACCGCGGCAGCCGCTTCGCATTCCGCCGTATAACCGCCCCGCGAGGCCAGCGAATTCATGCGCGCCCGATGCACCAGCAACGCTTGCGCTGCCGGGATCTCGGCTGCATTTCCACGCCACCGCTCGAGCGCCGGCTGCTGCAGCGCGCGGCCGTACGAGAACGTGACCGGCCACGGCTTTCGAAAGGTCACGTCGCGGTTCATTGCATCGAGGTGCGCGCTCGCGGACTCGTTGCTCTGACCACCGGACAAAAAGGCGATGCCCGCAACGGCCGGCGGCACGGTTTCGGTGAGCACGCGCAGCGTATGCCGCGCGACCTCGGCGATGCTCGACGCCGCCGGTGCGCTTGCGCCCGCGATGACCATGCTCGGCTTGAGCACGACCGCCTCGAGCGCAACGTCTTGTTCGGCAAGTTCGGTGAACACGCGGCTGAGCACGCCGATCGTCGCGTTCGCCGACTGCTCGATCGAATGACTTCCATCCATCAACAATTCGGGCTCGACGATCGGAACCAAGCCGCCGGCCTGACAAATCGCCGCGTAACGCGCGAGCGCATGGGCGTTGGCGGCGATCGCTTTCGCCGAGGGCAACGCGCGTCCGATCGTAAACACCGCACGCCACTTCGCAAAACGAGCTCCCATGCGAACGTACTCGTCGATCCGGCGGCGCAGCCCGTCGATTCCTTCGGTAATTTTCTCGCCGTCGGTTCCGGAGAGCGTCACGGTGCCGGTATCGACTTTAATTCCGGGCAAGATTCCGTAAGCGTTCATGACTTCGACGAACGGCTGTCCCTTGGCGTCGCTCTGCCGGATGGTTTCATCGTACAAAATCGCGCCGCTGATATATTGCAGCAGACCGGGCGCGGTCAGCAGCAGCTCGCGGTACGAGCGGCGCATCTGCTCGGTTGGCGGAATGCCGAGTTTCTCGAAGCGCGCGTTGCAGGTGCCGTTGCTTTCGTCGATCGCCAAGATGCCCTTGCCTTCGGCGACCATCGCGCGCGCGGTTTCTTTGAGAAAATCGATCATGTTTGGACCTCGGACGCCTGTCCTTCGAGCGACGCCAGCGTTGACAGGCGCGGCGTGAACATGTAGGTGGCATCGGAGGTTCGCACCGTGCCCGTGTAGGTCGAGATGACGATCGACTGCGTGTACGCAGCGCCGTGGTCGAATCGCACCCCCGCCAGCAACTCGCCGTCGGTGACGCCCGTTGCGGCCAGCAGCGCGTCGTCGGCGGCGCACAAGTCGTCCAGCAGCAGGGTTTTGGCCGGATCGATGCCTTCGTGGACGGCGTAGGTGGCCTCTTCGGCGTTGCGCAGCCAAAGCCGGCCCTGCATGTCGCCGCCGAGTGCTTTGACCGCACACGCCGTCACCACGCCTTCGGGCGCTCCGCCGATGCCGGCCATCATATCGATGCGGCTGCGGTCCGTTAGCACGGCAATGATCGCCGTGGCAACGTCGCCGTCGTTGAACAACCGGATGCGCGCGCCGGTTTCGCGCACTTCGCGAACCAGATGCTCGTTGCGCGGCCGATCGAGCAGGGCGACGGTGATCTCGCTGATCGGGCGGCGCATCTCGGCGGCCAGCGCGCGAACGTTTTCCCGCAGCGGGCGATCGATCGAGATTTTGCCGCGGCCCGCCGGCCCGACCACGATCTTGTCCATGTACGCGATGCGGGTGTGGAACAGCGTGCCGCGCCGCGCGGCAGCTACGACAGAAATCGCACCTGCGCCGCCGCGCGATGCGAGAGTCGTTCCGTCGATGGGGTCGACGGCGATGTCGACCGACGGGCCGTCACCGGTGCCCAGCGTCTCGCCGATGTACAGCATCGGCGCTTCATCCTTTTCGCCCTCGCCGATAACGACCACGCCGTCGACGTCGACGGTGCCGAGCACGTTACGCATCGCGTCGACCGCGGCTTGATCGACCCCATTTTTGTCGCCGCGCCCAACCATGCGCGCGGAGGCGATGGCGGCGGCTTCCGTCGCCCGGACGAACTCGAACTCGATGCGCGAATCCGATTTGACTTTCTTCAAACGCTCGATCATGCGACGGCTCCTTCTGCTTCGAGTAATGCGTTTTCGATCAAGACCACGCGGCGCGCAATCAGTAATTGCGCGAGCGCGAGCGAGTGACTCACTTGAACTCCTTTGGCTCCGGTAAATTCGCCCAGCCGTTCGGGGCGCAGATGAATATGAGAATCCATGTGCGCCCAGATCTTATCCTGCACGGCATCGGCAACGTCGCCGGCTATTTGTCCGTCGAGTTCGATGATCGTCTCGGGATGACCGTGCTCGCCGGTCGTGTCGAGCTGGCGCAAATAGGTGGAGGTGCTGGCAAATTCACGATAGTCCAGCGCGACAAAGCGGCCGCCTTTGCGAATTTGGGCGGTAAGATGCGCGTCGTCGGGATGCGTCGACCAGGTGGCGGGGCGGCTGAAGCGGACCGTCAGATCCGCATGTTTGGCTTGAGGTGTGATGTGCGCACGAATATCCGGCTGCCGCTTTTCGATCTCGGCGCGGACTTGTTCGGGGCTGTAGCCGCGCTGGGTCACGTCGCGCTGAATCTTCCATGCTACCTTGAGTTCGGTTTCGGGATCCAGCCAAACGGTTACGTCGAAGAGATTGCGCAGCGCTCGGGTATAGAGCGGAAACAGGCCCTGGACGACGATGATCTCCTTGGGCGCGATCGTTTCGGGCCCTTTGATGCGGCCGTCGGCGTGATCGTACACGGGCTTGCGGATCGGCTGACCGTCGCGCAGCGTCCACATGTCTTCTTCCATGGCGGCGAAATTGTTGGCGCGCGGGTCGAGCGCGGTAAAGCCGACCGCTTTACGCTGCTCGCGGTCCAGCGAGTGGTAATCGTCGAGACAGATCGTTTCGATCCGCTCGGCACCGAAGATTTTGTCCAGTCCACGGCACAGCGTTGTTTTGCCGGTTCCGGAGTCGCCTCCCACGGCGATCATGATAGGCCGACGGGCCATACTGCCTCCCCACAAGAGTACGTAAGAGCACGCTACTGCCGCAGCGTGCTGCCGTCACGATCGGACACGTAAAACGCCGGTTTTGCCTCGCGAAATGCAGCAGTGCGGGCCCGCAGCCGCGCCCGCCGGCCTGTTTCGTACAGCCGGACGTCGATCGAGCCGTACCTCATCGCTGAAGCGACCCAATGAAGCGAGCGCCGAACTCGGCCAAACGTTAAGTTGACGGACGTGCGCGCCGATATCTGTAGTAACATGGGACGTATTCGCCCGGTGAGGATCGCGCGACTCCCGATCGGCATGGCCGCCGAGCGGCTTTGCCTGTGAACGGGGCGCAACGCTGGCTCCTCGTTCGCTGGGCGGCGATTTGTCTCGTGCTCGCGGCACCTTTCGCCATCGGAGCCGGCGCACGGATTGGGGGCAGGAACGCCGCGATCGCGACCATCGCGGCCGAGCGCAGCGGATTGGACTGCGCCTTGAGCGCCGGCGACGTGCTGGCTGCCGTCGAGCGCTACCGGTTGAACGCGCTTACCTTACCGAACGGCTCGAGCGAGTCGCTCCGCGCCGACACCGATGCCGTTCGAAGGGCGCTGCGCGAGCTTCGCGCTCCGAGCTGCGCGCCGCTCGTGAAGGGGCCGCGCACCAATCTCGCCGCCCTCGAAGCCGGCGAGCGCGCGATGACCACACGCGGTGACGCCGAAACGCGGGCGCAGGCATCACTGCCGCTTGCCAACGCGATCTTGGCGCTGCTGTCCGACATCGGCGACGGATCGGGGCTCAATTACGATCCCACCGTCGAATCAGTGAATTTACAGGATGCCCTGTTGGCCCGGATCCTCGTGGGGACCGAGCGTCTGCAGCAGGGCGCGCAGATGCTCGAACTCGCCGGACGCCGTCAGGAGCTTCCCCTGCCTGAAGTCGTCGAGGTCGAGAAACTTTCCGGCGAGGCGCACGCGAACAACGTCATGGCGAACGACGATTTCGACGGAGCGCTCTTCGTGCTGCCGGCGCTGAGCTCGACGTTGAACCCCGCCCGCGTGGAAGCCGACCGCACCGAAGCCGCGCTGGCCGCCGCGATCGACCGCACGGTGGCGGGAACCGACGGCGCGCACGAAGCCGATTTGAGCGCGCTGCGCCGCGCATCCATTGCCGGCGGTCAGCATCTCATGCAGACCTCGGCACGCGTTCTCGAAACGGCGTTCGAAGCTCGCGTCGCGGCGCTGCACCAAGGTCAACGAATCGTTGCCGGCGCCGGCGCGGCGCTCATCGCCGGCGTCTGGGGACTGGCAGCATGGTTCTGGCAAGCCTTGCGCCGCAAGCACCGGGCCGAACTCGAGCGGATGCGCGAACGGGCGAAAATTCTCGAAACCGAACTCGCGCGCGGCAACGCCGAACGCGCACTGCGGATGACCGAACAGCAGTTCCGTGCCGTCTTCGACGGCTCGGATGTGGGCATCGCGATCGTCGACTGCGGCGACCGCATCGATGCCAACGCCGCTTTGCGCTCGATGTTCGAGGGCGACCTGGAACTCGTCACCGCGAAATGCGCCGAAATGTTCCGCGAAGTCATCGGCGAGCGGCGCGATTCGCTGCGCGCCGAGCACTGCTTCGAGAAGTCCAACGGCGAGCAACTCTGGGCCGAGCTGAGCCTTTTGGCCGTGCGCGGCGGAACCGAGGATGTCGTTTCGGCGGTCGTGCTCGTCCACGACGTCACCGAACACAAGATGCTCAACGCACGGCTCGATCACGAGACCTTGCATGACGCGCTGACCGGATTGCCCAACCGCGTGAAGTTCATTCGCCGCCTGAGTTCCCTGATGGGCAAAGCGGAAGGCTTCGCCGTCGTGTTCGTCGACCTCGACGGCTTCAAGGCGGTAAACGACACGCTCGGGCACCACGCCGGCGACGGCGTCCTGCGCATGGCCGCCTATCGTTTATCGTCCGCGGTCCGGCCGGTCGATCTCGTCGCCCGTCTGCACGGTGACGAATTTGCCGTGATCATCCGCGACATCTCATTCGACCACGACAGCGAAGAGATCGAAGACATCGTCGGCCGCTTGCGTGACGCGCTCGCCTTCTCGATCGACACGCCGACGGCGCCGTTGCGGATCTCGGCAAGCATCGGTTACGTTCGCGACGCGGCATCCTATCGCGACGCCGAACAGCTGTTGCGCGACGCCGACAGCGCAATGTACCACTCCAAGCTCACCGGCCGCGATCGCGCGACCGCCTACGAGCCGGCAATGGCCCCGAAAATCGCCAGCCTGCGGCCTTAGGGACGAATCCTCAGAGGCCGAACGCTTTGCGCACGGCGGGCATGAAGCCGCGGCTGACGGGCGCTTCGCTCCGGCGCCGGTCGTCGAGCCGCAGCACGTACGTGCCGCCGAAGAACGGCTCGATTTCGATGACGTGCTCGGGATTGACCAAATAGCTGCGATGCACGCGCAGGAAGCCCAGCGGCTCGAGCCGCGCCGCGCATTCGGCGAGCGAGCCCCGGTAGCGCAATTCCCGGTCGGTGAGCGTTGCCAGCACGACGTGGCCGTTCGCATGCACCATGAAAATCTCGTTGATGCGCACGAGCATCCGGCGGTCATCGTCCTCGAGCGGGAGCCGGACGGCGCTGGGCGCGGCCGCTTTCACCGGTGAGGCCGGACTATGCGCGCCGCGCAGCCGGGCGATCGTGACGGCGAGCCGTTCTTCGTTGACCGGCTTGACGACGTAGTCGAGGGCACCCAACTCGAACGCCCGCAGCGCGTGCTCGTCGAACGCGGTGACGAAGACGACTTGCGGGCGATGCGGTAAGCTGTTGATCACCGTCATCGCCTCGATCCCGTTCATCCCGGGTAAACCGATGTCCAGGAACACCACGTCGAACGGATCGGCGGCCAGCGTCGCCAGCGCCGTGGCCGCCGTCGCCGCTTCGACGATGGTGAAATCCTCGGCGACGCGCCCGAGCGCGTAGACGAGTTCGCTGCGAACCAGCGGTTCGTCGTCGACGACGAGCGCCTTCACGCTTCGATCTGGCTCTTGGGGCGTCGCAGCGGCACCCAGAACGCGACCGTCGTGCCGGTGCCTTCGGTGCTGGCGATCTGCAGGCCCGACCGCGGACCGTAGGCTCCGATCAGCCGCTGATGGACGTTGTTGAGGCCCAGGCCTAGCCCCGCTCCGAACCCGCGCTCGAGCACGGTGTGCACGCGGTCGGCGGCGATCCCGATACCGTCGTCGACGATCGAAATTTCGATGCCCGTATAGCGGAACCGCGCACGGATGCGAATCGAGCCGTGGTCGCGCGAACCAATCCCGTGCGCGATCGCATTTTCGACCAGCGGTTGGATCGAAAGAACCGGCACGAGCGCCAGCCGCGAGCGCGCGTCGACCTCGAAGGCGACCCGCAAGTTCGATCCGAAGCGCGCGTGCTCGAAACGCAAATAACGTTCGACGTTTTCGAGTTCTTCGTCGAGCGTGACGAATTCGCCGTGACGGGCAAGCGTTTCGCGAAAATACTCCGCGAAGTCGACGAGCAGATCGTGGGCGCGCGTCGGATCGGTGCGGGTCAATGCCGCGATCGTCGTCAGCGTGTTGAAGAGAAAGTGCGGCGAGATCTGCGCGCGCAGCGCTTCGAGTTCGGCCTGGGTGACGAGCGCCGCGCGCGCGTCGAGTTCGGCGATCTCCAAATACACGCTGAAGACGCGCGCCAGCCCGATCGCCACGCGCGCGTCGCGCTCTTCCATGTCGCGGCCCGCGCGATACATCTTGAGCGCGCCCACGACGTGGCCCCGGACGACGAACGGCGCAACGGTGACCGCGGTGAGCGGACAATTGCGAAACGGGCAGCCGATGTCTTCGGGATTCGAGGTCGTATAAGGCCGGCCCGAAGCCAGGGTGCGCCGGGTGACGTCGGTGAGGTTCGGTTTGCCTTCCAGATGATGATCGCTACCGGCGCCGACGAACGCCAGGACCCCATCCGTCGCCGACACGACCGCAGCCGCGTCGAGGCCCAAGTTCTCGTATACCAGCCGGGCCGTGAACTGGGCCGACTCCGCCCGCAAGCCGCCGCGCAGATGCGGCAGCGCTTCGACCAGCAAATCGAGCACCGTTTGTTCGCGCCCGGGATAGTCTCGGATCATACGGCGTGAAATGCTCCGTTGGCGATCACGTAGCGCAAGAAGCGCTGCGCGCCGCTCGGCAAATCGCGTTTGCGCCCGCCCACGAGGTGCCAGTCGCGCACCATCGGCGTGATCGGCGTCGGGATCTCATTCAACGTTCCGTCGGCGAGCTCGCGGGCGACGGCGTCACGCGAAACGAGCGAGATACCCAAGCCGACGCGCACGCACTCGCGAATCGCACCGTTCGAGCCGATGGTGACGGCCGGCGGCGCGATCCCCAATTCGGCAAACACCGTTTCGGTGGTCTCGCGGGTCCCTGAACCGGGCTCGCGCAACAGCCAGGTCGCACGGGCCAGATCCGCGATCGTATACGCCCGGTTGGGCGGCCCGACGACCACGACCGCGTTGGAACGGATGGCCAGCGTAACGAATTGCTCGTGCTGGGGCGGGCGCCCGGCCAGCACCAAGTCGGCCTCCCAATGCGCGAGCCGGTCCCAGACCTGATCCTTGTTGGCAACCTCGAGATGCAGGTCGACCGGTTCGAGCTCGGCCTGAAAGCCGCTGAGCAGTTCGGGCAGGAGCTGCTCCGCCGCGGTCGGCACGGCCGCCAGCGACAGCCGGCGCGACGTGGGGTGGGCGGCGGCGCGGGCCTCGTCGACGGCCTCATCGAGCAGCGCGAAGATTCGGCGACCGTACGTGGCCAGCCGTTCACCGGCCGCCGTCAGCCGCACCCCGCGGCCGTCGCGCTCGACGATGGGCGCCCCGACCTCTTTTTGCAGACCCGCCAGCGCCGACGACACCGCCGGCTGCGAGATCACCAGCCGTTCCGCCGCGAGCCGAACTGAGCCGCGTTCGGCAACCTCGAGGAACGTGCGCACCTGGTTGAGGGACAACATAATCTGTAGGTTATGAATAAAAACAGAAAATGTATTTGACGTCAATAGATCGACGTGCAACGATGAGACCGATTGAAGCGGGGTGAACCGCCCTACGGGCGAGGACCTCACCGAGCCCCGGATTGTCGCGCGATCGTACGCCGGCGGCCAGGGCGTATCGAGCCCGCGAGGGTACCTTTTTCCCCGAGCCAACGGAGGCAGACTATGGCCAGCGCGACCAACGGAGCCCCAGCCGAGAAGAGCCGGTTCGAAGCCGGTGTGACGCCCTACGCCAAGATGGGGTATTGGGACGCCGACTACGTGCCCAAAGATACCGACATTTTGTGCGCTTTCCGGATCACGCCGCAGGAAGGCGTCGACCCCATCGAAGCCGCTGCCGCCGTTGCGGGCGAATCCTCGACCGCGACGTGGACGGTGGTGTGGACCGATCGACTGACGGACCACGCGCACTATCAGGCCAAAGCCTACCGGGTCGATCCGGTGGCCTCGACGCCCGGCCAGTACATCGCGTACATCGCCTACGATTTGGACCTCTTCGAAGAAGGCTCGATCGCGAACCTCACGTCGTCGATCATCGGCAACGTCTTCGGCTTCAAGGCGCTCAAAGCGCTGCGCCTCGAGGACATGCGCATTCCGGCGATCTACGTCAAGACGTTCCAGGGACCGGCGCACGGCATCGTCATGGAGCGCGAGTATCTCAACAAATTCGGCCGGCCGCTGTTGGGCGCAACGGTCAAACCCAAACTCGGCTTGTCGGCGCGCAACTACGGCCGGGTCGTGTATGAAGCGCTGCGCGGCGGGCTCGACTTCACGAAGGACGACGAAAACATCAACTCGCAGCCGTTCATGCGCTGGCGCGACCGCTTCCTGTACTGTATGGAAGGCGTGTCGCGCGCCGATGCGGCTTCCGGCGAGCTGCACGGTCACTATATGAACGTCACCGCAGGCGATATGGAAGCGATGTACGAGCGCGCCGAGTTCGCCAAGGAAATCGGCAGCATCATCGTGATGATCGATTTGACGATCGGCTACACCGCGATGCAGTCGATGGCCAAATGGTGCCGCAAAAACAGCATGATCCTGCATCTGCATCGCGCCGGGCACTCGACGTACACGCGCCAAAAGACGCACGGCGTGAGCTTCCGGGTGATTGCGAAGTGGTGCCGGCTCATCGGCGTCGACCACATCCACGCCGGTACGGTGGTCGGCAAGCTCGAAGGCGACCCGCGCACGACGGCGGGATACTACGACACGCTGCGCGAGAATTTCATCCCGACCAATCCCGCCAACGGCATCTACTTCGATCAAGATTGGGCCTCGATGCCCGGCGTGATGCCGGTCGCGTCGGGCGGTATTCACGCCGGCCAAATGCACGACTTGCTGCACCTGTTGGGCGAAGATACCGTGCTGCAATTCGGCGGCGGAACGATCGGCCATCCCGACGGCATCGCCGCGGGTGCCACGGCGAACCGGGTCGCGCTCGAAGCGATGATCCTGGCACGCAACGAGGGCCGCGATTATCTGGGCGAAGGCCCCGAGATTCTCAAGGCGGCCAGCAAGACCTGTGCGCCGCTCGCGCGGGCGCTCGATCTCTGGAAGGATATCAGCTTCAACTACGAGTCGACCGACACGCCCGACGCCGTCGCCACGCCGTCGTATTAAAAAGGCGTTCCGGCTTTCGCCTCCACGCCCCCCATGCGCAGCGCGTATGGGGGCTCCACGTACCGTTTCAAGCTGCGATTCTTCGCGGCGCCGCAATGTTTAGGAGTTTGACTGTATGCGAGTAACGCAAGGAACGTTTTCTTATCTTCCCGATCTGACCGACGAGCAGATCGGGAAGCAAATCCAGTACGCGCTGGACAACAACTGGCCGATCTCGATCGAGTACACCCACGATCCGCACCCGCGCAACTCCTACTGGGAGATGTTCGGCTTGCCGATGTTCGATCTCAAAGACGCTGCGGCGATCATGGGCGAGGTCACCCGCGCGCGCACTGAGTACCCCGACTCCTACATCAAGGTCAACGCCTACGACGCCCGCTACGGCCGGCAGACCACGGCTTTGAGCTTCATCATCAACCGGCCGGCCAACGAGCCCGGTTTCCGACTCGAGCGCCAGAACGCCAACGATCGCGTTCAACGCTATACGATCAAGGCGTATGCGGTCGATGAGCCGCGGGAGACCCGCTACTCGACATGAGTGCCGAACCCGAGCAAGAGACGCCGCTCGACATTTCGGCGGCCTACGCCGAATCGAACATCGGCGCGATCGTCGAACAGCTCGATCGCGAGCTGATCGGCCTCGCGCCGGTCAAGAGCCGCATTCGCGAGATTGCGGCGCTCTTGCTCGTCGACCGCCTGCGCAAGCGCGTGGGCTTGGCGACCGAACCGCCGCCGCTGCACATGTCGTTCACCGGCGGTCCGGGAACCGGCAAAACCACCGTCGCGATGCGGATGGCCGAAATCCTCAAGAGCCTGGGTTACGTGCGCAAAGGCCATCTCGTGGCCGTTACCCGCGACGATCTGGTGGGCCAGTTCATCGGCCACACCGCACCCAAGACCAAAGAAGTCATCAAGCGCGCGATGGGCGGCGTGCTGTTCATCGACGAAGCCTACTATCTTTACAAAGCCGAGAACGAGCGCGACTACGGCGGCGAAGCGATCGAGATTTTACTTCAGTCGATGGAGAACAATCGCGACGATCTCGTGGTGATCTTCGCGGGCTACAAAGATCGCATGGACAGCTTCTTCACCAGCAATCCGGGCCTCAAATCGCGCGTCGGCAACCACATCGACTTTCCCGACTACTCACCCGAAGAGCTGATGCAGATCGCCGAACTCATGGTCGACAAACTCAGCTACCGCTTCACCGCCGAAGCCCGCGCGGCGTTCGAAGACTACCTCAAGCGCCGCATGGCGCAGCCGTTTTTCGCCAACGCGCGCAGCGTTCGCAACGCCATCGGGCGCACGCGCTTACGCCAAGCCAATCGGCTCTTTGCCCTGGGCGGCGTGCTGACCCGCGACGAACTCATGACCATCGAAGCCGAGGATATCCGCAAAAGCCGCGTCTTCGACGACGCGAACCCGCCACCGAAGTAGCCGGGTTGCGCTTCGCGCAACCCGTGGCGTTCGGCGCCGCGCGCCGAGCCTCGCGTGGCGTTTTGGGTTTTGCGGCTGCGCCGGAAGCCGCGTGGCGTTCAGCGCTGCGCATCGAGCCGCGGTGGCGCTTCGGCTTCGGCGGAAACCTGCGGGCAACATGTTCGGCGTACGCTTCTTACGATGCGTATCGTTGGGCGGGTTACCGCCGTGTTTTTAGCTGTTCTGGCGGCTTGGATTCCGGTTGACGCGGGCGCCGACACGGTGTACGTGCCCGGACCGCGGATCGAGGTTCCGTCGTTGACGCCGCGGGCGTATGCCGCGATCGAAGCCCGCACGCGCGCAACGCATTTCGTGCGGAGCGATGACGGTCCGCGCTACGTCATCTACGGCGCCAATGCAAAAACGCCACCGTTCCCCAGCGATCTCACGCCGGCGCGGGGCCGGGCGTACCTCGACACCTTCGCACGTGTCGCGCCGAGCATGAACTGCCGAACCGACGACGTCGCCCACGCGTACGAATTCCTGCTGCAGGCGGCGCTATGGGCCTTCAACGGCACGCACTTCGAGCAATTCGCCCCCGGACCGACGATCGCGTGCGGTGCGCGCTCGTTCGGCGCGGTCTCCCTGGACGATCGCGTTCACATTTTTTTGGGCGGGGCGCCCGGTTTCAGCCTGCTCTCCGACCGGGCAAAACGATCGCTGTACGAGACCCTCGTCGTCGTCGGTGGATACTTGCTCGACAACGTTGCCCGGGCCAAGCCGGGTTCGCCGGCAATGAGCAAGGCCAGAGCCGATGCGGCGGGTGTGGTGCGCTCACTCACCGGCTTTCGCGCCTCGCGCGTGCATCTCACGGCAGCGGGGGTCTCGATCGACGATCAAGCGCGCTGACCGCGCTCGGCGATGGTTAGGGCAGCTGGTCGATGCGATCTTGGGCCGAACTCGGATACAGAACGGGTCCCGCGTCGAGAACGAAAGCGGCAAGTAATGCAACAACGGATACGGCGGCTACGACAGTCATGTTGGTTTCCAAAACTACAATTGAGGTACGGGGTTAACGACGTTGTATGGCTTTGAACCATTCGTCGACAACGACATTATCTCACGTTTCAACGTTTTGTTTTCCGTCTTTTCCGACAGCTGCGTCAATGAAAGATACCGTTCTCGCCTTACCGTCAAGGACGCTTAACTTCCAAGCCGCCCCTGGTCTAAAAAGGCTTCTTTACGCTTAGCCGAGCGCTTGTAGCGGCAGAATTCGAGGCGGTGCGATTACCCTTACGGTGTTTATTTCCAATCGATGTTAACGACGACGGCAAGAATCTCCATACTGCTAAGCGCGTTGCAGATTCATCTTTCGTTTCAAACATTTACGGTAAATTGATTTTCGCTAACCGCTTTTGCCGGGCCCATACTCCCGGCAATTATCAACGTTCCGACTTGGCAATAGGCGGACATCAGGCAGGCCGGATCCTCGTTCGTGGCCAGGCGCGAAACGGGCCGACGTGGTTGGCTTTTTGGCACCGCCGGAAATCCGCGGACGGAATTCGGAAGCCGGCCGACGAGGCTGGGGTCCACGTGTGCGTCTCGAGAGCGACGCACACGTGGAAACCCGGGACCGGCCGTTCGGGGGCAGCTGCGAGTTAAACTGCGCCCCGAACGCTTTTCGGCGAGATCAGGCGAGGTCGAAACGGTCCAGATTCATCACCTTGTTCCAAGCCGCCACGAAGTCAGCGACAAACTTCTGCTGCGAGTCGGCGCAGGCATAGACTTCTGCGAGCGCACGCAACACAGAGTTGGAGCCGAAGATGAGGTCGACCCGGGTGCCGGTCCACTTCAGCTCGCCCGTTGCGCGATCGCGGCCCTCGAACACGTCGTCGGTTTCCGAGGCGCTCTTCCAGGTCGTGCTCATGTCGAGCAAGTTCACGAAGAAGTCGTTGGTGAGCGACCCGGGGCGTTTGGTGAAGACGCCGTGCTTCGCGTGTCCGACGTTTGCATCGAGCACGCGCAGGCCGCCGACGAGAACGGTCATCTCCGGCGCGGTCAACGTCAGGAGTTGGGCGCGATCGACCAACATCTCTTCGGCCGACAGCGTGTACTCGGCTTTTTGATACTTGAGATAGTTACTGAACCCGTCCGCGATCGGTTCGAGCACCGCGAACGACGCGACATCGGTCTGGTCCTGAGATGCGTCCGAGCGGCCCGGCGTGAACGGAACCTGGACGTCCGCGCCGGCGTTTTTCGCCGCCTGTTCGACGGCGGCGCTGCCGCCCAAAACGATGAGGTCGGCGAGCGAAACCTTTTTCCCGCCCGGCGCGGCAGCATTGAACTCGGTCTGGATCTTCTCGAGCGCGCCGAGCACCGTCGCCAACCGGGCCGGCTCGTTGGCCTCCCAATCTTTCTGCGGTGCGAGGCGAATGCGCGCCCCGTTCGCGCCGCCGCGCTTGTCCGAGCCGCGGAACGTCGCGGCCGAATTCCAAGCCGTCGAGACGAGATCGGAGATCGAAAGGCCCGCGGCGAGGATTTTGCCCTTGAGGGCCGCGATGTCGGCGGCGTCGATAGCCGGATGCGTGACCTCGGGAACGGGGTCTTGCCAGATCAGTACTTCTGCGGGGACTAGCGAGCCCAGATAGCGCGAGCGGGGTCCCATGTCGCGGTGCGTCAGCTTGTACCACGCGCGGGCGAAGGCGTCGGCAAACTCGGCCGGATTCTCGTGGAAGCGCTTGGAGATCGGCAGGTAGTTCGGATCAAGGCGCAGGGCAAGGTCCGTCGTGAGCATCATCGGGGCGTGCCGCTTCGCGGGATCGTGCGCATCCGGCACGGTGCCTGCCGCAGCGGCATCCTTGGGCGTCCACTGCCATGCACCGCCCGGACCCTTCACCAGCTCCCACTCGTAGTTGAACAAGTTGTCGAAGTAGTTGTTGTCCCAGGTCGCCGGACTGCTCGTCCACGCACCTTCGAGTCCGCTGGTGATCGTCGCATCGCCGTTGCCCGTGCCGAAGCTGTTTTTCCAGCCGAGACCCTGCTCTTCGATGCTCGCGCCCTCGGGTTCCGGGCCGACATACTTGGCCGCCTCCGCTGCGCCGTGGACCTTGCCGAACGTGTGGCCGCCGGCGATGAGCGCGACGGTTTCTTCGTCGTCCATCGCCATCCGGGCAAACGTTTCGCGAATGTCGCGCGCCGAAGCGACCGGATCCGGTTTGCCGTTCGGCCCCTCCGGATTGACGTAGATCAAGCCCATTTGAACGGCCGCGAGTGGGTTCGCGAGTTCCCGATCGCCCGAATAGCGCTTGTCGCCAAGCCAGGTATCCTCGGTGCCCCACGAGACGTCTTCATCGGGTTCCCAGACGTCGACCCGGCCTCCGCCGAAGCCGAACGGTCGCAGTCCCATCGACTCCAAGGCGCAATTACCGGCGAAGATCATCAAGTCGGCCCACGAGATTTTGTTGCCGTACTTCTGCTTGATCGGCCAGAGCAGCCGGCGCGCCTTGTCGAGGTTGGCGTTGTCGGGCCAACTGTTGAGCGGGGCGAAGCGCTGCGTGCCTTGGCCGGCCCCGCCGCGGCCGTCCGCGATGCGGTACGTGCCCGCGCTGTGCCACGCCATCCGAATGAAAAGCGGCCCGTAATGACCGTAATCCGCCGGCCACCAGTCCTGCGACCGCGTCATGAGTGCGAAGACGTCCTGCTTGAGGGCGTCCAAATCGAGCTGCTTGAATTCCTGGGCGTAGTTGAACGCCTCACCCAGCGGATTGGACAAGGCAGAATGCTGGTGGAGAACTCTGAGCTCCAACACATTGGGCCACCAGTCGCGGTTGGTCCTCAGCCCAACCGGCATGTGGGTGCCTTTGGGAACCCCGTGCACGACGGGACACTCACCGTTTTTCTCGCGATCCGTTTCGAGCATATGTCTCTCCAATTGTGAATCGTGGCTGGGTTTAAAATTTTCCCGTGGGCGGGCGCCAACCCGCCGTTGGCTTTCGGGTGCCGGCCAAACTTCTTGCTCAACGGGATGATGGCGCCGCCAGCGTAGCAAAAAACTACTAACAAGTGAAATCGATTTAAGCTTCCATTGTCTAAGGCAAAACCGATCACATGAGAAGCCTCCGAACCGGCACCGTTTCCAGTCTCTCGCTGCGCGATCTTGAATATGCGGTAGCCGTGGCGCGGGAGCGTCATTTCGGCCGGGCCGCCGAACGGTGCGGCGTCAGCCAAGCCGCGCTGAGCGAACAGGTCCGCAAACTCGAAGGCGTGCTCGGCATCACCCTGTTCGAGCGCACCAAGCGCCACGTAGAAACGACGCCGCGCGGCATCGCGCTCATCGCGCAAGCCGAAGCGCTGTTGGCCGATGCGCAGCGGCTGCTCGAGAGCGCCCAGCGCAGCGCTGAACCATTGACCGGCGAGCTGCGGCTGGGTGTCATTGCGACACTGGGGCCCTACTATCTGCCGACCCTGCTGCACAAGGGACGAGCACGTTTTCCGCGGCTGGTGCTGCACCTCACGGAGGGGCGGACGGCGGAGCTGCTGGCCCGCCTGCGGCGCAGCGAACTCGATGCGATTCTGCTCGCACTGCCGGTAAGCGGCGAGGGACTGACCGTCGCACCGCTGTTTTTCGAGCCGTTCCGGCTCGCGTGCCCGCTCGATCATCCGTTGTCAGCGCGCGCCGCCGTCCGCTTGCGCGATCTCACCCGCGGAAAGCTGCTGCTGATGGAAGAGGGGCACTGCATGCGCGATCAGGCGATCGACCTGTGCAAGATGCGCCGCCTGGACCCGCACACGCGCGTGGCCAGCAGCCTCGAGATGCTCCGGCACATGATCGCGGCGGGGGAAGGCTACTCACTCTTCCCGCTGTTGGCCGCGCACGGCCACGGCGACATGGGCGGACTCATCCGCTTCCGCGACCTGGCGGATGCCGATGCCGGACGCCGTATCGGTCTCGTCTGGCGCGCCACCGAGACGCGCGCGGATGACCTGCGGGCCGTTGCGGCGTTCATGGCCCAAGCACTGCCGCCCGGAACGGCGTCCATCGTCTGACGCGCCGGGGAGTGGAAACGGCCTGACGAATCCCGAGGCGCCAGCCGGTTGGAAGTCGTATCAATCCGGACGATGATGAAGCGAGTCAACGTTGCGGTTACACCAGCGGCGGTCGCCATTGGTTTGCGCGGATTCGTTGTCGTCGTCATCGACGTGCTGCGCGCAACGACGACGATTACGCGAGCACTCGAGAACGGTGCGCAGTCGGTTATCCCGTGCTTGGAACCCGAAGATGCGATCGCGGTGCGCAATCGCGTCGGCCGCGACCGGGTGCTGCTCGGCGGGGAGCGTGGGTCGCAGAAGATCAACGGCTTCGATCTCGACAACTCGCCGGCATCGTACGAATCGGCAACGATCGTGGGCAAGACGGTGGCGTTCACGACCACGAACGGCACGCGCGCCTTGCAGCGCGTGGGTCACGCCGGCGCCGCCGCTGTGCTCTGCGGCTCGCTCAACAATCGGGACGCGATCGTGACCGCCATCGCCGCGATCGATGCGAAAGAAGCCCTCTTGGTCTGCGCCGGACAAGACGGCGAATTTTCCTTCGAAGACTTCTTCTGCGCCGGAGCGATCGCCAACGAATGCAGCGAGCGCTTTCGGGACGTGGCGCTCAGCGACGCGGCGCTCGCGGCCGCGGTGACGTATCGTAACGGTGAGCACCGCATCGCCGACGCAATCGCGAGCGGCGAACATGCTCAGTCGCTGGGCGCGTTGGGTTTCGGCGAGGACATCATCGATGCGGCCCGGCTGGACATCAGCTCGGTGATCCCCATCTATCGCGACGGCGAAATCTTCCGCCTGTAGGGATGCTCTGATTTCGCCCTGGACTGCGTGCTACGCGGCTCATTGGCTGAAGCAAACTTCGCCGCTCGGCTCCTTGCCAGGACGAAATCAGAGAAGCGCTACGGAGCGTCGTCGGGGAATGGGGCGACCACGACGCCGGGCGTGCGCACGTCGACTTTGGCTTGGCGCGCGTCGTAGCGGACGCTGGAACCGAACGCATCGGCGATGACGCTGCTGGGAACCATCGCTCGGCCGCGCACGGTGAAGGGTGCATGCGCGAGCATGACGTGTCTGCCGTTGAGGGTCGCCGCCCGCTCACCGAGTTTGAGCGTGAGCGTGTCGCTGCCGCGCCGAACGGTGATCGTGCGGCTCGGCTCGTCGAACGTCGTCGTTCCGCCGGTCGCTTCGGAGATCGCGCGGATCGGCAAATAAGCTTGGGCCACCGTGGTGACCGGAGCGACGTCGGCCACGATGCGCTGGCCGTCAACGCTCATCGTCGCCGGCGTGGAAACAGCGACGGTCACCGACGCAACCGCCGCCGCAGCTGCGGTTCCGAAAACGAGTCTTGCGCTAGGCAGGAGTTGCTTCACGGTGAATCTCGTGCAGGAAGTCCGGGTATTGCTCGGCGATCACTTTCTCGATTTCCAGACGCAGCGCGGCGAGCAAACGGTCTTCGGGAAAGGTGCCCACCAGCAATCCCTTGCGGTAGATTGCGCCCTTACCCTTGCCTCCAGCGATACCCACATCGGCCATTTTCGACTCACCCGGGCCATTGACAACACAGCCCATAACGGCAACTTTTACCGGAGCCGTGTATTCTTTGGCGATCGCCTCGACGGATCGCGCGAGATCGACGACTTGAATTTCCGCCCGGCCGCACGACGGGCAAGCCGTGATGTCGAATCCCTTCTCGCGCAGCCCGAGCGCTTTGAGAATTCCCCAGGCAACCGGCACTTCTTCGATCGGGTCGGCGGCTAACGACACGCGCAGCGTATCGCCGATGCCCTCCCACAGCAGGATGCCCAAACCGATCGAACTCTTGATCGTCCCCTCGCGCGGCAAGCCGGCTTCGGTGACGCCAAGATGCAGCCCGTACGGTGTGTTCCGTTCGGCCAGCCGCTTGTCCATCATGCGGTAGGCGTAGACGGTGGTCGGCGCGTCGTGCGCTTTGAGACTGATGACGATATCGGTATGACCGAGATCTTCGAGGATCTCGATGTGGCGCACCGCCGACTCGACCATCGCCTCGGGCGTGTGGCCGAGTTTGAGTTCAAGATCGTGCGCCAGGGAACCCATATTGACGCCGATGCGAATGGGCGTGCCGCGCTGCTTGGCGGCCTCCACGACCTCGCGCGTTTTTTTCGGATCGGTGATGTTCCCCGGATTGAGCCGCAATTTGGCCACGCCGGCGTCGATCGCGGCCAGCGCCATGCGATGATCGAAATGGATGTCGGCCACGATCGGAACGGGACTGCGCTTGACGATGTGCGGCAAGCCCGCCGCATCGCGCGGATCCTGGCACGTCACGCGCACGACCTCGCAACCTGCCATCGCCAGCCCGTACACTTGCTCGAGCGTCTTGTCGTAATCGGCCGTGTCGGTGGTCGTCATCGACTGCACCGCAATCGGATGATCGCCGCCGATCCAGACGCCTTTGGCATCGGACTCGCCGGATTTGTTCTTGAGAAAGACCGGCTTCGATTTGCGCCGCAGACGGATCACTTAGAAGGCTCCCTTACCCGCAACGATTTGCGCGATGTCGTGGTACGAAACCGCGAGCATCAAAACGATGAGAACGGCGAAACCGCCGACGTGGACGAGCGCTTCTTTCTCCGGGTCGACCGGCTTTCCACGCAGCATCTCGGCCAAAATGAAGACGCCGCGTCCGCCGTCGAGCGCCGGGATCGGCAGCAGATTGAAGATGCCCAGCGAGATCGAGATCAGCGCGGCGAAGCTCATGTACGCGCCCCAACCGGCGTCCTGCACTTCACCCGAAACGCTGGCCATGCCGACAACGCCGTGGAGTTGCCCGGCCGTCGCAGCGGGATGCGTGAAGAGACCGCCCAGCGCACCGAACGTGCTCGTCCAGATCATGGCGAAATCCTGGCCGCTGCGCGTAAGCGCCGTCGTCAGCGGAACGCGCTGCGGAGCGAGGACCTTGAGGAAGCCGATGATGCCTACGGTGTGTCCGGCACCGTCGGGCCCCGGAACCGGGGTGAGCGTGACGTCGTGGGTGAGGTTCGCGCGCAGATACGTCAGGCGCAGCGGCTTGCCTAGCGAGGTCTGAATGTCATGCACCAGCACGGTGCCGTCGCTCACGGGGACGCCGTTGACCGCGACGATCCGGTCGCCGGCCCGCAAACCCGCGAGCGCGGCGGGCTTGCCCGGCGAAACGTCGCCGACCATCGTCGTCGGAGCCGGGATGCCGACCGCCGCGTAAGAGACGACCATCAAGACCAGCGCGACGATGAAGTTCATCACCGGGCCGGCCACGACGATCGCCAAGCGCTGCAGCGGCCGCTTGGCTTGAAAGTTGTCCTCTTCGTGGACCGAACGCGCCAGCGCGCCCGGATCTTTGCGCGCCGTGGCGCGTTCAGGCAGCAGGGCTACGCCGCTGGTCGACACGCCCGGAGAACCGGGCGCCGCACCGGCGACCGCATCGATGGTCTCGCGGAATTGGCGCTGCTGCTCGGCCTCGTTGGTCTTGCCGTCTTCCCCCTTCATCGCGCAGTAGCCGCCGATCGGGAACAAGTTGAGCCGATAATTCGTGCCGCTGCGCGGCGAGGTCCAGCGCAGCAGCGTCGGGCCCATCCCGAGCGCGAAATCGTTCACCCGCACGCCGTTGCGGCGGGCGACGATGAAATGGCCGTACTCGTGGAGCACGATCAGCACCGAGATCATCACCAGGAAGACGATGATCTTGCCCAAGCCGGCGAGCGTCGGGAGAGCGATGGCAAGTTGGTAGGTCATAGTCCTCGGATCTTCACGCGGCGTTCCGCGACGGCTGCCCCTGCCGCTAAGCGGGCCGACCGGTCGGCTTCGCGTACGGCATCGAGCGTGAGTTCATAGTCTTTGACCGCAGCGGTGGCCTCAGCGATGCATTCCGGGATCGCTCCGAACGGAATTTCACCGTTTACGAACGCAGCGACCGCGATCTCGTTCGCGGCCGATAGAGCCGCCGGCGCGGTCCCGCCCTTGGCCAGCGCCGCGTAAGCAAGCCCTAGGCAGGGGAAGCGCTCGGCGTCGGGGCGCTCGAAGCGCAGCGTGCTCACGTCCGCCCCGCGCTCGCCGCCGACGGCGGCCAAGGCGTCGTCGGGCGCGGGCGCGGGCAGCCGGTCGGGGTAGGCCAACGCGTAGCCGATCGGCAGCCGCATGTCGGGCGGGGCCAACTGGGCCTTCACGTTGCCGTCGGTGAAGATTGCCAGGCCGTGGACGACGCTGGTGCGATGCACTAGCACCGCGATGCGCTCGCCGGGTAAAGCGAAGAACCGGCTTGCCTCGATCACCTCGAGGCCCTTGTTCATCAGCGACGCCGAGTCGATGGTATTTTTCGTCCCCATCTGCCAGGTCGGGTGCCGGAGGGCGTCGGCCAGCGTGGCGTTGCGGATCTCCTCGGCGCTGGCGGTCCAAAACGGACCGCCCGAGGCCGTCAGCACGATCGAGGCTACCCGCTCCCGCGGCTCACCCACCAGACACTGAAAGATCGCACTGTGCTCGCTGTCGACGGGCAGCAGCGACGCGCCGCTGCGCGCCGCGTGAGCGAAGAGCAGCTCGCCGGCGGCCACCACGAGCTCTTTGTTCGCGATGGCGATATCGATGCCGGCATCGACGGCGGCGAACACCGCGTCGAAGGCGACCGCGCCGTCGGTCGCGGCCAACACGATATCGGGTTCGCTCTCGACAGCGACGCGCAGCAGTCCCGCCGCGCCGTCGTCGGCTCCCAGCGAGGCAACGGCCGGCCCGAAGCGCGCGGTTTGCTCGCGCAGAAGCTGCGCATTGCGTCCGGCGGCGAGGCCGACCACCTCGAACCGATCGGGATGCCGCCCGATGACGTCGAGGGCCTGAGTGCCGATGCTTCCCGTCGAGCCCAAGATCGCGACCCGTTTTCTCGTTTTAGACAAGCGGTATCTTTCCGATCAAGACGAGTGAGAAATAAAACATGATTCCGCCGAAGAGGTACGAGTCGAAGCGGTCGAGGACGCCGCCGTGCCCTGCGATCACGGTGCCGGCGTCTTTGACTTTCGCGTCGCGTTTGAGTGCCGATTCGACGACGTCACCGGCTTGCGCTGCAAACGACGTCGATGCACCGACGATGGTCCCTTCGACCCAGCCCCAATGCAGGTACAGCGCGAACCCCACCGCCGCCAGGGTCGCAACGGCCAGTCCGCCGACCGCACCTTCGACCGTTTTTCGCGGCGAGAGCGGCGTGAGCGGGGTGCGTCCGAACCGGATGCCGATGACCATCGCACCGATATCAGTGAGCGCGATGACGAAGATCACCATGACGGTTGCGATGGCGCCGATCTGCGGCAGCGCGCGGATCGCAATGAAATACGACAGCAGCTTCCCGATGTACATCACGCCCAGCAGCGTAAAGGCGGAGCGCATGAGCTGCTGGCCGCGGCGCAAGAAGGTCGCGCTGAGCATCGCGGCCACGATGGTGAGCGAGAGCAAATCGCTCTCGAAGCGTTTGATCAGCCCGAAGTACGTCAGGCCCAAGAACATCGTCGACGCGAGGGCTGCGACGGTGAATTCAATCGCGACGCCCTTACGTTCGGCAAGTTTGCCCAGCTCCCACAAAGCGCCGATCGCGATGGCTTCGACCAGCAGCGCAAAGCCGGGCGGCCACAGCACCAAGCCCAAACCCACCACCGCCAACACCAGACCGATGATGACGCGCCGCCCGGTCGCCGGTCGCGCCGCCGCTTGCGGGGCCGGGACCGACGCGGCCGTCATGCGCTGCCGTGCGCGGCTTGGCGGCGCTGAAACTCGACGATGGCGGCGGCAAACTGCGCGCGTCCGAAGTCCGGCCAAAAGCAGTCGCTCATGATCAGCTCGGTGTAGGCCGCTTGATACAGCAAGAAATTGGAGAGCCGCGACTCGCCGCCTGGGCGGATCAGAATGTCGGGATCGGGCATCCGGGACGTGTAGAGCGACGACGCCAGCCGCTCCTCGCTGATCTCGTCGGGAGCGAGAAGGCCGCTGCGGACATCGTGAGCCAGCGCGCGCACCGCATCGCGCATCTCCGTGCGCGCGCTATAGTTCACCGCCAGGTTGAGCACCAGCCCGGAATTCTGCGCCGTCCGCGCCTGGAGCCGGTCGAGCGCTTCACGTGATGCTTTGGGCAACTGCTCGTAGCGGCCGATGACATGGACGCGCACGTTGTTGCGGTGCAATTCCGTCAGCTCGTTCTCGGCGAAATAGACGCACAAGTCCAGCAGCAGCGAGATCTCGGTCGAATCGCGCTTCCAGTTCTCGGTCGAAAAACCGAACACGGTCAGCAGCGGAATGCGCCAGTCGCTGGCGGCGCGGGTAATTTCGCGCAAGGCCACGATCCCGCGGCGGTGCCCCTCGATGAACGGCATCCGCCGGGCCTTGGCCCAACGCCGGTTGCCGTCCATGATGATCGCGATATGTCCCGGCATCCGGTCGGCATCGAACTCGACTCCGGGCGGCAAATGCGCGATTTTGTCCATCAGGAGACCGTCGGGCTTTGCCGGGTTCGTCGAGCGCAGCCGAGGCCAACCGATATCGGCGACGACGGCCTGCGGCGAAACCGCAAACGCCACGGACCATCGAGCGTAAGCGAGATGGCGGCTCGGCCCTGCGGGCCGAACGCGATGGATCTGTCGAGCGAAACCGAGACGGATCCACTCGAGCGGGATTCGTCGAGCGAGAGGCGAGACGAATCCATCCGAGGCGAATCCATCTATCCCAGCCGCTCGTAGTTGTCGTAGCCGGCGATCAATTCGAGCGGCGCGGCGGGGATCTCGCGAACGCGCAGCACCCGCAGCGTGCCGACGCCCAACGCCGCGTAGGGCGGACGCAGAACCTCCAGCGTCACCGGAACGCCGGCCAACAGCCGGCGGGCCTCGACCTCGGGCAGCATCGTCAGCGATTCGTGCATCAGACCTCCATGATCTCTTTTTCCTTGAAAACCACGAGTTCGTCGATCTGCTTGATGTGACGATCGGTTAATTTTTGTACGTGGTCAGCGGCGCGCTTCACTTCGTCTTCGGTAATCGTGCCCGCTTTTTGAAGCGCCTTCACTTCATCGGTCGCCCGATGCCGGACGTTGCGAATCGCGATCTTGCCGTCTTCGCCCTTCTGCTTGACGATTTTCACCAGCGCCTTGCGGCGATCTTCGGTCAGCGGCGGAATCGACAGCCGAATATTCTGCCCGTCGACATTCGGATTCAGCCCTAAATCGCTGGTCTCGATCGCCCGCCGGATCGCCCCCACCACGCTCTTGTCGAACGCCGACACCTGAAGCGAACGCCCGTCCGGACTCGAAACGCTCGCGACTTGCTTGAGCGGAACCGACGTCCCGTACGCTTCGACGTGCAGCCGGTCCAGCAGCGACGGCGCCGCCCGTCCGGTCCGAATCGCGGCAAACTCGCTGCGCGTCGACTCGATCGCCTTTGTCATCCGCGAGTCGGTATCTTTGTACACTCCGTCCAGATCCTGAATCTCAGCCATTCCTGCTCCCGTCTCCAAGGCTCCGCACGCTGCGCGAACCCTTGGTCATTACGCGATCCTTCGGGACGCTGCCCCGAAAACATCGCTCCCCGGCCCGCCCAGCGCAACCCGCGGACCCTGGCACGACGACGCCCGCGCGCGCTGCCGGCGACCGAAGCGACGACCGTGCACCGAACGGCGACCGCGAGGGTCCGGCGAAACGGGACGACACCTGAGCCGCGCCGCAGCGAGTCGCTCGAAGCCGGCGGTCCCATCAAGCCGCTCCAAAAAAGAGCGAAGGCTCAGAGCAAAGGCTCAGAGCAAAGGCTCAGACGGAGGGGCTGCTGGAGCGGGAGGCCCCGACGAGGGTCCCGATATCGTCGCCCATCACGACCCGGCGGATATTCCCCGCAACGTTCATATCGAAGACGATGATCGGAACGCCGTTGTCCATGCACAACGTGAGCGCCGTGCTGTCCATGATCTGCAGACCCAGCTGCAGAGCGCGCAAATAGTCGACCTGGGCGAAGCGGGTCGCGGTGGGATCTTTGTGCGGGTCGGCAGAGTAGACCCCATCGACTTTGGTGGCCTTGAGGATGGCCTGCGCCCCGACTTCGACGGCCCGCAGCGCGGCGGTCGTGTCGGTCGTGAAATACGGGTTCCCGGTGCCGGCGGCGAAAATCACGATGCGGCCTTTTTCCAAGTGCCGGATCGCGCGCCGCCGAATGTACGGCTCGGCGATCTGATGCATCGCGATCGCCGTCTGAACGCGCGACGGAACGCCGATCCGCTCGAGCGAATCTTGCAGCGCCAGCGCGTTGATCACCGTCGCCAGCATCCCCATGTAATCGGCGGTTGCCCGTTCCATCCCGGCGGCCTCGTGCGGCTTGCCGCGCCAGATGTTCCCGCCGCCCACGACGACGGCGGTCGAAACACCGTCGGCATGGACTTGGGCGATCTGCTCGGCCATGAGCGACGTCGTGTCGACGTCGACCTGGCCCCCGGCGCCGGCAAACGCTTCGCCCGAAAGTTTGAGGAGAATTCGCCGGTAATGCGGATCGGGCATACGAGCTTTCTTGGTCTTGTGTCTGGTTAACCCTCGCCCAGAGCGAATTTGATGAACCGGCGCACCGCGATCCGCTCTCCTAGGACGGCAGAAACACCAGCGACGAGCTCGCCGACGGTCATGCTGTCGTCTTTGATGAAATGCTGGTCAGCAAGCGTGTGATCTTCATACCACTTGTTGAGTTTGCCGTTGATGATGTTCTCGACAATGTTGGGCGGCTTGCCGGCCGGTACTTGTTCCATGAGGTGTTTCTTGACGTCGTCGACCACGGCGGCCGGTACTGCTTCACGATCGAGATACTGCGGGGACATCGCGGCGACGTGCATCGCAACGTCGCGCACGAGGGTTTGGAATTTTTCGTTGCGCGCCACGAAATCGGTCTCGCAATTGATCTCGACGAGCACGCCGATCTTTCCGCCGGCGTGGATATACGAGCCGACGATGCCTTCGTGCGCCGCGCGCTCGGCTTTTTTCTCGGCTTTGGCTTGGCCCTGTTCGAGCAGGTGCGTCTTGGCCTTCTCGAAGTCGCCCTCGGCGTGCACGAGCGCGTTGCGGCAATCGATCATGCCGGCACCGGTTGCTTCACGCAAACGTTTCACGTCGTCGGCGCCGGGTTTATAGCTCATCGCGGAACTCACGGTTCGATGAATCCTTATTAAAAAACGAGAGGAGTTAAGCGCTGACTGGTTCGGCCTGCGCCGCATCGGCGCTGACCTGCGCGTACTGTTCGTCGTAGTCTTGCGCGTCGTACGCCGATTCCGTCTCGGTCCGGCCCTCGATGATCGCGTCGGCAATCTTTCCGACCATCAACTTTACCGCCCGGATCGCGTCGTCGTTCCCGGGGATGAGATAGTCGATTTCGTCGGGGTCGCAGTTGGTGTCGACGACGGCGATGATCGGAATCTTCAGTTTTCGCGCTTCGAGCACCGCGATGCGCTCTTTCTTTGGATCGACGATGAAGATCGCATCGGGCAAGCGATGCATGTCCTTGATCCCGCCCAGGAAGCGCTCGAGCTTATCGAGCTCGTCGGACAGCCGCGAGACTTCTTTTTTGGGCAGCAGATCGAAGGTGCCTTGCTGCTTCATGCCCTCGAGTTCGCGCAGCCGCGCGATGCGCTTTTGAATGGTGGCAAAGTTCGTCAACGTTCCGCCCAGCCAGCGCTGATTGACGAAGTAGGTGCCGGCGCGCTCGGCTTCTTCTTTCACCACGTCTTGCGCTTGCTTCTTGGTGCCGACGAACAGAATGACGCGGCCGTCGCGCGAAAGCTGTTTGACCGTCTGATACACTTCGTTGAGCTTGACGACGGTTTTGGCCAGATCGATGATGTAGATGCCGTTGCGCTCTTGGAAGATGTACGGCTTCATCTTGGGGTTCCAGCGCCGCGTCTGATGGCCGAAGTGGACACCGGCCTCGAGCAGGGCGCGCATGGAAATAACGGACATGGCTTGGGGACCTTTCTGGATTCCGCAAGGCTGCCGTCCTTGGCCGCTTGCTCGCTGGATCCATAAACACCGCTCCTCCCGAGCGGCGAGATGTGACAACCCGACTATCATATCACAGGCGGCAACGCGCACCGAACCGGACGAACGTTCGACTTTGGTCAGATCGCTGGTTCACCTTCCGGGCACGGCATGCAGGTGGCGACCCTCGTTTAGAACGCCGCGAACCAGCGGCCCCGACCAAAGCCGGCCGGTGCGCGTGGTTTCGCCATCATGGTTGAGGCGGGCAGCGATGGCGGCAAACGTTTCGCCG
>JBEKHC010000068.1:0-28267 GCA_050012475.1 Candidatus Velthaea sp.
AAGCGGCGGTTCCGTTCGGGAGAGGGGTTATTCGTGGAATGCAGGCTGCTCGAGAGGAGTGCAGGTCTGCGGACGGTTTGCTCGGCGATCGGGTGTCGATAGTTTGCGGTGGGCGCGATTATAGGGTATTTCTAGGGGATCGCACAAGCCGGGCGGAGCTTCGAAGGGCGAGTCTCATGCCGGCAGTGGATGTCTGCGGGAGTAGGGATGGGTGTAGAAATAGGCGTTACATCAGGCTATCCCCGTCAGTGCTGGTAAGGCCATGGTTTGCGAGGCGAGGTCGAAGTCGTGTAAATCATCGTAGCTAATGAGCGTGTATCCGGGCACGTCGTCGGAATGCTGGTTGGGTTTGGCGGGGCATCGGTACGTTGCCGGGCGAAGAATGTGTCGATCCGGCGCAAAACAGTAACAATATGTATGCTGTGTATGCTGTCGATACTCAATAGTCAGGAGAGTTATAGTTTGCCGTGGCATGCGGAGAACTAGCGAATTGAGCTCGAACTTGTTTCTCAAGACTTGCGCGCCAGATTGTACTTTTGAGATCGTAAGTTTCGCCGGTTGATCGTCATGGAGCGCTCAGCTCGCGAACCATTCGATGATGTTGAACAGAATCGAAACTGATTGTGCGCATCTTTTAAAGACTGCGCTTTGCGACGTTTCGGCGGTAGCGTCTACCGCAGAACGCTGGGATCAGAGGCTGTCCTTGCAAGTGCTGTGGGGTATCGAAAGTGGCTGTCGTGGATAAGGCTGGTGCCTTTTGTCAGCGAGAGCTGCACTCGAAAGTGCTAGAGACCCGCGGTGGGACGCATCAAAAGCCGTGATTAGGAAATTTCCAGGGCGATCGGTTCTGTGTTGATCTCGTGGATAACGGATACCGTCTGATGGTCTGATATGCCTACGAGGATCTTTGTGCAAATGCGAAGATGCGATCTGATCGAATTGTGACGCGCGCTGGAAGTACCTAAAGCTCCATCGTTTCACCGTGCTTTCCGCCTCAAATCCGTAGTGGCTCACCATTGATGGGAGGAGTCTAAAAGATTCGATCTACTCCTATCTTATCAACCGAAGGCTATGGGAGTACTTCGGAGGGGTGACGGAAATCACAGCTCGTATCTAGACGCTGTTGCGACCTCAGCGTAACAAATCGTTGGCGGAGGCGGACTGATCTCGGCGATCTTGGCACGAGCTTCCCATTGCGGTGCTTTCGTAAATGCAGGGTGGGCGGCAAGAGCGTTCACGAGATCCGCGTGTCGGAGCGTTTGACCTTGGCTCGCGGCCACACCGCCGAGACAGTGGGCCGGCCAGTCGAGGTCCGGTTGTCTAACGGTTGTTCAATAAGGATTGCGCCCCCGGAGTTTGGAGTTTCGCTCCATTTCTGGCGGGAAGACGGGCAGGGACGGCGAGTGGCACTTTGCGTGCCAGAAGGAAGACGTTCAGCGCCCGCTCGCGCCCTTCTGCGAGCATGCGGATATGCTAAATCGGCGGTGCTAGCGGCGCGAAAAGCTGGGCAATGAGCCGCGGAAACGCTGCTCGCTTATTCTGAGGTCTAGTTAATCGAACGAATTGGGCCGTTCTTTGCCCTACGGGACGAGCATTCCGAAGGATAGTGAGATTGTCTCAGAAACGGGCTAAAGCCCGTCCCAGGTGCCGATATCTCAAATGCAGTGACAAATCTCATTTGTGTGACAAATCGGCAAAAAAAGTGAAAACCGACACGCCGCCGACGAGCGCGATGTTGGAGATCGTATGGTGAGGGGCGCGAAAGGGCCGAGTGGTCACGATGTGCGGCGCGTTGCCGAGCGCGCCCGCGACGCTGTAGATCTTCGTGACGTCGAGCGACTCGTTCAGCGACATCGGCGGCAAGATCGAAGGCACTCGGCGGGCGAGCATCGTCTTGCCGCATCCGGGCGGTCCGACGAGCACGGCGTTATGGCCGCCGGCCGCCGCGATCTCGAGCGCCCGCTTCGCGATCCGCTGGCCGCGCACGTCGCCGAAGTCTCCGCCGACCAGCTTCGCGCGCTGGAGCGGCGGCGATGACGGTGAGGCGACGCAGCGAAATTTTGTGCCGTTTCCGAGCACCACCGCCACGGCGTCGGCGAGCGCCGGCACGGCGTAGATGTCGAGTCCGGCGATCAAGGCAGCTTCGGCGGCATTTGCCTCGGGCACGATCACGTTGAGAAAGCCCGCGTTCTTGGCCGCAATCATCATCGCCAGCAGACCGGGCACAGGCCGAATGTTTCCGTCGAGTGCGAGCTCACCCAGGGCTAGGAAGTCGCGCAATGCGGCGCCGTCGATCTGCTCGTCGGTCGCGAGCAGCGCGAGCGCGATCGGCAAGTCGAAGCCCGGGCCTTCTTTGCGGATGTCGGCCGGTGCGAGGTTCACCAGTAATCGCCCGGGCGGAAAACCGAAACCGGAATTGATGATCGCGGCGCGCACGCGTTCGCGTGACTCGTTCAGCGCCCGGTCGGGCAGCCCGATGATCGCGAACGCCGGCACGCCGGGCGAGGAATCGGTCTCGATCCGCACGACGTAGCCGTCGATGCCGAGCATCGCCGACGAGAATGCACACGAGAGCATGCCTTTCGATCACGCGCTGCTGCGATGCGACTAGCTGGATGGCTGTCCCTATGACGTTATCGAGTTCGGCGAAGTGGATGGATGGAGGTCTCCGCGGTTCGCTCGACTCCGTCCCGGCCGGCAAGCAGACCCGAGCGATTTGCCGTGCGCGCTCTCTTACGCCGTTCCAAGCAGTGCGCCCGTGCGCGCAACGTGGAGTTTATCGCGCATCGTCGCATGCCGAGGTATTTGCGGTTGGTCACGGTAGTGGTAGTACAGTAGTGTTAAAAACACAAGTAATACTAAAAACCGGAGCCGGAGACTAGGCTACTACTTCAGGTCGCGCACGGCACATTCTCGGACCCCGGGACGGCGACGAACCGCCACGTGCCACCCCGATCGGTCTTGGGTCTACGTCCTGCATGCCGGCGAGCCAATCGGCGAGATCAGCGCGGAAAACGCTTATGCTGGCAGCGCTGCGGCAGGCTCCGCTTGTGCGTTGAGTTCGATCATGAGGCGCGGCACGTCGCTGTTGGGACGTGGCCGGCTGAAGAGATAGCCCTGCGCTTCGATGCAGCCGTATTGCCGCAGGTGCGCGAGTTGCTCGGGCGTTTCGATCCCTTCGCCGGTGGTGGCCAACCGGAGATTCACGCCTAGCGCCACGGTGGCGCGCACGATCGCCGCCGCGCTCTCTGAGGTGTCGACCGCGCCGACGAAGGAGCGGTCGATCTTGAGCTTGTCGAACGGAAAGTTTAGCAAGCTCGAAAACGACGAGAAGCCGGTGCCGAAATCATCGAAAGCCACCGTGACGCCCATCGCGCGCAACGCGTTGAGGCCGGCAAGTGTCGAAGCGCTCTCCTGCAGCAGCGCGGCTTCGGTAATTTCGATCTCGAGGCGGTGCGCCGGTAACCCCGAGTCGCGCAGGCATCGGGCGATGTCGGCGGCGAGGTGTTCGCTCTTGAGCTGCAGCGGCGAGATGTTGACGGCAAGTTTGACCGGGACGGGCCAGTGCGCCGCGTCGTCGCACGCGGTGCGCAGCACCCACAGCCCCAATTCACCGATCAACCCGCGCTCCTCGGCGAACGAAATGAAGCGATCGGGTCCCAAGAGCCCGCGTTCGGGATGGTTCCAACGCACGAGCGCCTCGAACGCGGCGACGCTGTTGCGCACGACATTCACGATCGGCTGATAGTACACCACGAACTCGCCGCTCGCGAGTCCGCGCCGCATCTCGCCTTCGAGCGCGCCGTGCTCCTCGATCTGCATGCCCAAGCGCGACTCGAAGAAGCGATAGGTGCGCCGCCCGCCGCGCTTGGCCTCGTAGAGGGCCAGATCGGCCTCTTTGAGGAGGATCTCGGGCGACGGTCCGGCCGCGGCGATCGCGATGCCGATGCTCGCGCCGACGATCACGGTCTGCCCCTGGATCAGGAACGGCTTGCCGATGTCGCGGATGATGCGCTCCGCAGTGTTGGCGACCGCTTCGGGACCTGCAGTATCGGCGAGGATGATGGCAAATTCGTCGCCGCCCAGCCGGGCGATTGTGTCAACGGAACGCAAACCGGCCGCGATCCGCTCGGCTGTCAGACACAGCAGCTGGTCGCCGGCATCGTGCCCGAGCGTGTCGTTGACGTCCTTGAAGTGATCGATGTCGAGATAGAAGAGTGCGAAGGATGCACCGCGTTGACTGCGGCTGATCGCTTCGGCGATGCGTTCTTGGAATACCACGCGGTTCGCAAGCCCGGTCAACGCGTCGTGACGCGCCATGTGTGCGATCTGTTCGCTGTTGCGGTTCAGCTCCTCGGTCGTCGCGCACAGGCTGGCGGTGAGACTTTCGAGCTGCATCGAACGCCGCAGCGACAGTAGCAGATACGCGACGATCAGCGCGGTAATGGCGAAACCGATCACGAGCACGGTGAGGGCCTCCCAGATTCCGCCGCTCCAGCGCGCTGCCGACGTGGGGGTAACGATCGCTCCCCAACGCTGGTCGATCAGCCCCACGGTGCCTTGCCAGTGCATGCCCGCGCGGAGCGTCACTTCAGTGGGCGGGTTGCGTTGCCCCGAAGCGGACGAATGCCAATAGATGCGCCGATCGTCGGGGGTGCGCGCGGGATCGTAAAGATACAGATCGAGGCCGCTCGCGTGCATTCGGTCGGCGATGATCCGGTCGATCATGGGCGCGATCTCGAACGCCGAGATCACCACTCCGGTCACAGGCGCCTTGGCGGGTTGCGCCGATCTGCCGACCGCCATGAACGCCACCGCGCCGGTTCGCTTCCCCGCAAGGCCGACGATCGACGTCGGCGGGGTCGCGGCGGGCTGTCCGGTTCGGATTGTGCGCGCAACAGCTCCGCCCCTTATCGGCTCGGACGTATTGTCGAAGCCGAGCAGATTGCGTAGGCTGCCTCTCCGAAACTCCGGGGCCGTCTGCAC
Organism: Candidatus Velthaea sp.; assembly: GCA_050012475.1. Taxonomy (GTDB): domain Bacteria; phylum Vulcanimicrobiota; class Vulcanimicrobiia; order Vulcanimicrobiales; family Vulcanimicrobiaceae; genus Velthaea. The sequence continues at coordinate 4,987 of JBEKHC010000068.1, forward strand.
GTACAAGACGGGAAAATAGGCGGGCCGCCGGCGCGCGGGGACGAGCGTTCCGTGGGCGTTGCGTTGCAGGATGCGATCGTGGTGCGGAATGCCCATCGGAGCGAGGACGTGATGTTCGAATGCCGACCGCTGTGCCTCGGTGACGCGCGGAGCCCAGATGATGTTGCGAACGCCGACCACGCGCACGTGCAAGGCCTGGGCGAAACGCTCGAATTTCGCGCGCGCGACTACGCTTTCGTTCGTGTCGACGTACGCGCTCATGGTGAAGAGTAGCGTTTTGGCCGCACCCAGATCGTCGTTGATGGCTTCGAGATAGCTCTTGGCTTTGCTCTCAAAAGCGATTTGGGTGACGCGTTGTTCCCATGAGAACGTGAGAAGACATGCGCCGATCGAGGTCAGCGTCCCCAAGAGGGCAGTCAGCACGATCACGGCGTAGCGATGCCGAAACACCGGGTGCTTCGGAAGGTTCGGAATCACGCGCCGTTCTGCCGAGGGTGGAAAGGGAATGATGAATGCATCGTGGTTACACTTGGTTATCGGCAGACGCAGTGGATCGACGCACGTGCGACGACGGGGCGGCTTACGGTGCAGCCGCAAACGCGACGGGTCGACAGATCAAGTCCTCTCCGTTCGCTGGCAGTGCCGTCAGCCGCCGCGCCGGATCGAACCAGCGGACTTCGGCATACCCGCGATCCGCGTATAGGTGCAGCGCGACACCGGTATTGGCCGCGAACACGTGGCGGTCCGGCTGTCGTAGCACGCACGCGCGCCTTCGGGCGACTCCCGCGGCGAGCGGAATCGAGAGCATCCCTCGGTTAGATCATTAAGAACGCTCGCAAATCCCGGGATCGTCAAATCGGTGATCGCGCTGGCCCGACACCTTGGATTTGCGGTGATCGCCGAGGGCATCGGGACCCGAAAGCAGGAACGTCAGCTGCGCGCGCTCCGGTGCGATTATGCGCAAGGCTACTGCTATGCCAAGCCGCTCGACTCACACGCTGCGGCGCGCTTCCTCATCAAAGAGCAAGTGGCGCAGCCGGACGAGGGTTACGGGAAGGGGCGCAGGTTGAACGCCCGCCTCGGGTATAGGCTAGAGGCGTTGACCGCCGTTATCGGGGAACAGGAACTCCTCGCCACCGGTATCCCCGGTAGGCCTGGTTTCGATTTCCGCTAGGTATCCCGGAAAGCGCTCTTATCTTGGACGCAGCAGCCGCGTCGGGGCCAAATGCGAGGACTAGAGCAGCAACACAAGTTCGCCGATTATATCACTATGGGAGGAAGCACCAGTAGCCCAACAACGGAGCGTCTTGAAGCACTTTTGGCTGATGTCTCCCTCTTGGAGCGCACCTTTTTCCTTCAGCCGAATATCGACCTGGAACTGCTCGAAACCAAATTGGCCATCGCCCGCGAACTTCGGAACCCTCGGGTTCTGGCTCGCGTGCTATGCGTAAAGGGTCGCGCGCACGCCCTGTTGTCCGAATATACTCCCGCGTTGCTCAGCGCCCAGGAGGCAATTGCCATCTTCGGTCAGCTCAGCCCGGAGGAGATGGCTGTGTGTGCTGGTTCCTTTGCTGAAGCGAAACGTGTTCATGCGAGAGTTCTTTCACATTTCGATCGACTTAGCGAAGCATTGCCGCTGTTCGCGGAGTCGGTACAGATTGCGCATCTCGGTGTTGAGCGCTTTTCTTCGGACAAGCAAGGTGTAGATTTCGCTTTTGCTGCAAGCGCGCTATTTCGTAGCCTCCTTGGGTTTGGTGTCTGTCTCATCAACATCGACGATTTTGATACCGCAATTGACACGTATTACCAGGCTCTAGCTATTCCTCCGATCTCGGCTGAGCTGTGGCCCAATTTTACGAGCGATCTTACGATGGTCCGCAGCAGTTTGGTTGACGCATTACATGAGCGCGCAAGGCGCTTTCGTGAAGCTCATCAAGACGCCACCTGCGCGCAGGATCTCACGGCGGCTCGAGTTCTCCTTGACGTTGAGGCGTTGAGGCTTTCGGCAACCTTGGCCGGAGACAGCCCTGCCTTTTATGGACAATCGCTGTATTACGAGATGTGGGGAAAGCACTTTCTCCTAACGGGCGAGCCGGTTCAGTCTCAAGAAATGTTCGAGAAGCAGCTGGGGCTGAGCTCCGGGCATCTCTCATTTGACTTGGCCTCACGCAACGAAGCCTTGACTGGACTAGCTGAGGCGCTCCTTGCGCAGGGCCAAGCCCGTGAATCTCTCGATACGAGTTTGCTCGCACTAGCCGGCTTGGATGAAAACGACAACGTCTACATTCGCGCCAGAGTGCTTTTCGTTCGCGCCGAGGCCCAGCGTGCGCTTGGCATGCACGATGAAGCCTATGATAGCCTACAAGCGCATCACCGCCTGCGCTCGCATCCCAAGAAAATCGCAAGTTACTGGAATTCCATTTATAAGAAGCTTACCGAGGCGCTAGCCGAACTACGGATCACACGAGCAGCGTTAGAGAGCCGAACTCAAGAGTTGGAACGTCTCTCGCTTACCGATCCGTTAACCGGCCTTCCGAATCGGCGGCATCTCTACGAGCGTGCGGCGTCTGAAATTGAAAGACTCCACCGAACCGATGGGTCGCTGGCCGTAGCGCTCTTCGATGTCGATCACTTTAAGAAAGTGAACGACACGTACGGTCATGAAGCAGGTGATAGCGTTTTGATGAACATTGCTTGCGCAGCTGGTGACAAGCTTCGATCGCTTGATTTTCTGGCGCGACTGGGCGGTGAAGAGTTTGCCGTTCTCATTCCAGACGTTAATTTTAACGAAGCCGTCGCGGTCATCGAGCGACTTCGACAGACTATTGCCCAAAACGGGATATCGATGGGTGACGGGACCCGCGTGTACGTTACAGCGAGTTTTGGCGTCACGCGCTTCGACCCGGCTAGTGATTCCTTTGACACGGCCCTGAGTCGCGCCGACGCTTTGTGTTATAAGGCAAAAGAGGCCGGCCGGAACAGCGTCTGTGAATCGAGCTAAAGGATTGCGTAGTAGAACGTGCCGTTGCCGGCAAGCACGCTCTATTGGGTTTATGCTCGTCAGTCAGTAGTGCTGGACGTGTCTCGATCGAGGGATGAGCCAGCTCGACCAGAGTTCAAGATTTGCCGGTCTTGCCGAGTCACCGGAAACGCGGTGGCTCGGCCGGACTCGGATGTCCCTCGTGCAGCGGTTCTAAACGGGCGAGTTTAGAATCCACCCAACCCCTGCGGTACGCCTAGACCCGCCGGTCCGCTGTATCCGGTTTCCGCCGTACACAGGAACTGCGGTGAACAGGTACCATTTGAACCGCTCGTGACTTTGAGAAAGTTCGAGGACGCTGCACCGTAGAGCGGTTGCGCGCCCATTCCGGCCGCGGCCCCTTGGGTCTTGCCCGAGAGCGCGAACAGACCAGTGATGATTGGGGCGGACACGCTCGTCCCGCCGAAGGTGGCCCAACCGCCGCTCGTTCCCGAAAGGGTGCTGTCATATACCGCAACGCCGGTGGCTGGGTCGGCAACCGCCGCGATGTCGACGACACTCCGATTGCTGCACGTGCCGGCTGGAACCGTTTGCCACGATGGACGGGGAAAGAGCAGACTGCAGCCGCTGCCGGTTCCGGACCAGACGGATTCACTGACCTTGGTGCCGCTTACGGATAGTGTCGTGCCGCCGACGGCGACGACGTCTGGATTTGAGGCCGGGAAGTACACGCCGTACCCGGCGTCACCCGCAGCTGCGACCACCCGGACATCATTGTTATTGTAGTACGCATTAATGCCATCCAACGACCAATCGGTGGCGGCCTCTGGGGCGCCGAAGCTTGCATTGACGATGGTCGCGCCGGCGTTGATTCCCGTCGAGACGGCGTTGCTCAAATCGGCGATGTCGTCGGTTGCCGCTTCAGAAATCACGATCTTGCAATTCGGGCATGTTGCTGAGATCATCTCGGTGTCGGTATCAACTTCGCCGGCCCAACCGGTGGAACTCCCCGTTGCCGCGTGCGCCGCGATGGACGACGAACCCCCCGACAGTGCGGCAGCTTGTGATGACGCTGCCGTGCTGACAATGTTCAGACACCCGTTTGCCGTCGTACACGGCGACAAGCCGAAATGCGAGCGATACACGGCGAGGTCGGACGCTGCAGCAGCATAGTTTCCGACGACGACGACGGCAACGGTTTCACCCTTGCCGGCACTGCCCTGTGCGGAGGGAGGCGGGTATTTGTAGAGTGTGCTGAGATCGTTTGGCGTCAAGCCGTTGACGTCGTCGGGAAATACCGAGCTTATGAGCGAACCCGCGAGAACGCTGGCGAAGCAGGAAGCGTGTCGCGGATCTGTCGGTGTCGCGCACAGGTGGATGGTTTTACTTGCAGCCGTGATTGGCGCGATGCTTTTCCGGCCCAGCGGGCGACTGAGGATTCGTAACGCGGATCTCGTCGAGCTAAAACCTCGCGCATTCGGCATCGTATCGAGCCTGACGGACGAAGCTTGCAGCATCGAGTTGGCTGAAGTGCTCTGCTGCGGCGGGATCGCGGTCCCGTTGGAACCACTGCAGCCAGCCAGAGCAAGACCAGCGGCCAGTGTGGTGGAGAGAAGTAAGTGACGCATCGTTCTTTCTGTGTACAACGGAGATCCGGCCGGGGCGGTGCATTGCGCAAGTACCGGCTTGGCATGAGCCCGCGACCATTTTTGAGATCTTATTGTGATCTAAAGCAAGTGTTCGGCCTCTCAGTCAAAGAAACTTAACGCAGTTTTAGCGAATGAAGAACCTGGTACAACCTGCAATCTGCTGTCGATGAACTACCCGGCCCGAACTGCGTGCTCGATTCGAGCGCGGCTCGGACTCGGCGGCTTCGCGAATGCGCTCCGGCCGACTGTCGAGTCCGCGCATCGAATCGCCGCCCTCGAACCCGAACTTCGTCACAAGAACGACGCCATCGCGATAGGGCTCGAGTGCTCCGGCTACGATCTCTTCGTTGATGAACGGCTCGTAGGCTTCGGCCGTATCGAAAAACGCGACGCCTCGTTCGACGGCGGAACAGGTGAGCGCGATCGCCGCGTTTCGGTCGGAGGCGGGTCCGAGTCCCGAAGCTCAAGCCCGCGAAGCGGCCGACATCATTTCATCACGCCGTGCGCCGCTCGACTTGAGTTAATGGAGGCCGGTGCGCTTAGCATTGCCACGCAGGCCGGACATGCCCGCGTTCGCCCTGCAGCATTCCCTCGGGCGAACTTCGGCTAGGCAGAACGTCCCTTACCCGCTCGCTTCCTTCCCGACCATGGAAACGAAGCGCAGGAATTGGATGACTCGGTGAAAAGCTTTACCCCGGCAAATCTGTTCGCGCGGAGATTCGTTCCACTTGCTCCGGCGCGCTGTCTTCCGGCCGATCCATTCGCTTTTGTTCTGAGGAGGACGCATGTTCAATTCGCGACGCGATTTCATCCGCACGGTCACGGCTTCGACCGCCGGCGCGGCGGCATTCTTGGGCGGTTTGGGAGTCGATCCGGCCGTCGCCGCCGACATGATGTCGGCCACCGGGCGTTCGACCAAGCCGCTCAAGGCAGCATTCTCGAATGCCGGTTTGCAAGCCACCTGGTGCGCTCAAGGAAAACAAGCCGCCGAAGCCTGGGGCAAACTCTACAACGTTGAGGTCACCTGGTTCGACGGTCAGCTCAGCGCAACGAGTCAGCGCACCGCGATCGATAACATGGCATCCCAGAAGTGGGACTTCGTTGCGATTCAGGCCTTCGGCATCGGCACCCTCACTGCGCCGGTGAACAAGATGATCGCTGCGGGCATCCCGGTGATCGATCTGGATACGCTGATCGCTCCGCTGGACTCGATCCAGGTCCACAGCTTCCTGGCACCGGACAACGAGTTCATGGGCGCCGCCGTAACACAGGCGCTCATCGACGGCATCGGCGGCAAAGGCACGATCACGATGACGCAAGGCGCGCTCGGACATACCGGCGCCCAAGGGCGCGCGCGCGGCTTCAACGCGATCGTCGCGAAATACCCGAACGTCAAAGTGCTCGACACCACGCCGGCGGATTGGGACGTCACCAAGACGGCCCGCATTTGGGAAACGCTGCTGACCAAATATCCGAAGATCGACGCGGCGTACTTCCACAACGACGACATGGCACTGGCGGCGATCAACGTGATGAAAACGCACGGCAAGACGTCGATCCTCGTCGGCGGCTGCGATGCGATGCCGCCGGCGCTTGCCGCAGTCTCCGACGGCCGCATGCACGCGACGGTCCGCAATCCGTCGTGCCGCATCCACGGCGGCGCGATCGTCGCGGGTGTCGCCGCGGTGATCAACGGCGAGAAGACCGGCCCCGGCGGCATTCCCAAGCACATCATCACCGACGGTCCGGTCGTCACCAAGGCCAACGCACCGGGCATGGCCTGGATGGAACAGAACTTCCTCATCTGAAGCCCGAGCTACCGTCCGCACAGGAGCGAATCGCGTGACGCCTTCAGGTCCGCCGAACGTCCTCGAAATGAATGGAATCGGAAAGACGTTCGGCGGCGTGATCGCGTTGCGCGATGTCGACTTTGCTTTGCGCGCGGGCGAAATCCATGGACTCGTCGGTGAGAACGGCGCCGGCAAAAGCACGCTCATGAAGATCATCGCGGGCGTCCATGCCGAGCACGACGGCACGATGCGCGTCAACGGGCGCGAGGCGGCGTTTCGCTCGGCCAGCGACGCGCTCGCCGCCGGAATCGGGATGGTTCACCAAGAGCTTAGCGTCGTGCCCGAACTCACGGTCGCCGAGAACGTGTTCTTGGGCACGCAACCGACGACCAAACTCGGCGTCGTCGATTGGCCGTTCATGTTTCGCGAGGCCCACCAGCAGCTGTCGCAACTTGGCATCGACGTGAACGTGCGCGCGACCATGGGGACGCTGCCATTAGGCGTGCAGCAGCTCATCGAACTGGGCCGCGTGCTGTTCTCGGGCGCCGAGATCATTATTTTGGACGAGCCGACCTCGGCGCTCTCGCCGCCCGAGATCAAGCGGCTCTTCGACACCTTGCGCCATTTGCGCGAGACCGGCAAGAGCATCATTTTCATCTCGCACTTTCTGGACGACGTGCTCGCGGTCTGCGACACGGTAACCGTCTTTCGCAACGGTCGCAAGATCGCCACGATGCCGTGTGCTCACGTCGACAAGCACTGGGTCATCGAGAGCATGATCGGAACCGGTCATGAAGATCTCGAAGAGAGCTATACCAGCGAGCGCCGGTTGGAGGCGCCGCCCGATGGGCCGATCGTGCTCGAATCCGAGGGCTTGAGCAAGCTGGGGGCATTCAGCGACGTCTCGCTGAACGTGCGCGCCGGTGAAGTGCTGGGCATCTACGGCTTCATGGGTTCGGGGCAGCTCGAGTTCGCGCGGGCATTGTTCGGCAAAATCGTCGCCGACGCCGGAACGATTCGGGTCGCCGGCAAAACGCTGCGCGCGCGCAACACGGCCGCCGCCAAGCGCGCCGGGATCGCGCTGGTCCCGGAAAGCCGGCGCAGCATGCTGTTTGCGCTCGAACCGGTCTTCAAGAACGTGTCGATCAGCATTTTGGAACGGCTGTCCGCCTTCTTGCTGCGTCCGGCGGCAGAACGGCGCATCGCGCAAGAACATGTGACGCAACTGCATATCAGACCGCCGCACGTCGAACTGCCGTTGGGAACGCTGTCGGGCGGCAATCAGCAAAAGGTCGCGCTGGCGAAGTGGTTGGCTTACGTGCCCAAGGTCTTGGTGCTGTGCGAGCCGACCCGCGGAATGGACGTCGGCGCCAAAGACGACGTCGTGAAGATCGTGCGCGGCCTGCGCGATGCCGGTATGGCGGTCATCGTGGTCTCGACCGAACCGGAAACCGTGCTTTCCCTCGCCGACCGCATCGTCGTCATGAAGAAGGGCTGCGTCGTGCGCGAATTTACCAACGAAGCGGTCAGCAAAGACCGGCTGCTGGGCGCGGCATAATGCAGGTCACGGACGCCGTCAAGCCGCCGCAACGCGGGTCGCTCAAAGATTGGCTGCGCGGCCGGTTGCGCAACATCGCACCGTTTGCGACCTTGCTCTTCCTCGTCGTTTTCTTTTCGTTTTCGAGTCCGTCGTTTCCAACGTGGGACAATCTCGGCAACATCCTCACGCAGATCTCCGTCACCGGCATCATCGCCGTCGGATTGACGTTCGTCATCTTATGCGCGGAGATCGATCTCTCGGTCGCCAGCATTGCCAACACGACGGGCGTCGTGCTGGCGTATTTTACCCTGCAAGATCCGAGCACCAATATTGCGAATCGGCCGCTGCCGGGGCTTGCGGCGATCGTTCTTTCGATCGTGGCTTGCTTTGCTCTCGGGCTCGTGAATGCGTTCGGTATCACGCGCATTGGGATTCCGTCGTTCATCATGACGCTGGCGATGCTGCAGATCGGCAACGGCATCACCGCACTGCTCGTGCGCGGGCAGATCGCCTATAACGTGCCGCCGGTCATCGCGACACTGGGGAACGGCAGCTTGGGGCCGGTGCCCTGGATCGTCATTTGCGCTGCGGTTACTTTACTGATCGGTCACTTGGTGCTCACCTACACGCGCTTCGGCCGCTATGTCTACATGGTTGGCGGCAACCGCGAAGCGGCTGAATACTCGGGTGTCAACGTCAAACGCATCGTGGCCGCCGTGATGATCATCTCGGCGGTTTGCTCGGGCATTGCCGGCATGCTCGGCGTGGCGCACTTGGGCAGCGGTCAGCAGAACGAGTTCGACAACTATCTGCTTGATTCAATCTCGGCGGTGGTCGTCGGCGGAACGAGCCTCTTCGGCGGTCAGGGCTCGATCGGCAATACGATCGTGGGGCTCTTCGTTTTGGGCGTCCTCAATAACGGCCTCGACCACATCTCCATCGACAGCTTTTTGAAGGTTCTGATCCGCGGGCTGATCCTGCTCGCGGCACTGATCATCAATGTTTACGCCCAACGGCTGCGCTCGGAGCAGGCGGCGCCGGCGGCTTAAGTGCTCCTTAACGGTAACATAAAAGAATGTGGACTCTGTTAAGCTCTGTTCACATTACGCACAGCTAAAAGCGATCCGGCTGTGGATAATCGGTCCAATTGCGGCAAATTTCGCCGGCCGGGAATGCTCCAAACGCGCGCCTGATTTGATGCGACGGAGGGCAAAGACGCCGGCCTTTCGGCCTCTCGCCAAAAATTATCGCGACGCGTCGCCGCTCTTTGTCGCGCACACGCGAAATTATGCCGGTGGGCCCGCGGAGACCGAATGACGGGCGTTTTCAGGCGGCGCTCGCCGTCCTTGCGGGGTTGTAGGACGAACGTAAGAGGTCGCACCAGGCGATTTCCACCGTCCTTTCCCCATAAATGAGAGTAGCGTCCGGATGCGGCGTTTGGGTGGCAAAGCAGGGCGTCCGGCGAGGTGTTCGAGCTTCTTGAGAACGACTTGTAACAAGCCGGACGAACAAGAGAAAACCGCCTGGAATACCCGAAAAGGGCGGAAAATACCGTGTGATCGGCATCTGCGGGCCGATCGAAGGGCTAAAGTGCGGCCCGCTCCTTGCCGAAGCGAGCCTCCAACATGCGCCGTCGAGCCGCTCGCTCGCTTTGGTTATTCACAGGAGCAGGCGGGTCTCGTGCCGCAGCGGACGCGCTGCGGCGGCGTCACTGGATGCGCACGCTGAGCGAGAAGCTTCCGGTGTTGTTTGGGCTATTGAAATCCAGCGTGCCCGAGAACGTGAATTTTACGCCGGTTACCGTTCGATCGTAGTTCGCGGGAGCGCCTCCGGCGCCGCTCGCCGGAGTGTAGGTCCAGGACGATGTCGCGAGGTTCGCGTCGTTGGAGTATTGCACCGTATAGGTAAGGTTTTTACCGGTCGCGCTGACCGAGCCGAGTTGAAAATCGGTGTTGGCCGGGATCGGATCGACGATCGACACGTTCTGGGCCGGCATCACGCCCGAGTTGGTGAACAGGCCGGTATAGGTGAGCGCCGTTCCCGGTGCTTGGACGCCGCTGGGAGATACGCTGAGGACCGTCGCGATCACTGGTCCCGGCGGCGTGCTGCCGACCAAAACATTCGGGCCGAATTCCGACGTTCCGTCGGCGGCCAGATATTCGATTGCCGTCAGCAGGCTGCCGACACTTACGTTGCTGGGCGCGGGCAGCGAGAATAAGAAGCGGTTCGCCGTATCGGTTCCCACGCTGGTGTTTCCGCCCGGAACCGTGTAGGTGCTTGGATTTGCGTAAGTGCCGGTCGCGCTCGTCGTAAGATAGGTTTTCCCTTGCCCGAAACCGCTGGCCGGAGTCGTATCGGCGACGTAGATTTCGATCGTGGCGCCGGCGCGCGCGTAGCCGGTGAAGATGAGATTCCCGTTGACGATCGAGGCGGCGTCGACGATCGGAAAGTTGAACAGGTTGTCGCCGCCCGTTCCAACGCCGCCGCTGCGGTTGGGCGTAATGAACGGCGCCGTTCCGGTTCCGCCAGCGTCGCCGCTGCCTTCTAAATCGATGCCGATCTCGCCGGATGCCGCCGCTCCGTTCGCTGCCGCGATCGTACCGTTGGCGAAGATGCTGTTTTGCGAGATCGTGTTCTGCGTCGAACCGTTCGCGACGAGGATTCCGGCGCCGTAGTTCGCCGTAATGATATTCTGCGAGATGATGTTCGCGCTGCCGACGAGCGCAATGCCCGGCGTCTGGGTTGGCGCCGTGCCCGCGATCGATATGCCGTTCCCGCTTATCGTGTTGTTTTGAATGGTGAGCGAACCGGTCGTGCCGCTCGCTGCAATGCCGCTGGCGGGGTTGCCGGCGATCAGATTTCCCGACACCGTCGAACCGGTGGTCGACGCAAGTGCGATCCCGGCATAGCTCGAGCTTCCCTGCGCGGAGCGAATCTCGTTGCCGCTGATCGTCCAGCCGGAGGTCGTCGTCAGGGCGATCGGCGAGCCGCTCATATAGCCGAGCATGTTGTTTTGAATCGTTCCGCCGCCGCTGCCGCTGACGGCGATCCCATTGCCACCGGCGCCGTTGCCGCTCGAGAACGCCGTCGCGCTGGTGCCGATGACGTCGTTGACGATCTTGGTTCCGGACGTGCTGCTCCCGCTGACCGTGATGTCGCCGCTGGTGGTGCCGCCGCCCGTACCAAAACCGGAGATCGCGATGCCGCGAACGGTAACGTTGCTCGCCGCGATCGCGAGACCAGTCGCGACCGACGATGTGCCGGCCAGCTGCACGGTCGGCCGATTGATCGTTGCCAGGGCCGTGGATGCCGTGCCGACGGTCCCCCCGGTGCCCCACGTCCCGCCGTTCGTACTGCCGTCGTCGCTCGTTTCCGTCGTGCCGTCGACGACCGTGCCCGCGTTCGAGATCGTCGGCAGTGCGCTGCTCACCGAGATCGTTGCGACCCCGGACGCCAGCAGGTTACTTCCGGCGTGCAGGCCGTTGTGCGCCGTGCCGTTCCCGATCATGGCGCAACGCCGCCCAACGCATCGGCGTTGGTGAGGAACTGAGCAAAACTTCCTTGGCCGCTCGCGTTGACGTTGACGATCGTGTCGAAATTGAAGCCGAAATCGATGCCGATGATGCCGGACGTCGACGGCACCGCCGCCGACGCGATCGATTGCGCGGTCGTGCCCGTCGCCGTCAAACTGGTCAAGGTCGCGTTGCTGGTATTCGCCGCCGCGTCGGAGAGACTGGGCGTCTCGCCGCCGACGTGGTCGGTCACCGCGACCGCAGTGCCGCTCGTGGCGGTCGTTCGATAGGTTTGCACGGGGATGATTCCGGCCGTGGACCCGCCGGTTCGCGACGATGTCGTCGGCGTGACGACGCGAACGGTGTACGTGCTGCTGAGGTTCACGAGAAAGACGTAGCTGCCGCCCGTCACCGTGGTCGTCGCCGAAACGAATGCGCCGGCTTGCGAATAGAGTTCGACCCGCACGCCGGCCAGGCCGACGCAGCCCGCGGTTGACTTCGCCCGGCCCGAACCGCCGCCGTAGTTGACATCCTCGAACACGGCTCCGGAGAGCGCTACCTGCCCGAAGCTCAGATAGTACGAGCCCGGGGCGCTGGCATTCACGGTCGCGCCGCAAAACGACGCGTTGCACGTTAGCGCGATCGGAACCAGCGCCGCGGGAGTCTGGAACGTCGGATCGCCGAGGGACACCCAGAGCTGCGGATTCGGGATGCCCGTGAACGTGTTGGCCGGTACTTGGATGGCGATCTGCGAGGTATTGGTCAACTGCGCGAGCCAGACGCGCGCCATCCGGTAGATGCCCGAATAGTTGGCCATCGTCGTCGAACCGCCGTTGTCGCCCCAGACCAAAAACGTCTTGTCGCTGCCGAACGCCGCGTTTGCCGTCTGCGACGCCGTCGAGACCGACGTCCCGGTGGAGAACGTAATATCGACGGTGTTTCCGCTGGCGACCGAATTGATCGAGTGTGAAACGCGCTGATCCAGACCCGATGCGTCGTCGCGCCCGATCGCTTCCATATCGTGCTGATAGGTCGCGTTCCCCGTCCAGATGATCGCGCCGTTGCTGGCGTAGTAGTTCTCGGCAACGCTGGTATTCGTTTGCGCGTTGTAGCCCAGCGTTATGCCGTATTTGATCGCCAAGTACGATCGGATCTGCTGGATCTGCGTCCCGTCAGCGCCGCAGCAAGATTTTTGTAATAGACGATCTCATCGATCGAGCCGGTGAAGAGGTTTCCCGTTGCACCGTTCGAAGTGCGGCCGCCGAGGTCGAACTGCGCTGTCGCGGTCACCGCGCCCGCTGGTGAAACCGAGGTGCTGATGCCGTTTTGCGAGATCGTCGCGCCCGTGCCGGAACCGGCCGCGGAGTAGGCATCATCGCTCTGAATCGTCGTCCCGGCGGGGACGGAAAACGAACCTTGGCCCTGGTTCGTGCTGGTGTCGACGCCGTAAAAGCCGTTCGAGAAGCTGAGCCCTTGGGCCGGGCCGCTCGCCCCATTGTAACCCGAGAGGACGTCGCCGAATGACGTCGCGGGCGGCGCGGCGACGCTCGAATTGGAAACCGCGAAAATATAGCTGTTGGCGCCCGCGAACGCGCTCGCTGAAAGCGAACCGCGCAGCCACTGCGTCGCGCCGTCGAACCTCAGGCCGGCATTGTAGTTGGCATCTTGCGAAAGTGCGCCCGGGCTGACGGCACCGCTGGGCGGCGATGCGGTGACGGCCGATGAGCTGTGGTCCGTCCACGTGCCGGCGACGGAATTGAAGTCGCCGGCGCGATACCACAGCGTCGGCGCGACGCCGCCGGGCCCGACGGTCGTGGTCGACGCCTGGGCACGCGCCGCGACCAACGACAAAAAGACGACGAGGCAAACGAGCCATGCTGCTGCTGGGCCGCCCGCACTCCGTACTCGTGGCCCGGCATTGCGCGCTGCGGGCTTCGGGCTCGGTCCGGGCATCAGGGCGAAGTGGCCGCCGATCCGTTCGAAAGCGAATGCTTCATGCCTGTCTTCATCGGCAGCATTGCCGGGAACGTTCATGTCGCCTGCTCTCGCGTCGAAAGAACGCGCGTTGCTATTTCACTTGGACCATGAAGGAGACGGTGCCGCTGGTGTTCGCTGCGAGCGATGCGATCGTGTCGGTGAATTTCGTCGAACCGGCGGCCGTTCCGCCGCTGTAGCCGGCGAGCGTTCCGCCATTCGAATCAACCGGCGTCGCGTATAAACCGTTCGTGTTCGCGGCCCAGTTGTTCGTGTAGGCCGTGCCGCCCGATCCGCCGCTTGCGGTGCCGTCTTCGGTGATCACGACGTTGCTGGCGCTGAGCGCAACGCTGTTCGTGCCGCCGGCCGGCGACACGTTTTTGTAGGTCACGGTGTATTGCACGCAATCGCCGGGTTTGGCGGTCGTTGCATTGGCGGTGAACGAGGGGCTTCCCGAGCACGCTTGGCCCGAGGCGACGGCAACGCTCTTGACGAGTTGAAGGAAGCCGCCCACGAGGAACTCGTCGTTGGTCACGTCAGACTTCGTTGCGTCGTTGCCCGACGTTGCGGTGACCGGCACATCATAGGGCGAGAAGGCGGTGAACGTCGTGGCGCTGGCCGGCGGCGTCAAGACGACGTAGTACGTCACCGTCGCGGCCGAGCCGACGGCCAGCGTGGTTATCGCCGATCCGCCCGGCGTTGCTTTGAACGTTACCGTCCAGCCGGAGGGCAGCGCCGTGTTCGTGCTCGTGAGCGTGAACGTATCGTTGGTGTTCCCCGTGTTCTCGACGCTGTTGGTGAACGAAATGGACGCCGCATTCGCGGGCACGCTGACGGTGGATCCGTTGACCGTGCTGGTCAGGTTGCCGCCGTTGGTATAGCTCACGACCGTGTAGTCCGTCGCCGTGGTGCCGTCGGCACCAGTCGCGCCCGGGTTTGCGTTCGGGCCGTTGAGCACGGCTGCCGTGGTGGCCGCCGCCGCTGCCGAGGCCGAGGCCGCGCCGTTGAGCGTTGCGGTGGTGTTGGCGATCGCCGGAGCCGTTTGCGTCGTCGTCGCGCTCTCGGTGTTGGCGATCGTCGTCAGGGTGATGCCTGGGCCTTCGATGAAACCCGAGCTATCGCCGAAGAGCGAGTTGGCGACGTCGGTGACCGCGGTCGCGTTGCCCGCGCCGCTCGCCGCCGACGACGTCAGCGAGAAGTTGAACGACAGCTGCGGGGTCGGAACCGAACCATGCGACGAACCCGCGTTCGCGCTGAACGCCCCGACGCCGGTGGACGGAACCCATACGCCGATGTAGGCCGCACCGGTTTGGGTGGTGGTCCAGGTCGTGCCGTCGATGGAATAGATGAATTGCGCGCCGGTCGGCTGCGTCACGAACGCCGGGGTGCCGCTGATCGTCAGCTGCGTTCCGTTGTACGAGGGCAGTTTGTCGGTGACGATGATGCCCGCGCCGGTAATGCCGGACCCGGCCGGTAACCCGCTACGATTCACCGCGACCACCGCGCGGCCGCCGCCGTTGGCGTAGCTGAGCGTGTATTTGGCCAGCGTCGATCCGCTGGGCGGGACGACGGTGACTTGCGCGTCCAGCCGCGCGTCGGCAACGAGCGTGTCAGAGTATTCGCCGACGACGGCGGTCGAGGTCGCGGCCGTCGTCCCGGTTCCGGCGGGTTGGGTGATGGTGGACGTGAGTTCGGTCGTGATGGTTCCGGTCGCGCCGGAGTTGGCGGTATAGGTCACGCCGACCGTGATCGAATTCGTCGTGGCGGTGAGAAACGGACCGCCGCTGTTGCCGGTCGAGAGATACGTATTGACGGCCGCCACGGTGGTAAACGTTTGGGCGGTTTGACCGGGAACGCTGACGAGGTACGAGCCGAAGCTGGCCGAACCGCTGGTCACGCCGTCATCGGTGCCCTGCACGCCGCTCAAGGCGAAATAGCCCGAGCTGTTGCCGGCGTTGGTGAGCGTGTACGTTTCGGTGACCGTGCCGCCCGCGCTGATGGTCGTCGATCCGGGCGTGCCTTGCGCGGGCGAAACGCTGAGCGCCGGCGCGTTTTGCACCGTCGTCGTGACGGTGTTCGATTGCGTGGTATAGGCCGTCGCGTTGCTGTCGGAGTACGCTGCGCTGGACGTATTGCTGATGACTGTTCCCGCCGTCGTTGCGGCCGCGGCAGGAACGCTCAAGAAGAGGCCGATGCCGAGCGTCCCGAGCCCGGTCGCGAGTGTGACGCGCCACTGCTTGCCGAACGTCATCGAACGACGACCTCGTACACATACCGATGGGACGCACCTGGTGCGAGCGGAGCGGCCGTGCGCCAGCGGATTGCGGTGTAGGTCGACAGATCCGCATTGACGGTCTTGACCGTATCGCCGCTATGAACGGTAACGGTCGGCGTGCTCGACCACGTTTTGCCGCTGTCCAGTGAAAACTCGACCGCTGCGTTGGCCGCGGCGCCGCTGTTCGCAACGTACGTCGTCGCCGGCGAGATCTTGCCGCTCGGAACGAAATTACGAGCGGGCTGATCGCCGGAGTTCGTCGCAACGATCTCCCAGCGGATGTGTTCGCCGGGTTGAGCGGCGCGGGCCGAAACCGGCACCAGCTGCTCTTTCCCGTCGGCCGAACGCGTCACGTACGCGCCGCTCAGCTTCAAGGTGATGACCGGCTTGGCGAAGGCCGCGCATTGTGAAGCCGCAACAACCACCGCGGTGAAGAAAAAGACGAGGAACCGACGCATAATCTAGTGCTCCGCACGCAGAAATCGACCGGCGCACGAAAGGACGTTACGCAGACCACATCCTTTGTATCGGCAGAATTTTACGAGTTCTCAGGAACAATCTTGACCGTCGCCCATCCGCCGTCATTCGTTTCGAATGGGTTCGGGCGCCGATGCGTCCCCGGCGGCGAGCCGCGCGAGGTGCGCGTGCTATCGGCCGTCGCGGGGCGTACCCGGTGTCAGCCCGGTCCGGCGTCCTCCGGGCGCGGCTGCTCGAGCGCATCATCGAGACGATACCCGACGTGCGGTTCCGTAATGATATAGCGCGGGTGCGCGGGATCGGGTTCGAGCTTGACGCGCAGCCGCCGAACCACGCCCTTGACGTAGTCGCTTTCGCTGCCGTACTGGCGGCCCCAAACGCGCTGCAGCAGCAGCCGCGTCGTGAGCACGCGGCCGGCATTGGCGCCGAGTTCGGCGATGAGCGCGTATTCGATCGGCGTCAGGGTGACGCTGCGGCCGCCGACTTTGACCAGGCGCTTCTCCGTGTCGATCTCCAAGTCGCCGCAGGCAATCTTTTTCGAGCGAACTTTCCCCGCCCGGCGCAGTACGGCGCTGATCCGGGCACGCAGCTCGCTAAGCCGGAACGGTTTGACCAGGTAGTCGTCGGCGCCCAGATCGAGGACCGAGACGATGTCGCCTTCACCGCCTTTGACGCTGAGCACGATGATCGGCGTGCTCGACGATTCACGGATGCGACGGCAGATTTCCAAGCCGCCCAAGCGCGGCATCATCAGATCGAGCAGCACCAGATCGGGTTCGTCGCTCTCGAAAGCGGCTAACGCTTCGATCCCGTCGACGGCGGTGGTGACCTCGTAGCCGTGCAGTGCCAGTGCGGGGCCGACGGCCGCGACGATTCCGTCGTCGTCGTCGACGAGCAGGATCCGTTTCTGCAGAGCGCGCGGCCGCGCGGGGCGCTGCGCCTCCGCAGCTGGGATGCGCTTCTCGGTCATTCTCATTCGCCGATCTCCGCCGCGTGCTCGGCGATCAACGGGATCATGAAGCGGAAGATGCTGCCCGAACCAGCGTTGTCGTCAACCCAAATCCGTCCGCCGTGCGCCTCGACGATGCCGCGGCAGATTGCAAGTCCGAGACCGATGCTTCGGATTCCGGTGTTCTCGCGACCGCCCACTCGATAAAAACGCGTAAAGATATGCTCGCGTTCGGTGGCGCGCACGCCCGGACCGCGGTCGGCGACGCCGATCGTCATCTCGGTCGCGGTCCAGGCCGCTTCGACTCGAACCGGAGAGCCAGGGGGCGTGTATTTACACGCGTTGTCGAGCAGATTATACAGCACTTGGACGAAGCGGTCTTTGTCCACGAACAGCAGCGGCGGATCGGGCGGAATCGCAAAGCGCACGCGCTCGCTGCCGTAAAGCGCGGCGATCCCGCTGGCGGTATCGGTCAGCAGCGCCGGAAGTTCGTTCCACTCGCGGTCCAGCCGCAGCGCGCCGGCACCGATCTGCGAGACATCCAAAAGTTGATCGACCAGCCGCCCCAGCCGATTCGCCTGCCCGGCGATGTTCTGCAGCAGTCCATCGCGCGGCGAATTCACTTGTGGCACGCCGCGATCGAGCAATCCCTCGACCGAGGCGCGGATCGCGGTGAGCGGCGAGCGCAAATCGTGCGAGACGGTGGCGAGAAACTCGTTTTTGAGCCGATCGGCCTGGCGCAATGCTTCGAGTTCTCCGGCGGCCCGGCGCAGTTGCGCGTTGCGCAGCGACATGCAGACCTGCTGCCCGATCGCGGTGAGGGTTTTCAGATCGGCGTTGGTGAGCGGCCGCGCGCGCCGGATCGCAAGCTCGATGACGCCGACGATCGAACCGCCGTCGGCCAACGGAACGGCCAAAGCGGAACGGCAACCCGAGGCCCGCAACGGAAACTCCGAATCGGTATCGGCGGTGCGCAAGTCGATCTCCGCGAGCACCTGCGGCTCTCCCGTTGCGGCGACGGTGGCCGCCAAGCCGGTCACGCCGTGTCCGGCTGCGGCAATGCGCAAAACGTCGGCCGCCGATTCTTCGATTCCAGCGTGTGCTGCGAAGCGCAGCCGTTGCCGGTCGTCATCGTACAAGAAGAGCAATCCCGCATCCAGATCCATGACCCGCACGATACAGCTGAGTAACCGCACGACGTGCGCCGCGGGATCCGAGAGTTCACCCAGCAGCCCAGCGATCGCGTTGATCGCTTCGACGTGCCGGTTGTGCTGACGCAGCGCATCGAACAGCAGCGCGTTTTCGATCGCCGTTGCGGCTTGCGGCATGAGCGCGAACGCACGGCGCAGGTCCTCGAAGTGCCAGTGCCCGACGGTTTGCCGCAGTGCTGCGACGAAGCCTACGATTCCGCGCGCCGTCGAAAGCGGCAGCAACGCCACGGAACGCACGTCGGCCGCTTCGAGTTGCACGTCCGCCAAGAGCGGCATCGCGCGAACGTCTTCGGCGATGATCGGTTCGCCGCGCTCGCGCAAGGCATCCACGATCTCGGGCTTGGCGAGCAAGGCGTTGAGTTCGTAGCCCGGCGCGTCGATCGACCAGGGCGGCGCATAGCGCCCCTTCGCGCCGCCGTCGCCGAACAAACACACCGCCGCACGTTCGACGTGGAGCAGAGCTGCGGTTTGCTCGGCGACGGTGCGCAGCGTGACATCCAGATCGAGGCTTGCGCTCATCGTTCCTCCGGCGAGCGTGAGAAGCATTGCGTCGCTGGGGCTGGACTCGAGCGCGGGCTGCGGCAGGCGGGCGGGAACGGAGGGAAACGGCGCCCGGCGGGTGCTCCCGGCGCCGATGACGCGTAATTGTTCTTCGATCTCCAGTGCGTTGATGGCGAGCAAGCTCATGAGGTACGAGCGGATGAGGCGGTAATCGCCGGTGATGTCGAGCACCCCGATGACTTCGGCCGTGTACGGATCGCGGATCGGCGCGGCGGTGCATGTGAGATCGGTCCAGCCGTCGCAGAAATGTTCGGCAGCCATGAGTTGGACGGGCCGGCGATCCGCGAGCGCAGTTCCGATCGCATTGGTGCCGGCAGCCGATTCGCTCCAGTTGCCGCCCGGAATGAAGTCGATCCGTTCGAGCCGGCGGCGCACCGAGGCGTCGCCGGCGACGCGCAGGATGCAGCCGTGTTTATCCGTGAGCACGACGGCGTAACCGGAGTCGGCGAGATGGTTGACCAACCGATCGATGACCGGGTGCGCCGCGCGCAGCAACGGTTCGTTGGCCGCCCAAATCTCGCGCAACTGCGCATCGCGCGAAATCGCCAAGGGTGCGTTGCGGCGTCCGGCGTCGACGTGCATGTCACGGCAACGGTTCCACGAACGTTGAATGAGCGGTCGAGCGATCGATTCCGTGAGTCCAGTGGTAAGGAACCGGTGGCGCAACTGACTGAGGGTGCGCGCCGTGGTCTCGATCTCGTTCGGTGATGCAATAGACCAACCGGGCGCTCGAAGCTCAGTCGCCAATCGTCAGACCCCCACATAGCGCGGCTTCGCGCTTCCTTCTGCACGCACCGGCGAGCAGCCGCCCCCACTGCAGCTCGTTCGCCAACGCCTTCACCCACGGCGAATTTATCGCCGCCTTACCGTTGCTTAACCTTTTGTTTGTACCCGGGGCGTAGATTAATTTCACCGCTTTTGCACGAAGCTGGGAGGCTTTTTCACCGCGGCCTCACCCGAGCAATGTTAGCGTGAAATTCTAACTGTCAGCGACGTCCATGAGGGTTCGGCTGCATGAAAAATGGCGTGTTTGTCTTCGACGCTCACACCGGGGTGTGGGACGCCAGCGCAAAAAACTGCAAAAACCGTTTCGGCGACGCCTTCATCGAAACGTTTTATGCGTTTCAGACCGGGTTCAATCCGCCCGACAAGCGTTGGACGATGGACTACGAGACCGTCTTCCGCAAGACCGATCCGGACTGGTACCTCGAGGAGATGTTCGTCAAAGGCGATGCCGACATGGCGATTCTCTCGACGCAAGTCCTCAAAGATTTCTATCATACCGGCTTCGTGACTGCGGAAAGTAACCAGCGCATGGTCGCCCGCGCACCGGAACGGCTGATCGCGCTCGGCGGCGTGGATCCGCGCATGCCCAATGCCGCCGCCGAAGTCGAACGCCAAGTTCGTGACTGCGGCGTCAAGGGCTTCAAGTGGTATACCGCCGAGTGGCGCGGCGAGTCGCGCGGCTGGTCGGCGAACGATCCGATGGTTTTTCCGTGCTACGAGAAAGCGCTCGAATTGGGCGTCAAGAACATGCACTTCCACAAGGGGCCGGCCGTCGAGCCGCTGACCTTGCAGAAGTTCGACGTGCGCGACATCGACGAACCGGCTTGGCTCTATCCCGAGCTCAACTTTATCGTCGACCACGTGGGCCTGCCGCGCCTGGACGATTTCTGCTGGATCGCGGCGCGCTGTCCCAACGTGTACGGCTCGCTCGCCGTCGCGCTGGCGTTCATTCACAACCGCCCGCGTTATTTCGCGGAGATCATGGCGAATCTGCTGTTTTGGCTTGGGCCCGATCGCATCGTGTACGGCACGGATTTCCCGATTTGGTATCCGCATTGGATGCTCGACGAGTTCATGGCGTTCGAGCTGCCCGACGACATCAAAAAGGAATACGGTGTCGATCTGACGGCCGAGATCAAACAGAAGATCGTCGGCGGCAACATCGTCCGGTTGTATGGCATCGACGTCGAAGCTCAGCGCAAAAAAATTGAAAACGACGAATTGGCGCAACGCAAGCGGGCGTATCATGCCGAAGCCGAGCGCAACGGTTCGGGTCCCAGCGCGCCGCCCGTCGACGGCCCCGGCCCGACGGCTCCCGAACTGGTGAAACGATGACCGTTCTCGATCTCGAGGCGGTTCGCCGGGCTGCAGGTTCCACGCCGGATCCCGAGGTGCGCTGCTCGATCGCGGAATTGGGTCTGCTCGACGAAGTCGACGCCGACGGCGGCAAAGTGCGCGTGCACTTCCACCTGACCTCGCCGCTGTGTCCGTCGAAATTCGCTACGCGCATCGGCCGCGACATTCGCCGGCGCGTCGAAGCGGTGCCCGGCGTCGAGTCGTGCGAAGTGGTCCTGACCGATCACTTCATCCGCGACGAGATCATCGATCTCATCAACGTCCGGGCGCGCGTATGACGATGGCTGCCTTCGACGCGCTCAAAGGCCGGCGCGAAGCAGCCCGGCTCGACTCGCCCTCGGTTCGGCATTTTGCCGAGCTGTTGGGTCGCCGCTGCCGCGACGCGTCGTGGATTCGCACCTCGGTCGCGAGTTTGGACCGCTTCGCGGTTCTGACCCGGAACGACGACCTCGAAGTGCTGCTCGACCGGGCGCGGCGCGATCCGCGCGCGGCCGCCGATGCGCTGCTGGCGTTCGCGGCGGCGCTGCCGGCTGCGACGCCGTCGCAAATGGCTGCTTTGCTGGTGGGCCCGAAGCTGTGGTTCACCTTCAACGGCGTCGACGTTCCGTGGTCCGCGCTGGAGGCGGATGCGGCCGAACCGTCGGCGATTCGCACCGCCCATCCGGTCGACCGGCTCATTCTCCTTGCGCTCGTCGGCAGCGGATTGCACCGCTCCGAATTGTTGCGGCTGCGCCTCGGTGACGTCGGCCGGCTCGACGCGGAGGGACGGCTGGTCCCCGATCCCGACGCCGACCCGCTGGCGGTGCGCTACGTCCAGCGCCGCGCCGGCACCGAATTCATCACGTTCTTCACCGATCAGGCGCGCGCAGCACTGCACGTCGAACTCGAACGCCGGCGCCGCGCCGGCGAAAAGCTCGATGCCCGTTCGCCGCTCGTTTCACGGGCCTCGGGCGGTGCGGCGACGGCCGCGACCACGGCTCGCGCGCGGCGGCTCAACACCGCGCTGATCGGTGCGACCAACGCCGTCAACGTCGAGTTGTGCAAGAAAACGGGCGAATTTTTCCGCACCTGGGGACCGCCTGGCGCGCGGTTCAACGAAACGGACCAACACGTGGGGGAGACTGCATGAAAGCCGTTCGGTTGCACCAGTATTTGCAAAAATGCGTCATCGAAGAAGTCGCCGACCCGCAAATTACCGGGCCGCTCGACGTCATCGTGAAGATCGGCGGCGCCGGCTTGTGCCGCACGGATCTGCACATCATCGAAGGCCAGTGGAAGGAGAAGAGCAACGTCGCGCTGCCCTATACGCTCGGTCACGAGAACGCGGGCTGGGTACACGCCGTCGGTTCGGCGGTTTCGCATGTCGCGGTCGGCGACACGGTCATCGTTCATCCGCTCATGACCTGTGGGTTCTGCTTCCCGTGCCGGGCCGGACACGACATGCACTGTGAGAACTCGGCGTTCCCGGGCATCTCGACCGACGGCGGGTTCGCGCAGTTCCTCAAAACTTCAGCGCGCTCGGTCGTGAAACTCGATCCGAGCTTGGCACCAAAAGATATAGCGGCGCTCGCGGATGCCGGCTTGACGGCCTACCATGCCGTCAAGAAATCGGGCGCGCTCTTGTATCCCGGAACCGCCGCCGTCGTGATCGGCGCCGGCGGTTTGGGTCACATCGGGATCCAGGTGTTGCGGGCGCTCACGCCCGCAACGATCATCGTGGTCGATCGTTCGGAACAAGCGCTCGCGCTTGCAAAGCAGCTCGGTGCCGATCACACCGTGCTCGCCGACGGCAAACAGATCGACACGGTGAAGCAGATCACCAACGGCTTCGGCGCCGAAGTCGTCCTCGACTTCGTCGGGGAGGGCGGCGCAATCGCGGACGGCATCGGGTTCATGCGTCGCGCCGGAAGCTACTTCATCATCGGTTACGGCGGCACGCTCAACGTGCCCTTGATCGACATCATCTCGACGGAGACGAACTTCGTCGGGAATCTCGTGGGAACGTATACCGATCTCGTCGAGTTGATGACGCTGACCGCCGCGGGCAAAGTCACGTTGCACACCAAAACGTATCCGCTCGAAGCGTTCAACGATAGCGTCGACGATCTCGATCATGGCCGGCTGCAAGGCCGAGGCATCCTAGTCCCCGCGTGAGGGCGGCGACATTTCCGCCGGCTCTTCGTTGCGCGAGGGCTCATTTGCCATAGCAAACTTCGCCCTC
>JBEKHC010000069.1:0-27251 GCA_050012475.1 Candidatus Velthaea sp.
TGGCCCAACGATCCCACTGGCAGGATGCGCGACGTTGAGAACTTCAAAATACGCGCATCCGGATGCTGGGGCGCGTCCGTCGGCAATCTTCTTCAACGTCCACTGACATACGGTCGCGCCGGTGGGCTGCAGATGCGCGTTCTGATCGATGAACGTGGAGACGCCATCGATGCTGCCTGGAACCTTGATTTGGCCATCGAGACGGCCCGTGAAGGCAGGCTCCGTATCCATGCTGACCACTTCCTCCGTTTCGGTCACCCATACCACGGAGGAGCCGTTGGCTGGCCCGCAATTGTCGTTCGGCGGGCATTCCGTCCAGCCATGATTTTGACTGACTTTCACCATCTGTTTCATAACCGGATTCCCTTCTCTTTGCCGAGAGATTATTGAGCGGTTCCCTTACTGGCTTCCGCACCGCGTCGCCGCGCGCCCGCCGAACGAGTCGGCGTCGTCGGGCGCTCATGCGCATCACGGTGCAGCGGGCAAACCCTTAAAACCGGATTCCCGATTACGTGCCCCCGGATTCCGAGCGGCCCGATGATTCCGGCAGTTTTCGGGCGTTTCGGCAGGCCGGGTCGTCGGCATGATGTGAAGCCCATGCCGGTCCGGCGGGCACGAAAAACACTGCCGCATGGTCATGATGGCGCACCTCTCCCGTCGTGCTCCGGCACACGTGGCTTGAAGCACTTCAGTAAATATCAATTACGTGAAGCGCTCAAATTCGCAAATCACAGAGGAGTCGGCTCTGCGTAGGCTCCGTCCGCGATTCTCAACATAACGCAGTACTACTCTACATAACGGCTCCCGGAGCCTTCTCCAAACGACAATTGATCTTGGGCTCGTCTTTGCGCAACGTTCGTACGAATCGCTTCACAGCATCGTGGGCACCGTCGTACGCATGATGCTCGAGGAGGTCGTAATAGATGTCCGTCGCTTTGCGGCTAACAGTTTACTCGACTTGTCGGAGAAGCAACGGATTCAACGAAGTCGAACCTGAGGGCAGACTTGGGCGAGAGGGTCGACGTCGTCGACCTGTCGCGTTTGCGGTTGCGCCGCGAGCCGCCAGTCGTCGTTTGTCCGAGAACTCGGACATTTTCCTACAACAGGGGGACGATCCACGCCGCGCGCGCGGGGCGTGCCTCTGCACGGCGAAGGGCCTAGCGCAGCTCCGCCACGACGTATACGAGAACGCTGGCGGCGAGTTCGCCGGCGACACCAGCTCGTCCGTCAACATCACCCTCGTCGAGCTGCGTCGACGATCGCCAAGATCTCGGCGGAGCCGTGCTGACTCGACGTGCGTCTCGACCTCGATGGCATCGATCAGTCGGGTCTTCAGCTCGGCAGCGGTAACCGCGGGCACGTCGAATTGAGAATGCATTGCACGGCGTATCACGTCGATGGCAACACCAGGCAAGGCCGGACGGCCACGGTTGCGTTCTAATTCAGAAGGCTTGCGTATGGAAGGGCCCGTCGGAGCGAAGCGCTCATAGGCCGGACACGTGCCGGCTCGAACGCTTCCGATTTTGTCCGACATCGTTCCGGACATTCGCGGTCTGATGTTCGTGCACGGTTTGATGCTCGCGAGCGAATAATTCAAGACCGGACGAGTTTAATTCAGCGGTAACGTCCAGCGATTCACCGGTTCTTGATAGCGATTGACACTCTTGAGGTAGCGAACCGTCTTATAGGGCTGTGAGCCATACAGTGTTACGTCTCCGAATTCGGAGAGTCGTGCTCAATCGCCGAAATGTGCGGCTCCTGGAATGCGAACGACACCGCTTTCTGAAGGGAAGCGATTCGTCGTAGCGCGAGGCGCTCCTCACGTGGTTAACTGCCGCAAGCCTTTGCAGCGTTCGCGGCTGACGCCTGGCCAGGCAAGCTCAGACTCCAAACCCAGAGTCGATCTGGAATCTCCTCACTCCAGCTCGCGTATCGCGGATTCCGGCCGTTCATCAATTGCCCCAGCAGCCTCGCATCGGCGCTTCAGCCCGTACGATCCTCGCCATTGGGTGTGCGGATGGCCTCCCGAATCTCCGCGTTGGTTATGTCGGCTTCATTGCTCACCATACCGGTGTCGTCCGCGGCGATGATTGCGTTCTCCAGATCATCTCGCGCGGGTTCTTCTTCGACGTTGTCTCGTTCACGTTCGCTCATGCGATACGATGATTCTACGGCTCCAGTGCGACCCCGCTTTCGCTGGCGTTGGGAAATGTGAGCGCATTTCCGTCGACGTAGAAGCTGGCTTCAAGCTCGGCGCGCTATTCTATCAGGATGTCGACAAAGCCAGTCGTGTTCTCAGCAAAGCGATGCCGATAACCCGATGAGCACGGACAGCGCGCCGATTTTTCGCCCACTTAAGCCCGACCCGATCCGAAAAGAGGCAGGAATCGCTGAGAGTTTCTGGGCCCAAAAATGGTGCCGTTAGGGCCCGTTTTGGGGCCCAAGCTATCGCAACAGGACGCACCTACAAAGAACAAAACCCCGATTGTATCAGGGCTTCTTGTTGTGTGGTGTTGTGCTTGGATGGCGACGCAGAAGGTGCTCGAACCCTCGACCTCCGCCGCGACAAGCTCGTACTCTAACGAAACAGCAGGCGGCCGGGATCCCGTGCTGCCGTGCGGCTAGAGAGTCCCAGCTCAAGCACCCGAAGGCCTCTGCGGAAGATCACCTGATTCAGCTGCGATGGAGAGCGTCAGCTTCTTAAATGGTGCGACCGCCCCGCGCAAGTCGGGCACTGCGAAATTGGTCGTGCCGTCGCCGCCAAACGTCGTGCCCAGCAGCGAAAACAGGCCATGATTGTTTATTCGCATGCCCGCGGGCATGATCGGGAGTAGCCGGCCGTCGCATAAGGCCCAGCCGCTCGGAGCATAGTTGAACCCGAACATGCGGACTTCGCCAATGAACGCATCTGAAGCAGAATCGGGATACTCTGGCGTCTCCCGTGGTGGCCAAGCGCCGTGCATTGCGATGCCGAACGTTAGCGGCTTAAACGGCGCAACCATGCTGCGCAAGTCGGGGAGTGCAAAATTGGTCATGCCATTGCCGCCAAAAGCAGCACCTATTAAACCAAAGAGCCCTTGATCCTCGCCTATCCGAACTAGCCGGCCATCGCACGAGGTCCAGCCCCACGGAGCAAAGTTGAAGCCGAACATTCGGATTTCGCCCACGTATCCAGCCGTAGCAGGGCCTGCGGGATCTGCCACTGGGTAAACGCCCTGCGCTGCGATGCAGAAAGTCAGCGGCTTAAACGGTGCGATCATGCCGCGCAAGTCGGGCACGGCGAAATTGGTCGTGCCGTCGCCGCCAAACGTCGCGCCCAGCAGTGAAAAAAGCTCTTGATTTTCACTTATGGGGAGCAGACGGCCATCGCACGGAAGCCACCAGACCGGGGCAAAGTTGAACCCGAACACGCGGATTTCGCCGATAAAGGGCGTCATCATGGTTTCCTCATACGTTTGGGTAATTCGCTCCCCCGTTGCCTCGCTCCGTTGACGTCCCGCATTTCGCGCCCTTTCACCCCAAGATGACCAATCTTCATAGGCGGGACGCCACCTACGTGCGCACGGGCTGCTCCATCGCGACTTCGACCTGCGGATCTAAGAGCATTACAGCGTCCTTCCGGCTTCGCCGACCAGGTCTACGCCATCATGCATCTGTTGGGTTCGGCTTCGTCTCGCGCGTCCAGATTCCCAGATTAACGCTTGGTTCATGCTGCGCCGCGCAGCAATTATCTGACCACAAGAGTCCTGTCCTCATGGGCGGTACCATCATCGCCGCGCGCATCCGCATCCAGTGGAACGAAAACGCTGTACCTGGTGACGCTAAAAAAAGCACGGCTCGATGAGCGCGTGGCTCATGGCGCGAAAGCTCCGCAGCTATCCCGCCAGAACGAGATGACCGTGGCGCTGCGGAACATCGGGCAGATCGAACGCCCCCTCTTCTCCTTGGAGTGGCTGCAGGACGTCGAGCTGCGCCGGCCCCGTCCACGCCCGGCTCAATAAAGGTGACGCCCAAAGAACTCCCGCCCCCGCTGAGCGCGGGCGTCGTCGGCTCGCTCGATCGATGTACCTTCTCGCGCCAAGTCCAAAATGCCGCCCGCATGACCGCATACGTACTCAAGCGAACTCGGGAACTCTTGAGCAAAAACCGTACCGGCATCCACAAGACGGGAAAGGGCAAACACGATGATTATCGCTGTTGCAGCATTCGAAACCGATCAGGAAATGACTTGGGAATACAACACCGGATACCAAGGCGCTCCCAGCTTAATGCTAACGCTTGGGCAAGCCCAGTATACCGACTCTTTCGGAAACCCTCCATATATCATCCTTGTCGATTCCTTCAAAGCTGTCGTGCAGCCGAACAACCATGGCGCAAGCCTTTTCTGTGCGTCCGTTGGGTTCGCGAACGCTGGAGCGAACAATCAGCGAATCCAATACGGAACGACGGATTCAGGCGAAGAGTTCACCGTCAAGCTGAACGGTTTCACCGGCCTTCCGTGTGTGTTTTTAAGTCTGCAGAACGCCTGGTATCAGGGTGCGTTTGGCTCCATTCCAAAAGTGGTGTCCGCGAGCCAGGACTCCGTAACGATCAACCCGTGCAACCTCGGGGGGATCACGCACTGGGTTGCGATCGGCCCGGGGGCGCCGGGAATCGTCGCAAAAGTGCAGACAGTCGTACAACAAAGCGACACAGACTTCGTCTGGACATTCAATTCCAGCTTCGACGCTCCGCCCGCGATCATCGTCACTTTGCAGAACGGCTCATACCGCGGGGCGATCGGGCACCAGCCTCAGATCGCAGACGTAGGTCGCACTTCAGCAACAATCCGCCCCTGTAATAGTGGCTGCATCGTCAATTGTGTGGCATTCGGTTAAGCGTGTGACCGATTTCACTCGGCTGCAAAGCCGTTAAAAACGGCGGGTCGAGGACCTTGCGACTGCGGCGGCATCGCGTTCGTTGCTGCCGCGGTTGTTAAAACAGACGGTGTATGTGCCGCTGAAGTCCTCTTTTTTCCTCAGGATCTGGGTCGTAGCAAGAGATGAGCCAGGGCAGATCGCGCTCGGTCAGCCGTTGCTCGATTTCGATGGGCGTGATCTTCCGGACGTCGGGCGACCAGTCGCATAGAATTCTGCTATCTCTCAAAATTTCTAAGAGCGGGGCGGCTGCGAGGCAGACCAGCTTTACGAGCACGGGAAGGTAGCACTTTCCTCTCGTCCCGCGTCGATTGCCTCATAGAAGCGCTGGTTGCCACCACTTTGTGCATGCCAACTCAGACGGAGACGATCCTTCGCGGCACTTTCGGACCCGATCGCAAACCAAGAAGAGCCGATGCGACGAACTCCAATATGACGATGATTGGTGAGCAGGGGTTGCTACGCAGCTACGCAGACCGGCTCACGATTTATTCCGATCGACACACCGTCGTGCAACAAAGCCTCGACCGTGGCGATGGCATGCGGTGCGCTGCCGGTGCTATTCCCGATTGCCGGCAGATAGCACGGTCGGTCGCGACGCCATGCCGGCCCCTCGTCTAACGGCCGTCTAACGGACGCGTTAGATTTTCCCGGGATTTAGCGGGACCAGGGGGGAGGCAGAATCGCGAAAACCCCTTACAGGACGGGACTTCTCGGTAGCCGACGGGACCGGCCAGAATGCCCGTTGATGGGTTCGAATCTTCTTGGGCTATAATCCGAAGCCATTAGATAGTCTTGAATTACTTAACCGAAAATCGAATAGGCTTTGCGTTGTGGTGCCGGGCGTTTGATATCAAATCTGCAGGACGGTTCCAACCGATATTCAGCAACGGAAATTCATCTTACAGTGTAAGCCGGGCGACTTTTCGAACTTGCGACGTACCTCCCGCGGGTGGATCGCAAGTTCGGTATGTCCAAGATTGTAAGCTACTTTGGAAACTTGATTTAACGCGTTGTGAATATGCAAGCCAATACTGTGACGGTATCCCGAGAATCGCGCGCCTGTTCCACCACTCTCGAAGCTCGCCCTTTCGATTGATTCGCCACCGTACATCTCCATAACCGATTGATAGCTACCGTGCACGACGCCGCCCTTGCCGCATTCCGCGACGATGAACGGCCGGGACAACTTAGGCGCTGCGCGACCTGCCGGAATCGGAGGCCACTTTGGATTCGGTGGCTGGTTTTGGGTCGGTGGGCACTTTGGAATCGCTGGTCCATTTTGCCAACTCGATCCCGGCCGCGACTCGACGGCGGCGAACGGCCGCCCGGTGATGGCCTCCCCCAACCGTCCGCTCCAAACCCGAGCGCAAGAGGCCCAGGATCGTATTCGCAGGATTCGAACTCGAGCGTTCGTTGCCCGATAGGCTCCCAACAAGCCGTGCGCCTTGTCGGTGGCAACAAATTAAGATGTATTTTGAAGTAGAGGTGGCGTTCGGAAACAAGCCAAAGAGCCGCGGATGATCGCTGTGCTTGGACTCGGCATCATGGGCGCGGCTCTCGCGCGCGATGCCGCTCGTGGCGGTATAGCCACCGTTGCGTGGGACCGGAACCCGGAGCGCGGCGCGGCATTCACCAGCGCCAACCTGACCTTCGCAGCGAATGTGGCAGACGCGGTCCGTGACGCTGATGTTGTTGTCACCATGGTCGCCGATGCCGATGCCGTGATGAACGTCATGCAAGACTTTGGGGCGCTCGCCGCGATGAAAGCCGGCGCAAGTTGGGTTCAGATGGCGACGATCGGGGTCGCAGGGATCGATCGCGCGCTTCTCCTCGCGCGAACGCGTCCCGAGATCGTGTTCGTCGACGCACCGGTTTCAGGCAGCCGCGGCCCGGCCGAAGAAGGCAAACTCGTCGTCCTCGCGTCCGGAGATCGCCAGCGTGCGGGCGCCGAAACACAGCGCTTCTTCGAGGCAATCGCGACGAAGGTCCACTGGCTCGGCGAGGCCGGCCAAGGCACGCGCATGAAACTGGTGTTCAATGCCTGGATGGGGCTTCTCATGGAGGGAGTTGCCGAAGTGGCTTCGCTATGTGACGTACTGTCGGTCGATCCGGCGAGTTTCGCCGAACTCGCGGCCGGCGGACCATTGTTTCCTCCGTGGGCGCTGCAAAAGCTCCGCAAGATCATCGACAACGGGGTCACCTATCCCGAGTTTCCGTTGCGTTGGGCTGAGAAAGATGTGCGCCTCGCCTTGTCTGCCGCCGGGAAGGCGAGCGCCGCATTACCAATACTGAATGAAATCGCGACCGTATGGGGCGACGCCGCCGAAGAGTTCGGCTCCTATGATCTGAGTGCCGTATACCTCGCCCTGCAACGCCGGCGAGAATCGGTCGCGTCAAGTTGAGTAGCACCGCACCGGTAGGGGCCCGTTGATGCGGGCTTTGCGCTTTGATGCGTTCGGCGATCCATCCGTCCTTCATCTAGCCGATGTCGCCGATCCCGTGGCGGGCATCGGATTCGCCGTTGTGCGCGTAACGGGCGCTTCGATCAATCCAAGCGACGTCAAGAATGTCGCGGGCGCAATGGAAGGAACCAGCCTGCCGCGGACGCCGGGTCGTGACTTCGCCGGCGTCGTCGAGGGTGGGCCAGCCGAATGGCTGGGGCGCGAGGTCTTCGGAACGGGTGGGGATCTCGGTTTCACCGTCGACGGCACTCACGCTGAGTCGCTCGTCGTTCCCGTATCCGCGTTAACTCCCAAACCCGCCCATCTGACCGCTGCAGAAGCCGCAAGCGTTGGCGTGACGTCAGTGGTGGCCTGGCAGGGACTCATCGAATACGCGGTGCTGCAGCCGGGTGAAGTCGTGGCGGTCATCGGTGTGGGCGGCGGAGTCGGCACAGCGGTCGCGCAACTCGCGCGATGGCGGGGAGCCTCCCTGATCGTCGGCGTCGACGTGCAGGCGCCGGCGCCGGATTCACCTGCCGAACACGCCATCGATCGCTTCGTGCCAAGCGACGCGAACCTTACCGACGCCGTGCGCCAAGCAACAGGCGGCTCGGGCGCGAATGTCGTCTTCGATGCGGTCGGCGGAGTCACATTCGAACGCGCTCTCAAGAGTCTGGCCCAGCAAGGACGCCTCGTGACGATCAGCGCTACCGGTCGTGCGCGCGTTGAATTCGACTTACGGGATTTTTACCACAATGAAAGCCGCATCATCGGTGCCGACAGTCGCAAGTTCGACGCGAGCGCGTCCGCGCAGCGCCTTGCTGCGATGCTCCCGGCGTTCGAGTCTGGCGCGATCGCCGCGCCGCCCATCGACGAAGTCGTGCCGTTGAACCGCGCGGTGGAGGCCTACGAACGCGTTGCCGGCGGCGCACGTGCTCGCTTTGTTCTCGCTCCTTGAGTGACGCACTCGCGTCGTACTCGACGCCGTCAGCGAAGCCGAGCGGCGTTCGGCGCTTCGCGCGTCGAGGCGTCTACGTGCCGCTCGAGGCCGTCATGAGTTCTTTGGGCGCCGGTTGGAGGACAGCCCGGCCCATCCAGTGACATGCGAGCAGCGCGAGTTCGACGTCGAGCCGTCCTTCCCGCAAGGGGCGCCCGCGGAGCTCTTCGGCTTTCCGGATTCGATATTGGGCCGTGTTACGGTGAAGGATCAGTTGATCCGCCGTTGCGGTATAGCTGCCGCCGGTCGCAAGAAAAACCCGCGCCGTTTCGCGGAAGAGCGCGTGACGTTCATCGTCGAGCGCAAGGGGTCCGAGCGTTTCGGCGACCCAAGCGCGGGTCGATTCCAAGTCGGCACTCATCAGCGCGAGCGGTGCGACCTCGGAAAAAGGCGTTAGCCTCCGGCGCTGCGATCCCGCTGTCAGGGCTACCGCGTGTGCACTAACGGCCTGCTGATGCGTTCGACGAAATCCTTCGAGCGCCCGACCCGGTTCGCCGGATGCTGCGTTTACCGACGACGGCATTTCGGCAAGCGCCCGTGCGAAGGCGCCGCGCGCCGGTTCGTCGGAGCCGCCAAGCGGAATCCAAATCCAAGCAGTCTTCTCATCGTAGGGCACGAAGAGCGGGCGTTCTCGCGAGCCTATGATGTGGGCGACCAAATCCGTGAACCGCCGCAATTCCGTCAGCGGGGCTACGTCGGTGAGCGGATCGTCAGCCCAGATCACGGCTCCCAAGTGCTGCTGACGGATACGATAACCCCCGAGTCGCGCTTCGGCCGCGGCGATATCGACGTTGCGCTCGCTCAGCAGGGCCATTACGCGAGCCGCGACAACTGCGCCGCGATTTTGCAGCCACTCTTCTCGTGCCAGTTCGTAAGCGCTAACGACTTGTTCGACGATCCGATCGATGTACTCCGACACCTGCTCGACGATTTTGAGCGTCGCGTCCGCTTCAACTTCATCGGCGCCCATTTGCTGCATTGCCTCTTCCAAGCACCGATGCAAGAATCGGGTTTGGCCGACGCGATAAGCTCGAATGAGCGCAACGATCGCAACGTCACGCTGAGCCAGTCGACGACCGTACTCGAGTGCCGCACTGGGTGCATCCACGTCTTCGGGGCGCATTCCATGACGCAGTATATGCGTGATCGCATCGACGTTTTCGCGAACGCTTGCTTCAAGCAAACTCGTAACCCGTTCGTCGCCGCGCAGGGCTGGGACCGCCGCTTGGATGCGCTCGCGGATATCCAGCGCGATCTCGATGAGCCGCGGCCCCAAACATGCTCCCACTGCTGCTACCCGGTCGGTGACCGCCAGATTGTCGAGGTCCGCCAAGCTCATGGCTTCCCCCCTTGGGTCGGGTCGGCTAGAAGTGCCTAGGATTTGCGGCTTCGTAAGCGATTCGGAAAACTCCCTGAAGCGACGACGAACCGCCCAAGCCCCGGATCGGTTTCCGTAATGATCGGACGGCAGGCACGGCCCTTCACCCAATATGATTTCGTCCGAGCAACCTGCGGTCGCGCGTTAGAATCGACGGGTGTTCGTCTTGGAAGTCTTGTTCCACGTGCTGGACAGACGACGACTTGCTGGACAGACGACAACGGGCGGCTAGGTCCGGACGTAGGCCGCAGACGGGTCGTTCGGCGCCTGAACACCGCGGACCGAGACCCGCTGTGCCGGCAACCTGCGCTCGGAGCAGAATGCGAACGCCGAAACAGACGGGAGCAATTGGCGATGCAAGCCTGTTTCATGTGCGCCGGATACGACCGTTTCCTCGAAGCTCGTGCTTCGCGCCCGATGCGTGCCGCAGCTCGTGCACGTACGTTGGCAGCCATAGCTATCTCAGCGCGGGGAAAGGAGCGTGGTGAACGTTCTCGAGGGAGTCGGCGAAGAACTCGGTGTCTCGCCCTTGATGCTTACGTCATCGCAGGCATCACCGGCCCCATCACGCCTTGGAAGGAGCTCTATCGCTCGTTGCTGTTGTTGGGCGGAGATACGACGATAGTCCTTAGTGCTGCCGGTCATATCCGAGGTTGGCGCCGAGACCGTTGAACAAAAGTAGCGGAGCGAACCCGGCCGTCCTGCGGTCGGGGCGGCTCGCCGGCGACGTCGAGCAAACGGCGACGGTTCTGGTGTCCGCGTCGCCGTCCTTACTTCGCCTTTTCCTCTGGTCACGGTTCCACCCGGTCAACTGTTTCTCGCAACGAGCGCTCGCGTGTGCCCGCCGATTGCGGCTGCGTTCCTGTCTACCTGCGGGCGGACGTGCGCGGTGAGAGCGCGGGTAGGGAAGCGACGCAACACGCTGCCGACGGGGGCCGAACGGCACATCGCCCGCCGCAATTGGAGGCCTCATGATCACTCAGCCTAACAACCTGGACGGCACGGGGAAGTTCAAAGAGTTCTCCTTGCCGACATCTACGCCGCCGACCGATTACTATTTCATCGACGATCTGCTCAAGGCCGAGGAACGCGACGTACGCGACCGGGTTCGGCAGTGGGTCGACCGCGAAGTCATTCCGATCGCGGCGAGGTATTGGGATCGGGCGGAGTTTCCGTTCGAGCTTATCCCGAAATTCCGCGAGCTGGGGCTTACGGGCGGCCCGATACGCGGATACGGCTGTCCCGGTTTGTCGCTGGTCGCCGCAGGTCTCGTTTCGCAAGAGTTGGCCCGGGGTGACTCCAGCATCGCGACGTTTTACGGCGTCCACTCCGGCTTGGCGATGGGTTCGATTGCGATCCTAGGCTCGCAGGAACAGCGGGAGCGTTGGCTGCCAGCCATGGCCCGGATGGAGAAGATCGGCGCTTTCGCGCTCACCGAACCGACGCACGGTTCAGACTCGATCGCCCTCGAGACGTCCGCGCGCCGAGACGGTAATTCGTGGGTCCTGCGGGGCGCTAAGAAATGGATCGGAAACGCATCGTTCGCGGATCTCATCATCGTGTGGGCGCGCGACGAAAGCGGAGACGTGGGCGGCTTCGTGGTCGAGAAGGGCAGTCCGGGCTACAGCGCTACGGTGATCGAAGGGAAGATCGCCAAGCGCGCGGTCTGGCAAGCCGAGATCACGCTCGACGATGTGCGCGTGCCGCGCGAAAATCGGCTTGCGCGCGCGCATGCCTTCAAAGACACCGGCAAGGTGCTTACCGCAACGCGATACGGCGTCGCGTGGGAGGCGATCGGGCACGCGATGGCCGCGTACGAATACGCGCTTGCGTATGCAAAGCAGCGTAAACAGTTCGGAAAGCCGCTGGTTTGTTTTCAGCTCGTCCAAGATAAGCTGGTGCGCATGTTGGGCGAAATCACCGCTATGCAGCTGCTTTGCCTGCGTCTCAGCCAGCTCTTGGATGAGCGCAAAGCCACGCAAGGGGCGGCTTCGCTTGCGAAGCTCATGAACTGCCAAAAGGCCCGGAAGGTCGTGGCCGACGCACGCGATCTGCTGGGCGGCAACGGAATCCTCCTCGACTACCACGTCGGCCGTCATTTCGCCGACATGGAAGCGGTGTACACCTACGAAGGGACCGATCACATGCAGATGCTCGTCGTGGGCAAAGATATCTGCGGCGTGTCGGCCTTCAAGTAAACTTCAAGGAACAAGTGGATCGACTTCCTCGATCCTTCGCGTTCGAGTCCCCGTCCTTTCGTCATGCGTCGAGTAAAACCCGACACGTTCTAGGAGGCGAACATGCCCGCTTACGAGTATCCGCTGCTGCTCAAGCAATTGTTGCTCACGCCACTGGCGCAGAACACGCCGCACGAAATCGTTTACGGCAAGAGCCGGCGGTACAACTATCCGACGCTTCGCGAGCGCATCGGCCGACTCGGCAGCGCCCTTTCCCGCTTGGGGGTAAAGGCAGGCGACACGGTTGCGATGATGGACTGGGATAGTCATCGCTATCTGGAGTGTTACTTCGCAGTGCCGATGTTGGGCGCTGTCCTGCAGACCGTGAACGTCAGGCTCTCGACGGAGCAGGTCGTTTACTGCCTCAACCACGCGGAAGCCTCGCTGCTCATTTGCAACCTCGATTTCTTGCCGATGTTCGAGGCGATGCGCCACGACCTAAAAACCATCGAAAAGATCGTCTGGATCAGCGATGCCGGACCGATCCCGGAGGGCCCGCCGGGACAAGGTGAGTACGAGGACTTCATTGCATGGGGTGATCCCGGCCACGTGTTTGCCGATTTCGATGAAAATACTCGGGCCACGTTGTTCTACACGACCGGTACGACGGGTTTGCCCAAAGGCGTGACGTTCACGCACCGCCAGCTCGTGCTGCATACCCTTGCGGCGCTGGTGACGCTTCCGCTCTCGCGCGAAAGCGTGTACATGCCGATCACGCCAATGTTCCACGTGCACGCGTGGGGAATTCCGTATGCGGCGACGCTCGCGGGGTGCAAGCAAGTGTATCCTGGGCGCTATCTTCCCGAGGTGCTTTTGGGGTTGATCCGGGATGAGCGCGTCAACTTCACGCACTGTGTGCCCACGATCTTGCAAATGATCCTTGCGGCACCCAGTTCCAAAGACGTCGACTTAACCGGCCTACACATGATCATCGGCGGTTCGGCGCTTCCGCGGGCGCTGTGTGAAGCCGCGCTCGAACGCGGCATCGACGTGTTCAGTGGCTACGGCATGTCGGAGACATGCCCGCTGCTCGCAATCGCCACGGCCGAGCCGCAACCCATGCCGGACAAGGAGCGTGATATTAAGACGCGCATGAAGGCCGGCCGGCCCTTCCCGCTCGTCGACCTGCGCATCGTCGACTTCGATATGAACGACGTGGCCCACGACGGTATTGCCTCGGGCGAAGTCGTCGCGCGCGCGCCGTGGCTAACGCAGGTCTATTACAAGAACCCGGCAGCCACCGGCGTCCTCTGGGAAGGCGGGTACCTGCACACGCAAGACGTCGGCACGATCGATTCCGACGGATACCTCCAAATTACCGATCGTATCAAAGACGTTATCAAAACCGGTGGGGAGTGGGTCTCCTCGCTCGAAGTCGAGAGTATTATTGGACAGCATCCGGCCGTCGCTGAGGTTGCCGTCATCGGTTTGCCCGATCCGAAATGGGGCGAACGGCCGGCGGCGGCAGTCGTTCCGCGCGTCGGAGCCGCGCTGGAAGCGGCGGACATCAGGGATCAGGTCATGCGACAAGCGGAACTCGGCGTGGTGTCGAGATATGCCGTGCCCGAACGGGTGTTTTTCGTCGAAGAACTGCCGAAGACCAGCGTCGGCAAGCTCGACAAAAAAGCGCTGCGCGCTTCTCTAGCCGCCGCAATAACAGAAGCACCCGC
Source organism: Candidatus Velthaea sp. (assembly GCA_050012475.1). Lineage (GTDB taxonomy): Bacteria > Vulcanimicrobiota > Vulcanimicrobiia > Vulcanimicrobiales > Vulcanimicrobiaceae > Velthaea. The sequence goes on from JBEKHC010000069.1 coordinate 13,643, forward strand.
CGCGCCGAGCCCGAGCGCCATGACGACGCTAACCACGTAGCAACTCCGGTATCTCATCGAGCCTCGAGGGTATCCATGGCAACCGCCAAGAGCGGATCGGACCGGCGATCGCGCCGCGTGCCGCACGTGACGGAGCGAGCGTCGCGATCGTCACGAAAACGGTCGAACCGCATCCGAAGCTTGCAGGTATGATCTTTCGTGCCGTTGAGGCCGTACGGGCAGGCGGGCGGGCACGCCTATTCCGCTCGCCTTCGCCGAACGTTGGACACCGCGCGGACTGCGTTTATTTGAGGATCGATCACCGGCAGCGCCAAGGGCTGATCGGACCGGCGATCGCGGTGTGTGCCGCAGGTGACGGAGCGAACGTCGCGATCGTCGCGATCGTCGCGAAAATGGTTGAACCACACCACGAAGCTTGCAGGCATGATCTTTCGCGCCCTTGAGGCCGTACGGGCAGGCGGGCGGGCAGGCAATTCCGCTCGCCTTCTCTGAGCGTTGGCACGGCACGGGTTGCGTTCATTTGAGGATCACCGCCAGCTTTCGCTTGCGTCTCCGTCGAGTTTACTCATGGACGCATCCCGAGTTGTGAGATGGTGGTTCAGCTCATTACAAAACCGGGGTAGCCCCTGATGGTGAGCTCCTCGCATTTCTGGTGATAGGTTCCGACCCCGCCGGCGAACGACAGCATTCGCCGTTGCTTGCCGGCGACGTTGGAGCCGACGTACCACGAGTTGGTCTTTACGAAGAGCGTCGCGTTGGCGATGTCGTCGTGGTACTTGACCCAGTCGTCTTGGGTCTGTCTGCTCGGCTCGATCTCCGTCAGGCCGCGCGCCTGCAGGTGGCCGATGCAGCCGGTGATCCAGTCGACCTGATGCTGCAGGCAGGTGGTCATGTTGCACAGCGCTGCCGCCGGTGCGAGCGGAGCGCCGGTAGTGAACAGGTTCGGATAACCGTGAATTTGCAGGCCGAGCGTGGTGCGGATTTCCTTACTCCACTCTTCCTTTAGCGAGCGCCCTCCGCGCCCGCGGATGTCGATGCGGGTCAGCGCGCCGGTGCCGGCGTCGAAGCCGGTGGCGAGGACCAAGATGTCGATCTCGCGCAGCTTGCCATCGGCGGTCCGAAGGCCGCGTTCCGTCAGGCACTCGATCGGCGTCTCGTTCACGTCAACCAGCTCGACGTTATCGCGGTTGAACGCCTCGAAGTAGTTCGTTTCCAGCGGCACCCGCTTCGTGCCGAAGCCGTAGGTGGTGGGAATAAGTTTTTCGGCCACCTTCGGATTTTTGATGCGCGCACGAATCTTGTCGCGCACGAAGGCGGAGATCTCTTCGTTGACCTGCGGATCGAAAAACAATTCGGGGAACAAGCCGACCCAAAAGCTCAGCGAGCCTTCTCCCCACATCTCTTCGAGATCCGTTCGTCGCTCCTCGGGCGACAGATCGGCCCACCGACCGTACATGAAGTCGGAGTCGAAGCCGGCGAACGTTCTCATCACGCGATGGCGCAACTCGTTGAAGCGCTTCCGGTAGGACGCACGATCCGCGTCAGACAGCTTGGGATTCCTCATCGGGATCGCGTACTCCGGGCCGCGCTGGAACACGGTAAGCTGATCCACCTGACTGGCAATGGTCTGGATGACTTGGATGCCGGTCGCGGCGGTCCCAATCACACCAACGCGCTTGCCCCGGCAATCGACGTCACTGGGCCAACGCGCGGTGTGGAAAATCCGGCCCTTGAACTCGCCTTGTCCGGCGAACTGCACCATCAGCGGTGCTGACAGCATCCCGACACAACTGATGAGGTACCGCGCCTCAAAGGTTTCGCCTTTGTCAGTGCTGATCGACCATCGCTTCGCCGCTTCGTCGTAGCTGGCAGCCGTCACGCTCGTCTTGAACTCGATGTCCTTGCGCAGATCGAAGCGATCGGCCACGAAGTTCAAGTAGCGCTCGGTTTCGGGCTGGGCCGGAAAGCGTTCGCTCCAGCTCCACTCGTCGTTCAGTTCCTTGGAGAACCAGTACTGATAGATGTGCGATGGCGAATCGACGCGCGCGCCGGGATAACGGTTCCAGTACCAAGTGCCGCCGACGCTGTCGCCGGCTTCTACGGTCTTCACTTTGAGTGTATCGCGTAACCGATAGAGCTGGTACAGGCCGGCGATTCCCGCGCCGATGATCACGGCATCGAGTTGGGTGGTGGGGCGCGTGCTGTTCATGGTTCTCTCCTTGGCCTGCAGCGAAGATCTTGCACTTCGAACCTTGATTCGCGAACGCGATGTCGTGGCGCACGTCGTCCTCGGGAGCGTTGTGCTCGAACCGTAGCTTGAAATACGTTAGGGCTTCACACCACGTGACGACGGGGCGGTATCTCTACACGAGAATTGTCGGGTCAGCTGGTGTTGCAGCAACCTGCTGCACCGTCCCCGGGAAGAGTACTGACTCGAACTTGTCGCTGCCAGTACCTCCGCGGAGGTATCATTCGGCGGCACGGACACCGAAACGCCTCGGATCCATTCGGCGAAGAGATGACGTCGTTTTGCGGATCGTACACGATCGTGGAGTATCGCGCGCTCCCCGAGTGACTCGTCTTTTCCTGATTCTCACGATACGTGCGGCTCAACGATATGTCACCGTGCGCCGCGTACGGAACATCGCGCCTTCCGTCGTGTTCCGGTCACAACCGATCCGTTGTCGAATGTCGCGATTGTGCGCGTAACACGAAGCGCAGACATACATTCGTGTCGAGCGCCAGATGGCGAACCACCGGTGCGTTCCCAGTCCCAGGGGCGTGTTGGGCCTTGCTCGACCGCGTCAAGGCAGGCCGCTCGAGCGAAGCCCGCATGCAACGGTTTTAAGCCGCGATGCGAGGAGACGTATTATGGTTGTCGAGGATTGCCAATCATGCATCGGGGGGCCGTGGATGCCCGCGGCTTCACCCAACCGCTTCACGGTGATCAACGTGAGCACCGAAGAGCCGATCCGGCGCCTCGCACGGAACTAGGCGCCGCTCGCGCCATCACCGGACGCCGGCGTTCAGCGATAGTGCACGGGTACGTCGACTGAGAACGATTGACCGCTGGCGCTGGTCGCGACGAAGTGAAGGGCGATGCGCACAGTGGCAAGTCCACCGACTCGCGGCAAGGTCGCTTCACTGCTGAAGATGCCGGGTCCGGTCTTCGTGAGGACGCCGCTTCTGCGGCCATTGCCGGTGACGACTCGAATCACGTCGGGCGTCGTCGTGACCCGAATCGCGATCGGACCGCCCGCCTGCAGATGATCGGAATTGAGCTCGACTTTGCTGATCCTCGGAGAGCTCCGGGTTTCCGTCGGTGTGAACGCGTACGCGTAGATGGGCGGTGGTGTTGTTTGAGCCCATGACGCCGTCGGTGCCAACGCGGCGGCGAACGACAAGGCAAGGTGTGCACTCCGGAGCGGCATCCGCGATCTCCATTTCATTGCCCCCAGCCTATCATAGCCGGTCGCCGATAGAATGTGCGCCCGACACGACGTCTTGCGTCGAAGCTCGTGCTCCGCGCCCGATGGCAACAACAACGCCCAACGGCACACTACAAAGTACAACCCGCACTGTTTGGTTTTGCTCACCGGTCAGACCAAGTGGCTGGTTCGTACGAACGGGCTGAATGAAACGAATCACCCGCAAGAGGTCCTCATCGCTTATTTCGAATATTTTGCAAATAAGAAAACTTCGTTCTTTTTTCAACCTTCGCGCTATACCGTTTACCTGCCGTCCGATCGTGCGCCGGAGTATTCGTTTACGGCAGAGTACGGCATCAACTATCGATTTACGAAGAACCTGTGGTCACAGATCGAAATTGAGAGTTTGAATCCGAGCGGGAGGGGACCGAACGGAATCGTGAATCTCACCTGCTCGACGGCGGCATGTAGCAGCATTTTACCGACGATCGGTACGCTCAAAACCGCTGAAATTCATCTGTCTATTGGGATTGGTTCGCCGTTTGTCATTCCGATCTGACACCGATCAAACGAGCAAGCATGGGGTTCGCGGTCCTCGGGCCACCGCGTTGTTCATTTTCGAGCACGCAGCGCCGCAGCCGGTGAAACCGTGCCCGCTGCTCGCGATCTTCATGCCGCGAGCGAACGATCCGGAAAAGATTGCAAGAGTCGTCGCGTTCTCCCTCGATGAGTACTGCTCCGAAGAACGTTTTGAAGACAACCCGGTGACGGCGAACGGGGCCAATCGCGCCGCGAACCACGACTTGATCGAAGACGCGGGTGATCTTGGCCGCCTCGCCATCGAACGTGCAGCAGCAGAAGCACGGTATGCACGGTTTGTCAACTCTGGCCAACGACAAAGACCGGACGGCTACGCCGATAAATGGCGCGCTAACCCCGAGCTCGTGCAGCGCGCTTACCTGCCTGCGTCCGGAAGGTGGGTGGCCGTTCGCAAGGCTGCCCGTTTATATGCTTGCACCGCGCCGGCCTCGCCTGATCGCAAAAGATATCACGATCGAATGGGGCGAACACCTCGAGTATTCGCGCGATGTCTGCCAGAGCGGAAGTCGGTTCTTCGAAGCTTCGCCAGGCCAAACGGATCCGCATCCCCGTGCTCAACCCCAAGCCCTTCCTGGCCGCACACAGCTCGCGAAAGCCAAGGAGATTTGCGGTGACGAATCAGAGCCTTCCGCATAGCGCGACGCATGGCTGGGCGACCGATGTGAGGCCGCAATGAGCAACGAGACCGTTTCGTTGAGTGCAGTACTGCTCGCCTTTGGAACTGGTCTTGCCGTCGGTGTTATCTTTAGCCTGGTGAAGTTGCCGTCGCCGGCGCCGCCGTTCCTCGGTCTCATCGGATTGACGGGGATGTTTATTGGTCAACGCCTTTGGCCGTTGATTGCATCCCGTTTCTTCCACAGCTAGTGCACCCCCCGTATCGGCTGCACCGGCGTGCACAAGCACGTCGGGAACAGCTGGCTGATCAATAAACTTCGCGGATGTCGAAGCGGATGACCTTACCATGTTGCAGAGAGAAGACATGCCCGACCGTTTTGTCTTTGAGCCCGTGCGTTTGATCTTGCAACGGTCTGCCCTGCAGGTCGCGTACGGACTGACGAACCTGGACGACGATTGATCCATCGGCAGCCCGTTCAAAGCTTACGGGCTCGACATGCGGGCTGACGACGGCCCACTGACGCGTCCAGTATTCACGGACGCCCTCGCGGCCGTGGACGTGGCCGCCCTCCATGCCATTGGCCCAGGCGACATCATCGGTGAGTGCACCGAGGACACCCTCGATGTCGCGTGCGTTAAAACGGGCATACATGGAGCGAAGAATTGCGATATCGTCAGCCATAGGCTTGCTCCTCATAACGAAAGTGCCGGGGTACGATACAGTAGGGGATTACGCGCCTTGCCGTGGAATCGACGGCCATTACATATGCACGTATATAACATGGGCGCGCGGAAAATGCTAGAGCGCGATACAGGCGCGGATGTGCTCTCGACCCCGGGACACCTGATCAGTCTCGCGGCGCGGGGATTCGCGCGCCTGAGCGAGGCTCGCCTCAAGCCCCTGGGCTTCGGGGTTGGCCATCTGCCGGTTCTGGTTGCTCTCCAAACCGGTCGGGCTGACACGCAACGTGATCTGGCGCGCTTCGCGCAGATTCAGCAGCCGCCCATGGCGCAGATGCTCACACGCATGGAGCGGGACGGACTTATCCAACGCACGCCCGACCCTGACGATGGACGCAGCAGTCGTATCGCCCTGACGGAGTTAGCGCTAACGCGCCTGCCGGCGGCCATTGCGACCTTGTTCCGAGGCAATCGCGATGCGGTTGCTGGGTTTACCGACGAGGAGATCGCGCAACTCGTCGCTCTGCTCGGTCGACTAATCACGAACCTCGATCGGCTCACCGGTGCGCCCTAAGACGCGACGTTCGTAGTGGCGACCGGGACGCGCACCGAGCGAGTTTAGAGTCCCTCTTTTTGGGGTCGCGATTAGCGAACGGCGATGACGAAGTTCCGCCCTTCCCAACGGTTTGCGTCGATCCAGAAGAACGTGAACTCGACGATCATCCCAGACGTCGTCGCCAGCTCGGTCAAATCGACGAAGTCGATGTTGAGCGGGTTGGCTTGCGACACCGAATCGTGCGCCGACGCCCAACCATCCGAAGTCCACCGCAGTCGAAAGCGTCCCTCGCAGATGACGCGCAGCATTTCGCCGGGACGCATGAAGCGCACGCGACGATTGAACTTCCAGACTTCCATCTTCTTCTTCGGGCCGGCACCGGACAGATAGCGTTGGGCAACCTCAGGAACCCGGTCGAAGACGTTTCGATCCGCAGCCGAGCGCAACAGCTTCACATACTCCGCGTGCGCCCACGCGAGCGGCATGGCCGAGCCGGTAGGTTCGCCGAGGCGCATATACGCCTTGGGAATATCGGCTTCGTCCCAAACCTGCTCGCAGAGAAGGCAGGCCGTCGACGCCAGCCCTTCCATCGTCCGGAGGTACGCCTCCGGACTGCGGCCGGCGGCCACCTCGTAGTGACCGCGCTCGCCGGTGAGCAACGGCCACACCCGGCCGACGCCGTAGGAGGTGAACGGCCCGCCGTCGCGTTGCTGACCGTAGCCGTCGTGATTGTAGCGGTGCCATACCGGTCCGGCAGGCGTCTCGACTTTCAGCACCGCGTCGATGACCTTCAGCGTGTTGAGGACGACAGGATCGTCCGGTGCGCGGATACCGTGGCGGACAAGCTCGAGGAAACCGCCGTCGACCACGTCGCGCGCAGGAAACGCATCCGCCTCACCCGGAGCGCGATTCGCTATGCGCAGAAAGCGCGATTCCTTATCCTCGGCGGGACGCTCGTCGCCAACGCGCTCCGGAAGGATGCGCATGTAGTAGGGGCCCTCGCCGAGCGTGCCGGTGGTTGTGACCGTCCACTCCTCGATGTGGCCTTCCAAGTAGTCGGCTTGATCCTGGATGAAGCCGGCCGTAGCCGAATCGCCCCGATCGCGGCAGAACGCCGCAGCGCACGTCAACGCGACGATGTTCGCCGCGAGCGTGGACGGTGAATACCCCGAGGCCTCTTCCCAGCGCTCCTCTTGCGTGACCGGACCGTTGCGGATGAGAAACCCGACGCTTCGGCGGACCATCTCGAACGGGTCGAAGCCGGCGAGCGCGCCCAAGCGGTGCAGTCGAAATGCGAGCATGACCGGGAAGGCGACCTCGTCGAGTTGCGTCCCGTTCCAGTACGCGTCGCCGTTCACCCAAAAGTTCTGCGCGAATCCGCCGTCATCGTGCTGCGACACGGCGAGAAAGATGAGGGCGCGAAGTGCCGTGTGCACGTCGCCGGCGGCGACGAGCGCCAACACGCTGCTCACCATGTCTCGCGTCCAGACGAGATGATATCCGCCGGTGTCGTCGTCGCCCTTGACTTCTCCCCACGGGACGGTGAGCGATGCGATCAGCGCCCCCGGGTAAGCCTTGTCCTCGTGGGCCAACAGGATACCGCAGCTGCCTCGGTAGAGGTTGCCGCCGTCGTACGAATGCGACCCCAGCTCCACAATGCCGGCCGATGTCTTTCCCCATTGCGCCTTGTAGGTCGCGAGCTGATCGGCGAATGGCAGAGACAACGACTGCACCAGCGTCGCGATCGCATTATGTTCGGTGAGGCCGAAGGCGACTCCGAGCGTGAACTCCTTGGTTGTGCTGAGGTCGACTTCGCCGGTCAGCGCGACATTGCCGTCGCTCGCCGTGTCGAACTCCCAGTCCATCTCGAAGTTGTCCTCAAGGTCGGTCCAACCATCGCTTGTGCCGACGAAACCGCAGGATGTTCGCGCGAACGGAACGGTGGCTCCCATGGCCATCCATGTCTGTCCTTTTCTCGCCATCAGCACCCGTCTGCCGTTGACGACTTTGACGTACCCGGTGTTGCCGTAGCCGCCAATCTCCAGATGCGGCGCGCAAAGCGCGTACACGCGCAACGCATCGAGGAACGCGGCGTCGGGAGCCGTGATGCGCGTACGCTGCAGCAGGCACGCGAGGTGCGGATCCGCGATGACGTCCTTGACGATCGCGTACCGCTCCGCAGGGTCGGTGTTCGTGCAGCGGTATCCAAGTGTTTCCTCCGAGATCCGTTCGATGTCGAAGGCGAGGTGCCGTTTCTCTTCGTGAAAGAAGCTCTTGCCGTCAGTGATTAGGTATTGCACGTCGCGAAGTTGTGGCCGGTCGATCGTCGGGTAGGATACCTCGGTGACGATGCCTTTCCACGTCGTAAACCACAGCCGGCTAGACGTAGAATACGCCGTCCCGACGCCGGATTTGTTACTGTGCGTCCAGCCGGGCCGCATGCCCGGCCCTCCGAACGCCTCACCTCCCACGGGCTACGTCGAGGAGCGCTTTGCCCCGTAGAGTGCCGGCCCGCAAATCGTGAAACATCGTCGCAGCCTCATCGAAAGCGAATTCTTCGCCGATCCGCACGTCGATGACGTTATCGAGGGCCAGCACCGCGACCCGCTCCAGGCCGGAACGCGATGACTCGGGCGCGTCAGCCACCACGAAGTTGACGGCATGCATCCCGCGCGCCGCGAAGGCGGGAATGTCTGCGGCACCGATCGTGGACGCGACTCGCCCCCCCGCCGACAGCAAGTCGATGTCGCGAGCAAAGTCCGCCTTCCCCGAGACCAGATCCAAAATCGCATCGAACCCTTCGGGGTGCGCCTGATGGATTGTTGCGCGCGGGTCTTCGTCCGTCGAGTCGTAGACCTCCGTCGCGCCGAGCGAGCGCGCATCGTCAGCCCCGGTGCCGCGCACGGTACCGATGACGTGGGCGCCCCGCGAGTGCGCCATTTGGAGCGCGAAACCACCGACAGCACCGGCTGCACCGAGGATCAGGAGCCGTGTACCGGTCTTGACCAGCAGCGCATCGACGCAGCCGAGCGCGGCTAACGCGGACGTGGGCAGACCGGCCGCCGTGCGCAGGCTCAACCCGTCTGGAACGCGCGCGATCGGTTCACCGTATGAATCCGGACGCACGGCGGTCATTTCTGCATACGCCCCACGTTGGGCGGCCGTTCCGAAGATGCGGTCCCCCGGGCGGAAGTCCTTTTCATCAGCCGGCACAGCGGTAACAACGCCCGCGAAGTCCTGGCCAACGATGACCGGATAACTCGCGGTTGGGCCCAACCGATCGAGTTTCTTGTAATCGACCGGATTCGCTCCGGCGTACGTCACCCGCACGACGATGCCGTCGGCGACCGTCGGCTCCGGCACGTCGATCATGGCCGGCGCAGCGCCAGGGCCCGTCAGGGCAAAGGCGCGCATTTCCCGCACCGTTTGGCTGGGATTCCCCACATGGTTGTCCTTTTCGAGCGGGCGCCGCGCGACTCCGGTCGTTTTCGGCCGGCTTGGCAAGCCGGAGGGTCGATTTTGCCTGGATGCGGGGACGCAGCGCTCGGACGCTGGGGGAAAGACCTACTTGCACGGTCATCAGGGCGCAAATGTCTCGTCGTTGTCGCTGCTGCTCATCGTATGGCGGGGGTTCATGCCGTTGCCATGGGCGGCGATCGCAAGACCGCAATTCTGTGCATGATTGCAGCGAACAACGGCCTCGACTCATCGGCGTGAATCACTTCTCTCTTTAACAAATTCGCGCATGTGCTGCAGCAATGTTGCAATGTCATCTGGATGATTGCGGGTTAAAAGCTTTCTCCAAGGGGATCGCTAGATGTTGAAACGTCTGTTGAACCCATCTGCGCGCGGCTGCCGCTGTTGCCGTACGCTCGAACGCAATTGAAACACGCTGAGGGCTCAGGCATGCTGCATGCATTGCCGCACGTTCGGCCGGGGGAACGCGGACTGCTTGATAAGCGTGAGCTTTCGCGCCGAAGAGTCCAAAGAATCGTCGAGCGGTGACCTTAGTCCTCGGCTGAACTGGGACTTCCGCGCTACCATACATGATGTGATGGCCCCGGTAGTAGCCCGGGTCGCCTTCAAGTTTAGAATCTTGTTTCTCGTTGGTCGGCGCGCTCTCATGACGCTGTAGCGTAACATTGCTTCAGTATCAACGCGTTCCGATCGGTATTCATTTGCTTCGAGAACGCTTCGGCTGTTGCCGATGCGCTTTCGCGAGGGCTTATCGCTTTGCGTCCAATTGATCGTGCTCGTCACCTTCTGTTCTTCCGACGGCTGAGGAGCTGGCTCGTCCGCTTGTGGATCGTTGCGCTGATGAGTGCGAGCGTCGGCGTCGGCGCAAGCACGAACGGAAGCGCGCTGCCGCAAGGGCTGATTACCGTGCGTACAACGTACGGTGCCAGCGCGGGAACGCCGCTCGGGATCAACGTCGACGATCTGGCGCAGAGTGCGAGCGCAGTGTTTACCGATGCGATGAAGCAAGCGTCGCCGTGGTCGAGCGATCGTGCACTTGCGCTCGATGCAGCGGGCAACGTCACGCAATTGGCGCCCGGACAAGTCGCACGAAGCGTGGTCTATCCGTTTGCGACTTACCCCTCGGGCGACTACACGCTGCTCTACGACGGCCGCGGGACAATCGACGTGGATCCGCACTCGGGCAGCGTGACCGAGGCAGCGGCTGGGCGCGCCGTGGTGCGCGTTACGGCGCAGCCGGGCTTTGGAATCCATCTCCGCCTCTTGGCGACCGATGCCCGCGACTACGTTCGCAACGTCCGCTTGATTCTGCCGGGTTACGCTGCGGTGTACCAGAGCGTGCCGTTTACGTCGGCTTTTCTCGCGCGGGTCGCGGCGTTCAACGTCGTTCGATTCGTTCATTGGTCGCACGCTGATACATCAATGGTACCGCTGACGTGGCCGATGCGTCCGAGCGTTAACGCTTTTACCCAGGCGGGCGCGAGCGGCGTGGCTTGGGATTATCAGATCGCGCTGGCGAACGCGACTGGCGACGATCCCTGGTTCGTGATCCCGGCCGGCGCGACAAATCTTTACGTGACGCAGTTGGCGGCGCTGGTGCACGCCCGGCTGGATACGCGTCTGCATCCGATGTTCGAGTACGCCCAAGGATCCTGGCAGCCCGGGACCGCGCCGAACCGCTACGCGGTCACGGCCGGGCGCGCATTCGGATTGGCAACCGATCCGCAGGCGGCTGCAGTAGCCTGGTACGCGACGCGTTCGGCGCAGGTGTTTGCGCTCGTACAACAGGCCTTCGGCGCCGATGCCGGACGCGTGGTGCGCGTGGTGGGCGGCGCGGTGAAGCTGTCACGCTCACCGGCCGAAACCATCGATCGAACGATTTTAGCGAGAACCGCCGCCCTGCACGGGGCCGACGCGTTCGCCGTCGATGCAAGCGACGCATCGCCCGCGGCAATCGCGTACACGCGCTCGCTGCTCTCGGGCACGCGCCTGCAGCTCATCGCGTCAGGCGGTGCGGTGACATTCACGAGCGCGCAAGGCGTTGTCGCGGCGACGCGCGCGGAACTCGGCGCTTGGCGCAGCGCGGGCGGCGGCCTGTTTGTTGCCAGTTCGGTGACCGGGTCGTTGAGCGCGACCGGTTGGCTGAGCCGCTTGTCCACGGCGTTTGAGACGCAACTCGAAGCGCTGCGCACCGGCGCCCTGAGCGCGTTCGCGCAGCAGTACCCGGCCGCGCACGTCGCTCCGCAGCCGCCGGCCGTGCAAAGCGTGCTGGTTCCAATGGCGCTCTCAAAGGCTTCGGTGGCAGGCACGCGGCGCTCGACTGCGCGGGCCTCCATCGCCGCGGCAGCCACCGACGTGCTGGCGATCAACGCGGGTGGTCCGGCCACGGGCAATTTTGCAGCAGACGAAGACTACAGTACGAAAAATACGTGGACCTACACGACGACGACGTCGGTTTCGACGAGCGGCGTGACGAATGCGGCGCCGGCCGCGGTTTACCAATCACAGCGCACGGGTTCGATCACCTATACGCTGCCCGGTCTGACCGCGAGCAAGACCTACAGTGTGGTGTTGCACTTCGCCGAAATTTATTTCAAGGCGGCCGGCGCGCGCGTGTTCAACGTGAGCATGAACGGCACGCCGGTGCTGACCAACTTCGACGTGTACAAGACCGCCGGCAGCGCGTTCAAGGCGGTCGTCGAAACGTTCAGCGCCACGGCCAATGCTTCGGGCCAAATTGCGCTCGTCTTTACGGCGGTGACGGATAATCCCATCGTCAACGGAATCGAAGTGCAAACCTCGGGCAGCGGCCCGAGCCCGACACCCACGCCCACAACCGGGCCGACGCCAACGCCCACGATAAAACCAACGACGGCGCCGACGGCAACACCCACGACGACGCCGACGGCAGTCCCCACGGGGTCCGATGTGCTGGCGATCGACGCCGGCGGTCCCGCTGTGGGAACGTTTGCCGCCGACACGGACTATAGCGCGAACGGCAGCTGGACCTATACGACATCGACTGCCGTTTCGACGAGCGGCGTGACCAATGCGGCGCCGGCGGCGGTCTATCAAACCCAACGCACCGGTTCATTCACGTATACGCTGCCCAATCTGACGGCCGGCAAGACCTACAACGTCCTGCTGCACTTCGCCGAACTCTACTTCAAAGCGACCGCCGCGCGGGTGTTCAACGTGAGCATCAACGGTACGCCGGTGCTGACGAACTTCGACGTCTACCAGACGGCTGGAAGCGAATTCAAGGCAGTGGTCGAGACGTTCAGCGCCACCGCCAACGGCTCGGGCCAAATCGCGATCGTCTTTGCGCCCGTTACGAACAATCCGATCGTCAACGGAATCGAAGTGCGCACCTCGGGCAGCGGCCCGACGCCCACTCCGTCGCCAACGGGGTCGCCGACGACGCCCGATCAGCGAGCCGCCGCGATCGTCAATCAACTCACCGTGACTGAAGCGCTCTCGCTCGTCGAAGGCGACTACGGCTTTCCCACGACCACCGTTCCCAAGCCGGCCGGCGCGCTCGGTTCGGCGGGCTACGTTCCCGGCGTTCCGCGCTTAGCCGTGCCGGCGCTGCAGGAATCGGATGCCGGCCTCGGCGTTACCGATCACACCAACACGATAACGGGTTTGCCGATTCGCGGGACGGGCGGATATTCGACGGCCTTGCCTTCCGGACTGGCGACGGCCGCAACCTGGAACCCGCAGTTGGCATACAACGGCGGAGCGATGCTCGGCACCGAAGCGCACGACGAAGGTTTCAACGTCGAACTTGCCGGCGGCGTGAACCTGGCGCGCGAGCCGCGGAACGGGCGCAACTTTGAGTACGCAGGCGAAGACCCGCTGCTCGCCGGCATCATCGTGGGCAATGAGATTCTGGGAACGCAATCTGCCCATGTCATCTCGACGATCAAACACGACGCGTTCAACGACCAGGAGACGGGTCGAACGGTGCTCAGCTCCGACATCACCGCCAGCGCGGCGCGCAATTCTGATCTGCTGGCCTTTCAAATCGCCGTTCAAACCGGCAGCCCGGGTGCGGTCATGTGCGCGTACAACGAAGTGAACTCCGTCTACTCGTGCTCGAATAGTTATCTGCTCGATACCGTGCTCAAAGGTGATTGGGCCTATCCCGGTTGGGTGATGTCGGATTGGGGCGCGGCTCACGCAGCCACGGACGCCCTGGCCGGTCTGGATCAAGAATCCGCCGGCAATACCTTCGGGCAGCATTTCGGTT
>JBEKHC010000070.1:0-27247 GCA_050012475.1 Candidatus Velthaea sp.
GCGGGCAGACGCTGTTTTTCTTCCCACGTCATGACTGCCCGTCATTGCTCACCACTACTCTTCGCGTTCTTCGCAGGACCAAGGTTCATGGAACAGACGATCAGCCTAGCGAGATCAGAGCATCGCGTCATTACTCGCGCGATCGGGTTGGCGCTCGTCCTCGCGATCGCGTTCCTTGTGTACTACGCGCTCGGAACGTGGCTGTGGCATGCCGGCTTCATCTCCACGCCGCTATTATTTTTGGCAGAAAAAATGGCAATTGCCAATAGCGGCGCCCCGTCGCGCATCATCGGCGCCGCCTTCGTCTATCCGCCGTTAGCATTGGCATTCATGGCACCGTTTCACAATCCGATCGTCGGACAAGCGGCGCTCGGGGCGATCGTCGATGGGATGTTCATCCTTTGGACCGAACGCCACATTCCGACGCTCATCGCGCGCCGGCTGACGCAAGTGAGCTTTCTGGCCTCGGGCGTCATCCTCTATACCGCCATCGAAGACTCCGGTGCGCTCATCGCCTGCGAACTCGCCGCGCTGGCCGCGTTCGCGCTCTTGCGCTTCTTCGAGCGGAATTACTCGCCGGACTTATTCGCTGCCGGAACCTTCGTCGGGCTGACGTTTTTCATCGACTTTCGCATCATCGCGCTGGCCATCGTCTTCGTGCCGACCCTCGTTTGGACGGCCGGACGCACCTCGCGCGATAAGTTCGTCGCCGTGCTCATCACGCTCATCGTTCCAAGTTTTCTCATGGCCCTGGGCTGGACGTACGTGAATTGGATTTTCATCGGCGATCCGTTCGCCTTCGCACGCGGGCCGCTGTCGTTCTTTCACGTTCGCGCAGCGGAGCTGCCGGTGCCGCACGTTTTCTCCATGCAAGCGATCGTTGCGCTCGCGCTCATGCTGGCCCCGGTGTGGTGCGCGCCCTATGCGTTGCGGCTGCTCGACCGGCGCACGCAGGTCGCTGCCAACTTCATGCTCCTGGCTTCACTGACGTGGGCCTGGTGGTGCACGACGCAGACGGCGGCCGGCTCGATGACCATCTGGTTGATCCCGCTGGGCACCGCGATCGCGTTTGCAGCCCCGCGGAAGCCCTCGATCCTCATCCATGCGGCGCTGCTGATCAGCGTCGCCGGCTCGTGGCTCTTCCTCTCGACGGATCGCGCCGACGCGGGCAGCTTCTATGGTTCGCTGATCGCTACGGCACCCGTTTCCACCACGTCGCAAGCCGCCGCGGTCCATGCGGCCCTCGCGGGAGCCCAAAACGTTCTTATGGACGATGCGCAATCCTACGGCGTCGTAGCGCTCGACGGCGACGCCGCGCGGTTTGTCTTGCCGTATTCAAAAGGCTTCGCTCGCGCCTTGAACGAGCCCGAACGCTTCGCCGACCATGTCGTCGTGTCGACGGGCGGCGATGACCGCGTCCTGCAGCGCTATCCAAACGCCGCCAAAGGCGTATTGCCCGGTTACCATCTCACCCTTAACGCGAATAATACACTGGTCTTTACGCGCAATTCCCTATCTCCCGACTTACAGCCGTTGCCCGTTCTGACGATACCTTTAGCGTGGCACGTCATCTACATCGTCATGTGCGCGCTGCTTGCGCTCGCAACGATTGCTGCAATGCAGTACACCTCGCGGGAACTTACGGGAAACAAAGCTTTACAGCAATGACACATAAGGCACTGGCCGCTTTTCTGGCATTGATTCCTTTCGGCGCTCCGGCCGTTGCGCTGGCCGATCCCGCGTATGGTTCGACCTTCGTTCAATTGCGGTCATCGGTGCTGCAAAGCCCGGCGTACACCGACAACACCGGCCAGGTTTTCAATTCGCCGTGCGTGTTCGATAAGGACGAAACGGCATTGTACGTCGAGCAGCCCCTCGACCACGGCGCGGATGCCGCGACGCTGAACGTTCCGTACGATCGGCTCGCTTGCGGTGCGGCATCGGCCGCCGGTCTGGGCGAGGTCGAGTTGGGCTTTCAACACAGCCTGCGCCATACGGCGACCTCCCGCCTTTCGCTCGACGCCATCGCGGTGGTCCCGGGCGGCGGAGCGAGCGCCGACCCGGCGATCACCTACGGTGCCGCCGGCGCCGAACTCGGCGCGCGTGAGACGCTGACCTTCCATGCGTTCTCACATTACGGCTGGCTCGACGCGACGGTGGGCGCGCGCGGCTACAGCGGCGCACCGGCGACCCGGCTGCGCGGCGCGGCGACACTGGGCTACCCCATTTCGCCGAGCATCACATTGCTGGAGCGTTTCGACTTCACGCAGTCGTTGGGTGCGGCGAACCTCAACGTCTCGAGCAATCCGACCATCTCGCTGCGCTACAACGATCAAGAAGCCGAGAGCGGTCTTCTTCTGCATCTTCACAAGGGCGTCAGCGTTTACGTCTCCGAACTGAGCGTGCTCGGCGGACGCAACTACGGTCTGGGGAAGACGTTCAATGTCGGTCTCTGGAGTCGTTGATCCGCTGACCGAACGTCTGCTCGAAAAAGGCTTCATCACCGAAGCCGACATTGCCGCAGCGCAAAAGATTCGGGCGGAAACCGGCGGCGATATCGGCTGGATCATCGCCTCGATGGGCCGGCTGAACCGCCTCCAACTCTATTCCACGATCTCGGAAGTGACCGGTTTGCCGTTCGTGACCGACCCCGAGCGGCTGCGCTGCCACGCCGACATCGACCTCTTGTTCCGGGTCAGCTACGACGAACTCATCCAGTATCAATTCCTGCCGTTTTCGCTCGAAGACGGCGTTTTGGCCATTGCGACGTCCCAGCCGGGAAATGCCGCCACGCTCGCCTTTTGCCGCAGCCGATTCGAGTGCCGGCTCGTCGCCGAGCTGCTCGTCACCGATCTCGACATCACCCGGATGACGGCGCGAACGTACCGCACGCGGCTCTCGCACGACGCCGTGTACAAACTCTTCAAGCGCAATCCCGAACAAAGCGCGCGCAAGGTTTTCACGCACGCACAGGTCTGGCTCTTGGGCGGCATCGTGCTGAGTGCCATCGCCTGGGCCGCGTTCGAACCGGTAACGGCATTCGTCTCCCTGATGATCTTCTTGCAGATCAGCTTTGTGCTGAGCATCAGCATGAAGGTGGTGCTCAGTATCGCGGGCGCGCGCAACGAGATCTCGCAGCCCATCAAACCCGAAGAAATCTCCGCCCTGCGCGATTCGGACCTCCCGATCTACACCGTGCTCGTCCCGGTCTTCAAGGAGCCCGAGGTCGTGCATCAGCTCATCGACGGCATAAAGAACATCGACTATCCGCAACACAAGCTCGACATCATCCTGCTGCTCGAGGAGAACGACCCGGACACCCTCAAAGCAGCGATGAAAGCGCATCCGCCCTCGAATTGGCGATTGATGGTCGTCCCCGATTGCCAGCCGAAGACGAAGCCCAAGGCCTGCAACGTCGGCTTGTATTTCGCCCGCGGCGAATATCTCGTCATCTACGACGCCGAGGATATCCCCGAGCCCAATCAGCTCAAGATGTCGATCGTGGCGTTCAAGAAGAACGGCCCGGAATACGTTTGTTTCCAAGCCGCGCTCAACTATTTCAACGCGAACGAGAACTTCTTGACGCGCATGTTCTGCCTGGAGTACTCGTATTGGTTCGACTATCTCGTTCCGGGACTGGACCGGCTGCGGCTGCCGATTCCGCTGGGCGGAACGTCGAACCACTTCGACGTCGCCAAACTGCGCCGGCTGGGCGGCTGGGATCCGTTCAACACCACCGAGGACTGCGACCTGGGCTTACGGGCGACGGCCGAAGGCATGAAAGTCGGCTTCATCAACTCGACGACGTTCGAAGAAGCCAACACGAACCTGGGGAATTGGATCCGGCAGCGCTCGCGCTGGTGCAAGGGCTACATGCAATCGTACCTTGTCTTCATCCGGCATCCGGTCGCCCTCGTTCGAACGATCGGAGTCAAGAATTTTCTGGCGTTCAACCTGTTCGTGGGCGGAACGGTCATGACGTTTCTCGCCACGCCGCCGCTGTGGGCGCTCTCCGTGTTCTGGCTCGTCTTTCAAGGGAAGTTCGAGAACCCGCTGCCCGACTGGCTGCTCGTCGTCACCCTGCTCAACCTCATCATCGGAAATCTGCTCGGCATCTACCTGAACATGCTGGCAGTCTTCGTGCGCAAGAACTACCGTCTGCTGCCCTTCGCGCTGCTCAATCCATTCTATTGGATTCTGCATTCGATCGCCGCCTACAAAGCGTTGGGTCAACTTTTCACCAAGCCGTTTTATTGGGAAAAGACGCAGCACGGAATCTCGAACCTGTCGACCCGCCCCGGGCCGGTCAAATGACGTTGCTCGAAGCCTTGGCCGGCTTGGTCTTGCAGGGCTCGCGGCGCAGCGCCGCCGCGCCGAACTATGCCGATAAGCGGACGAAAGAGGGCGCCGTTCTGCGAGCTGAGGTCGATGACTTGCTGGCGACCGCGGATCGGGCGCGCGCCGACGGCGACCTGTGGAACGCAGCGCAGTCGACCGAATTGGCGTCGCAAAAGCTCGATGCCGCCGGCGTCATTCGGCGCGCGATCGAACTCCGGCGCGACGCCGCCGCAACCTATACGAAATTCGCCGAGTCGGCAAGCCCCCACGCCGACGTGGTGGCGGGGTACACTCGCGCGGCCCGGGCGTTTCTCGCCGCGGGTGATATCGATGCCGCGAAGGACTTCAGCGACCGCGCGCGCGGCTCCGATCCCGCACCACGTTAGGGTGGCGAAGCCGAGGGCACCCATCTCGTCCCTGGCCGCGAAGCGACAAAAGTAAGCGCGCCGCGCTGCCGCCGGCGAAGGCGCCGGAGCCGGGTCCAAGAAGCAGCACGATGTGGCACGCGAGGTAAACGCGAGCGGAGTTCCGCTCCAGCCCTTTTACGAGCCGCCCGGACAAAACGGGCAGCGGCCCTGTCCGCCCGGCGGCTTCCCGTTCACGCCCGGCATTCGCGCCGACGTCAACAAATTCGCCCAACCCGAAAACGGCCGCGCGATGCCGATCCAGCGCGTCGCCGCCGCGGTCGAACGCGATCAAGTGAAGCGGCTGCAGGGCTTCCGCGCCGCGCGCGACCCCGGTGCCGTCGAAGCACGTTTGACCGACGTCCGCGGCGCCGCGGAAGGGAGTGCCAATCTGATGCCCATTTTCGTCAATGCCGTCGACGCCGGGGCAACCCTCGGCGAAATTTGCAACGTGCTGCGCACGGTCTTCGGCACGCATGTCGCTCGCGAGCGCATCGCATGATCGACGCACCGATCGATCATATCGCAATCGTCGTGTCCGATCTCGAAGCGACCATCGCGCTGTACACCCAAACGCTCGGCTTCAGCTTCGTCTACCGCGAAACGGTCGTCGATCAAGGCATCGAGGCGGTCGGGCTGCGCAGCGGCGACTCGATCATCGAACTCTTGCGGCCGCTCGACGAAGCCTCGCCGATCGCCGCGTTTCGCGGCAGCGCAGCGACGAAACTGCATCACACCGCGTACCGGGTCGACGACATTGCGGCCGAACTCGCGCGCCTGCGGTCGGCGGGAGTGCGCTTGATCGACGAAGTGCCGCGCAAGGGCGCTCACGGCAACACCATCGCATTTCTGCACCCCAAATCGACCGGCGGTGTACTCATCGAGCTTTGCCAACGCTCGTGAGGCTGACGCGCCGCCTGGCTGCGCCGGCCGGCATCGCGGCGTGCATGCTGGCGTGGCTGTGTGCGTCGCTGCCGGCCGGCGTGCAGGCGCAAGCGGCGCCTGATCCCGACCAGATCTTTCGCTCGGCGCGCAAGGCTTGGTCGTTCATCGCCTATTCGCGCTACGCGACGTATACGATCGTAAGCCGGTTTCGCAACGGGGACACGAATGTCGTCCGGCACTACGACGCGATCGCCGATCTGCGCCGCGACATCGTCTTCGCGCGCACGTTCAGCCGCGAAGAGATCGCCAACCCGAGTATTCCCCACGGCATCAACGTGCGTCTGGGCAGCATCAACGGTCAGGGCGGCGCGCAAGCCGCCCAGGAGCAAAATGCGGACCGAATCGGACCGATGGCCCTGAGCGTGAACTACTCGTTCGGCATCTCGCTGCTGCCGCAAAAAACCGTCATCGTCAGCTCGGGCAAGGACATTCAGTTTCCGCCCAACCTGCCCATCATCGGGACGGCCGGCGCCGTGACGCATGACTACGTTGTCAAGCTCCTCGATACGCTCGACGGCGGGAAAGTCTATCACTTGGGGCTCGAGCCCACGCACGATCCAGGCCGGCTGCGGTTGCGTCAAATGTGGATCGACGCGAGCACGTTCGTGACCAAACGCATCCTCGTCTCGGCGAATTTCAACAAGGACCCCTACGAGACGGTCCCGTGGCTCATCGAATTCACCCGCATCGGCGGAGCGGATTACATCACGAAAGAGACCGCCGAGGCGCCGCTGGATTTCGATGAAACCAGCCTGCCCAACGTCACCATCTCGTTCGAGGAACTCAAACTGCTGCCGGCGATGCCGCAATACGGCTCGGTCGGCGCCAACGACAGTTCCGACGCCCTCGCTGAACCATAGAGAATTCGTCTCGGATCAGGCTCCTGCCATTCTCAAAACTCAAATTCTCGACGAATTCCTCGCGTTCGGCCCTGCGGGCCGAGCCGCAATTTGGATACCGCTGTCATCTGCCGCTACTCGGCGAGGTTGAGGCGGACGTCGAGTTCGGTCTCGAAGGTGCGGTCCCAGGGGAGGGTGATGGTGAAGCCGCCGTCGGTATAGCTCGGATAAATCGCAGCCAGCAGAGCGAGGCCGCGCGGCCAGAGGTGGGCGCGATTGCGCCAGCTCGTTTGTTCGGCGATGACCGGCAGCAAATACGTGTGATCGCCGATGCCGCGATCCGTCAGCCACGCGTTGAGCGCGGGCCGGGTGAAATCGTGAAACGCGTAATCGTCGGTGTAGCGGTCGAGCATGAACGCGGCGTGCGCGCGCACGTCGTAGGTTCCCATGCGCTTGCCGGCGGCGACCGCGATGGCCTCGGGGATGGCGGTCCCCAGCGTGTTCGCGGTCGTGTTCCAGGAAGCGAACGCCGCGATCGATCCGGCGATCCGCCGCTGCAGCAGATCTTCGACCAGCGCGCGCTGCTCGCCATAGTCGCCCTGCGCTAAAAACGTCAGATCGGCGACCGCCGCGAGCCGGCCGCTTTGGGTATCGCCGGCGATTGCGTCGACGAACGCGGTTTCTTGCGCCGGCAGCGTTCCGGGCACGCGCACGAAGAGATCGATATCGCCGTCCGGTGCGTCGTCGTCCCGCCGCCCTCCCGACGTGCGGATGAGTGCGTCGACCGTCGCGTCGATCGGCGCGAATTCCAACGGATCCTGGGTCGACCCGCCGCCGGGTTGCGAATACACGACGCGAATGCGCGGAACGAATGCGGCCTGGTGCGCGAGCGCGGATCCGACTAGGGCCATGGCCAGCTCATCGGCGCCCGGCTCGATCGCGGCCCGGCCCTGCAGCCCCCAGCGCTGCAGATAATCGCGCAGGGCGGCGAGATCGCGCAAGTGCAGGCCGACCGGACCAGCATCGTCCTGGCCCAGGATGAGCTGGTCGAAGGCGCCTTCGGCGACGAGCTGCAACGCGAACAGGTCGATATCGCGGTCGCGCGAGCGGGCGGCCAGATAGGCATCGAGGACGGGCCCGACCGCCGCGCGGATCCGCTCCGCGGTCGCGACGTCGGCCGCCGATTGCGGCGGATCGGGAAGATTCGCGTAGGCCTGGAGCTGCGGCCAAACCGATCCCGCGGCAAAGAAGCCGGCGCCTTCACCGGCGTCGGGGACGCCGGTGGGCGCCAGCCGCATCACCGTGCCGAACGCCGTGAACGGGACCGCCGGATGGGTCAGCCGGAATGCCGCCAGCGTTCGCAGGCGCGTAATCGCCACGACTTTGGGCGTGGCGGGGGTGCGTGAGGCGATCAGGCCGCCGTAGGCGAGCATATCGGTCGAGACGACATAGGCCGCGGCGTCCGCCGGCGCGTCGTCGCGCAGCCAACGCGCGATCGCATCCGGATCGCCGAAGCGCAGGTATTGTCCGAGCAGGCTCCGCGGCGGGGTCGCGACCGTCACCCCGGCGATCGCGCCGAGCATCCGCGGCAACTGCAGGGTCACGGGCCGGTCGTCGAGCGGGACGACGACGAAGGTGAGCGCGAGGAGCAGCGCGAGCACGCTCACGCCGCCGCGCTCGGGCCAAAAATTTCAAGCCACCCCTGAACTGTTCCGGCCGCGCGTCTGCACCATCGACGGAGTTTCGGTCGTGCTGGCGGTCGGGCCGACGCTGGTGCAGATCCGAACAAGCCCTGGCGATCGCCAACTGGATGGAGATGCGCAGCGACCCCGGGTTGAGCCAACGGGCGATCACGCGCTATCGCCACCGGGACGGCCAATACATCTGGTTCGAGATCACGCACAGCAATGTGCTCAACGATCCCGCGCAGCATCTCGTTCGCAGCGAGATGATCGATGTGTCCGAGCGCATGGATGCGGACGAAAAGCTGCGCGCGGGCGAACAGCTGCTGCGCCGGCTGAC
This sequence comes from Candidatus Velthaea sp., assembly GCA_050012475.1. Lineage (GTDB taxonomy): Bacteria > Vulcanimicrobiota > Vulcanimicrobiia > Vulcanimicrobiales > Vulcanimicrobiaceae > Velthaea. The sequence goes on from JBEKHC010000070.1 coordinate 8,549, forward strand.
TGAAGCGCTGCAATTGGGCGTCATCCAAATCGCCGGCGCGCAACATCGCCTACCGCAACGAACTCGTGCTCGAGATCCTCGCGACGGACGACCGTGCGACGCTTGACGAACAATTCGCGAACGTCGTGCGCGCCGATCGCGGCCCGCTCGAATCGGCGCTCTGCGACGTGCTTGCGCCGCCGGCGGTCTCGTTTTGCGGTAGTATTGCGGCATGGTGCCCAAGCAGCGGTCCGACACGACCGGGCCGGCGTGCGAGCTGGATACGCTCGACGACGGCTCGCTCGATGCGTTTCTGGCGACGCTGCTGAGCGCCGACCCAGCGCCGATCGTGCTGGCCTATCGCGAAACCGGCCTGTGCGTGCCGGTGCCGGCCGAAGTTCCGATCGCGCCGTGGCAGCGCGCCAAGGGCGTCGTCTCGGCCCTCGAGTTGTGTATCCCCGCCGACCTTCCGTTCGTGGTCGCGGCGTGGGACCGCGTGCGCGAGCGGCGCATCGCGCAAGTTTCGGTCCATCCGCTCGAGCACCCCGAACAGAACGTGACGCTGCACCTCGTGGATGCGCGGCATCGCTACGGCGTGTACCTCGGCATCCTGTCCGGCTTACCGGCATCGATCGGCGGCCCGACGGCACAACGGCCCGTTCTGCGCGCCAAAGTTTGCACGCTGGAACGCGATCAATTCTCGGCGGTTCGCGCGCTGAGTCCAACCGTGACGGAGATCTTGGGCTGGACCGCGGACGACTTGATCGGCAAACGGACGCTGGATCTCACGCATCCCGACGATCGGCGGGCCGCTGTTTCGAGTTGGCTGGAAACCCTGACGCGGCCGGGCAACGGCCCGCGCTCGCTGACGCGCTATCGGGACCGTGACGGGCAGTACATCTGGTTTGAGGTGACGCATGCGAATCTGCTCGCCGATCCCGCCCGCGCTTGCGTGGTCAGCGAAATGGTCGATGTTTCCGAGCGCATGGCGGCCGTCGAAGCGTTGCGCGCGAGCGAAAAACTGCTGCGCCGGGTGACCGAATCGTTGCCGCTCGGAATCATCCAGATCGACGCGGGGCGACGGATCGTTTATCGCAACGAACGTCTGCTGCGCATTCTCGGGCAAACCGATGCCGCGACACTCGACGATGCCTTCCTGCGCGTCGCTGCGCCCGATCGCGGGCGCATCGATGCCGCACTGAGCGAGATACTCGGCGGCGGCGAACCGCCCGACCTCGAGTTGACGATCGACCATCCCGGCGGGCCGCGCCGGTGCAGCATAACGCTGCGCGGGCTGGGGCCGCCCGACGGCGCCGCGACCGGAGCGATCGTTTCCGTTACCGATGTCACCGAACGTTCGCGCCTGCGCGAAGAACTCGAGCGGCGGGCGCATCACGACGATCTCACCCATTGCCACAACCGCGCCTCGATCCTGGAAATACTCGAACGCGCCATGCATTCACCGCGCGCGGGCGGCGGCTTGGCGGTCGTTTTCGTCGACCTCGATCGCTTCAAGCAGATCAATGACCGCCACGGCCACGCCGCCGGCGATACCTTGCTTCAGCTCACGGGACAGCGGCTGATGCATTGCGTGCGCGGCGACGACATCGTCGGACGTTTGGGCGGCGACGAGTTCTTGGTGGTATGTCCGAACCTCGACACGCCGGAGCTCGCGCTCGCGCTGGCGCAGCGCATCGCGGCCGCGCTGGCGGAACCGGCGACGCTGGGCGCCATCGCGATCGTTCCCAGCGCCAGCATCGGTGTCGCCTGGACGAAAAGTGCGCTCGATGCCGATACGATCGTCGCCCGCGCCGACGAGGCGATGTACAAGTCGAAACGCAGGCACGCCGGCCCGGTTCTGATCGCGCGATAGACGCCGGTCGAAGGACCGGTAAACTTTCCGTCTGCCGCGAAGACCGCCGCCGGATGACGAACGATCAGATCGAGTGCCGCGCCATGGGCGGACCGGAGCGCTTCGACGCGCTGCGTCTCATGCAAACGTTCCGCGGCGACGAGCATCGCTTGAGCGATGCGCTCAAGCTGTTCGTGGAACGCGAAGATTACGGATTCGTTTGGCTCGCGTATCGCGAAGATGCGGCCGTCGGCTGCGCATCGGTAGGATATACGATTTCGACGGACGCCGGCGGCCTCGTGGCGGTGGTGCGCGACTTGTACGTCGTCCCCGCGGCGCGGCGCAGCGGCGTCGCGACCGCACTGCTCGCCGCGCTCGGAACACGCCTCGCGGCGCTCGACGTGACGCGGTTCGAACTCGCGGCGGCAGGCGATCCCGGCCTGCTGGCGTTTGCCTCGGCGCGCGGCTTCACGCTGACGGCGGGCTTGTTCGCGGCGCGCCGATAACCGCGGCAAGCCGTCCGTGCGCGGCGCCCAGTGCGGCGTCGGCGGACGCGCGGTCGCACCGCAAATGCGCCATTGCTACCGCGGTTTTGACCCGGCCGCCGGCAGCCTGCAAAAGCTCCGCAGCATCGGCGGGTCCGCACAACTCGCGCACCAGGCGCAACGCGCGCTCGCGCAGTTTGGCGTTGGTTGCGACCACGTCGATCATCCGGTTGCCGTACGTTTTTCCGAGCCGAATCATCGCGCCGGTCGAAATCGCGTTGAGCGCGATCTTCTGCGCGGTTCCGGCTTTCATGCGGGTCGAACCGGCGATGGGTTCGGGGCCGGTGGCAAGCACGATCCCGATCTGCGCTCCGTTCGCAAGCGGCGAGCCGGCCGCGTTGACGATCGCGATCGTCAGCGCCCCGCGCCCTCGCGCCCCCTCGAGCGCTGCGCACACGAACGGCGCGCCGCCCGACGCCGACACCCCGATGACGACGTCGCCGGCGCCGGCGTCGGCAATCGCGGCCGCACCGGCCGCAGCGTCGTCTTCCGCGCCTTCGACCGCCGTGCGCAGCGCAGCGTCGCCACCGGCGATTCGCGCTTGCACCAAGCCCGGATCGACACCGAACGTCGGCGGCAATTCGGCCGCATCGAGCACGGCAAGCCGGCCGCTCGTCCCCGCGCCCAGTACGAAGACCCGCCGTCCCGATCCCAGCGCCGCCGCGACGGCATCGATCGCGCGCGCCAGGTCAGGCGCTGCGGCAGCGGCGGCATCAACCGCGGTGCGCTGGCCGTCGACGAGCAGACGCGCCAAATCCACGCTGGGGAGTTCGTCGATCGCCGCCGTCTGCGGATCGGCCGCTTCCGTCGCCGGCAGCGGACCGTTCACGCCGGAGCGCCGGCAGCTTCAGCTAAGCGCAGCGCGCCGCGCACCGGTTCGAATCCGCCGCGAACGATCTCCGAACCGGTGAAATCGCCGGTGATGCGGGTCTCGAGCAAAAACGTCAGCAGGCTGTTTTCCCGCAGCAAACCGCCGGCAAGCGCGATCGGCGGTGACGCTCCGGTGAGCTTGGCGAGGCGCAGCGCCGCATTGATGAGGTCACCCAAATCGCGCGCCGCGTCCTGCACGATCTTGGTCGACGTCCGATTCCCTTTTCCGGCAAAGGCGACGATGCTGGGCGCCAGCGCCGCGATCGCCGCCGGATCGAGCTGGCGATCGTAGATCGCCGTGTGCAGCGCTGCGCGGTCGGGCGCGCGCAACGCCCGCGCCACCAGATCGCTGGTCTCATCCGGCGCCGCCCGGCCGTCGAGCACGCGCGAGTACAAACGGACCGCCGCCATGCCGACCGCGAACGCCGATCCCTCATCGCCCAGCAGATGGCCGTGGCCGCCGACGAGCACGCTTCCGTCCGCGTGTTCGGCATAGGCGACCGAACCGGTACCGGCGATGAGGATGACGCCCGGTCCCGATGCGATCGCGCCGCGCAGCGCGATCGACGCGTCGTCGCTCACAACGACCCGGGCAGCGGGAAACGCCCGCGCGATGGCGGCTTTCAGTTCGCGCGCGACCTCCGGCCGGCCGGCGCCCGCGACACCGGCGTGCACGCTGTCCGGCTCGTCGATGCCCAGCGCCGCGCGCATCGTCGCGACGATCGTCGCCGCCGACGCCGCGACGCCGGCCGTCGTCGCGTTGGCGGCCGGCCCGCTCGCCTCGCCCACCGCGGTGCCGTTGCGGGAAACGGCCGCGACCGTCGCGGTTCCGCCGGCATCGATCCCGATTGCGATCATCATTCCTCCTCGCGGCGAATCGCCGCCGCCAGCTCCGCCAATCCGTCGGGCGCGAGCGCGCCGAGCAGGCGCGGGCCGCGCGCACCGGTTACCTTCGGCACGTTGGTCGGACGTCCGCGCACCAGCTCGTAGGCCAGCAGCGCGAACAGCACCGCTTCTTTCGCGTCGGGATCCAGTCCAAACGCGGCGCTCGTCGCGACCTCCATTCCCGGAAGCGCCGCCCGCAGCCCGGTGAGCAGCGCGGCGTTATGCACGCCGCCGCCGCTAACGACGAGCGTGGCGGTGGCCGGCGCAAAGCGCCGGACGGCGCCGGCCACGGTCTGCACGCACAGCGCCGTCAGCGTCGCGACGGCATCTGCGGCCGGCAACGCGTCGAGTTCGGTCCGGTGCGCGGCGATGAACGGCGCGCCGAAGGCTTCGCGTCCGGCCGACTTCGGCGGCGGCGCGGCGAAATACGGATCGGCCAGCCAGCGTGCGAGCAACGCGCGGTCGACCGTGCCGCTCAGTGCGAGCGCGCCGCCGGGATCGCAGCGTCCGTCGCCCAGCCCGCGCAGCGCGACGTAGGTGTCGATCGGTAAGTTCGCCGGCCCGCTGTCGAAGGCGACCGCGCTGTCGAGCCCCGCGCCGGCGCGCAGCACGCAGATGTTCGCGATGCCGCCAAGGTTGAGCGCGACCCGATCGGCATACGGATCGGCGAACAGGCGGTGATCGAGATAGGGCACGAGCGGCGCGCCGTGTCCGCCGGCCGCGCAATCGGCGGCGCGAAAGTCGAACGCGACCGTCGCTCCGATCTGCTCGCGTATCCGAAACGGGTCGCCGATCTGCAGCGTGCGCCGCGCCGCGCCGTCGTGGGCGAGCGTCAAGCCGTGACTGCCGGCGAGCGCCACCGGGAAGTCGTTCGCCACGTCCCGCAGCGCCGCGCCGAATGCCGTGCCGACGTCGGCGTGCAACGCCGAGAACGCGAGCGCGTCGAGCGTCGCGGGCGGATAAGCGGCGAGGATCCTCGCGCGCAGTTCGGGCGCGAAGCGGCGCGTTGCAAACGCCAGCACCTTCAGGTGCGCTGGACCGATGTCGACGACGGCCACGTCGATGCCGTCCAGCGAGGTTCCCGACAGCACGCCGGCGACGATCATGCGCGGTCGAGTTCGGCGATCGCGGCATCGCAAACCGCGGCGCGGCGCGCGCGCAGATCGGCGCGGCCGTAATGCACGGCGTTGGTCAGCAGCACGACGCCCGCATCGCGCTCGGGATCGAGCCAGAGCGACGTTCCGGTGAATCCGGTATGGCCGAAGGCGCTGCGGGAGATGCGCACGCCGCACGAGTTCTCGTCGGTCGTCCGCAGCGCCCACCCCAAACCGCGCCGCAGCACGGGATCGAACGCAGCCTCGCTCACGGCGGCGCGCGCCAACGCCGGCGGAAGCGGCGACGGGCGCCCGCGCAGCGCGGCCAGATACCATTCGCCGGCGCGCGCGACGTCGGCGACATCGGCGAACAAGCCGGCGTGGCCGGCAACACCGTTCATCAAGAACGCTTTTTCATCGTGAACCGCGCCCTGCACCAAACCGCGCCAGCGCTCGCGTTCGGTCGCGGCAACCCGCCGCCGCTCGGCGGACGGCACCGCATAGCTCGTCCGGCGCGCGCCGTACGCCTGCAGCGTGGACTCGACGAGATGCGCGAGGCTCGTGCCCGAGCAGCGCGCGAGCACGACGCCCAGTGCGATGAACCCGAGGTCGCTGTAGACCACGCCGGCACCGGGCACGCCAACGAGCGGTTCGCGCAGCGCGAACATCTCGACGTTGCAGTCGAAGAGCGTGCGATAGTCCGCACCCGAGCGCAAGCCCGCGACGTGCGCGAGCAGCATGCGCAGCGTGATCGGCGCGTGCGGCGTTTCGCGCCATTCCGTGATGGGACCGGTGAGCGGCGCATCGAGGTCGAGCCGGCCGGCGCCGACGAGTCCCAGCGCGACGGTCGACACGAAGATCTTCGTCAGCGAGGCCACGTCGAAGCGCGTGTCCGCAAAGACCGGCGGCGCGTCGGGCTCGGAACGAAGCGACCCGTACGCGCGCACGAACCGCGGTTTGCCGCCCGCATCGATGCGCACGACCGCCGCACTGTACTGCACGCCGAGCCCCGCGCGAACGAGCGCGTCGACTTCAGCGAACGGCGACGTTGCGATCGAGCGACACCGGCAGCTGCCCGGCGGCGGGAACGCGGGCCGACAACACGTCGGCGCAGCCTTCGAGCGAGAGTGGTTCGTCACCGTAGATGCACGCGACGTTATGCGCGCCGGCAAACAGCGCGGCGTCGTACGGCTCGCGCGCGGAGACGACGATCGCAGCCGGCACGCAGGCGAGGATGCGTTCGATCGCGGCCCGCTGCGCCGCGTAGAGATGCGCGCGCCGGATGACGAGCACGAAGTTGCGGTCGCCCAATGTCGGCAAATGCGCGAGCAACACGTCGATGTCACCGGCATCGGGCTCGAGCGCGACGCGCATGAGCTCGCTCTTCCAGCGCCGCGCACGCAGCGCCGCGCTCAACGACGGCGTGGCCGAGCGCGAGCCCGCAGCACCGTCGGCGATCGTTCCTTCGAACGAGATCACGCTCACCGGTTTGCCGGCTTGCAGCCGGACGTCGCCGCGCACGACGGTCACGGCGCGGCGCGCAGCGTCCAGCGGCAGCTGCGCGTCGAGTACGTCTGCTGACGGCGCCGGTTCGGCATAACGCTCGCGCAAACGCCGCACGCGGGCGGCCGCCGACTGCAGCCGTGCCGGCGGGAGTTCGCCGCGTTCGATCGCCGCCGCGATCGCCTCGGCTGCAGCCGACGCGCGCTCGAGGTGATGGCTGACCAGCAACAGATCGGCGCCGGCGGCGAGCGCGCGCACCGCGCCGGCCGTCGTTCCAACCGTCGCGGCGATGGCGTCCATCTCCAAACAATCCGTCGCGATCGCCCCGTCAAACCCGAGTTCGTCGCGCAGCAGGCCGCTCAGTATCCGCGGCGACAACGTCGCCGGCTCCGCCGCATCGAACGCTTCGATCACGATATGCGCGCTCATTACGATCGACGCCGCGCCGCTCGCGATCGCCGCCGCAAACGGAACCAGATCGCGGGCGCGCAGCGTCGCCGCATCGACGTTCACGCGCGGCAGCGCCAAATGCGAATCCACCGCGGTCGCGCCGTGACCGGGAAAATGCTTGAGCGCCGCGGCAACGCCGCCGGCTTCGAGTCCGCGCGCAAACGCCGCGCAGCGCGCCGCGACGGCGCGCGGAGCGTCGCCGAAACTGCGCGTGCCGATCACCGTATTACGGGCGTCGAGCGCAAGATCGGCGCACGGCGCGAAGTCGACGCTGACACCCAGCCGCGCGAGATCGCGGCCGAGCAGCGTCCCCGCGCGCTCGCAGCTCGCAGCGTCGCCCGCTGCGGCCAGCGCCATCGCGGCGGGTAATTGCGCCACCAGCGCGGGATCGGTGATCCGCGCGACGCGGCCGCCTTCTTGATCGATCGCGATCAGCGGCGCGATGTCGCCGCACGCGCGCAGCGCAGCGATCGCCGCCCGCAGTTCGCTCGCCGTGCCGACATTGCGCGCGAAGAGGATGACGCCGCCGGGCGCAAACGCGTGCAGCGCCGCAAGCGGCATCGCCGCCGCCGTCGTACCGGAAAACCCGACGCAGAAAATGCTGCGTGCGAGGGCGGCGAGCTCAGCCGCCATCGGCGTTAACGGAGGGTGATGATCTGGGCGATGAACTTGCCTGAAATTTGACTTGTATAGACCTCCACGACCATGCCCGGTTTGAGGTCGGTGAAGGCGTGATAGCCGGGATTGTTGGCTTGGATCTGCGTCGAGGGCATTACGGCGATCTCCGTTTTGTTCACCACGATGAAATTACGCTGGAAATCGACATTGGTCAGCTTACCCGCGATGATGCCGCCGTCCCGGGCATGTTCGGCGGTCGCCGACGGCGCCGCGGTGGGCGCGGGCGTATCTTTCGGCCCGGCAACTGCGGGGGCCAAGAAGAGCAAACTGAGAAGGACTGCCGCACAAACGGAGCGCGCAAGCATAGCGGAATGCTAACGCATGCGGCGCTCAAAACGTCGCAGCGTACGCCGCGCGCGCCGCCGCGGCCAGCGCCAGCGGGTCCGCGCGCAGTTCGCTCAAATCGCTTAGCGTGCCGGCGGCGTTCGCGAACGCCTGGGCTTGCGCGGCAGGGTCCGGCCGGCGGACGAGCGCAGCCAGGCCGCGCAGCCGGCGCACCGCGTCGTCGTCGGGCCGCTGCCCGGCGATGACCAGGCGCAGCGCGATCAGCGCTTCGTCGGCGGCCCGTTCGCCGACGGCTTCGAGCGCACGGTAGAACGGCAACGCCGCCGCCGCGGCAACCCGCTCGCGCAGCGCGGAGGCGATGGCCGCGCTCTTGGACGGCTCGCCGTCGAGAAGATAGCCGTCGATGGCATGGAACTGCATGCCGATGGGATGTGCGTCCCGGCGCCTCGCGGTCCTCGTTGCGATGCTCCTGCCGGCGACGAATTCGGCTGCCGCGCCGCCGGCCAATCCGGCCGCGCCGATCGCAGTTGCTGCCGGTCACCCCGCGCAGCATCATATCCGCGCGCAAACCAACTGGAGCCGCGAGGGCCAAAGCGGAACCCTGACGTTGGAAACCCAGGGCGTGCAGCGGCTCGAACGCGAGTGCGCCGACGACCTGTGCAGCGGCAGCTGGTTCGACGGCCGGGAGCGCCGGACGTTCGGCATCAACGGCACGCCCTTCCCCGACCGCAACGGCGACCCGGGCGCCGAACGAACGTTCGCGGCGATCGTCTCGACGGCGTTCGCCGAACCGGAGTTTCTCGTCGCGGGCGGTACCGTCGCATCCCTGCCCGACGCCGGCGACGGGCAGCTGCGCTACCGCGTGAGCGCGCCGCAGGGGAGCGAACTCGTCGCGGTCGCCGACGCGCGAACGCACCGGCTCACCGGCGTGACCTCGCCGGACGGCACCCGCGGCCGGCGGCTGATCGCGACCATTGCGGGCGCGGCGACCGTCTACAGCACGCGGGCGTACGACCGGGTGGCCGCCGCCGATGGTGCGCTCGTCCCGCCGGCCGGCCCCGCAGTGAGCGTCGGGGAACCTGCCGAACTTGCCCTGTCGCGGGACGCGCTGCCGATCGTCGCTTGCTCGCTGAACGGGCACCCCGCAAACTGCTTGATCGATACCGGCACGACGCCCAGCGCGGTGACCCTCGACTTCGCCGAGCGTTTGGGACAGGAACCGCACGGCCGCATCGAGATCGGCGGACTGGGGACCTATCTCACCGGCGCCATCCAGGCCGGTCCGCTGGTCGTCGCGAGCGCGACGTTCCCCGCGCTGCGCTTGGCGGTCATCCCGCGCGCCCGCCCGAACTTCGACGTCGTCCTCGGCAGCGACGTGCTCGCGGGACTGCGGATCGTGTTCGCCGGCGGCGGACATCGAGCACGCATCGAGCCGGCGACCGGCGACCTCGACGGCACCCCGGTGGCATTGGAGTTCGCCGCCGGCCTTCCGTTTGTGGAGGTGCGTCTGGGCGGGCGCGACGAGCGCGAACCGCTGCTCGTCGACACGGGCGATAGCAACCTGGTCTCGATCGGCTACGACGAATATCGCGAAGACAGCGGACTCTTTGCACCCCGCGGATCGGGCACGGCGGCGGGGCTGGGCGCGGAGCCGATGGATACGGTCGACGGGATCCTCGACCGCTTGGACATCGCCGGGCAATCGCTGAGCGACGTCCCGATCAGCGCGGTGCGCGGACAGCACGGGGGCCACCTGGGCTACGCGCTGGCCGGCCGCTGCACGTCGCTGACGCTCGATCTGGGCGCACGTCGCATCGGCGTGCGGCTCAGCGCGCCGGACCGGAAGCAGCCCGCCGCCAGGGAGCCCTAGACGCAATCCTTGCGTTACCACACCTATCGAAAAGAGGAGAAACCTGGGCCTACTCCGCACGGAAGCGGGCTATGCAAGCTGTTTCACAGACTCGTGATCCGGGCGCGATCCCAACAGGCGTGGGGTTGGCAGCCGTTCACGTCGGCGCTCTCGCGGTGTTTCTTCCGCACATGTTCTCCTGGAGTGCGATCATCGTCGCGCTCGTGCTCTACAATCTCACCGGCGCGTTCGGAATTACGCTCGGATTCCATCGCTTGCTCACCCATCGCAGCCTCAAACTCGTGAAGCCGCTCGAGTACACCGTGGCCATCCTGGGCACGCTGGCGCTGCAAGGCGGCCCGATCGAATGGATCTCGACCCACCGCGCGCATCACGCCCACACCGACCGCCAAGGCGATCCGCACGACGTCAATCGCGGGTTGCGCTGGGCTCACATGCAGTGGCTCTATCGCCAGAACGATGCCCGGCTGACCAAAGCCGAACAGCTTCGGCTGGCCCCCGACCTCGCCGGCGACAAATTTTACGTCTTTCTCGAGAAGACGTATCTGCTTTGGCAAGTCGCGCTGGGAATTGTTTTATTTGCGTTTGGCGGCTGGCCGTGGGTGATCTACGGCATCTTCGTCCGCTGTGTCGCCACCTACCACATCACGTGGCTGGTCAACAGCGCCGCCCACCACGACGGTTATCAAAGCTACCGCACGGGAGACAAATCGACCAACAATTGGTGGGTCGCGATCCTTGCCTGGGGCGAAGGCTGGCACAACAACCATCACGCGTTCCCGTTCTCAGCGCGTCACGGGCTGCGGTGGTTCGAGTTCGACGCGACGTGGCTCGCCATTCGCGCACTCGCAGCGTTGCGGCTGGCGCGTGATATCAAACTGCCGACCGCGGCGATGCTTGACCGGCTTTCGTTCAAGCCGCGGGTGGCGCGGACGCCCTGACCCCCGCGCTTCCGGGAAAAAATAAAGAGGGTTCGACGGTCGTCGAATCCTCTTCTCTTTTGCGATCCGGCGCGGCGAGCATCCACCCCCGTCGATTCCGCGCAGCGCCGGGACGGGCGAGTTACTCGAGGTCGGATTCGAGGGCTTCTGCCGTCCGCTGCATGACCTTGGCCAGCAGGGCGATCGCGCCGGCGCGATTGGTGTTGAGCAGCATGTACTGCATCCGGTCATTGGGGTGGAGCACGACGAAGATGCCTTTGCTTCCGGTCGTGACCGAATCCATGATGCGTTCGACGAATGCTCGGTCGTCATCGTCGAGCTCGACATGCGGTGCCGATTCTTCTGCCGTACTTCTCTGTAACAGATCGGTAAGAAACGCGTCCAGATTCTCGGGGGTATCCATGGCTAGTTCACTCTCTTCCTTGAGATTTGCGAAGTTGCGGCGCGATGGCGTTGTATAAAATATCGGCGCACCTCAGTCGGAATGTGAGCTGGGTATATGGCTTTTTATGGCTTGGAAACTCGGAGCGGTCGGCCATTTCGGTCTGGCAGTAAGCGACCCGGAGCGGAGCGCGCGCTGGTGGATCGAGAACATCGGCGTGGAGCGGCAGTTCGACTTCGAGAGCGGAGTAGCGGTCGGCACCGACGCGATCACGATCGTGCTCACCCAGGGACGTCCCGATCCGGCCGTGTTTGAACACCTGTCGTTTCACCTCGGCTCGATGGCGGAACTGCGCGAAGCGCTCGCCGACTTGCGGCGGCGCGGCGTCGAGCTCGAGGATCCGGGCGACGAGATTGGGCCCGAGGCCCCCGGATCAGTGCACATGGGCCTATGGTTTCACGACCCCGACGGGTATCGCTGGGAACTCAACGTTCAGAACGGCGCGCGTTAAATAGATTTATTTGTGATTCGACGCTCGTTGCAGCGCGTCGCTGCGACAGGCTTTACTTTCCTGCGCACACAAGAGAAGCGCCATCATGCCGACCATCGATAAAATAGAACGCGAGATCCGAGACTTCGAAGGCTTTGACGTTCGAATCCGCTACGCCGAGTCAAACGGCCGCAACCGGAATGCAAAGCTCAACGTCCCGGGCTACAAGCGCCGCTACAATCGCATCGCGTGGAATACGTTCACGGTCAACGATTGGCGCCGCCGCCGATTCGCCGACGACTATCCGGATTATGTAGTCGACGTGCTCAAACCCGACGGCAGCATCGCGACGGGAAAGACGGCGTTAGCGAAACTGCGCGAGCTTTACGAGCGCGACTCCAACTAAGGATGCTCTGCTTTCGTCCCGGTTAGGAGCATAGCGGCGAAGTTTGCTCAAGCAAATGCGCCGCGTAGCGACGACGTTCCGACAGAAGTCGCGCCTTGCAGCCTCGTTAGGTTGCGAGGCGTTCGCTCGTCCTTCACCAGTTCTTCATCGCCGGCGGGCTAAGCTGCCCTCGTGAATTCATTGGGCGTTCCTATGACGGTCGCAGTCTTCTTTGCTGTTTCGTCGCCGGTGTCTGGGCGTGGCTAAATTCGCGAACCCGGCCAACCCCGCCGGCGAACGCCAAATCGTCACCGGCGCCGCGCTCGTCATCATTCACCTCGGCGCCTGCGCCGCCGTGCTGCCGGCGTTCTTTTCGTGGTCCGGCGTGGTCGTCGCGCTCGTGCTCTACTATCTTACCGGCGGGCTCGGGATCTGTTTAGGCTATCATCGGCTGCTCACCCACCGCAGCATGCGGCTCGCCCAACCCCTCGAATACCTCTGCACGATCTTCGGCGTGCTGGCGATGCAAGGCGGTCCGATCAATTGGGTTGCAACGCACCGCGCTCACCACGCGTTCTCCGACACCGAACGCGACCCGCACAATTCCGAGCGCGGTTTCTGGTGGTGCCACATCGCGTGGCTGTACGGGCGCAATCCTGCGCGGCTGACCCGCGATGAGGAACGGCGCTACGCCGCCGACCTTGCCGCCGATCCGGTCCATTCCTTCTTCGAGGCGTCCGCGATCTGGTGGCAGCTGGCCTTGGGGCTGGTCTTATTCGCATTCGGCGGATGGTCGTGGGTGGTCTGGGGTATCTTCGTGCGCCTCGTCGTCACCTATCACGCCACCTGGCTGGTGAACAGCGCCGCGCATTTGACCGGCTACCGCACCTATCGCGCTCCCGGACGCGACCACTCGATGAACACCTGGTGGGTTGCGCTTGTCGCCTGGGGCGAAGGCTGGCACAACAACCACCACGCATTCCCATTCTCGGCGCGTCACGGAATGCGCTGGTTCGAGATCGATCTCACTTGGTGGACGATCAAGGTCCTTGCGATTCTGCGGCTCGCGAGCGACGTGCAGGTTCCGGCGCCAGCGATGCTGCAGCGCCGCTTGCGGGAGCCGGCCTTTCCCAATGCGTCCACCGGCACCGGCCCCCGACGAGCTTCGTAAGTCGCGGCTTACAGGGCGGCGAACACCTTATCGTAATTCGGCTCGGCCGCCACTTCCGGAACGATCTCAACGTACTTGAGTTTCGCGTCTTTGCCGACGACGATCACGGCGCGTGCCAACAGATCCAACTCCTTGATCACCAAACCGTAGGCCAGCCCGAAGGAGTGATCGCGGTAATCGGAGAGATACGTGAGCTTCGCGGCGTCGTTCGCCTCGGACCAGCGGCCCTGCGCGAACGGGAGATCGGCGCTCACGACGAAGGCCGCGGCGTCGGCCGGAAGTTCGCCCAACCGTTTGTGAAACGTCGACGTCTCGACCGAACAGGTCGGCGTGTCCAGCGACGGAACGACGATGAGCAACGCTTGCCGCGACCCGTTGGCGATCGCGTCCTGCAGCGTGAACGGCGACAGATCGGCCGAACTCAGCGTAAATTGCGGCGCGGCTTCGCCCGTTCGAAGAGCCGGCCCGACGAGGGTCATCGGATTTCCCTTGAACGTGATGACATCCGTCCGTTCCGACAGCGTTTGCGTGGTCATAAGTGTCCCTTTCTCATGTGGTGTGGACAACGCTTCGACGCCCTGCGCGTGCGTCCGTCTGCCGCTGCGCACGTCGTGCTCCCGGTCCGGTTCATGCGATCGCCGCACCCGGCGCAGGACGTCGTGCCCGCCCGTTCGGTCCGGCGCGAAAGCTCCTGCCGCGGGGTCGCTCCGCGGGTTGGCAGTTGGTTCGTGACAGCCGCTGCCAGGCTTCGATCCACCGTCGTCGCGGCGTTCCGACCGCACGACCGGCCGCCAAAGTCACGCGCCCAACGCGGTTGTGTGCACCATCGGAGCGCCCACCGGAGCGAACCTCAGCGTTGCGTAAGCGTCGCGCCGAACATGCCGACGCAAACGGACGTCAGCGCCGCACCCGCAGCGGCACAAGTACGATAACCGCGCCTTTCGCACCGTGCGCTGCAACGCCGCGACGGCCTAGCTTTTGCGGACCGCCGCCGACGGCGCGTCTTCATTCGTGGAGTCGTCAATGGCGAGCTGATGGTCGCGCGGCACTTCGATGTTAATGGCGCCGGCAAGGAGCCGGCGACCGTGAATGACGCCGGTCGCCGGATCGCCGGTGAATCGCAATTAGGCGCGCGTTCTGAGGTAATTGGGCGTCAACCACCAGCGCGCGCGGACCGCACGACGGAAGCGTCCGTTCCCGATACGCCCAGCCACGTGCGATGAATCGCATCGCGCTCGCAATCGAGTAACCGGTCGATGACATCACGCTGACCTGCAGCGCATGCGCACGACGAGCACCCGCGTTCGCTGTGCGCGTCGAGAGTGTGCTTACAAAGACAGAAAATAAAACGCTCGAGCGACATCGTTCCTCGTGACTTTCAGCATGCAACCCTCCCCCGCTGTCTGCTTCTCCCCGCCCGCCGCCCGCTTTAACGTAATATTCGCTCGCCGTCTTGCACCGGGCGACACCGTGGCCTTGCGTGCAGGGATGCTCTGATGTAGCCCTGGACGTCGTCGCTACGCGGCGGCGCGTGTGCTGAAGCAAACTTCGCCGCTATGCTCCGCGCCAGGACGAAATCCGAGCATCCGTGACGGCGCCATCCCCGCGACATGATCGCGAATTCGACCGTTTTGCCTCGTCTGCGAACCAGCGCAAGCATGACTAGTGACGAAGGCAACCATCGGAGGGTTATGGGGCAGCCCAACAGGCCGCGGTCAGACAAACACGAACTCTGAGCATGCGGGTTATAGTTTGAGAAAGTCAGTTCGTGTGTTGCAGACGTTATGATGATGTCTTCTTTGTCGTCGGCGCTCAGAGAAGGACGCCTCGCCGCTAGGCGCACCTTATGACACTTTCGACCGCGGCCGGCTTGACCCGCGCACGCGGAGCCTTCGTGTTAACCGTCGGCTTCATCGTCTTGCTCTCGTCGGCCATTTGGCTGTACTGGACCGTTCAAGGCACGAACAATTACCAGCGCGATGTGCGCTTGGCCCAAACGGCACGCGATCGCGTCTTCCGGGCGCTCCTCGATCAGGAAACGAGCATGCGCGGTTTTACGAGCACGCGGCAAATCGTTTTCTTGATGCCCTACGGACGCTCGCAGGAAACGATGGACGGCGCATTCGCCGACCTTAGCTTCCAGCTCAAGCGCCTGGGCGCACCGCAGCTTTTGCGTTACGTCGATGAAGAGATCGCGCTGCACAAACGTTGGCACGACACGGTTGCTGCGCCGCTGTTGGCTGCCCCGCTTCGGCCCGATGCCATCCGCTTGCAGTACGAAGGCAAAACGCTCGTCGATCAGTTCCGCAACGCCGACGGCATTCTCTACAACGGCATCAATCAAGCGGCGGCGGCGGCCGATGCGGCGGTCAACGTCGCGGTCGTCCGGATCGCCATCGTCACCGGCGTGCTGGGCGTCGCCTTCGCGTTCGCATTCTTCTTTTTTAGCGCGCAGCGAGCGAAAATGACCGCCGAGACCGCGCGCCAGCGCATGCTGTATGAAAACGAGAAACGGATTGCCGACGCGCTCCAAGCGGCGTTCGTGCAAAAAGCGCTGCCGGTGCTGCCGAATCTCGGTTTTCATGCCAGCTACCTTCCAGCGGGCGCCGAAGCGCGCGTGGGCGGCGATTGGTACGATGCCTTCGTGCTGCCGGACGGCCGGATTCTTTTTTCGATCGGCGACGTCGCCGGACACGGCATCGAAGCGGCCGTGATCATGAGCCGCGCCCGTCAAGCGATCATCTCCAGCGCCCTGCACGAGACCGATCCGGCGACCGTGCTCAGCAAAGCCAACGAATCGTTGATGCTGCAAGAACCAAAGATGGTGACGGCGATCTGCGGCTACATCGAACCGCGGTCGCTGCGCATCGACTACGCCACAGCCGGCCATCCGGCGCCGATTCTCGCCTTTCCCGACAAAGAGCCGTATTTTCTCGAGCACGACGGTCTGCCGTTGGGCATTCTGCCCGGCGTGCGGTATCAATCGTTCAGCACGCAGGCGGCCGCCGGAGCGCTGCTGGTGCTCTACACCGACGGCGTGATCGAACATAAACGCGATCTCGTCGAAGGCGAACGGCGCTTGCTCGACGCGGCCCGCTCGGTCGCGTCGCAGCCCACCGACGATCCCGCCGCCGGCGTGCGGCGCGCCATCTTCGCCGACAAGGCGCCCGACGACGACGTCGCGATCATGACCGTTTCGTTCGCGGTACTCAACCGCGGCGGCTGTGCCACCATCAATGCGTATTCGCCCGCCGGGTTTACGGTAGCAGGCTCCGGTGCCGACGCACCCGAGGCCCCGCAGCCGCTCTTATGAGCGCGGAGATTCCTTCAGCTTGCGTTCGCGGCCGAAGAGCGCGCGCAGTTCATCCTTTGCTTGCTCGAGCGTTTGGCGGCGCTGCGCGGGTAAGTTCTTGCCGGCCCGATTGATATACAGATTGAGCATCGACATCGCCGAACGAAATGGCTCGGCCTTGCGGCGGCTGCTGTGCTCCGCCGATTCTTTGAGCGAACGTGCGATCGCGTGCGGATCGGCGTGCGTAAAAACGCCTTGCTCGAGGTCGAGCGCGTCGCTGTGTTCGGTCACGCCGGCGGACCAGCGCTCTTTTGCCATCATTCTGCCTCCACGAAGCACCGCGCAGGCTTTGCGCGCAGTCTTCTCATACCCGCCGGCTCCGACGCGCGCACCGCACCGATTTAAAACCGCGGCGGTGTGGTAACGAACGCCATGACTTGGCAACGCGCCGGGCGGCAGCCGCCGCGCTGCTGCCGCCGGCCGGCGCGCAAGCCGCGGCTCGGAGCCACTCGGTATCCGTCCGACCCTCGACCATCAGCGGAGGTGAGATGAAAGTAACGGCCGTCGCCTACACGGCATATCCCGGCGATAACATTCCGAAGTTGCTGACGTTTTATAAAGACGCGCTGGGCTTACGGGTCGACCGCGCCCATCCTGACGAGGCAAACGCGCAGTTCGTCGAGTTCGCGATCGGCAGCGATCAGTGGTTCACGCTCATGCCCGAGAGCTTCGCCGGACGGCCGGCAGGCAGCGGCAGCGGCGTGGTCTTCGAAGTCGATGACATCGACGCGGCGCTCGCCCAGGTCGGCAAACTCGCCAAAAGCGCCGACGAAAAACCAACCGACTTTCCAAACTGCCGCACCGCCTCTTTCGAAGATCCCGAAGGCAACAAAGTCGGCTTGCACCAGTTCAAAACGTGAAGACCAGCCGGCGCGAGCCGGTGTCGGCGTTCCAAGCTGCTTCAACGGTTTCCAACGGCCGCGACTCGACGTCGATCTGAAGTTTCGCCGGCCCGACGGCCTGCAAAACGTCTTTGATGATGTCGACGAGCGCGACCGACGAGACGCTGCCGATGCCGCTGCCCAGTAGTTCCAAGCCCGAACTGCGCAACGTGCCGCCGGCAAGCGTCAGCGTCGGTGCCGAGCTGGCGCCGATTTGAACGAACCGGATGCGCGGTGCGTCGCGGCCGGATCCGTCCCCGGCGACGGCCGCCATCAAGGCTTCGGCCGACGCGCCCCACAAATAATCGAGGATCACGTCGATCTTCTGCGCGCGCAGCGTGCGCCGAAACGTTTCGATCAAGTTGGGACCGGGTTCGGCGAGCGAGATCACGGCATCGGCGCCCAACCCCGGGAGCATCTCGAGCGTCTGCGCATTGCGTCCAGTCGCGATCACCGTGCGGGCGCCCAGATGCTTTGCGATTTGCACGGCGAGCCGGCCGGAAACGCCCGTCGCACCGTTGACGAGCACCGCTTCACCGCGGACGAATTTAGCCCGCGCCGTGAGCGCCGCCCATGACGACATGCCGGGGTTTGCCATCGCGGCGGCCGTGACGTCGTCGACATCGTCCGGCACGGGAGCGCACAGCTCGGGGCGCACCGGAACCGTCTGCGCGAGCGACCCGAACGGCGCGCGCGGAAAGGCGAAATACGTTCGGCGGCCGTCGGCGAGCCGGCCGACGCCGTCGACGCCAGCAACGAACGGGAAGATCGCTTTACTGCTGTAGTGCCGCCCGGCCACTTGGCTCTTGACCAGATTGCTCAGCGCCGAAGCCGCCATCTGCACGAGCACCTCGCCCTCGCCGGCGACGGGATCTTCGAAGCTCGCAAACGACGGCGGGTGCTCGAATGAATTCACGACCGCAGCTTTCAAGCAATCTCCTCACAACCGGCGAACCGTGCCCAAACGACGGTACTCGCTTGGACTGAACGCGCTTCGCGCCTGCCAAAGCACGCCCGAATGAGCGCGCCTCACACCGCCGCCGTCTTGCGCGAGCCGGGACCGATTGCCGCCGATCGCCTGACGCT
>JBEKHC010000071.1:0-27200 GCA_050012475.1 Candidatus Velthaea sp.
GACGCCGCCGCCGCCGCCGAGAAGAAGGCATCTTAGCAGTCCGAACCGCCGTCGCACTTTTCGCGATGGTCCTCGTAACGCGCTCCGCCGCGTGGGCGCAACCCCCCGCGGCGGCGTCAGTTCTTCCGATCGGTTCCCCCATCACCATCATTGCCGATGACACGGTCGACCGGCGCGTTCGGCCCGGCGCCGAATTTCGCGCGCACTTGCGCGACCCGTTGGCACTGGGCGACAGGCTCGTCGCAACGGCCGGCACCCCCGCACGACTCGTCGTGACCGACACGATCACCGCCAAGGACGGAACGCTCAGCTATCGCATCGCGATCGTCGGGCTCAATCTCGGTCTTGCCGGCACGCTGCCGGTGCGGCCCGATACGCCGACCGTCGCACACATCAGTGCGGGCATGGCGATCCCGGCAACCACGCTCGCCGCACTCGGCTTCGAGGCGGGCAAGGTTCGCGTCGCGCTGCCGCTGCCGTTCAAACTTTCCAACGAAGCCCCCAACGGCGGCTACACGCCCGCGCCCCTGCGCACTGCTGGCCCAATCATAAATCGCCGCCGCCCGACGCCGACGCCCGGCTTGACGGCGTCGCCATCGCCATCGCCATCGCCATCGCCGGCCGCCTCGTCCTCGCCGCCGGCCGGCTCGCTCTAGCCCGCACCATCGACGCCGGCGCCTTCGCCGTCCGTCCGGCCTTATGCGGGCAGCGCCGACGCACGCGCAGGCAGCAGCATCCCAGCTGCGAAGCTCGGCCATATGTTTGGCCGCATCGCCTCCACCGCGCTCGCCGCACTGCTGCTGACGCCGGTTCATCCGGCCGCAGCTCAACCGACACCGGCACCGACACCCGCGACACTGTCGGCAACCGAAACCAAAGCCGTCGGCGAGATCGCTGCGATGCTGAATCAACGCTATCCGTCGCCCGCGGCGGCGGAGAAAGCCGGTTACGTCCGCTACACGAACGAGGACGACACCGGCGCGATCAGCTACGCCGACCGCGAGTGGAACTCGACGTCGGAAGAGCGTCCGTCACAGCTCTGGTACGACGTGAACGGCCGACTCCTAGGGGCCGATTACTCGGTGCTCGCCGACGGGCATCCGACCCCGCCGGCGCTGTTCGGCATCGCGCCTTCACGCTTCTTCGAAGAGCACGCGCACATCCACTACGTCGTGCGCAACCCAGACGGAAGCTTGACCTATAGTCGGGCGGTGGGCGCCAAAAAGTACGCGGCGGCGGGACTCGACGTCCAGCATCCAACCGCGGCGGGGCTGGTCAAAGTCGGAGCAGTCGATTCGCCCGACCGCGTCGCGACGGTTTTTTTGTTTCCGCACATCTGGGATGTGACGATTTGGGTGCTGCCCAACCCCGACGGCGCCTTTGCCGACAAGAATCCCAACGTCAAGCCGGCGCACTCGCCCAGCCCGATGGACATGCATTAGTGCCTTCGACGCATCGGGTGGCGTTGATCACTGGGGCTTCGTCCGGGATCGGCGCCGCGATCGCGCGCGATCTCGGGGCGCGCGGCTATCATCTCGCGCTCGCGGCGCGCCGCAAACGCGACCTCGAGTCGGTCGCCCTCGCCATCCGAACCGCCGGCGGCGGTGCGATCCCGCTGGTCTGCGACGTGACGAAACCCGATCAGATCGCGACCTGCGTGGCCCGCACGCTGACGGAATTCGGCCGCATCGACGTGCTCGTCAACAACGCCGGCGTCATGCACAACGGTTTGATCGCCGGTGCCGACGTCGCGGAATGGCGCGCGATGATCGACGTCAATCTCATGGGGCTCATGCTCGTCACCCATGCGGTCTTGCCGCACATGAAGGCTGCGGGGGGCGGTCACATCGTCAACATCTCGTCGGTCGCGGGACGGATCGTCACCGTCAACAACGGCGTCTATAACGTCACGAAGTGGGGCGTCAACGTCTTCTCCGAAGCGCTGCGCAAAGAAGTCTACACCGACAACATCAAGATTACGGTCATCGGACCGGGGGTCGTCGAAACCGACCTCAAGGAAAAGATCGCCAATCCGCAAGCGCGGGCGACGTTCAAAGCCTTCGCCGCCGGGCTCGATCCGCTCACGGTCGAGGACGTGGCCGGCGCCGTCGCCTACGCACTCGAAGCACCGCCGCACGTCGCGATCAACGAAGTCCTCATGCGCCCGCTCAAACAAGAACGCTAGAAGACGCCCCGCGGCGCCCTGGCGCCGCCGCTCGGGCCCTTTGGGTCCGAAACACCAGCGGTTTAGGCAGGCGCCCTGAACCGCGACTTGCGGTAGCCGCCAACGGCACGGGTTCAGCGCAGCAGAACTGAGGCTTGGGGCGCAGCGCAAACGCCACGGGTTCGGCGCAGCAGAACTGAGGCTTGGAGGCGCCGCAAACGCCACGGGCTCAGCGCAAATCGCTGAACGCCGCTACTCGTTGGACCAGTAGTCTTTGAGGGCTTTCCCGCGGCTGGGATGGCGCAGTTTGCGCAGCGCCTTCGCTTCGATCTGACGGATGCGTTCACGGGTCACGCCAAATTCTTGGCCGACCTCCTCGAGCGTCCGCTGGTGACCGTCCTCGAGCCCGAAGCGCAGCACCAAAACTTTGCGCTCGCGCTCGGTGAGATTCTTGAGGACGTCCTGCATCTTTTCTTTGAGAAGCATGACCGATGCCGCTTCCGCCGGCGCGACGGCTTCCTGATCTTCGATGAAATCGCCCAAGTGCGAATCTTCTTCTTCGCCGATCGGCGTCTCGAGCGAGATCGGCTCTTGCGAAATCTTGATGACTTCGCGAACCTTCTCGGGCGTGAGACCCATTTCGCTGGCAATCTCTTCGACCGTCGGATCGCGACCGAGTTCTTGCAGCAGTTGGCGCGAAATCTTGATCAACCGGTTGATCGTCTCGACCATGTGGACCGGGATGCGAATTGTCCGCGCTTGGTCGGCCAGCGCACGAGTGATGGCTTGCCGGATCCACCAGGTTGCGTAGGTCGAGAATTTGTAGCCCTTCCGATAGTCGAATTTCTCGACCGCCCGGATCAAGCCCAGGTTGCCCTCTTGGATGAGGTCCAAGAACAGCATGCCGCGGCCGACGTACTTCTTCGCGATCGAAACGACCAATCGCAAGTTCGCCTCGGTCAGCCGGCGCTTTGCATCTTCTCCGTGATAGATGACCGCGTTGTCGGCGGTCCCGTTTTTCAACGCTTCTTTTTCGCCGGCTTCGATCGCCATGGCGAGCCGCTTCTCGTCGTCCATCGAGAGCAGGGGGACGCGGCCGATCTCTTTGAGGTACATCCGGACCGGGTCGTCGAGCGCCATCCCTGCGGGGATCGCGGCTTCGACCTGCTCCTCGGGCTCGGCTTCGACCTTTTCTTCCTTGGCTTGCTCTTCGACGATCTCGATGCCCATCGAAGCGATCTCTTCGAAAAGGTCATCGATCCGTTCCGGACCGACCTCGTCGATGTTGTCGAAAACGGCGTTGATCTCTTCGTACGTGAGCGAGCCGCGCTTTTTGCCCTTCTCAATGAGCTTCTTGATCAGCTCCTCGAGCGGGACTTGCGGTGCGTCAACGGTTGCGGTCGCGGATTTTTTACGGGCCATACTGCTCTTCACCCCCTTTGCTCATCGATTGGATTTCGGCATATCAATGCGAAAATGTTACACGGTGCGGACTTGTTCGACGCTGGGGTTACCCTTTCAGTTTTGCGAGTAGCGCGCGGTGTTCGTCGCGCAACTCGCCCGGAATGCTCTCGCCGGCTTCGAGCAGCCGGTTCAATGATGAATCCACTTCGCGGTACCGCCGTTGCAGATCGTCCGACACAAAACGTGCGGCCACGCGGTCGAGATAGGCGCGCCGCTCGTCGCTTCCGGCAAAGCGCACCGTGACCGAACGTTCCGCACCAAGAATGTCACTGAGAACGGCCGACGCCTCGTCGTCCTCGCTAAACAGCACGCCGACGTCCGATGGTTGCAGGACTTCCTTTCGCCGGTCGACGAGCGTCGCGTACAGCCGCCGCAGCAACGGATGCTCGAAGCGCTCGGGTCGAATTCGCTCTGCATACTCAGCCAGCAAGAGCGGCTCCTCCAGTACGATGGCCAACACTTGACGCTCGTACGACGGAGCGTCGACGGAGCCCGGAATGACGTGACGGCCGGCGCGCGCCGGCGCTCGCTCGCCTTCGGCGCCACGCGGCGCGAAGTGCAGCGCGTTGGTGAGCAAGCGGCTCTTACGCAGGTCGTCGACACTCAGTCCGAGCCGCGCGGCGGTGTAGACGCGCCAGCGGTCCCACTCCTCGCGCTTCGCGCTGGCCACGACGAGCGCTTCGGCTTCGCGTGCGGTGTCGGCCTTGTTGGCAAAGCTCGACGCGAGCGCCTCGACCTTGCGATCGATCTGAAACTGGACGTCTTCCACGGCCGCGGCCAGCCGGGCCCGAAACCCTTGCGCTCCGTGCGCGCGCACGTACGCATCGGGATCGTCCCCCGGCGGCAACGCGACGATGCGCGGTTTACAATCGGCCAAGCGGAGAATGTCGATCGCTTTCGCGGTCGCGGCTTGACCGGCGCCGTCGGCATCGAAGCAGAGGAACACGTTTGCGGTGACCTTGCGCAGTTCGCGCGCTTGGTCGGGGGTAAAGGCCGTGCCCAGCGCTGCCACCGCGTTCGGTATCCCGGCTTGGTGCAGTGCGATGCAGTCGAGATAGCCCTCGACGACGAGGATCGCATCTTCTTTCCCGGCCGCACGGCGAGCGGCGTTGAGTGCGAACAGGTAGCGGCCCTTGGTATACACCGGCGTCGTCGCGGTGTTGAGATATTTCGGCTCTTCGTTGCCCAGCGCGCGGCCGCCGAAGGCGATGACTTCGCCGGTCGTTGCATAGGTTGGGATCATCAAGCGTCCGCGGTACACGTCGTAGTACCCGCCGCTCTGGCCCAGCTTGACCAGTCCGGCCTTCGCTGCGGTCACCAGATCGACCGCGTTGGCTTTGAGTTCGGCCACCAATCCGTCCCAGCGATCGGGGGCGTAGCCGAGCTTGAATGCATCGACGGTCGCGCGCGCCAGTCCACGTCGCTCGCAATACTGCCGCGCCGGCTCGCCGGCCGGATCGATCGACAGTAAGCGGTGAAAATAACTCGCGGCAACCGCGTTGGCGGCGTAGATCGCTTCTTTTTCGCTGCGCACGCGAGCCGTCGCCGGATCCTCGGCTTCGATCTCGATCCCCGCGCGCTTGGCCAACACGCGCAGCGCGTCCGGGAACGTCAGATTTTCCGCCCGCCGCAAATAGTTGATCACGTCGCCGTGCGCGTCGCAGCCGAAGCACTTGAAAAACCCTTTGTCGGGGTGGACGTGAAACGACGGCGTTTTCTCGGCGTGAAACGGACACAGACCGACCAGGCTGTTTCCGCGCTTGCGCAGCGTGACGAACTGTCCGATATATTCAGCGATGTCCGTCCGCGTCAGCACCTCGCGTTTCATCGAGTCGTCGATCCGCACCCCGCTCTCTTCGACATCTTCGCGCGAACGACTCCGCCGGCTCGCTGCGATCAAGCAACCACGCGGCGGCCCCGCCGGGGATTGCCGCAAGCATCATCCGGGGATGTAGAGCAGCTCCTCATCGGCGTCGTACTCGAAGAGTTCGGCGTAGCGCGCCCACTCGACGGCGGTCGAGAACTGGTGCTTGGCTTCTTCGGCGGGATAGTGCTCATCGAGCACGTCGATAAAGAAATCGGCGCGCATCGTCTTGTTGGCCTTCTCGCTCAGCGTTTTGACGATCGTGGCGATGATCGGCGCATGGGCGAGGACCTGCTGGCGGAACAGATCCTTGCTGCGCAAAATCGTCGTGGTGGCATAGTCGCGCCCGAGCTCGGTTAGCGTGACCACACCGTCGGCGACGGTCGCGAATCCCAGCAGCGTGGCGGCATCGAGAATCGCCAACAGATCGTCCACCGGCAGCGCGAGACGTTCCGACAGCCGCGCGATCTCGAGGCGTAATTCGCCCGTCTCGACGATGAGCTCGAGCAAACCGCTGATCGTACCGACGCGCACGTGCGGCAGCGCCCGCGCGTACGGCGACGCCTTGGCGGCGGCTTGCACTGGGGCGATGCCCGGAACCGGTACCGAAGGTCCGGCCGTCACCTGCATCGCGGGATTCGTCATCACGGTGTAGAGGTACTCGACGAGTGCTTTGAAGCGTTCGTCGCTGCGCTGGTGCGGCCGCGGCAGATCGATCCGGACTTCGCCGCGGACGCGGCCGGGATTGGTACCGAGCACCATCACCCGGTCGGCGAGAAACACCGCTTCTTCGATGTTGTGCGTCACGATCAAGATCGCTTTGGCCGGAAACGTGCCGGCATTCCACAGATCGTCGATCTCACCGCGCAGATTCTCGGCGGTGAGCACGTCGAGCGCGCTGAAGGGTTCGTCCAGGAAGAGCACTTTGGGCTCGACCACGAGCGCCCGGGCGAAGCCGACCCGCTGCTTCATACCGCCGGAAAGTTCCTTGGGATAGGCGCTCTCGAACCCGTCGAGCCCGACGAGATCGATGGCTTTGAGCGCGCGTTTCGTGCGCTCGACACGGCCGACGCCGCGTGCTTCGAGCCCCAGTTCGACATTCTCGATGACCGTCAGCCACGGCAGCAGCGCGAACGATTGGAAGACCATGCCGACATCGGCATTGGGTCCGGCCAAGGGCACGCCGTTGCTCACGATCCGGCCGGACGAAGCCGGTATCAAACCGGCCATGATCCGCAACAGCGTGCTCTTGCCGCTGCCGCTGCGGCCCAGCAGCGCCAGGACTTCGCCGCGATCGACGCGCACGTGCACGTCGGTCAGAACGGTGTGCTCGCCCTTGCCGTCGGGCGACGGAAAGGCTTTCGAGCAGCTGCTCACGTCGATGAGCGTGTCGGTAACGGTCGGGCTCATACGTGGTACTTCTTCTCCGCAAGCGCATAGAGCCGGCGCCATAAGACGCGATTGACGCCGACGACGTAGATGCTCATCATCCCCACGCCCAGGGTGATGCGCGGCCAATCACCTTTCGCTGTGGCCGCGGCGATATACGCGCCCAAGCCCGTCGCGGTAAGCGTCGACGAGCCCCAGGTCACCACTTCGGAGACGATGCTGGCGTTCCACGCGCCGCCGCTGGCGGTGATGCCGCCGGTCACCCACGAAGAAAAGATGCCCGGCACGATCAGCCGCCGCCAGCGCTGCCAGCCGTGCAATCCGACGTCGTCGGCCATCTCGCGCAGATCGGTCGGGATACTGGACGCACCGGCGATCGAGTTGAACAAAATGTACCACTGCGCGCCCAGCGCCATCAGCAAAACGCTGCCGTAGTTGATCGAGATATGAAACCGAATGAACGCCAGCGTTGCGAACGGGAAGATGAAATTGGCCGGAAAGGACGCGAGAAACATCGCCACCGGCTGCGAAATGCGCGCCAAGCGCGGGCTGAAACCGATCGCGACGCCGATCGGCGTCCAAATCAAGGACGCAAACAGCAACAGCACCGCCACGCGCAGCAGCGTCAGCGCGCCCAGCCAAACCACGTGGCCGACTTCGGCGAGACCGACGGTCGCCAAAATAAAGCGGATCGCGATCGCGCCGAGCACCGCGACGATCACCAACAGCGCCGCGTTGTAGAGCCGGTCGATGATTCTGGCGGTGCGCAAGCTTCGTTCGCGCACCGGTCGAAGCGGCCGAAAAGACGATAACAACCCTCCGAGCACGTCACCGGCCGGCGCGACGACGCGGCCCAAGGCGGGCACCAACCGCGCGTGCTGAATGATGTCGTACACCCAGGACTGCGGCGGTTCGGCAGCCGCGCTTTGTTCGAGCCGAAACTTATCGGACCACGCGACGATCGGCCGCCAAAAGAGTTGATCGATCGCAACGATCACGACCGCCATCGTGAGCACGGCGTATCCGAGCGCCGGCATATCCTGCGCGGTGACGGCGGCGGCAACATACGACCCGATTCCGGGCAGCGTGTAATTTTGGTTGAGCACGCTGATCGCCTCGCTCGCGGCGAGAAAGAACCAGCCGCCGCCAAAGCTCATCATGGCATTCCAGACCAGTCCGATCATCCCGGCGGGGACTTCGAGCCGGACGAACCGCTGCCACACCGGCAATTCGTACGCGGCGGTCGCCTCGCAGAGATCGGCCGGCAGGGTGCGCAGCGATTGGTAGAACGAGAACGCCATGTTCCATGCTTGGCTGGTAAAAATGGCGAACACCGAGGCCGCCTCCAGACCCAGCAGACTGCCGGGGAAGAGCGCGATGAAGCCCGTCACCGTAATCGACAAAAAGCCCAGCACCGGCACCGATTGCAGAATGTCCAAAAGCGGGATGAGGACCCGTTCGGCATACCGGCTGCGCGCGGCCGCATAGCCGTAGGCGAATGTGAACGCGAACGATGCCGCCAAGGCGATGAACATGCGCAGTGTCGAGCGCGCCGCATAGTACGGCAAGTTGCGCGGATCGAGGCTGATCGCCGGGACGTCCTTGGGCGGCGTGAAGGCCACGAACGCGCCGGCGCCGACACGGGCGATGAGCGCAAGCAGCAGCAATGCGCCGAGGATAACGGCAAGATCCGCGAGACCAAACCCGATCGGGCGCCGCAACGATCCTGGGGCGGGAAGCAAACGCTGCATCATCGGATTGACGGCCATCTCCGGGTTCGCGCGACGGCGGGTTCGTTTGCACGCAACAGTGAACCATCCCTTGACCGGCAACGCCGTTCGCCGCCGCGCGGCTACCAAACATTATCGCTGTCTTAACAACCCGCGCGCGACCGTCGTCGACGCCGTCCCAAGACATTGCCGGCGACGGGCGAATCGTCGTATCGTGGCCCGCGGCAAACGCATCTTCGATCCGATCCACCGCTTCATCGAACTGGACGCCGGCGAGGTCGCGCTCCTCGAAGCGCCGCCGCTGCAGCGCATGCGCCGGCTGCGCCAGCTCGGACTTGCCTATCTCGCGTATCCGTCGGCCGAACATTCGCGCTTTTCCCACGCCCTGGGCGCGCTGGCGACGGGGACCCGCGTGCTCGACGCGCTACGCGTCCATTCGCCTCAAGCCTTCGATTCGGACGTCGAATTCGCCGCGCTGCGGCGCCTGCTGCGCGCCAGTTTGCTGCTGCACGACGTTGGGCACGGTCCGTTCAGTCACGCCTCCGAGGCCGCGCTGGGCGTTCGGCACGAAGCACGAACCGCGGAGATTCTCGCGCTGCCGCAGATTGCGCAGGCGCTCGACGCGCTCGGCGTCGAACGCGCCGACGTGCTCGCGCTCATCGTCGGCACGTCGCAGCAGCACCCCGTGCTGCGCGAACTCGTGAGCGGACCCAATCTCGATGCCGACCGCATGGACTACTTGCTGCGCGACGCCTATTTCACCGGCGTCGGGAGCGGCGGTTACGACAGCGAACAGCTCATCGCATCGCTGCGCGTGCTCGACGTGGACGGGCGCCAGGAACTCGGCGTCGACGGCCGCGGTGTCGTTGCGCTCGAATCCTTCGTGCTGGCCCGCTACATGATGTTTGCCAGCGTGTATTTTCACCATACGACGCGCGCGTTCGAACGGGTGCTGGGCGAAGTGCTTGCGCGGCTGTGGACCGAGCCGCGCAAACTCGACGACATCGACGAATATCTCGCCTGGGATGACTTGCGCGTGCTCGATGCGATCCGCGACGATCCGGATCCGGCCTCACGTGCGCTGCGCGACCGCGTCACGCTGTACGGGCTCGCCGCGGAGTTCAACGCCGAACACGATCTTGCGACGTATGGCGCGTGCGAACGCGCGCTGCGCGCCCGATTCGGGGCCGCCGTCTGGAGCGACTCGCAGGAGCAGCTGATGCATCGCCTGCCGCTGGGCGGTGACGGCAAGCCCACCGTGCACATCAGCATCGGCGGGCGCATCGTCGACGCCCGCCGGGCCTCGGACGTCATCGCGAAGCTGTCGGGCAAGGCCTATTGGCGCAAACTCTTCGTGCGCAAAGCCGACGCCGACGTCGACACCGCCCGCGCGATCTGCCGCGACATCATCGCCGCGGAACGCATGCCCTCACTGTTCGATCCGGCGTAAGCACCGTCCGGCAACGGGTAAGAGCCGGGCATGCAGCAAAGCGCGGCGGCCGTTCTCGGCACATGGTCGAACTTTTACGTCATCACCGGTTCGGCGGCTGCCGCCCTTACGGGTCTGGTGTTCGTCGTCATCACCCTGGTCGCCGGAGGAAGTGCCGGTTCGAGCCGGGAGGGGGTCGCGACGTTCAGCACGCCGACCGTGGTCCACTTCGGCACGGTGCTGTTCGTTTCGGCGCTCATGAGTGCGCCTTGGCGCTCGCTCACGCATGCTGGTGTCATCCTCGCCCTGACCGGTGTCTGCGGCATCATCTACATCGTGCGCGTAACCCAACGGGCGCGCCGGGGCCCGGACAGCGCGTATCAGCCGGACTTCGAAGACTGGCTGTGGTACTCGGCCTTGCCGATCGGCGCCTACGTCGTCCTCGCCGGTGCGGCGATCGGCCTCGCTGCGGCGCCTTCCATCGCCCTCTTCGCGCTCGCCGCCGGCGTCTTGCTGCTGATTTTCATCGGCATTCACAACGCCTGGGACGTCGTCACCTATATCGCCGTCCAGCTCGCGGCGGCAAAAGACGCGAAACGGACCGACGAGCGATCGTCTTCGCACGCGCAGCCCACACCCGAAGAGTTCGCGGACCGGCCATAACCCAAGGTACGGTGTAGATGCTCTGATTTCGTCCTGGCGAGGAGCAAAGCGGCGAAGTTTGCTTCAGCAAATGAGCCGCGTAGCGACGACGTCCAGGGCGAAATCAGAGCATCTACACCCGGCGCCGCGAGGTTGCCGCGAACAAGGCGCGCAACAGGCGGTCGCGGTCGAGATCGTAGCGCAGCGCCAGATCGTCGGCTTGCGCGATCGCGCGATCGCAGGCTTCGTCGGCCGCGGCCTGCGCGCCCAACCGGTCGAGCGCCGCGATGACCGCCACCGCGTCGGCGTCGCTCAGCTCGCCGATGCGCGCGTAGGCCTTCTCGACGACGCTGCGATCGGCCGACGGTTTTCCGTCGAGCGCCCAAACGACGGGGAACGACCATTTGCGGCGGCGGATATCGGCGCCGCTGGGCTTGCCGGTCTCGGCCGTCGTGCCCCACGTGCCCAAAATATCGTCGCGGATTTGAAACGCCCGCCCGTACGCACGGCCGAATGCTGCGTACGCCAACGCGCGTTCGTCGCCGACGCCCGCCGAACGCGCGCCCAGCTCGCAGGCCGCCGAGAACAGCGCCGCCGTTTTGCCGGCGATCATGTGCAGGTAGTCGGCGAATGTCACGAATTGCGCGGTCTCGAAACCGATGTCGAGTCCCTGGCCCTCGCACATGTGGAAATTCGCGCGCTGCAAACAGCGTTCCATCGCCACGCGCCGTCCGGCCGGGATGTCGGCAGCGCCCGAAAAGAGCGCCAAATAACTCATCGCGCACATCGCGTTGCCGGCGACGATGGCACTGGGAACGCCGAAGCGCACCCACAGCGTCGGCCGTCCGTGGCGAATCTCGTCGCGATCTTCGATGTCATCGTGGATGAGCGAGTAGTTGTGCAGTAACTCGATCGCGATGGCGGGGCCGTCGGCGTCGCCGCCGCGCGCGCCTTCGGTCTGCGACACCATCAGCAGAATGTGCGGCCGCAGACGCTTCCCGCGGCGGCGGCCGGCTTCACCGTACCCGAAGTGGGCGCGCACCATGGCGGCGATGGGCGCATCGCTTTGACAGCGCAGAATCCATTCTTCGAGGCGATCCTCGAAAGCGGTCAACGCGTCGGGTGCGAGCGCCATTTTACTTCGAGAGCACCGACTTGAACGAAGACACGATGTTCTGCGGCCGCATCGAGTCGATCACCGCGGTCATCTCATAGCCCGAGTGAACCATGCAATCGGTGCATTTGGGGTTGCCGCTCTTTTGCCCGTACTTGGACCAGTCGGTCGTATCCAGATACTCTTGCCAGGTTTTCGCGTACCCCTCGCCGAGCAGATAGCATGGTTTCTGCCAGCCGAACAGCGAGTACGACGGCATGCCCCAGGGCGTGCAGTCGTAGTCTTTGTCGCCGATGAGGAACTCCATGAACAGCGGGCTGGCGTTGAACTCCCATTTCGTCTTGCCCGCGGTGTACGGCAGCATGATTTCGCGGAACAGCGCCTTGGTCTGATCGCGCTGCAGGAAATGCTCTTGATCCGGCGCCTTCTCGTATGGATAGCCGGGCGAGATCATCATGCCGTCGACTTTGAGTTCGTTGGTCGCGAAGTCGAAGAACGCTTGAACGCGTTTGGGATCGGCGTCCTTGAAAACGGTCGTATTGGTCGTCACACGGAACCCGCGCGCCTTCGCAGCTTTGATCGCTTTGACTGCGACGTCGAAGATTCCGGCGCGGTCGACGGCCTTGTCGTGTTCGGCCTGCAGCCCGTCGAGGTGCACGCTGAACGAGAAGTACGGCGACGGCGTGAACTTGTCGAGATTGGCTTCCAGCCGAATCGCGTTCGTGCACAGGTAGACGAACTTCTTGCGCGCGACCAGCCCGCGCACGATCTCGTCGATCTGCGGGTGCAGCAGCGGCTCGCCGCCTGGAATCGCGACAACCGGCGCCCCGCATTCGTCCGCCGCGCGAAAACATTCTTCCGGCGTCAAATGACGGCGCAAGACCTCGACGGGATGCTGGATTTTGCCGCAGCCGCTGCAGGCGAGGTTACAGCGGAACAGCGGTTCGAGCATCAGCACGAGCGGGAAGCGCTTTTTGCCCCGGACCCATTGTCCGATCAGGTACGATCCGACACCGAATGCTTGTTGGAGGGAAATGGCCATGCGAGGTTACCGGTGGTCCTTTCGGGGCGAGTCGAGATAGCCGTGGTCTGAAAACCATTGGACCGCATCGGCCAGCGCGACGGTTACATCGCTTTGCGGCAAGCCGAGGTCATGTACCGCTTTTCGCGCGTCATAGTACATCTGCCCCTTTGCCATCCGGACGCTCTCCAGAGCGACATCGGGCGTGAAGCCCAAGGGCGCGAGCAAGTACTCGCCGATCGCCGCGTACGCCAGCGGAACGGCCTGGGGAACGCGAAAGCGAGGAACGGAGCGCTGCGTTATTTTTGCCAGCCGGACGAAGATCTCGCGCAATGGGAGATTGAGATTGCCCAAGATATAGCGTTCGCCGGCAACGCCGCGCTCGTACGCCAAGCGATGCCCGGCGGCGCAATCGCGCACGTCGATGAGATTGAGGCCGGTGTCGACGTACGCCGGCATGGCGCCGCGGGCAAAGCGCAGCACGATCTCGCCCGTCGGCGTCGGCTTGACGTCCCAGGGCCCGATCGGCGTGCTCGGATTGACGATGACGACGTCCTGGCCGGCGGCAGCCGCTTCGCGCGCCACCCGTTCACCGAGGAATTTGGATTTCTTGTAAACGCCGACCAGCTTCGCGTAGGGGCTCTGATAGGTTTCATCGGCGACGCCGCCGTGGCGGACCCCGATCGCGGCGACCGAGCTGGTATACACCACCCGCGGCACGCCGGCTTCGCGCGCCGACCGCAAGACGTTGCGGGTGCCCTCGACGTTGGTGCGCAGCACGTCGTCGCGGTCGCGGCGCCATAAGCTGTAGCGCGCGGCGACGTGAAACACCGCGTCGCAGCCGCGCATCGCCGGCCCCAAATCCGGCGCGAACAGGTCGCCGGCGACGCTGGCGACGTTCAAGCCGGCGAGCGCGGGGGGTTCCGGCGAGCGCACCAGCACCCGGACCTGCCAATCGTGGGCCAGCAGATCGCGCACGACGTTCGCGCCGACGAAACCGGCGGCGCCGGTGACGAATGCCGTTTTCACTGCTTGCGGTCCACGAACGTGTAGGCCACGGGGATCACCACCAAGCTCAAAACGGTCGAGGAAATCAGGCCGCCGATGATCGCGATCGCCATCGGGGCGCGCAGCTCGGATCCCGCGCCGAAACCGACCGCGATCGGCAGCATCCCCAAGATCGTCGCCGATGTCGTCATCACGATCGGCCGGAACCGCCGCGAGGCGGCTTCGAGAACCGCCGCCGCCCGCTCCATGCCGGCTCGCCGGCGCTGCACGATCGCGTCGACGAGCAGAATCGCGTTCTTGTTCACCAGGCCGAACAAGAAGATCACGCCCATGAGCGAGATGAGGCCGAAGTCGGCCCGCACGACGAACAGCGCGAAGAGCGCACCGACGACCGACAGCGGCAAGGCCACGACGATCACCAGCGGCGCGCGCCAGCCGCGAAACAACAATCCGAGCACCACGATGATGCTCAGGGTCGAAAGGGCCAGGGTTATTCCGAAGCTCCCGAAGGTCGTGATCGTGTCGCCGGCCTCCCCGGCGAAAACATAGCGCGCGGTCTTGGGCAGGATGGCCCGCGCGATGGCGTCGACGCGCGCGGTGGCATCGCCGATATTGACGCCGACGAGGTCGGCGTCGACGTAGACGACCCGCTTGGCACCCTCGCGGGTGATCAGGGTCGGAATCCCGTGGGCGAACGTCAGCCCCCCGGCGCTGACGTCCACGAAGCCCTTCTGACCGGTGAGGCGCCGCGCCAACTGCTCGGAGGCGCGCTGCAAGACCGTCAGCTGCGGATCGGAGACCGTGATCCGCAGCGGCTTGGTCACCCCGTTTTCGACGAACGGCACGTCTTCGACGCTCGTGGTCGCATTGGCCAGTGGAGGAAGCATCGCGCGGACGCGGTTCTCGACCACGATGGTGGGCGCGCTGCGGTCGTGCTTGAGGGTCACGGCCAGGGTCGCGACCGCCGGGTCGCCGCGATCGCCGACGGCCGCGAGGACCGTTGCGACATCGGCGTCGCGGCGGATCACGGCGTCGATGCTCTCCGCGTCGGTAATCGCGTCGTGAACCGGCGTTGGGCCGGCATTGTTGAGCCGGATGGTGACCTGGAATTGGCCGCGATCGAGGTGCGGGATGAAGCCCTTGGGGATGAGGGGGATGATCGCGAGGCCGATCAGGAAGCTCACGACCGCGCCGCTGACGATCACGGCGCGATGGCGCAGCGACCAGCTCAGGGCGGCGGCGTAGAGCCGCGGCGCGGTCCGTTCGCGCGGATCGCGCCCCGAGGGCTTGAGCAGATACGCGGCCAGCATCGGCGAGAGCGTCCGCGCGACGGCCAGCGAGGTGAGGACGGCGACCGAGGCCGTCAGCCCGAACGGCCGAAAGAACTGGCCGAGGGTGCCGGTCATGAACGCAATCGGCAAAAACACCGCGACGATGGTGAGCGTCGCGGCGGTCACCGTGAGCCCGATTTCGTCGGTCCCTTTTTCGGCTGCCACCCGCGGCGTCTCGCCGCTCTGGATGTGGCGTTCGATGTTCTCGACGTCGACGATCGCGTCGTCGACGATTACTCCGGTCACCAGCGTGAGCGCTAAAAGCGTGATGGTTTCCAGATTGAAATGGAACAGCGCCATCGCGATCGCCGTCCCCGCGAGTGAGACCGGGATCGCAATGGCCGAAATGAACGTCGCCCGCACGTCGCGCAGAAAGGGGAACACCACCAGCACCGATAGCGCCATCGCGATGCCCAGCGCGTCGGTCGTGGCGTGCGAAGCTTCGCGAATATACGGCGCCTGCGTCGCGGCGATCTCCAGTGGAATGCCCAGCAGCGCGCGGACCCGCGCCGCGACGACGTCGACGGCGGCAGCGACTTCGAGCGTGTTCGCGCCGCCTTTTTTGACGATGCGGATCATGATCGCACGCTGACCGTTGAGCCGCACCGCCGTGCTCTTGTCGGCACCGATCAGATCGGCGCGCAGCACGCCCGGAACCGCCTTGAAGGCCGGCACCGCGTCCCGGAACAGAATTCCGGCGTCGACGAGCAGCTTGACCTCGTCGTCGCTGGACTCCGCGTACGTTGCGACCGGGATCGCATTGATGTCGATCGACGTTGCTTTGATCGTTGCGCCGGGCGGAATGGGTCCGCGCGCGAGCAGCGCGTCGACGGCGGCGCGGCGCGCCTCGAGCGTCCCGCCGACGTCGAACGAGAGCGCGATCGAGGTGCGGCCGGGCTTCGAGGTCGAGCGCATGAGCGTCGAACCTGCCGGCGCCAGCACGCGTTCGAGCGGAATGGTGAGCCGCGCCTCGGTCGTGCGCGCATCGGGCTGGCCGCCGATGGCGGCGTCGACGACGATGAGCGGAATCGAGAAATCCGGGAGCAGCGTATACTTGAGCGAAGCGAAGGCGAAGCCGCCGGCAATGATGATGAACAGCCAGACGGCAGCCGTAACGATCGCGAATCGAATCGCGATTCGCGAAATGTTAAAGCGTGAGCGCAGCACCTCTAAAGCGTTCGGCCCGTGGCCGCGCGGATCACGACTGGCCGACGAAAACGAACGGCCGGCTGCGCACGCGTTCCATGAGCCAGCGCAGCGTCGTATTGCTCAACGTCGTGGTCGAACCCGCCAGTATGAGTGACTTGACCTCACTGCGGGTGATCTTCACGCCGCCGCCTGAGACGAGCATCTGTTCGCTGTGCTTGAGCTCGCGCAGCGTCGCGGCGGCAAACACGATCGGGAGAACGCAGAACAGCCGAATGCGCATCGCCGCCGGCGGGATTTCGCTGACGTAGGCGAGCGCCTCATCGAGATCGGAGTCGGCGAGCGAGACAAGCGACTCGAGCGCGATGCGGTTATTGGCACGCAGCGCTGGATCGAGCAGCGAATCCTGACCGCTGCCTGCGGATTCGAGCAGGTCGCGCGGAATGAACACCGCGTTCTCGTGTTCGACGTCCCAGGGAATGTCTTTGAGGATGTTCACCGTTTGCAGCGCTTCGCCGAAGGCCTCGCAATTGGTCAGCAATTTGGCATACGTCCGAGCCCGGACAAACGGCGAGTGCGCGTGCCACAAATCGGTCAGCAGATGACCCACGGTGCCGGCCACGAAATAACAGTAGCGCTTGAATTCGGCCATACTTTGGATCCGGATCCCGTCCGGATAGTCTCGCACGAACCCCTGCATGCCCACGGTCATCTCGCTGACCCATTCCTGGATGATGCGCCGCGAGCCCGGATCGAGCGAACGATATGCCCGAAACACCAGGGAACTGCCGTCCAGAAGCTCGCGATCGGCCACGCTCATGCCGGCCCCGCCGGCGTCGGCGGCATAGCGCTCGGCGTCGTCCGCGTGCGCGAAGCAGACCCGGAATTGCTCGAGAAGCGCAAGCTTTCGGCCGGGCGCTAAACCGCGATCGTCCTCAATGGTGTCGGCGATGCGGCACAGCAGATACCCGATCGTTATCGGATCTTCGAGCGCCCGCGGAAGTAGACGGATGCCTAACGCAAACGTCCGCGAGACGCGCGGCAACATTGCGGTACAAAACCGATTTTCATTGACGACCGTTTCCACCACCCTACGGGTTTAGTCGGTTTCTTGCCGCGACCTGCCAAATGGCGCGATCAGCCGCAGGAGCGCATCGACAAAAATCGCAGAATATCGCGCATGAAAATCGGAACATCGGAGCATCGCGAGCTCTTCTGCCAAACGTTTGTCGAAGGCCACATCGCTTACGAACCGGAGATGTTACCGTGGCCACAGCTCGAGCAAAAATATCTCGATCGCCTGCGCGCAATACCGTTCTGGGGAATTGCAAAAGCAATGGAGCGTAAGGCTGGGATCATGGTGTCCGCGTTTGCGCAGACCTTGGACGACCCCGCGATTCGCGAGGCCGTGGCGCTGCAGGGAGCCGAGGAAGCGCGTCACGCCCGATTGATGGCGCACTTCATCGAACGTTACGGCCTGACGGCGCGCGAGGTCGACGTTCGCGCCGGCGATCCCGTGAAGGAACAATTCGTCGTCTTCGGCTACGAAGAATGCGTTGATTTCTTCATGGGCGCGGGGCTCTTCCGTTTGGCCACCAAACTCGATATCTTCCCCGCCGACCTCGTCGCGATCTTCGACCGGGTACTGGTCGAAGAGGCGCGGCACGTCACCTTTTTCATCAACTGGTTCCGTTACGAAGAAGCCCGCGCCGGCCGCGACGGGACCCTGGGGCGGCATCTCATGGCGATCAAGAATTACTTCGGCTCGATCAAACAGTTGGTGCGCTCGTTCAGCGGCGAAGAGACGACGGGGTTCGTGGCGGCCAGTGCGAATCAACTCGTCGAAGGGATGACGCCGGTGATGTTTCTCGAGGCGGCGCTCGCCGAAAACCGGCGAATGCTCGGACTTCTCGATCCTCGTCTGATCAAGCCGGCGCTGCTTCCCACGCTTGCGGCGACGGCGTTGACCGTGTTGCGGGCGCTCCCGCCCCGCCGCGAGAACCCGGCTGTGCCGGCCGCGCCGGCGCAACCGCAAGCGCAATCGCATTCGCTCAACAGGAGTGTTGCCGCCTAGATGAACGCCGTTCGATGCCGCTGACGCCGCGTAACGTGCTGTGCGTGTTTCCGCGCTACAGCCCATCGTTCGGCACGTTTGAGTACGCCTATCCGCTCGTCGGCGTGAGCGGCTTCATGCCGCCCCAGGGGTTATTGGTCATCGCCGCCTCGATGCCCAAGTATTGGAACGTTCGCTTCATTGATGAAAACATCAAGACCGCCAGCCGTGCCGACATGGCCTGGGCCGACGTCGTCTTCGCCAGCGGGATGCACATCCAGCGCCAGCAAATCGTCGACATCACGAACCGCGCGCATGTCGCCGGCAAGGTCGTCGTGTTGGGCGGGCCGTCCGTTTCGGGGGCGCCGGAAACCTATCCCGACGTCGACATCCTGCACATCGGCGAACTCGGCGACGCGACCCGCGCCCTCTACGAATACCTCGAAAACGACGTCAGCCGGCCGGAACGGCAATTGCAATTCGTGACGGTGGAAAAGCTGCCGCTCGAAGCGTTTCCCACGCCCGCCTACGAGCTCATCGACCTGCGCCGCTATTTTCTGGGCAGCGTGCAAGCAACCAGCGGCTGTCCCTACCGTTGTGAATTTTGCGACATCCCGGAGTTGTACGGGCAAAATCCGCGGCTGAAAACGCCGGATCAAATCGTGCGCGAACTCGACGCGATGCTCGCCCGCGGCAACCCGGGTTGCATCTACTTCGTCGACGACAACTTCGTGGGGAACCGCAAGTTCGCCAAAGAACTCTTGCCCAAACTCGTGGATTGGCAAAAAAGGCGCGGCTATCCGGTGGAGTTCGCCTGCGAAGCCACGCTCAACATCGTCAAGAGCCCGGATCTGCTGGCGATGATGCGCGAGGCCTATTTCACCACGATCTTCTGCGGTATCGAAACCCCTGATCCGGAGACCCTGCACGCGATTTCAAAAGATCAGAACCGGAGCGTCGGGCTGCTCGAGGCCGTTCAGACGCTCAACTCCTACGGGTTGGAGGTCGTCAGCGGAATCATCATCGGTTTCGACACCGACACATCCGACACGGCCGATCGCATCATCGAATTCATCGAGCAGTCAAAGATCCCGCTGCTGACGATCAATCTGCTGCAAGCGCTGCCGCGCACGCCGCTGTGGCGCCGGCTCGAAAAAGAAGGCCGGCTCTATCACGGCGACGACCGCGAAACCAATATCGAGTACGTGCTGCCGTATGACGAAGTGCTCGGCATGTGGCGCAAGACGATTGCTGCCGCATACTCACCCGAGGCGCTGTACGAACGCTTCCGTCATTTCGCAGAATACACGGCTCCGCACCGCATCACGCCGCCCAACAGCGGCGCGCGCGTCAATCCGCACAACATCCGCCGCGGGCTTACGATCCTGTTCAAAGTCCTCACGATCGTGGGCATCTTCTCCAACTATCGCAAGACGTTTTGGAATCTCTGTGGACCGATGCTGCGCCAAGGACGCATCGAATCGCTGCTGCACGTCGGCATCGTCGGGCACCATCTCATCACGTACGCGCGCGGCGCGCTGTCGGGCCGTTTCAACGCCTCGCATTACTCCGCGCGCACGCGCAAGAAAGCCGCGTAACGGCCCAGTGCCGTCAGCGGGAAGTGCTGACAATACAGGTGGTAGCGGAGAAAAAAGTGCTGCGGAAAACCCGTGCCGGTGAACTCCGCTTCGTCCCACGTCCCATCGGCGCGCTGCTGGGTGAGGAGATGGGTGACGCCACGCTCGAGGGCGGGCGCGAATTCGGCACGTAGCCGCGGCAGCCGTTCGACTGTCGCCAGCACGCCGATGAGCCCCCACGCTGTTTGCGAGGGCGTGCTCGCGCCGCTGCCCCGCAATTCAGGGTGCTTGTAGCTCGCGGTCGTCTCGCCCCACCCGCCGTCGCGGTTCTGCACGCTGCGCAGCCACAGCGCACCGCGCACCAGCGCCGCTTCGATGGCCGCTCCGCCGGGGGTCGCACCAAGGGCAGCCAAAGCACCGCTGGTGCCGTACACGTAATTTACGCCCCAGCGCCCGAACCACGCACCGTCGGGCTCCTGTTCGGCCAGCAGATAGGCGAGCGCGCGCGGAAAGCGGTCGCCCTCCCAGGGCAACGCGCAGCGGGCAAACATCTCCATCACCCGCGCAGTCACGTCGGCGGTCGGCGGATCGATGCTTGCTTTGAGGTCGCTGTACGCGATGCGATTGATCCACGCCTTATCGTTGTCGATATCGAAAGCACCCCAGCCGCCGCCGCGGCACTGCATGCTCGCGACCCACTGCGCCGCGCGTTCGACCGCGGCCCGGCTGCGGGCCGGCTGCGGATGCGCGACCCCGTGGAGCGCCATGGCGATGACCGCCGTATCGTCGACGTCGGGATACCAGCGGTTGTCGAACTCGAAAGCCCAGCCGCCGGGCGGTCCGCCGGGATTCTTGATCGCCCAGTCGCCGTAGTCGAGAATCTGCTTTTCGAGCAGCCAATCCACGGCGCGCACCAGGCGCGGATCGTCCGCGGCCACCCCCGCATCGACGAGCGCGCGCACCGCGAGGCCGGTATCCCAAACCGGCGAAATGCAAGGTTGGACCCGGTACGCGCCGTTTTCAGCGATCGTAAACGTGTCGATCGCCGCGAAACCGCGCACGACCTCCGGATCGTCGAGCCGATAGCCCAACGCACGCAGCGCGAGCATCGAATTGAGCATCGCGGGGATGATGCCGCCCCAGTCGCCGGTCGCCTCTTGGCGCTCGAGCACCCAGCGCTCGGCGCGCGCCAGGCCGGCCGCGCGTCCGGGCCGGACACCGTACCGCTCGCCGAGTTTGAAAAGCGTGTCGAGCCCGTTGAACGCGGCTTCGACGGCATCGTTCGGGGGCGGCAGGGCATATTGCACGTTGCCGGCGCCTTCGGCGTACAATTCGTCGAGGTCGAGCACCGGACCGTACACGGGTTTCTGGTCGAAGACGATGATGAGCGGCACGGTGCTGCCGCGCGCCCAGCTGGAAAGATCGTAAATCGAAAAGATTCCGCGCTCCGGCAACAGCATCAGAAACGGCGGCAGCGACGGCAGGCCGGCCCAATCATAGGCGCCGACGAGCGCCAGATGCATTTTGGTGAAAATGCGCGTTTTTGAAATGCCGCCGCGCGCTAAAATAAACGCGCGCGCACGCGCGAGCGCCGGATCGTCGTGGCCAACGCCCAGCAGCCGCAGCGCCATGTACGCCTCGACGGTAACGCTGAGTTCGCCGCCGTCGCCGTAGGCCAGCTCCCAGCCGCCGTGATCGCGCTGCTCGCCGCGAAAATAGCGGACGGCCGCGGCACGCGGTACGCGCGCGAAGCAATCCCAGATGTGGTGCAGCAGCACGACTTCGGCGGTGATCGTGACGTTGGACTGTAGCTCTGCCCACCAATAACCAGTCGGATGTTGGGTTGAAAACAACGCGTCGACCGCGCGCGCGATTGCGCTTTCGAGGGGTCGCGCCGGTTCGGAATCCGAAACGGCTTGCATGTCCTCGAAGTTCGTGCGAATCATTTCGCTGCTCATGGTTGGCGGCTGGACCGGTTTGCTCGTGGCACGCGGACGATTTTGGGATCCGCCCGCCGACTGCCTTCGCGAGCCCGACGAATCGTCCGGCGCGCCGGACGTTCACGTCGTCATTCCGGCCCGCAACGAAGAAGCGCTCATCGGCGAAACGCTGCCGACGCTGTTCGCGCAGCGCTACGCGGGCCGGTTGGACATCACCCTCGCCGACGACAACAGCGACGACGGGACGGCCGCGCGCGCGCATTGGCTCGCTACCGAATCCGGCAGTACGAAAAATTTTTCCGTCGCGACGGTCCCGCCCCGCCCGGAACTTTGGGCCGGAAAAGTTTGGGCGATGGCGGCGGGCGTCGCGGCAGCCCGCGCGGCCGGCGCGCAGCCCGAGTATTGGCTCTTCACCGACGCCGACATCCGTCATGATCCGACCAGCGTCGCCGCGCTCGTGGCGACGGCGCGCGCCGATCGGCGCGATCTCGTTTCGCTGATGGTGCAATTGCGCTGCACGAGCGCCTGGGAACGCCTGATGATCCCGGCGTTTGTCTTTTTCTTCGCGAAACTGTATCCGTTCGCATGGGTCGCCGACGACGCGCGCAGCACGGCGGCAGCCGCCGGCGGCTGCGTGCTCGTCTCGGACCGCATGCTGCGCGCGATCGGCGGGTTCGAGCGCATCGCGGGCGCGCTCATCGACGATTGCGCGCTCGCCGCTGCGGTCAAATCCGAAGGCGGCCGGCTGCGGCTCGAGCTTTCGAGCAAAGCGCACAGCATCCGCGCCTACGATTCGCTGGGCGTCCTGTGGGACATGATCGCGCGCAGCGCCTACACGCAACTGCGCTTCTCCCCTTTGCTGCTGGCAGGCACGCTCGCCGGCATGATCGTGCTGTACGCGTTGCCGCCGATCGCAGCGGTCGCCGGAGTCCTTCGGCGCGATAAAGTGCTCGGCCTCAGCGGTGCGCTGGCATGGTCGATCATGAGCGCGTTGTATCTCCCGGTGCTGCGCCGCTACCGTCAGCCGGCCGCAGCCGCCGTGCTGCTCCCGCTCGCCGCGATGGTCTACACGCTCATCACGCTCGACTCGGCCCGTCGCCACGCGATCGGAAAGGGCGGCGAATGGAAGGGCCGGCTGCAGCCTGTCGCCGACGGTCATGCCGAAAGCACGCTGCGGCCGGACCGATTTTTCACCGCAGCGCCGCCGGTATAACCCGCCGATAGCCCGGATCCGCTCGCCGTTCTCTGCGCCGCGGTCCCGCTTGCAGTTCGACGAAGCGATCGCCGTGCTGCATCGCGCGAGCGACGAACGCTAACTAAGCCGCGGCTAGCCGGGCCGCGGTCGAACGCAGCACGGTCAGCGCTCGAACGACGTGGCGAACGAAGCGCAGGCTGCGGGCCGGACTACGAACGAGCGCAAGGGTCAGTGCCAGCGGCCGCAGCGCACCGTCGCGATCGTAGACGTTGCTCAGATCCGGCATGGAGCCGAGCGCGTCGTCGCTGACGATGCGCACCATCGCTACCCGGACCCCGCGCCCGTGCAGTACGCGGGCAATCGACGCGGCCTCCATGTCGATCGCCGCGGCGCCGGTCGCCGCTCGCAGCGCCGATTTCGCTGCCGGTTCACCGACCACGCTCGCGACGTTGGCGGCGCCAACTGGCACGACCGCGCAGACGGCCGCGCAGGCCGCGGCCAGCTCACGGTCGAGTTCGATGACCTCGGCACCGTCGGCGATGCGCGCATAAACGACCGTGTCGCCGACGCGCAACGCCGGATCGAGCGCACCGCACACGCCTAGGACGAGCGCCGTTGCGGGAACGGGGCCCGAAGCGAACTGCGCGCCGGCACCGCTGCCCGCAGGCACGCTGCGCAGAATCGCGCGCGCTTCCGGCCAGCCGCGTTCAACGGCGCTCGCTTCCGCACCGCGCGGAACGATGATCGCATCGAAGCGCACGCTTGCCGATTCGCGCGCACATCACGACATTCCGCGTTGAGGTGTCCCGGATCCAGCGGCGGCAAAGCGGTTCAGGCACGTTCCATGTCCGCAGTTGCACTCGCCGGGCGCTGCTTTGCCGCGCTCGACGTCGGCGAGTTCGGTCGTGTGTCCCATGCACCATTCGCTGCATGCGCCGGCCGAAACGAGATCGTTGCAGCCGCACGAAACATTGATGCACTGATGATCGGGCGCCGGCGGCGGTGTCGCATCGCCGTGCGTGACGTTGGTAGTCATGCGCGGGAGCGTACCCGTCGAACCCGCCGGTCACGCCGCGAGTACGGGCCCGCTTGGCGTACAGCCGAATCGGCTGCGTTCATACCGCATCAGCTCCGCATCGACGGCCATTCGAAGCAACCACGCGATGTTTATCACGAGCAATCCCGCGGTCGCGCCGCCGACGGCGCGCCTCAATCGTCGCGGTGGTGCCGGCGTGGAACGATCGTGTTGAGTTTGAGCGTTTGAACGGTCTCGCCCGCGGCGTTGCGCGTTTCGATCTTGAGCGTGACCATGCCGCGATCGGGTTTCGAGCGCAGCGGGCGCAATTTGAAAATCTCGATCCGGAGATGCAGCACGTCGCCCGGCACGACCGGGCGCAGCCACCGCAGCGCATCGACGCCCGCCCCCAGCGAGCCGTCCGACGGGCCGATCTCGCTGTCGACGAACATGCGCATCGTCATTGCGGCGGTGTGCGAACCGCTGGCGACCAGCCGGCCGAAGACGCTGGATCGGGCCGCTTCCGGATCGACATGGAAGGCCTGCGGGTCGTAGCGGCGGCCGAAGGCGATGATCTCCTCGGCGGTCACTTCGTACGACCCGGACGTAAACGTTTCACCTTCGGTGAGGTCCTCGAAGAAGCGATGTCGGCGCACCGCTTTCAACAGACCCTCCCGAAGCACGCCGGTTTGCAGCGCGGCGCATGCAAAGGGCGCAGGTGGTGTTCCTGCGCCCTTCGGCTTTTCACTCTAGCAGTCGGGTGCCGTGCCGGAGCCCGGCGCCTTCTCTAGAGAACCGCTTGCGCCGCCGCCAATCGGGCGATCGGGACGCGGAAGGGTGAACACGAGGCGTAGTCGAGCCCGAGCTCGTTGCAGAACATGACCGACGACGGTTCGCCGCCATGCTCGCCGCAGATGCCGATTTTCAGACCCGGACGTGCCTCGCGTCCGCGCGTGACGGCCATTTGCATGAGCCCGCCGACGCCGACGCGGTCGAGGACTTGGAACGGATCGTCCTTGAGGATCTTGAGCGTGAGATAACGCGGGATGAATGAGTTCTCCGCGTCGTCGCGG
Source organism: Candidatus Velthaea sp. (assembly GCA_050012475.1). Taxonomy (GTDB): domain Bacteria; phylum Vulcanimicrobiota; class Vulcanimicrobiia; order Vulcanimicrobiales; family Vulcanimicrobiaceae; genus Velthaea. The sequence continues at coordinate 25,156 of JBEKHC010000071.1, forward strand.
CTGTATCCGTAGGTCGTCTGGGTGAGGTCGTTGGTTCCGAACGAGAAGAACTCGGCCTTGCCGGCGAGTTCGCCGGCAACCACGCAGGCGCGCGGCAGTTCGATCATCGTGCCGATCTTGTACGGGACCGGGACGCCGGCCGCCGCGATGACTTCGTCGGCGATCTTCTTGGCCGCGTCGTAGGTGAATTCGATCTCTTCGATCGTCCCGACGCCGGGAATCATCACCAACGGCTTGGCATCGACACCCTGCTTGCGCAGTTCGGTCGCCGCCTCGAAAATCGCGCGCACTTGCATCGCATAGATCTCGGGATACACGATGCCGAGCCGGCACACGCGCAGGCCGAGCATCGGGTTCTGTTCGTGCAGCACACGCACGCGCGCCAACAGCTTCGCTTTTTCGAGATACTCGGGCGTCGACTCGCCGGTGCGCACGCGCAACTCGGTTGTTTCGACGAGCAGCTCCTCGAGCGAGGGCAGGAACTCGTGCAGCGGTGGGTCGAGCAGCCGGATCGTGACCGGATAACCGGCCATCGCCTTGAGGATCCCGTTGAAGTCGGCGCGTTGAATCGGGAGCAGTTTGGCCAGCGCCGTCGCTCGCGCTTCGGGCGTGTCGCTGACGATCATCTCGCGGACGATCGGGAGCCGATCGGTTTCCATGAACATGTGCTCGGTCCGGCACAGGCCGATGCCCGTGGCGCCCAAGTCGCGCGAACGCTTCGCATCGTCGGGCGTGTCGGCGTTGGCCCAGACTTCCATGCGCGCGATTTCATCCGCGAGTCCGAGGAACTCCGCGAGCCAGTCCGGCAGCTTGGACGGCGGTGCGATCAGGGTGAGTTGGCCGACGATCACGTCGCCGGCCGTTCCGTCGATGGTGATCAGGTCGCCTTCGTTGAGCGGTTTGCCGGCCAACGTCGCGGTTTTCGTGCGATTGTCCACGTTGAGCGCTTCGCAGCCGCTCACGCAGGGTTTGCCCATACCGCGGGCGACGACGGCCGCGTGCGACGTGGCACCGCCCTTCGCGGTGAGAATGCCTTTCGCCGCGATCATGCCGTGCACGTCGTCGGGCGTCGTTTCCGAGCGCACCAGAATGACGGCTTTGCCTTCGGCAGCACGAGCGACTGCCGTGTTCGGATCGAAGACGACGGCACCGCTGGCCGCGCCGGGCGAGGCGTTGAGACCCTTGGCGGTCTTCTCGTATTTTTCGCTGGGATCGATGCGCGCGTGGAAGAGCTGTTCGAGCGAAGCGGCATCGACGCGCCGGACGGCTTCGCGCTTATCGATGAGCCCTTCATGCAGGAACGCCAGCGCGAGTTTAACGGCGGCCTCCGAGGTGCGTTTGCCGTTGCGCGTCTGCAGCATGTACAGCTTGCCGCGCTCGACGGTGAACTCGAGATCCTGCATGTCTTTGTAATGCGTCTCGAGCTGCGTCGCGATGGCGGAGAATTGGTCGAAGACCACGGGCTGGGCGCTCTTGAGATCGGCGATCTTCACCGGCGTGCGAATGCCGGCGACGACGTCTTCGCCTTGGGCGTTGACGAGATACTCGCCGTACAACGCTTTTTCGCCGGTATTGGGATTGCGCGTGAACGCGACGCCACTGCCCGAGTCGTCACCGAGGTTGCCGAACACCATCGTGCAGACGTTGACCGCGGTGCCCCAATTATCGGGGATCTTGTAGAGTTTGCGATAGTCGGTTGCGCGCCGCGAGTGCCATGAATTGAAAACCGCTTCGACCGACAATTCGAGCTGCTGGGTGACATCCTGCGGGAACGGCTTCTTGGTTTCGCGTTCGACGATCTTATAGAATTCGGCAACGACGGTCTTCCAAGTTGCCGCATCGATCTCGGGATCGGTTTTGACGCCCAGTTTTTCCTTCGCGTCGTCGATGACGTTCTCGAACAGCGACTTCTTGAGCTCGAGCACGACGCTGCTGAACATCCCGATGAAGCGGCGATACGCATCCCAGGCGAAGCGTTCGTTATTGGTGAGTTTCGCCAGACCGACGACGGTCTTGTCGTTGAGCCCCAGATTGAGGATCGTGTC
>JBEKHC010000072.1:0-26921 GCA_050012475.1 Candidatus Velthaea sp.
AGTACCGTGAGGGAAAGGTGAAAAGAACCCCCGAAGGGGAGTGAAATAGAACATGAAACCGTGTGCTTACAAACCGTGAAAGGCCAATGCGCAAGCAAGGCTAATCGCGTGCCTATTGAAGAATGAACCTGCGAGTTACGTGGTACAGGCGTGGTTAAGGTGTTGAGCCGGAGCCGCAGCGAAAGCGAGTCTGAATAGGGCGTTTGTCTGTATCAGTAGACCCGAAACCAAGCGATCTATCCATGGGCAGGCTGAAGCATGATTAAAATCATGTGGAGGGCCGAACCTGTTGTTGTTGAAAAAACATTGGATGACCTGTGGATAGGGGTGAAAAGCCAATCGAGCTTGGAGATAGCTGGTTCTCCCCGAAATAGTTTGAGGACTAGCGTTACGATTTAACCCTTGGGGGTAGAGCACTGACAGGGCTAGGGGCCTTACCGGGTTACCGAACCCCATCAAACTCCGAATACCGAGGCGTACATCGTAGCAGTCAGACAGTGGGGGATAAGCTCCATTGTCAAAAGGGAAACAGCCCAGATCAACAGCTAAGGTCCCTAATTGATGCTCAGTGGTAAAGGAAGTCATTTCGCATAGACAACTAGGAGGTTGGCTTAGAAGCAGCCACCCTTGAAAGAGTGCGTAATAGCTCACTAGTCGAGTGAAGTGGCGCCGAAAATGTAACGGGGCTCAAGCATCAAACCGAAGCTTTGGGATTAGGAAACTAATCGGTAGGGGAGCGTTGTAGCGTAGGCTGAAGGTCGACCGTGAGGACGGCTGGACGAACTACAAGTGCGAATGCAGGTATAAGTAGCGACAAAAGAGTGTGAGAACCACTCTCGCCGGAAGTCTAAGGTTTCCTGAGCTACGTCAATCGTCTCAGGGTGAGTCGGGTCCTAAGCCGAGGCTGAGAAGCGTAGGCGATGGCCAAGCCGTTCATATTCGGCTACCACCGACGTCTGTTTAGACTTCACCGAACACTGTCGTATTGTTTGGCCGCGATCGAAAGATCGTGGTTTTTGCAGTGCGCCGGCGTTCGCTGAAGTCTATGAAGCGAAGGGATGACGCAGGAAGATATGTCAGCGCACCGATGGATGTGTGCGTCTAAGCTGGTAGGGGGTCACATAGGCAAATCCGTGTGGCTAACTCCGAGAAGCGAATGCGATGGTCCTTGTGACCAGAAGTGACTGACTCTACGCTGCCAAGAAAAGTCTCTAGTTAAGACATAGGTGCCCGTACCGTACACCGACACAGGTAGACTGGCAGAGCATGCTAAGGCGACGGGAGAATCCCTGTTAAGGAACTCGGCAAATTAACCCCGTAACTTAGGGATAAGGGGTGCCCCTTTTCGTGTAGTCTTTACGACGATAGCGGAGGGGGGTCGCAGCAAATAGGCCCAAGCGACTGTTTAACAAAAACACAGGTCTCTGCGAACGCGAAAGCGGACGTATAGGGGCTGACTCCTGCCCGGTGCTGGAAGGTTAAAAGGAGAGGTTAGCGCAAGCGAAGCTTTGATTTGAAGCCCCAGTAAACGGCGGCGGTAACTATAACCGTCCTAAGGTAGCGAAATTCCTTGTCGGGTAAGTTCCGACCTGCACGAATGGAGTAACGACTTGGGCACTGTCTCGATGGGGATCCCGGCGAAATTGCAGTACCAGTGAAGATGCTGGTTACCCGCGGCAGGACGGAAAGACCCCATGAAGCTTTACTGTATCCTGATGTTGGGTTCTGAGATTTTCTGTACAGGATAGGTGGGAGGCGACGATCCGTGGACGCTAGTTTACGGGGAGCCAACCTTGGGATACCACCCTGAAAATCTCGGGATTCTAACTGACCGCCATTATCTGGTGGCAGGACATCGTCAGGTGGGCAGTTTGACTGGGGCGGTCGCCTCCTAAAGAGTAACGGAGGCGCCCAAAGGTACCCTCAGATCGGTCAGAAACCGATCGTTAGAGTGCATAGGCAAAAGGGTGCTTGACTGCGAGGCGAACATGCCGAGCAGGTGCGAAAGCAGGGCTAAGTGATCCGGCGGTACCGAATGGAAGGGCCGTCGCTTATCGGATAAAAGCTACTCTGGGGATAACAGGCTTATCTCCCCCAAGAGTCCACATCGACGGGGAGGTTTGGCACCTCGATGTCGGATCGTCGCATCCTGGGGCTGTAGTAGGTCCCAAGGGTTGGGCTGTTCGCCCATTAAAGCGGTACGCGATCTGGGTTCAGAACGTCGTGAGACAGTTCGGTCCCTATCCGCCGTGGGCGTAGGAGATTTGAGGAGTGTCGACCCTAGTACGAGAGGACCGGGTTGAACGAACCGCTGGTGAACCGGTTGTCCCGCCAGGGGCATAGCCGGGTAGCTACGTTCGGACCAGATAAACGCTGAAAGCATATAAGCGTGAAACTGACTCCAAGATGAGATCTCAATCTCGAAAGAGGGAAGGGTCGTGGGAGACTACCACGTTGATAGGCCGGGGGTGGAAGACCAGCAATGGTTGGAGCTAACCGGTACTAATCGCCCGGAAACTTTTTAAAGACGCAATTATCTCTGGTTTGAGTACATGAAAGTTCTTCTCTATGCAGCTTTCCGGCGCGATCGTCTGGAGCTTCGGCTCGACATCGCGACGGGATCAAGGTTTTTGGCGGTCATAGCGGCGGGGTCCCACCCGTTCCCATACCGAACACGGCAGTTAAGCCCGCCAGCGCCGATGGTAGTCGGACCGCAGGGTCCCTCGAGAGTAGGACGCCGCCAAAATAAAAAGAGAAAAGCCCGCGTGGTCGATTTGATCAGCGGGCTTTTCGCATTCGGGGTTTCTCGGGAGCAGGCTGCGCACCGCGTTTGCGCTGAAGCACGCGCACGCGCGCGTACTTCAGCGGCGATCAAACCGGGGCGTTGTTTGGCGGAAAACCAACGGCTCCGTCGACTTTGTCGTCGAGGGCTTCTGCGGCCGGCGTGTCGGACGCCGCATCAACGGTTGCCGGGCGTCGTAAACGGCGCCAGAGCCAGGTCGCGACGGCTACGATCGCGACGATCAGCAGTGTGGTGTCGGTAACCCGGCGGGTCGTGCTGGGAACTTCGGTCGTCTGCTCGTTCATGAGCGTTGTGGATACCCCATCAAGAGTCGCTGCAGTAAAATTATGAGAAGGTCAATGCGTTGACCTGCGTTCGCGAAGAAACAGCTTGGCCGAGCGTCGAGTCGAGCAGCCGCGCGTTGAGCGTACTCGCCACGGCAATGGGACGGCGCCTTCCGCCGCCGTCGGTGTCCGGTGCTTTGGACAGATCTTTCAGCACTCAGGGTCGCTTGCGGCCCATCCGCGCAAAGTTTACGTTCGCGGTTGTGTGTCGTCAAATCTTGCGGCAAGTTGGCTAAAGGCGAAACACGCGCGTCGTGCCGGCCGCTCTCTGCGGAGGCGCACGAACGCATGACGCGGAAAACCAATACTCGAAGGAGATCGCCCGTTGTATACTGTTGTAACCTGTTTGGTCATTGGGACAATTGCTGCCGTCGCCCTCATCTACTGGGGCGGTTTCAAAGAAGAATCGCGGAACGGCTGAGCTTTAATTCGTTGAAGACAGCCGAAGAAGCCGTCTGACCGACGGTCGAGTCCAGGCCAGAAGGTCGAGATAAAGAAAGAAGAGCCGAAGCATCGGCTCTTCTTTCTCGTCCCCGAGTCGTGAGCGGCGACTACCCTACGTGCGCCGGCGCAAGGCCGTGTGTTTGCAAGACCATGCCGGGCTTGATGATATGCTTGTTCAATCCGAGCAATGACGGATCGATGCCCAGCGCGAGACCCACGAGCTGCGGCAAGTGGAAGGTCGGGAGATCCGTTCGCCCCCAGCGCGCCGCTGAGTCGGCTTGATAACCGTCGAGCGCCAAATGACACAACGGACACGGTGTGAGCACGGCTTCGGCACCGCGATCCTTCGCCATGCGCATATTTTGCCCGACCATGTTCGCCGCCACATTCTCTTTCTCGAGTTGAATGTGAAAGCCGCAACAGCGGGTCTTGCCGGCATAGTCGATCGCTTCGCCGCCCAGGGCAGTGATGATGTCCTCGAGCGAATGCGGATTGCGGGCCGACTCCCAGCCGTTCACCGATTCGGGCCGAATGATGTGACAGCCGTAGAACGGCGCGACCTTCAGACCGCCCAGCGGCCGCACCACGAGCGATTTGAGCTTATCCAGCCCGATGTCGTCGATGAGCAGCCAGAGGAGATGGCGGACAATGACCGTGCCCTCATATTTCGCGCCGAACTTACCGAGGATGGCGTTGGCTTGACCCATGTGCGCCGGGTCTTCGAGCAGTTCTTTGTTAGCCGCGCGCATGTGACCCGTGCAGGTCGAGCAGATCGTGATAACGTCGTCGAGCCCGAGCGCTTCGGCTTGCGCATAGGTGCGGGCGTTGAGCACGCGCGCCACGTCGCGGTTGGTGTCGTTGAGGACCGACGCGCCGCAACACGATGCTGCAGTGAGTTCGACGAGTTCGATGTCGAGTTTTTCGGCCAGCAACAACGTCGAGTTGAAGAGTTCCTTGCACGATTCCTTGGCGACACAGCCGGGGAAGAAACCGTACTTGCGCATCTGCGCCGACTTCGATTGGCGCTTTTGCGCCGGAGATTCAAGAACCGTCGTCATGATAGTACCGGTGCCTCCAGTGTATTGAAAATCGTTCGGATCTCGTCGACCTTGGGAACCGGTTTGAGGAACAGCGGCGGAATCTTGCCGGCCATCGCGAGCCGGAGGCCAAACGGCGCGACTTTCAACAGACCGCGGATATTGAAGCGGCCCACCGTGCCCTGAATGACCTCGGTTTCGTGGAGCATTCCGGTCTGCTTGACGGTCTTTGCCACCACGAGCGCATGGCGCGGTCCGGGTTCGTTGATGTGGCCTTCTTCGATCGAAGCGCGCTTCGTATCGATGATCCGATCTTGCGGATCCACGTGCTTGGGACAGTACGAGCAGGCGTAGCAGTGCGCGCAGAGCCACAAGTAGTCGCCGGCGATCTGGGCCGTCCGCTCTTTGCGCTTGCTGTCGCGCGTGTCTTCGATGAAGCGGTAGGCGTAAGCGATCGCGGCGGGTCCGGCAAACGCCGGATCGACCGAGACCACCGGGCACAGTGCGTAACAGGTCGCGCACATGACGCAGTTCGCGACTGCTACGAGCTTTTTCATGTCCTCGGGCGACACGCGCCGTTCGCGTTCATGATCGCTGTCTTTGTCGGCCGGCTGCAGATACGGTTTGAGACGCGAGTATTTGTCCCAGAACGGATCCATGTTGACCACGAGGTCCCGCATCGGCTGAAAGTTCGGCATCGGATCCAGTGAGATCGAATTGTCCGAACGCAGCACTTCGGAGACCGGTGTCTTGCACGCCAGCCCCGTAACGCCGTTGATGTTCATGGAGCACGAACCGCAGATCGCGGAACGGCACGAGCGGCGGAACGAAATCGAGCCGTCCACTTCGGCCTTGGCGTGCTCGAGCGCGTCGAGCACCGTGATGTTCGTCGGCAGATCGACCTCGACCCGATCGCGGTGCGGGAGGCTGTCTACTTGTTGATCGTAACGATAGATATCGAGCGTGAAACCCATGTCAGTACGTACGCACCTGCGGCTCGTATTTGGTGAAGGTGACTTTGCGTGAATAGTCCGGTTCGGGGTCGGCGGTTTTCCCTTTGAACCTCATGAGCGTGTGTTTCATCCACTCCGCATCGTTGCGTTCGGGGAAATCGGTGCGCGATTGGGCGCCGCGCGACTCTTGCCGTTTGAGCGCGCCGAGCATGATCGGTTGCGCGACGTCGACCATGAATTCGGTCTCGAGAAACGTGACCAGATCGGTGTTGAAGGTTTTGGACTTGTCGGCGACCGTCATCGTCGTCGCCGCCTCGCGCACCTGGCGCAAGGCGTCCATCCCCGCCGCAAGCTCCGTTTCGTTGCGGAAGATGAAGGCGTGATCGCTCATGGCCGCGTTGGCGGCCTTGCGGATCTGGGAATGGCGCTCGCCGCCTTTACGGTTGAGGATCTCGTTGATCCGGTCTTGTTCGGCTTTGAGCGTCCGTTCCGAGGTGCGCACTTCACCGGTCGACTTGATATAGTTCGCCGCGTGCTCGGCGCTGCGATGACCGAAGACGATCGTTTCGAGCAAGGAGTTGCCGCCCAACCGGTTGGCACCGTGAACGCTGACGCAGGCGACCTCGCCGGCGGCGTAGACGCCCGGGATGCGCGTGGCACCGAACTTGTCGGTCTCGATACCGCCCATCGCGTAATGCATGCCTGGGAGGATCGGGATCGGCGTGTCGATCGCGTCTTTCCCGGTCGCGTCCAGGGCGAGTTCGCGGATTTGCGGAAGCCGCTCGAGAATCTTTTCGCGTCCCAAATGACGGAGGTCGAGCATCACGCAGCCGTCGATGCCGCGACCGGCAAGGATTTCGGTCCACTCGGCTCGGGAAACGACGTCGCGCGAGGCGAGTTCGCCCTTGTTGGGGGCGTACTTGAACATGAACCGTTCGCCCTCGCTGTTGATGAGGTAGGCGCCTTCGCCGCGCGCTGCCTCCGAGAGCAGGACGCCGTTTTCTTTGAGCGACGTCGGGTGGAACTGGACGAACTCCATATCCATCAGCGGAATTCCGGCGCGGTAGGCGATGGCCATGCCGTCACCGGTGGATGCATAACCGTTGGTCGTCTTCGCATACACGCGGCCCAACCCGCCGGTCGCGAAAATCGTCGCCTTGGCGTGGACGAGTTCGAGTTCTCCGGTCCGCATGTTGTAGGCGACGACACCGGTTCCCACGCCGTCTTCGACGCACAACGCGGTCGCGAAGAACTCTTCGTAGACCTTGATGTGGAAGCGCTCGAGCTGCTCCCACAGCGTGTGCAGAATGACGAGGCCGGTAACGTCGGCGGAGTAGCAAGTGCGCGGGGAACCGGCACCGCCGAAGGGGCGCTGAGCGATTCTGCCGTCGGGAAGCCGCGAGAAAATGCAGCCGCGGTGCTCGAGCCAAACGATTTGCTTGGGAGCATCGGCGGTCATGGCCTCGATGGCATCCTGGTCGCCCAGGTAATCCGAACCCTTGACGCAGTCGAAAGCGTGATTTTCCGGCGAGTCATCTTCGCGGTTGCCCAGCGCGGCGTTGATGCCGCCTTGAGCGGCTCCTGAGTGACTGCGGACCGGATGCAACTTCGAGACGATCGCAACATCGGCGCCGCGTTCGGCCGCCTCTACTGCAGCGCGCATCCCGGCTAAGCCGCCGCCGATGACTACGATGTCATGCTTGATCAAGTCGAAACGAACTCCCGCCCGGCTTCGCCCCCGGCACAGCTCGGCGCCAGGAGGCTCGCAATCTTCGGGCTGATGACGTTGGTGACGATGGTAGGCTACGCGACCCGCCGCATACCACCGCGAATTGAACCAGTGTACATCTTTACGCAGCGAATTAGGATGACCAACGTCGCAGGAATTCTCCAGAAAGGACCGGGTCTCCGCGGTCCCGCGTTGCCGAACCGGAATCGCGGCACCACCGGTCGCGGGCCATATCGTGGGCTTGCCTCTCTTGCGGCAGCGAAAGCTAGTCATGCCTGACCCGGAGAGTGCAGCGTGCCGTTGGCGCCTCCCGTGGACGCATTGCTGTCCGGGGTGTGTATTGGCGGGGATGATGCGGCGACGTGGCTGGGTCGGCTGAGACCCGATGAGGTCCGATCCTGAGGCCCAATCCCATCGGCGCCAGTACAGAATGGCCGTGCTTTCGACCACACCCGAGCGAAGCAGACCCACATCCACCCCTTGGTCCGATACTCGATCGTCTAGCCGTGCTCCTATTCGGAGCACGGTTGAACGAAGAGGTGGTTCCTGTGGCGTCGGCCGGGCGAGCGGCACAAAACGGTAGTGCAAGTGCTCCTATTCGGAGCACGGCTGAACGAAGAGGTGGTTCCTGCGCGCGTCGGCCGGGCGAGCGGCGCAAAACAGTAGTGCAAGTGCTCCTATGGGAAACAGGAGCTTCCAGCCTGCTGCTCCTCTGCCCCGGATATGATCCGCCGCCACTCGTAGCTCTTTTCGCGATGTGAGTATCCGCGCTTGAACGGGGCTTGTCGCGTTGCGACCTCTACCGGCGGCCGGCAGATGAAGGCCGCCGCGTATCGCACTCACCGATCACGGAGTGATGTTCGGGGGTGGTCGACTTTTACGCTCGGCCGGGCAAGCGGCGCAGAAGCATCGTGAAGCGCTCCTACGGTGGGACGGGAAGCTCCCGGCGTGCTGCGCTCCTGTCCTGAAGAGGATCCGCCGCCACCGGGAGCCCTCGCGGTCATCGATGAGGATTCGCTCTTGGATGGGCTTCTCGCGTTGTCCGTTGCTGGCGGTCGGCCGACGAAGGGGCACGCGGATCGCACTCACCCGTCACGGCCCGATTTTCGGAGCGGTTGACTCTTACGCGCGATGTTCGGGGCGGTCGACTTTGCGCGTGCCGGCTGGGCGAGCGGCGCAGAAGGGTCGTGAAAGCGCTCAGTAGGGAAACTTAGACGCTCCCGGCAAGCTGCGCTGCTGCCCTGAAGAGGATCCGCCGCTACCCGGGAGCTCTTTCGCGGCCATCTGTGACGATTCGCTCTTGGACGGGGGTCGTCGCGTCGACGAACTCTAGCGTCGGGCGACCAAGGGCATAGTGGGGTCGCACTCACCGACCACGGCGTGATGCTCGGAGCGGTTCACTCATGCGCGATGTTCGGGGCGGTCGAGTTTTGCCCGGCTGGCCGGGCGAGCGGCGCAGAAGGGTCGTGAAAGCGCTCCTATGGTAAACTAGAAGCTTGCAGCGTGCTGCGCTGCTGCCCCGAATAGGATCCGCCGCTACCCGTGAGCTCTTTCGTTCATCTCCACGTTCACAGTGAGTATTCGCTCTTGGACGGGGCTTGTCGCGTCGACGACCTTTGCCGGCGGTCGGCCGACGAAGGGGCACCCGGGATCGCACTCACCGATCACGGCGTGATGTTCGGGGCGGTCGACTTTTACGACACCTCGCGCCGGTATGGGTTGACGCCGATCATCGGCTGCGAGGCCTACATCGCTCCGCGCGGACGCTTCGACCGCTCGGTGCGGGACGAGGCGCACGTGACGCTGCTGGCGGCTTCGGACGAGGGCTACAAAAACCTCACCGCGCTCATCTCCAAGGGGTTCCTCGAGGGCTACTATTACAAGCCCCGGATCGACCTGGATCTCCTGGCCCAGCACAACGCCGGCTTGATCGTGCTTTCGGGGTGCATGTCGGGCTTGGTTGCCGCGCCGCTGCTCAAGAACGATCGGGAGACGTCGAAGAAAAACGCCCGCATCTTCGCGGAGATCTTCGGCGACCGGTTCTACATCGAGATCATGCGCCACGGCATGCCCGAAGAGGAGACCATCAACGACGGGCTGATCTCGATCGCACGAGAACTGTCGCTGCCGCTGGTGGCGACGAACGATTCGCACTACTTGTCGCGCGGCGACGCCCAGGCGCACGACGTCCTGCTGTGCATCGGCACCGGCAAGACGGTGGCCGACACGAGCCGGATGAAGTTCTTTTCCGACGAGTTCTACGTGAAGTCGGCGGACGAGATGCGCGAACTGTTCGCCGACGTGCCCGAGGCCTGCGACAACACGCTCGAGATCGTCAAGCGGATCGACATCAAGATTCCCGAGAAAGTGTTCTACCTGCCGGACTACCCGGTTCCCAAGACCGCTGCCGACGACATCGCAGGCGTGCTGGCGGGCGTGCCGGGTGTCTTCGCGGCGTCCGCGGCGCTCGATCCCGCACGCGCCGCCGTCGCGGCGCAGGCGAAAGCTTCCGCAGCGAATGCGGCCGCCGCCGCGGTGCTGGTGGCTCCGCTCATCGAAGGCGACGTCGACGGCATCGTCGCGGCGCTGGCGGCCGGTGAGGCCGAGTCGACCGTCGCCACCGCATCGCCCGACGGTGCGAGCGCGCCGCAAGCCGCGCGCACCGTCGAGATGTCGGCCGACGAGTATCTGCGGCTGGTCTGCGAAAAGGGGCTCATCGAGCGCTACGGCGTGGAGCGCGCCAAGACCGATCCGGAGCTTCGCCGGCGGCTCGAGTACGAACTCGGTGTCATCATCGCGATGGGCTTCTCGTCGTACTTCCTCATCGTCTGGGACTTCATCAAGTTTGCGCGCGACAGCGACATCCCGGTCGGCCCCGGCCGCGGTTCGGCGGTCGGGTCGCTCGTCGCCTATTGTCTGAAGATCACCGACCTCGATCCGCTCAAATTCGGCCTGATCTTCGAGCGCTTCCTCAACCCCGACCGGATCTCGATGCCCGATATCGACACCGATTTCTGCGTCGAACGGCGCGATGAAGTCATCGCGTACGTGACGCAAAAATACGGCAAGGACCGGGTCGCCCAGATCGTGACGTTCGGAACGATGGCTGCGCGGGCTGCGATCCGCGATGCGGGCCGCGCGCTGGCCGTGCCGCTGCCCGACGTCGACCGGGTGGCGAAACTCATCCCTTCGGGCCCCGGCGGGTTGTCGATCGCCAAGGCGCTCGAACAGATCCCCGAACTCAAAGCGCTCTACGACCTCAACCCGCAGATTCGACGGCTGGTCGACACGGCGAATTCGATCGAAGGCTTGGCCCGGCACGCCTCGACCCACGCGGCCGGCGTGGTGATCTCGAAAAATCCGCTGATCGAACACGTTCCGCTCGTGCGCATCGGCGAAGGCGACGTGAATACCCAGTACGAGATGGGCGACGTCGAACGCGTCGGCTTACTCAAGATGGATTTCTTGGGTCTGCGCAACCTCACGGTCATGAAGGCGGCAACCGACGAGATTCGGCGCACCACCGATCCCACGTTCGATCTGGCGACGATCCCGGATGATGACATGCGCACGTACGAGATGCTCGGCCGCGGCGAGACGCTGGGCGTCTTTCAGCTCGAATCCGAAGGCATGCGCCGCGTCTGCATCGATCTCAAGCCGTCGACGTTGGCCGACATCATTGCGCTCGTGGCGCTCTACCGCCCCGGCCCGATGGACTGGATCCCGCAGTACATCAACAACAAACACGGCCGCACCAAACCGACCTATCTGCATCCGAAGCTCGTCAACATTTTGAGCGAAACCTACGGCATAGCGTGCCTACGTGTTGGCACACCCGTTTGGTACGCTGACGGCACGATGAAGCCAATCGAGGAAGTTCGCTCCGGCGACGCGATTCTTACCTACGATGCGCCGACCGGATCGGTGCGTGAAGGCAGTGCCGAGAAGGTCTGGGCCAGTGGCCGCAAGCCGCTGCTGCGCATAACGTTGTCGACCGGGACGGTGATCGAATGTTCGGAAGATCATCGCTTTCCGACGCCCGTCGGCGACCGGTTCGCCCGCGACCTGCGGCCGAATCAAGGACTGCGCAAGAAAAATTACATCCACAACGCGCCGGAGTCGGTGCTCTTCGAAGCGTGGCAGCCGTCGAAAAATGACTGGGCGCTTTCGGTCGGCATGGATCGAGCGTACGTCTTGGGGCTGCTCGTCGGCGACGGCAGCCTCAAGGTCAAGGGCTCGAAGAACATCACCTGCGCCACCCGTGCCGACGCAGAGTTTGTCGCAAGTATCTCGCGCCAAGCCTTCGAATGCGACACGAGCATCTATTTCAACACTCGCGCATGGTATGTCGGTCTGGCGTTCTACACGGCGCCGAAGCCGACTCCGCTTACGTTGTGGCTCGATGAGGTCTACGGCGGCCGCATGTGGTGCCGCACTTCGAAGGAAAAGTCGATCCCTGGCCGCGCAATCGATTGGCCGGAAGAAGAGCGGATCGCGCTGCTGCGCGGGTTGTGGGATGCGGACGGGACGTATGCGGGGTGGGGACAATATTATCGTTCCACGTCACCGCTGCTCGTCAGCCAAGTGGCGGCGCTCCTTTCGAGTTTGAAGATCGCGTATTACGTGCGCGATACGATGGTTGCCGTTCAAGATCGTTCTCGTTTCACCGCGCTGGTCGGCGGACCACTCATGCCTACGAAGCGCGTCACGGACGCACGCAAACGGAATTCGATGCCCGTTCTCACCAGCGCGCTCGTCGGGCATCTCGGCGCCGCGGTGCCAGTTGCCGATCCGATGGCGCGACGTTGCTTTTTGCATGCGACGAGCCGAACCTACACCAAGGTGATGCCGTCCAGCACGTATCTCATGCGAATTCCCGGGTTTTGGGATGCGTACCAGCGGTCGTACGAGGAGCTGTTTCTCGGCGACTCGCGGCCGGTGTACATCGATTCAATCGAAGCGATCGAAGCGGATGAATGCTTCGATTTGCAGATGGCGGATCAATCCTCGCCGTACTTTATCGCGAACGGCGTAGCAACCCACAATTGTTATCAAGAACAAGTGATGCAGATCGCACGTGATGTCGCCGGTTTCACCATGGGGCAGGCCGACGAGTTGCGCAAAGTCATGGGGAAGAAACAGAAAGAGAAAATCCCCGTGTATCGCGAGAAGTTCATCGCCGGAGCTGCGGAAGCGAGCGGCATCGATGCGAAACTCGCCGAGGACATCTTCGCCTTCATCGAGCCCTTTGCCGGTTACGGCTTCAACAAATCGCACGCCGCCGCGTACGGCTGGATCGCGTATCAAACCGCGTATTTGAAGGCGAACCATCCGGTCGCCTATTTTGCCGCGCTCATGACGTCGGTGCGCGACAAGACCGACAAGCTCGTCGAGTACATCGACGAAGCCAAGAAATTGGGCGTCGCGGTGTTGCCGCCGGACATCAACGAATCGCTGGTCGATTTCGCCGTCGTCGGAACCCAGATCCGCTTCGGGCTCGCCGCCGTCAAAGGGATCGGCTCTAGCGCGGTGCGCGCGGTGCTGCAGGCGCGCGAAGACGGCAAGTTCGTCGATTTCTTCGACTGCGTGCGGCGCGTCGACATCAAGCACGTCAACCGCAAAGTCTATGAAGCGCTCATCAAGTGCGGCGCGTTCGACACGTTGCCCGGGAATCGCGCGCAGTTGCTCGAGGCGCTCGACTCGGCGCTCGAAGGCGCAAGCCGCGCGGCGCGGGACCGCGAAGTCGGACAGTTCTCGCTTTTCGGCGAGGCGGTCGACGCTCCGGCCGCGCTGACCCCGGCGCTGCGGCCGATTGCGCCGCCGTCCACGCTCGAAGCCTTGGCCTGGGAAAAAGAAACGCTGGGCATTTTCGTCTCCGGACATCCGCTGTCCGATGTCGCGGAAGCGCTCGTGCGCGGCGGGGCGGCCCAGGTCAAAGACTTGCGCGCGCTCGAAGACGATGCCGTCGTGCGCATTGCTGGTCTGGTCACGGCCGTGCGCCGCACGATGACCAGAGCCCAGTCGCAAATGCTCATCGCGACGGTCGAAGACATGAGCGGCGCCGTCGAAGTCGTCGTGTTCCCCAAACAATATCCCGTGCTGCAAGGCTTCTTTACTGAGGATGCGATCGTGATCGTGAACGGCCGGCTGCGTCTGCGCGAGCGGCGCGGCTCGACGCCCGGCGAAGAGACCCCGCTCGAACTTAGCGTGACCGCCAACGATGTGTCGCGCTACGAGCGCACCGCAGAGCCGCCCAAAGTGCTGGGTTGGCACGTGACGGTCACGCGCAGACAGCAGATCGACGAACTCGCCGTGTTGCTTGCCGAATGGCCCGGGACGGTGCCGCTCTCCGTGCACATCAACGGCGAAACCGTGATGCGCAGCCTTGCGCCGTCGCTGCAGATGCGCACGCGCTTGGCGGCGATCGTCGGCGACGCCAATCTGCGGGAGGGACCGCCGTGAGACTGCCCGCCGGAGTTCGCGACTGGCTGCCGCACGAGCTGGCGCGCAAGCGCGACGTCGAGCTGGTCATTCGCGCCGTCTTCGGACGCTGGGCGTATGAGGAAGTGCAGACGCCGACGTTCGAACGCTTCGACGTGCTCGAAAAGGGGTTGGGCGCTGACCTCGTCGATCAAGCGTATCGCTTCAGCGATCGCCGGGCCACCGCGCTCGCTCTCCGGCCCGAGATGACGACGCCGATCGCGCGCCTGGTTTCGACCCGCATGCGCGAAGCGCCGCTGCCGCTGCGTCTGTCGTACGTGACGCCGGTGTACCGCTATTACGACCAGCCGCAGGAGGGCCGCTTGCGCGAGTTGACGCAGGGCGGCGTCGAACTCATCGGTGCGCCCGGCTTGGACGCTGATGCCGAAACGCTGTTCATGGCGATCGAAACGCTCGATGAGATCGGCCTGCGCGATGCGCTCTTCGATGTCAACGATGCCAGCGTCGTCGACGGCATTCTCGAGGGCCTCGGATTGGCGCCGGAGAGGGCGCTTGTTGCCAAGGGCTTCATGAAAGAGCGCAATATCGTCGCCCTGCGCGCGCTCGAGCCCGCACTCGTCGAGTTTGCCATGACCCGCGGCGGCGCGGAAGTATTGGAGCGCGCGCGCCGCGTTTGCCGGACGCCGGCCTCGATTGCCGCCCTCGACCGCCTCGCGCTCTTGCTTCGCCGCGCGTCGATGCTGGGCTATGGAGCGCGGATCCAAGTCGATTTCGCCTTGCTGCGCGACTTGGAGTATTACACCGGATTCATCTTCGAGGGCTATGTCCCCGAGGTGGGTTTCTCGCTCTGCGGCGGCGGCCGGTACGATGGCTTGCTGCCGCGTTTCGGCTTCAACGTTCCGGCAGTCGGCTGGACGGCGGGCGTCGAGCGGCTGCTCATCGCCCTCGAACGGCGCGGCAAACATGCCGTCCGCCGGCGTCACCGCATCGACGTGCTCGTCAGCGGCTCGGACGTAGTTGCGGCGCGCGAACGCGCGGCCGGCAACATCGTGCGCTTCGCCAGCGGCGAGTTCGATGAAGCGGCGCTGATCGCCGATGCGCGCGCGCACCATATCCCGCGCGTCGTCATCGCCGTGAACGGCAGCGTGCGCGAGCTGCGCGTTACGCCGCCGCTCGACGAACGGCTTCCGGCGCACACCGTTGCGACCAAGTGGGATGCGAAATGATTGAAGGTCCGTGCGATGCCGGATAAGCTCGTCATCGCGATGCCCAAGGGCGCCTTGTACGACGATGCAGCCGCACGTTTGCGGCTCGCGGGCATCGATGTGCCGGTGGATCCGGGCCGCAAACTCACCGTCACCACCGCCGACGGCCGGGCCGAGCTGCTGATGCTGCGGCCGACCGACGTTCCCGCGTATGTCGAGTTCGGCGCCGCGGATTGCGGCATCGTCGGCAAGGACGTGCTCTGGGAAACCGATCGGACGGTCAGCGAGCTGGCCGATCTCGGTTTCGGCTACTGCCGGCTGGTCGTCGCCGCTCGTCGCATCGACCGGTATCACGAAGGCGCGCCGTTCCCGACGTTTTTGCGGGTGGCGACGAAGTTCGCCCGCTCGGCCGAGGCCTATTTCGCCGAACGCGACTTGCCCGTCGAACTCATCCCGCTGCACGGGTCGGTCGAACTCAGCCCGGTTGTCGGACTCGCGGATGCCATCGTCGATCTGGTCGCCACCGGCAAGACGCTGCGCGAACACGACATGGTCATCGTCGACGAGATCGCCGAGAGCACGGCTCGTTTCGTCGTCAATCCGGTGCGCTTTCGCGCCAAATACCGCTCGATCGTCGATCTGCTCGCGCGGTTGGACGCAACGCAGGCACCAGCCTGAACGCACTGGGCGACTTCCAGACGCCGCCGGCGCTTGCCGCACAGGTCGTGGAAGCGATCCGCGCGCGCGGAGCCGAGCCGGCGCGCGTCCTCGAACCGGCCTGCGGCAGCGGCGCGTTTTTGCAGGCCGCCGCGGCGGCGTTTCCCACCGCCGAGATCATCGGCATCGAATACCAGCGCGACCGGTTTGCCGCGCAGCTCGAAGCCTTGCAGCGTCAGCAGCCGCAGCTGAGCCTTCGGTACGCGAACGCTTATGAAATCGACTTCGGCGCGCTCGCGTGGCGCGCGCGCGGGCCGCTGGCGGTGGTCGGCAATCCGCCGTGGGTCACGGCAGCGGCGCTGGGCTGCGGTCCGGGCGACGTTCTTCAACCGCCACGCTCGAATGTCAAGCAGTTGCGCGGACTGGCTGCGCGCACCGGCGCGGCGAACTTCGACGTGGCCGAGTTCTTCGTGTTGAAAGTCCTGCGCGAGTTGCGCGCCCAGCCGCTGCACCTCGCGCTCTTGGTGAAGGAATCGGTCGCGCGCAAGGTGCTCGCGACGGCCGCGTCGAGCGACCTTGGCATCGCGTCGGCCGAGGTCGTCCGGATCGACGCGCGGCGTTGGTTCGGCGTGGCGGTTGATGCGTGCTGTCTGCTGCTTTCGACGGTGCGCGGTGCGGCGTTCGCCGGTCCGGTGGCGATTCGCCCGGGATTCGGGCGCGACAGCGTCGGCTGGATCGTTCCTGCGCCGATTCGGCCGCCGCCGCCGGTGATGTTTCGCCAGGGCATCAAACACGATGCCGCCGACGTGTTCGAGTTGCGGCTAGTCGACGGTGTATGGCGCAACGGATACGGCGAAGCCGTCGATGTCGAACCGGCGCACGTCTATCCGCTGCTGAAGGCCCGCGCGCTGCACGCGGGAACGCTGGACGAACCTACGGCGCTGGTCGTTCCTCAAACGAAGCTGGGTGCCGCGACCGGCGAACTCGAAGCGCATGCGCCGCGGCTGTGGCGCTATTTGTGCGTGCACGCGACCCGCATCGCGGCGCGCAAATCCTCGATCTATCGCAACGCACCGCCGTTCGCGATCTTCGGCGTCGGACCGTACAGCTTTGCGCCCTGGAAAGTCGCCGTCGCCGGCTTCTATGCGCAGCCGCGCTTCCGCGTCGTCGGACCGCGGGAGGGACGTCCGGTGGTCCTCGGCGACACATCGTATTTCGCGGCCTTCGAGCGGGAAGACGACGCACGCGCGTTTGCCGCGCTGTGCACGAGTTCCGCGGCAGCCGCGGCGATCGCCCGCCGCGCAATCCGCGGAAAGCGGCCGATCACCAAAGCGCTGCTCGACGATCTCGATTGGCCGGCGATCGGCGCGGCCTGCGCGGGCGCGCCCGTGTAAAAGTTTCCGCCGAAGGCTCAGCTCCCAGCCGCCGCGCGTCGATGGAAACTCTAGCTCGAGCGCTGCGTCGGAAACTCGCTCGAACGGTCGCCGTTCATTCTTCGCCCGGCTCATCGTCGCCGTGCGGTCACGACGCCCCGGCGTCGTCCGTCCACCAAGCGATTGGGTGAAGAGACTTCGAATGCGATGATCGGACGCAGCGCCTGAGTAGCGCCTCCAGGCCCGGACAGAGTTTGCGCGCCGGTGCGCGAAGGCCGGGAGCATGCTCATCGTCGACGCTCGCGACCGCGCCGCACTGCAGCCCCTGTATGCGGGCGGCTGGGATCCGCCGCGCGAGATTCGCGAACGCGTCGCCGCGATGCTCGCCGACGTGCGCGAGCGTGGTGATGCAGCCGTCGTCGAGTACACCCGGCAGTTCGATTTCGCCGGCTGCACGGGCGAACGTTTGCGCGTCGACATCCCGTCACGAAAGCACGCGCGCACACTGGTGCCCGAACGCATTGCCGCGGGCCTCGAGGTCGCGCGCGAACGGATCGAGGAATTCCACGCGCGCCAAAAGCCGGTCGATCTGTCGTACCATACGCGGGACGGAACGCTGTGCCAACTGCTGCACCGGCCGCTGAGCAGCATCGGCGCCTACGTGCCGGGCGGAACGGCGACGCTCCCGTCGTCGGTGCTCATGACCGTCGTGCCGGCCAAGGTCGCGGGCGTCGACCGCGTCGTGGTGACGACGCCGCCGGCGCGTGACGGGTCGGTCAATCCGGCAATCTTGTACGCTTGCAGCCTCACCGGCGTCGACGAACTGTACGCCGTCGGCGGCGCGCAAGCCGTGGCCGCGCTGGCGTTCGGCACGCCCACCCTCGCCGCGGTCGATAAAATCGTCGGCCCGGGCAACGTGTACGTGACCGAGGCCAAACGCCAGGTGTTCGGCATCTGCGGCATCGACGGGCTCGCCGGACCATCGGAAGTGCTGGTGGTCGCCGACGAACGTGCGCGTCCGCGCCTGGTTGCCGGCGAACTCATCGCGCAAGCCGAGCACGATCCGCTCGCCCGCGTTGCGGCGGTGTCGCGCGACCGCGCGCTGCTCGAAGCGGTCGCAGCGCTTTTGAGCGGCGACTTCGCGCGCGAAACGGGGCGCAACGAGATCGTCGCCGGCGTCCTGCGCGACCGGACGTACCTCATCTTCGCCAACACCGATGCCGAGATTCTCGAGGTCATCGAACGCTTCGCGCCCGAACACCTTTCGCTGCAAATCGCGACGCCGCACGAGCTCGTCGCCAAGATCCGGCGGGCCGGAGCGATCTTCGTCGGCGACGACACGCCGGTGGCGGCGGGGGATTACATCGCGGGCAGCAATCACGTGTTGCCGACCTCGGGCGCCGCCCGCTTCTCGTCCGGCTTGCACACGGCCGACTACTATCGAACGATGTCGCTGATCGAAAATAGCCGGGCCCGCATGGCCGGCGACCGGGAGACGCTCGCGGCGCTGGCAGCGTTCGAGGGTCTGCCCGCGCACGCTCGTACCGCGCTGCTGCGCGAGTGACGATGCTGTTCGTCCGCGGTTGCTCCGCTTCTCCCGGCGCCCAGCGCCGTTTGACGGCGATCTTGCCGGGCGTCAGGTTGCCGTCAACAACGGGCGGGCTTCCCGGCAGGCCGCCGCGGATTCCCGGTGCGGCCCGCAGCGCGGCGACCCCGGAGACTTGCGCGCGGACCGGAGACTTGCGCGCCGACCGGAGGTCAAGGAAGCGGATTCGGGTGCCGTTCGCGCGTACATGTGCGCAGTGATTCGTCCAGCCGTCGCCGTCCGCTTGATCGCGCTCGATTTGGACGGGACCGTTATCGGCGCCGATCTCATCGTGCGCGAGCGGGTCCGCGAAAGCGTCATCCGCGCCCAAGCACAGGGCATCGCGGTGACCATCGTGACCGGCCGGATGTTTGCGGCCACGCGTCCGTTCGTCGAAGCGCTCGGACTGCGCGGACCGGTCGTGTGCTATCAGGGTGCAGCGATCTTCAACGCCGCCGACGGCACGATTTTGGAGCAGACGCCGCTGGCGCAGCCGGTGACGCGCGAAGTGCTCGCCAAAGCCAAAGCCGACCGCTTTCATGCCCAGTGCTATGCGGACGATCGGCTCTATGTCGAAGCGATGAACGCGGAAACGCAAAAGTACATCAACCTTTCGCAGGTCGTGCCGATCGTCGTCCCTTCGCTGATCGAAAAGTTCGCCGATGAACCGACGCTCAAGATCGTGCTCGTCGATGATGCGCAACGCGCGACTGCGTATACCGAAACGCTGAAAGCGTTGTTGGGCGCACGCGCGTACGTGACGCGCAGTCATCCCGACTTCGTCGAAGTACTCGATCCCGGCGTCGACAAAGGCCGCGCACTGGCGTTCGTCGCCGCGCACTACGGCTTGCCGATCGAGGCCACCATGGCCGTGGGCGACTCGTGGAATGATTTGCCGCTGCTCAACGCCGCCGGCATGGGGATTGCGATGGGGTCGGCGCCGCCCGAAGTGCGGGCGCGGGCCGACGCGGTCGTCGGGGACGTCGCGCACGACGGCGTCGCCGAAGCGATCGAACGGTACGCACTCGCGTGACGGCCGGCGAGGGCGCGGCGCGGCGGCGCCGGAAGCGATCGATCGTCACCCGGCTGCGCATCTTCTGGGTGTTTATCGTGATCGTCGCCGGCGCGGCGGCCTATGGCGCGTATGCGTTGATTACGCTGCCCGCGCTGCGTGTGTCGGCGGTCGACGTCCAGATCGCCGGCCGGGTGGTGCAAAAACCCGACGTCGTGCGAGCGGCAAACATCGACCGCACGCGCAACGCCTGGCTGCTCGACACCGGCGCGATCGCGCGGCGCATCGAAGCGATCCCCTACGTCGATCGGGCGACGGTGCGCCGCATCCCGCCGGCGCGCGTCGTCATCGCGGTCAGCGAGCGCGAGCCTGTTGCCTGCGTGCGCGGCGGTTCGCGCGTGGTCACGATCGACCGCACGCAGCGCATTCTCCAAGACGGCTGCGCGCGCGCTTCGGCGCTCCAAATCGTGCTGCGCGACGCGACCTTGGGTGGGCCGGGCAGTCTGGCGAGCCCGCCGGCCCTGGCGGCGCTGCTTGACGACGGACGGACGTTGCGCGACGCCGGCGTACAGACGCGCTCGATCGCGGTCGACTCCTACGGCCAGCTCGTCGCCGTCGACACGCGCGGCATCCAGCTGCTGTTGGGCGACGATGCCGACGTCGCCGAAAAGGCCAAGCTCGTGGCTCCGGTCATCGGAGCGGCGACCCCCGGCCGCTCGATTCGAGCCGTCGATTTGCGCGCGCCCACGACGCCGACCGTTCAATTTAAATAGCTTCTCTTGTAGGTATCCGCCGCTTGACCCACAATATATTGGGTGTAGTGCGTAATTCACACTGGCGACTCGATGGCTAGAGGCGAGACGATCGCCGGCCTGGATATCGGTACCACCAAAACGTGCGCGATCATTGCCGCCATCGGCCCCGACGGGCTCGAAGTGATCGGGGTGGGCGAAGCTCCGTCGCTTGGGATGCGCAAAGGCGTCGTCACGGATCTCGAGGAGACCGTGCGGTCGATCGAAGCTGCGACCGAACGGGCCGAGCGGATGGCAGGCGTGCACGTTTCGCATGTGTACGTCGGAATTACCGGCGAGCACGTCACGTCGAGCAACAATCATGCCGTCGTGGCGGTCACCGGAGACGGCCGCGAAGTCGTCGCCTCCGATATTCGGCGCGTCGTCGACGCGAGCAAAATCATCAACCTTGCGACCGACCGTCAGATCATCCACGCGCTGCCGCGTCACTTCACCATCGACGGTCAGGACGGCGTCGCAGACCCGATCGGGATGTCGGGCGGCCGGCTCGAAGTCGACACGCACATCGTCACCGGCGGTTCGACCTTCATCACCAACGTGCTCAAGTGCGTCAGCCGCGCCGGACTCGAGACAACCGGAATCGTCTTCGAGCCCCTGGCCTCGTCAGCCGCGACGCTGCTCGACGAAGAGAAGCACATCGGCGTCGTCTTGCTCGACATCGGCGGCGGAACGACCGATATCGCCGTCTACGCCGGCGGCGGCCTAGTCCACAGCGCGACGATTCCGGTCGGCGGCAACATCCTCACCAACGACATCGCGCTGGGCCTGAAAACGACGTTCGCCGAAGCCGAGAATCTCAAGCGCACGTACGGCTCGGGTGCCTCGCACGACGACGAGAACGACGGCGTGGTGTTTCCGGTCAAAACCTTGGACGGCCGCAGTTCGCGCGACATCAGCTCGGCGCAGCTGCGCTCGATCGTGGTGCCGCGGATCCTCGAACTCTTTCGCATGACCAAGCAGAACATCGCCAGCCACATCCCGCGCGATCAGATGCTGGGCGAGGTGGTGATTACCGGCGGCGGCGCGCACCTCCGGCATATCGACAGCACCGCCGCCGAATTCTTCGGTTTACCGGTTCGAATCGGGATTCCGTCGATGCTCGCAGGGCTCACCGATACGGTGAAAAAACCCGAGTACGCCACCGCTGTCGGACTCGTTCTCTTCGGCCCCCGCGGCGAAGGCTCGCCGTCGCGGAAACCGGGGCTCGCAACTGGCGTGCTGGCCCGAATGCGGTCTTGGTTCGGCTCCATCTGGAGTTGACGGCGCCTTGACTGGCAAGCAAATTGCTCTCTTCCCATCCCTGGAGGTTCCGACGACGATGGCAGATGCGAAACGTTTCGTCCCCGAACATGCAGCAACGATCAAAGTCGTCGGGCTCGGCGGCGGAGGCTGCAACGCGATCAACCGGATGATCGATAAGGGCTTGTCGGGCGTTGATTTCTACGCCCTCAACACCGATGTTCAGGCGCTGCGCAACAGCAGCACTCCCAATACCGTGCAGATCGGCGCTGGGCTCACCCGCGGGCTGGGTGCCGGCTCCAATCCGAACATCGGCCGCGAAGCCGCCGAAGAGTCGCGCGAAGATTTGGCGATGATCCTCGACGGGGCCGATTTGGTTTTCATCACGGCCGGGATGGGCGGCGGCACCGGGACGGGCGCCGCTGCGGTCGTCGCGGAATTGGCGCGCGAGTCCGGTGCGCTGACGGTTGCCGTCGTCACCAAGCCGTTTGGGTTCGAGGGCCGCAAGCGCATGCAGATGGCCGAGCGCGGCATCGCCGACCTCGAATCGAAAGTCGACACGCTCATCGTCATTCCCAACGAACGCATCTTGCAGATCATCGAGAAGCGCACGCCGCTGCAAGAGGCCTTTACCTATGCCGACGACGTCCTGCGCGCCGGCATCCAAGGCATCTCCGATCTCATCACCCAGCCCGGCCTGATCAACCTCGATTTCGCCGACATCAAGACGATCATGACCGACGCCGGGTCGGCGATGATGGGGATCGGCGAAGGCAACGGCGAGCATCGCGCCGCCGACGCCGCGCAGAAAGCCATCGCTTCGCCGTTATTGGAAACCACGATCGAAGGTGCGCGCGGCGTGATCTTCAACATTACGGGCGGCTCGGATCTGTCGATGTACGAAGTCAACGAAGCGGCCGAGATGATCAGCCGCGCGGTCGACTCCGAAGCGCAGATCATCTTCGGCGCGTCGATCGATCCGACGATGCAAGGGAAAGTTCGCGTCACGGTGCTCGCGGCCGGCTTCGGCGCGCGCATCCACAGCGCGCGTTCGGTTACGGCGGCGACCTCGAACGGTTCCCACATCCTCGACTTCGATACGGTGAAAACGGTCAACATGGACGACATCGAAGTTCCGGCGTTCTTGCGTTATCGCAGTTAACGTGGAGGTCGTCGACTCCGCGGTTGCGGAGCGCGCGACGGCGTTACGGCGCGAGATCCACCGGCACCCGGAGCTGGGCTTCGAGGAAGTTCGCACGGCGGCGCTCGTCGAGCGTGAGCTCGACGATCTCGGCATCGATCATCGGCGGGTCGCGAAAACGGGTGTTGTCGGCGTCATTCGCGGGGCGCTTCCTGGCCGGACGGTCGGGCTGCGTGCCGATATGGACGCGCTGCCGATCGACGAGGAGTCGGGCGAACCGTTCGCTTCGGAAGTCGCGGGCTGCATGCACGCCTGCGGCCACGACGCGCACACGGCGATGCTCCTGGGAGCGGCCCGTGTGCTGCAAACCGGCCGTGCGACGCTGCACGGCAACGTCGTGCTGCTGTTTCAACCGGCCGAAGAAGGCCCCGGCGGGGCGCTGCCGATGATCGAGGCCGGCGTGATGGACGCCGAACCGCGCATGGAGGCGGTCGCGATGCTGCACGTCGACGTTCGGCTCGACACGGGCGGCGTCTCGATCACGCCCGGGCCGGTGAACGCGGCAGCTGACGAATTCTACATCACGGTCCGCGGCGCGGGCGGTCATGGGGCGGCGCCGCACAAGGCGCTCGATACGATTCCTTGCGCGGCAGCTGTCGTGCTGGCGCTGCAGAACATCGCGGCGCGCGAGACCGATCCGCTTGCCAGCGTCGTGGTCACGATCGGAACGATCGCCGGCGGTTACCGCAATAACGTCATCGCCCATTCGGTCAAACTCGGCGGCACGGTCCGGACGACCGATCCGGCAGTGCGCGATGCGATGGAAGCCCGGCTCAAGCGCATCGTGGACGGGGTGGCCGGCGCCTACGGCTGCTCGGCCGAACTCGACGTCATCTATGGGTACCCGCCCGTCGTCAACGACCCCGCGCTGGCCCGCGCCTTCAGCGCGCACGTGCGCGAGACGACCCCGATCGGCGTCGTCTCGCTCCCGCCGACGATGGGAGCGGAAGATTTCGCCTATTTTGCCCAACGCGTCCCGGGGCTGCTCGTTCGCTTGGGCGTTCGCGACGAAGCGCGCGGTGCGATTCACAACGCGCACAGCTCGCGGTTCAGGCTCGACGAAGCCGCACTTCCCGTCGGCATTGCGACCCTCGTGGCGTTTGCCCGCAGCGTCGGTTCGGGTGCGGTGCCGCTCGGCAGCTGACCGCGGCGGCGCGGACCGTTGGCCATATTACAGAACGGCGCGTGCGCTCGATGGTACTTTCTCTGCGGACCAAGCACCTGACGCGCTCGGTCCCGGAGGAGGATCGACGTGTCTCAGACTCAACGCAAAGCGCTCGCTGCCGAAGGCCAACTGCGTGCGGTGCGCGACCTGCGGCTCATTGAAGCATATCGCGCCGGGCGCCCCGAGGCGTTCGATGAGCTCGTTGCAAGCTACCAAACAACGGTGCACCGCCTGCTCGCCGGTTTCAACGTGCCCTCCGCCGACATCGAAGATCTCACCCAGGAAGTCTTCCTGCGCATCTTCCGCAATCTGCAGCGGTTTCGTGGTCAATCGTCGTTTTATACGTGGTTGTACCGGATCACCATCAACGTATTTTTCGATCACAGCAAGAAACGCAAACGCGCCGACGCGCGCTTGAGCCGATTGCAGTCCGCCCTTGTCGACGTCAGCGATCAGCGTCCCTACTCGGATGATCCGTTCCGCGCGACGTACGATGCGTTGACGCATCAGTCGTTTTCGGCCGCAATTGCGACGCTGCCCGAATTGTTTCGCGACGTTGTCGCGATGCGCGAAGTCGACGACCTGTCATACGAAGAAATCGCCCTGGCGACGGGGATTTCGATCGGTACCGTGCGGTCGCGTTTGAGCCGGGCGCGCGCGCGGCTCAAGGAACTATTGCGGCCCAGCCTTGCCGACGTGACCGCCGCGTAAACTGCCGATTCCCGCTGCGTGCTGCCGGCAGCGATTGAAGAGTGAAGCTTTTCCACAAGTCAACGGCATAAATCCACAGCTTTGCCACAACTTGTTGCGCTTCGTACACAAGGTTAAGTCGTCTTAAGCAGGAAGTTTTTTACTCATGGCTTTGCCGCAGGTATCAGTCGACCGGCCTGCTTCGCGTTTGATCCACCGCAGCCAAGATATTGCAACGTCCGCAGAAACGGCGTTTGCTCTAATCTGCGAAGTGGAAAAGTGGCCGGTTTGGTTATCGTTCTTTCGTAGCGCTCGCCGGGTCGATGCAAGTCGGCCGCTCGACATCGGCAGTGAGATTGCAATTCGCTCGGCGATTCCCGGCGAAGAAGAAGAGCTCTTTGAAGTCGACGGTTACCTCGACGGTCACATGCTGTCGCTCGTCGGTGCCTATTCGGTCCGTCGCCGATTCGACTTTCGGGTTGAGCGCAAGACCGAACGCTCCAAGATCGTCGTGCGCATCGACTATCCCACGTACGGCGGAGTCGTCGGGGCGCTGATCGACCGTTTTACCAGCCGGCGAAAACTTGACATCGCCCTGGCCGATGCCCTGGTCCATTTCAAGGGCCTAGCGGAGTACGAGCGCAACCCTGAGGCGCTGTTGGAGGATTTCTAGGGCTGTTAGCAGTCGTTGACGTATATTGCCAACGAGGCTAGAATACCAGGGGATGCTCTAGTCAGGCGAGGGGCAGAGCGGCGAAGTTTGCTTTGAGTAAATGAGCCGCGTGCCGACGACGTCTAGGGCTAAATCAGAGCATCCCGAGGAGTGGGCCGGGGCTTTCCGACCCGTCATGGAGATCCGCGTGCCGCTTTACGATTATCAGTGCAAGCAATGCCAGACCGTGACCGAGGTTCGTCACGGCTTCAAGGACGTTCACGCGGAAGCGTGTCCGGAGTGCGGCGGAGCGATGGCGCGCGTCTTTCATCCGGCCGGCGTGGTCTTCAAGGGTTCGGGCTTCTATATCACCGATTCGCGCAAAGGCGGCGGGGGCGAGAGCAGCACGGCAAAGCCGGCGGCCGCTTCGACGCCTGCCGCGAGCGAGCCGAAAACGGCCGAAGCAAAACCGGCCGACGCAAAGAAGTCAGACGCTGCCTGAGCGAATGATGACGCCGTGAGGCTGGCCTTTCCGGCCGGCGCTGACGGCTGGGCCGACGCGCTGGTCTTCTGGTTTTTCATCTGCGCCTGGATCGTCGTGCTGAGCCTGCTGTTCTTCCTGCAGCTGCCGCGCGCGTTTCGTGATGCGCGGCGCATCATCAGCCGCGTGATGAAGCTGATCAACAACCCGCCGCTCGAGGCGGAGCTGGCAAAAGCCGAGGCGGACAGCCGCCGCCTCAACGCAGCCCTCGACCGGGTTCCCGCACTGCAGGGGCGGGCCCAGGCGGCAATCGCAACGATCCGTACCACGCCGCTGATTCCGCCGGCGATCGGCCAGGTGGTTCGCCGGATCCGCGCCGAGTATCGGGCCTTCCGGCGAGAGCTGCGCTAACGCGCTCCTCGAAGCCGACCGCGAAGTTTTAGGAAGGGTCGGCCGGGGCGTCCCATTCCCAGCTGAAGCCTTCGGGTGCGGCAGCCGACTCCGGCAAGCCAAAGTCTTCGGCGTCGCCTTCCGTGAGAGCCGGAGGGTGGGCCGGTGCCGGCGGCGCCGGCGCTTGGGATAACCCGAAAGCGTTTCGCGCAATCTGCGAGGGCGCCGTTGCGGCATCGCGGCTGGGTTTCGGGGGCGCGGCCGCCGGCGGTTCGACCGCCGGAAACTCGGGCTTGGCGTCGGGCGACGTATACACCCGGGTGCCGCTCGGCGATGCCGGACCGTTGCCGATCAGCGACGCTTTACTTATCAGTGCGGGGACGAACGGCCGCACGTCCGGCTCGGGTTCGGCCGCCAGCCACTCGCGATAGTCGGTTCCGGCGCTGGCGTTGAGCGGCTGGCCGCTGGCCGTTCCGACGACGACGCAACGTGCCTGCGGGAGCAGCTGCCCCTGCGGTCCTGCGGCCAGCGCGCGCAGCTCGTCCAAATACGCCTCGGGCGTTTCCTCCGCGGCCATCGTATCGATGATCAAGGCGATGGTTTCGCGAATCGCCTCGCGCGGCGGGGTGCGGGTGAAGGCGAAGGTTTGATAGGTCACGTCGGATTTGACGATCGAGACCAGCTTGCGCCAATAGTCGATCTGATGATAACCCTCGAACTGACCCAGTT
>JBEKHC010000073.1:0-26754 GCA_050012475.1 Candidatus Velthaea sp.
TCCCCTTCGACAGTGGTTTACGACCCGAAGGCCTTCTTCCCACACGCGGCGTCGCTCCGTCAGGCTTTCGCCCATTGCGGAAAATTCCTCACTGCTGCCTCCCGTAGGAGTCTGGGCCGTTTCTCAGTCCCAGTGTGGCTGGTCGCTCTCTCAAACCAGCTACCCATCGGAGTCTTGGTAGGCCATTACCCCACCAACTAACTAATGGGACGCGGTCCCGTCATCGAGCGCCTCGCGGCTTTTATCTTTGCACGATGCCGTGCTAGACGTATGCGGTATTAGCTAACCTTTCGGCTAGTTATCCCCCACTCAAAGGTAGGTTGACCACGCGTTACTCACCCGTCTGCCACTAGGTATTGCTACCTCGTTCGACTTGCATGTGTTAGGCACGCCGCCAGCGTTAATCCTGAGCCAGGATCAAACTCTCCATAAAATACTTTATGGAGCTTTCGATAAAGCTCTCAATATTCGCTGACTGGTCGGATCTGCTTACGCAAATCCTAGTATGATTCAATTGCGAATTGAATCTCGCCGAACTCGCTTACATAGTCTCCTACATAAGGAAGCCCGACGCAGTCATAATCTTTGTACGCCGAACCGTTTGCTCAATTCCGGTGGAGCCGGAGAATGAGCGCGTATTTCGGTTATTTTCTCATAACCTCAAAACCAACAAAAAAGCGGCTTTCGCCGCGCTTTCATCTGCCTTGAGTCAGAGACCCACAGACTTATGCGCTACTGCACTGTTCAGTTTTCAAGGAACGAACGCTTCCGCCGGGCCCTTCGTTGGCCGGATCGTTGACCGCACCGCGGGGGCGAGGCGTCCGAGTCACGAGAAGTAGAATACCAAACACGGCAATACAAAGTCAAGGCTTTGCCGGTCCGTTTCTCTTTCCACACGCTACAAGTGGATAAACCGTGAGTAACGTAGCCCAGCATAAAAAAGGCTCCCCGAGCGGCGAAAACCGCGGCTTTAACTGCAAAGCAGCGGTCGTCAGCTTTCAAGCTTCGCCGGCCAGCGGCTCGGCGCAAAGCGCCAAACGCCGCCGCGGCCTGCGGCGCGACCGCAAACACGACCACAGCTAACGCCACTGATTGGCCGAGCCAATGCTGCGGCTGGGGCTCGCTGAGCGCGCCTTGTCCGGCGCGCGGTCCGGCGCATAGCGCCGAACGCTGCCCAACTTGCGGCGGCAGCTGCAAACGCAAATTCGGCCCGGCGCGCAGCGCCGAACGCTACGGATTGGCGAAGCCAACCCTGCTGCTCAGGCTTGCTGACCTCGCCTTGGCCGACGCGCGGCCCGGCGCGTAGCGCCGAACGCTACCCCAACTTGCGGCTGCAGCTGCAGACGCCAACGCGGCCCGGGGCGCAGCGCCGAACGCTACCCCAACTTGCGGTGTTGCCGCAAACGCCATCGCGGCTAACGGCGCAGCCGGAAACCATCGCGGATCGGCGCGCAAGGCCAAACGCCCCGCGCGGCCCGGCACGCAGCGCCGGACGCTAAGGATTGGCGCAGGCGAGTCGCAGAGCTAGGGCTTGCTGACCGCGATCGCCTGCGATTGGACGAACAGCAGCAGGTAGTCGGCCCCGCCGGCTTTGGAATCGGTGCCCGACAGATTAAACCCGCCGAAGGGGTGGACACCGACCAAAGCGCCGGTGCACTTCCTATTGATGTAGAGGTTGCCAACGAAGAACTCTTCGCGCGCTTGGCGGATGCGCGCCGGATCGCTCGTATAGACGGCACCGGTAAGGCCGAATTCCGTGTCGTTCGCAATAGCCAGGGCCTGCTCGAAGTCGGCAGCCGGGATGACGGATAAAACCGGCCCAAAGATCTCCTCCTGGGCCAACCGCGCCCCTGGGGCGACATCGGCGAAGATCGTCGGCTCGAAGTAATAGCCGTCTTGCGCAAGGCGGTGGCCGCCGGCGACCAGCCGGCCCTCGGTGCGCCCGACTTCAAGATAGGCGCTAATCTTCGCGGCCGACCGCTCGTTGATGACGGGACCGACGTCGGTGGTCGCCAGCGCCGGGTCGCCGACTGCGAGCGCCTTGGCTTTGGCGGCCAGCGTTGTCACCAAGCGATCGTAGACCCGGCGGTCGACGATCGCCCGCGAGCACGCCGAACATTTTTGGCCGCTGAAACCGAACGCCGACGCGATAACGCCATCCGCGGCGGCATCGAGGTCCGCATCGGCGGCGACGACGATCGCGTCCTTGCCGCCCAATTCTGCGATGACGCGCTTGATCCAGCGCTGGCCCGGACCGCTGTGCGCCGCCAGCTCGTTGATGCGCAAGCCGACGGCCTTCGAGCCCGTGAACGCGATGAAACGCGTGCGCGCGTCGGTCACGATCGCCTCGCCGACGCTCGGTCCGTCACCGGGCACGTAGTTGAGCACGCCCGCGGGAACGCCCAGTTCGTGCATGAGATCGACAAACCACGCGGCCACGACCGCCGCGTCCGGCGACGGTTTGAGCACGACGGTATTGCCCGTCACGAGCGCCGCGCTGGTCATCCCGGCCATGATCGCGAGCGCGAAGTTCCAGGGTGGAATGATCGCCCCGACGCCCAAGGGCAGATATCGCAACTCGTTGGATTCGGGAAGCGGCGACGGCGTAAGCGGCGACGGATTGGCCAGCGCGAGCGCCTCACGCGCGTAGTACTCGAGAAAGTCGATCGCCTCGGCCGTGTCGGCATCCGCCTCGACCCACGTCTTGCCGACCTCGAGCACCATGAGGGCGTTGAATTCGTTTTTGCGCGACCGGATCGCGGCTGCGGCGCGAACCAGCAGTGCGGCGCGCTCGGCGAAGCTCGTCTTCGACCAGGCGGGAAAGGCCCGGGTTGCCGCATCGAGCGCGCGCGACGCATCCTCGAGCGTGGCCGCGACGACGTCGCCGATGATTTCCGCCGGGCGCGCGGGATTCACCGACGGCAGCGTTTGCGCGCCGTCGATCCGTTCGCCGTCGATGACGAGCGGGTAGCGCCGTCCGATCGTCGCGCGCACGGCAACGAGCGCCGCTTCCATCGCTGCACGTTCGGCGGGATCGCGGAACGAACGGACCGGCTCGTTGCGAAACGGCGAAAGCGTGCTTGCGGTGGTGGGCATGCGGCAGCGCTTCGGGGCGGCCGGAAGGCTCTCATTTCGCCCGAATGCCCGTTGTCCGGCCGCAGTGCGCCGTCGGAGTCAACGAAGTCATAGCGGGCGCCGCCCCGGTAAGGAAGAATAACGACGTATGATCTACGACATTGCGGTTGTCGGCGGCGGCATCGTGGGGTTGGCGACGTCACGCGAATTGCTCGAACGTTTCCCTCATTTGAAGCTCGCAAATGTCGAAAAAGAATCGGACTGGAATCGCCACCAAACCGGACGCAATAGCGGCGTCATTCATTCGGGCATCTACTACAAGCCCGGCTCGTTCAAAGCCAAGCTGTGCGTCGAAGGCCGCAAACTCGCTTGGGACTACTGCGAACGCAAGGGTATTCCGTACAAACAAGTCGGGAAGCTCATCGTCGCGACCGACGAGAACGAACTGCCGCTGCTGAGCGACCTGTGGTCGCGCGGTCAGGCCAACGGCGTCGAGGGCCTCGAGATGCTCGATGCGCGGGGCATTCGCGAACGCGAACCGCATGCGCGCGGAATCAAGGCCATCTTCTCGCCCGTCACCGGAATCGTCGATTGGGGCCGCGTTGCGCGGTCGTACGCCGCCGACGTGAAAGCCGACGGCGGCGACCTGTTTTTGAACCGCGAAGTGACCAAGATCGAACATCGGCCCGGACTGACCGTGCTGCATTCACCCGGCGGCGACATCCAGGCACGTGTCGTCATCACCTGCGCGGGACTGTACTCCGACAAACTGGCGAAGATGACCGGCGGCCCGAGCGATCCCAAGATCACGCCGTTTCGCGGCGACTATCTCATCCTCAAGCCGGAAAAGAACTATCTCGTCAAAGGAAACATCTATCCGGTGCCCGATCCGAGCTTTCCGTTCTTGGGCGTCCACTTCACGCCGCGCATGGACGGCTCGGTGTGGCTGGGTCCCAACGCCGTGCCGGCCTTCGCCCGTGAGGGCTATTCATTCTTTACCGTCAACGTGCCCGAGATGTGGGATCTGTTCACGTATCCGGGCTTCATCAAAGTGTCGACGAAATATTGGAAGACGGGTGCGGGCGAGATGTTCCGCGACCTCGTGCGCTCGGCGTACGTCAAGGCGCTGCAGCGGTACATTCCCGAGCTCCAGCCGGCGGACTGTTTGGCCGGTCCGTCGGGCGTGCGCGCTCAGGCGATGACGGTTGACGGAACGCTGGTCGATGATTTCGTCTTCGAGCATGTCGAAAACGTACTGCACGTTCGCAATGCGCCGTCGCCGGCAGCGACGTCGTCGCTGGCGATCGGAAAATACATCGTCGACGATGCCGCGAAGCGGTTCGACTTCACGCGCAATGCGGTCTCCGCGTAGATGGCGGACAATCCGTTCGTCGACCTTGCCTGGCTCGTCGCTCGGCTGGCCGAACCGCGGCTGCGCATCATCGATGCGCGCAACGTGCCCCACGGCGCAACGGTCGCCGGGCCCAGCGGACCCGAACAATATGCGTCGGGGCATATTCCCGGTGCAATCTACCTCGACTACGCCGAGGAACTCGCGGATCCCGCGACGCCGTATGCGACCCGCGTTGCGCCCGCCGACGTTTTCGCCCGCGTCGTCGGCGCGAAGGGCATCGGGGACGACTCGGTCGTCGTGGCCTACGATGCCGGCAACGTGCCGTTCGCCGCGCGCATCGTCTGGAATTTTCAATACTACGGTCACGGGGCGGCGTACATCCTCGCCGGCGGACTGCCCGCCTGGGTCGCGGCAGGTCGACCGCTGACGACGCAGACTCCGGACGTTACGCCGGCGACGTTTACGCCCGACGTTCGGCCGAACATGCGCGCTACGCGCGACGAAGTGCTGGCCGTCGCCGAAGGCCGCTCGGCGGACGTGCTGCTGGAAACGCAACGGGACACGAGTTACGCGCAGCGCGATCGCGACCTAGCGCGAGCGATCCGCTTGTCGGGCTCGGCGCTGCTCGACGACGCGAACGGCGGCCGAATTGCCGATCCGCAAACGTTAGCCCGGCTGGTCTCCGAACGCGATCTCGACCGCACGCAGCGCACCATCGTTTCGTGCGGAAGCGGCGTCTCCGCCGCCGGTTCGTATTACGCGCTCAAGGCGGCGGGGTTCGCCGACGTCGCCGTGTACGACGGCTCATGGCTGGAATGGCAGCACGACGATCTCCCGACCGTTCCCAAACCCGCACGGCCGAGCTGACTGAAGCGCCGCCGGTGCCAGCCAGCTGGCCGGGCAGCGCTCCTATCGCTCCCGTGAAACGCCGCCGTGACCCACCGGACGCGGCCGCGTTTTGCCTGCCGTGGCAGAGCCGGAGTGCACTCGCCGCAACGAGCGCAGCCGTTCTCCGCTCGCCGCAAAGCGTCGCCGCTTGCAACGACGGCAGCGATCGAATGCCGGCCGCCCAGCGGGCAGCGCAATGACGGCGTTAGTTCGAGTAGCCGCGACCGCTGCCGACGGCCAGCTCCTTGCCGTCGAGCTGCTCGAGAAACGCTTCGTGCGTCATCGGGCGCGAAAACATCGGGAAGTTTTTCTCGACCGCGAAGCGCTGTTCGTCTTCGCTGAGCGTTGCCGTGCAATCCGTGAGCGTGACGACGTCGTAGCCGCGTTCGTACGCCGAGCGCATCGTCGATTCCACACAGCAGTTGGTGAGAAAACCGCCCAGAACGATCGTGGTGATGCCGCGGCTGCGCAAAATGAAGTCGAGGTTCGTACTCGCAAACGCATCGAGCCCGCGCTTGCCTTCGATGACGATGTCGGTCGCCTGCGGCGCGAGATCGTCGACGATCTGCGCGCCCCACGAACCTTTGACGAATGAATTGCTGTCGACGACCCCTTTGAGAATCCCATACGGTTCGGAAGTGATCTCGCCGTAGCCGGCGGCGAATGCGATCGGCGAGTGAGCGATGGTTGCGCCGAGTTCGCGCGCGCGCTGCACGGTCTGCTTCGTATTCTCGAGCATGCTCGTGCTGTCCATCACGGGTTTGACCGCGTCGTGCAGCGTCCCGCCCTTGGTCGTGAAGTCGTTTTGAAACTCGATCAATACGACGGCCGTCGTCTTTGGCTCCATGCAATCCCTCGCTCTTCGGTCGGTCGGTAAGGTATCTCCGTATTCTGCCGGCGGCGGCGGGAACCTCGGACCGCCAAACGAACCAAGCGCTCGCAACGCATACGCTCGGGCGTGCGCTAACGCGGCGGCGCGATGCGCGGCGCCGGCATCCCGGTGCCCAAACCGCCGTCGACGCCTAGAACCTGTCCCGTCGTCCACGCCGACTCATCGCTCAAGAAGTACATGACGGCCGCCGCGATGTCGGCGGGCTCGCCGATGCGGCCCAGCGGATGCATCGCAACCGATGCCGCCAGCAGCGCGTCGCTCTGCCAAAGCTGCTGCGACAAGCCGGTTCTCGTCAGCGCCGGCGCTACGGCATTCACGCGAACGCCATAGCGCGCATAACTGATCGCGGCCGATCGCACGAGCCCTTCGACCGCCGACTTCGCGGCTGCGATCGATTCGTGATGTTGCAGCCCCGTCGCCGTCGCAGCGCTCGAAAACAACACGACACTGCCGCGCTTGCGGCGCATCAGGCGTGGCAGCACATGCCGCAGGACGATGAACGCGCTCGTCGCGTTCGTCTCCAAGGTCGCGCGCCAATCGGCAAGCGACGTCGCGTGCAGCGGCTTGATGAAGACGCTGCCGACGGCATGAACGACGGCGTCGATGGCGCCGACGTCCGTCTCCACGCGTTCAACGAGCGCGCCGAACCCCGCATCGTCGAGCACGTCAGCGGTATAGGCAGCGGCGCCGATCCGGGCCGCGGTCGCGGCCAGCCGTTCGCCTTCACGCGCAACGAGCACGGGCCGGTCGCCGTTTGCCGCAATCCGGCGCGCGACCTCAGAACCGATGCCGCCCGACCCGCCGGGAATGAGGACGATTTTGTTCATCCGCCATTAGACCGGCCCGCGCCCGAACGCGTTCGGGCCGGGACGCGCTACAGCGCCGCGCGCAAGCTCGCCACGTACGCGTAGGCGGCATCGGCCGCAGCGGCGCCCGTCAGGCCGTTGAACGCGTCGATGAGTCCGCTGCCGACAATGACGCCATCGGCCAGCGCGCCGACGCGGCGAACGTGGTCGGGCGTGGAGATGCCGAACCCGACCGCGACGGGTTTGGCCGCCGGCGTGCGCAGCCGTTCGACCGCGCCCGCGATCCAGGCCGTATCGGGCTCGCGCCGCGCGCCCGTGACGCCAAGGCGCGAAACGACGTACGTAAAGCCGTCGGTGCGCGCGGCGATCGCCGCCGCGCGGGCGGGCGGGGTCGTCGGCGCGACCAGCAGCGGAATGCCCAAGCCGTGCGCGCGAAACGCCGGGGCGAATTCGTCGATCTCTTCGAGCGGAACGTCGGGCACGATGGCACCGAGCGCGCCCGCAGCCGCGGCAGCCGCCGCAAAACGTTCGGGGCCGTACTGCGAGATCGGGTTCACGTAGCTGAAAAAAATGATCGGCGCGGCATGATTGTCGGCGGCCTCTTTGGCCAGCGCCAGCGTCGCATCGAGCGTCGCTCCCGCCGCGAGCGCCCGTTGCCCGGCCGCTGCGATCGTCGGTCCGTCGGCTAACGGATCGCCGTAGGGAATGCCCAGCTCGATCAGATCGGCGCCCGCCGCGCTCACCGCGTCGATGATGAGCGCGCTGGTCGCGAGATCCGGGTCGCCGGCCATCAGATACAGAATCAGCGCCGCGCGGCCCTGCGCGCGCGGTCCGTCGAAGATCGCCGCGATGCGGTCCGCGTTCGCGATCATGCCGGCACCGCTTCGTGCGACGCGTCCAGCGCGGCGACCGAGCGCGTATCCTTGTCCCCGCGCCCGCTCAGATTGACGAGCACCAAGCCGCCCGGACCGCGCTCGACCGCCAGCGTGCGCGCGAACGCGATCGCGTGCGCGGTCTCCAGCGCCGGCACGATCCCTTCGCGCAGCGCC
Organism: Candidatus Velthaea sp.; assembly: GCA_050012475.1. Taxonomy (GTDB): domain Bacteria; phylum Vulcanimicrobiota; class Vulcanimicrobiia; order Vulcanimicrobiales; family Vulcanimicrobiaceae; genus Velthaea. Next base: position 8,065 of record JBEKHC010000073.1, read on the forward strand.
ATCTGGTGGTACGCATCGAGTGCTTGCGTGTCGTCGATCGGAACGTAGGTCGCCCGGCCGCTGTCTTTGAGAAACGCGTGCTCGGGACCGACGCCCGGATAGTCGAGCCCGGCGCTGATCGAGTGGGTATCGCGAACCTGGCCTTCGGGCGATTGCAGCACGTACGAGCGCGAACCGTGCAGAATGCCGACGCTGCCGGCGCTCAAACTCGCTGCGGTATCGATCGCGTTCACGCCGTGGCCGGAGGCTTCGACGCCCCACAAACGCACCTCGGGATCATCGATGAACGCGGTGAAGAGCCCCATCGCGTTGCTCCCGCCGCCGACGCACGCGACGGCGTCGGTCGGTAAACGTCCGAACCGCTCGAGAACTTGCGCCCGCGCCTCGATGCCGATGACTTTCTGAAACTCGCGCACCATGTATGGATAGGGATGCGCACCGACCACGCTGCCGATGATGTAGAACGTGTCCTCGACGCGCGCCGCCCATTCGCGGAACGCTTCGTTGGTCGCATCCTTGAGCGTGGCGGTGCCGCCTTCGACCGGATGAACCGTCGCGCCCAGCAGCTTCATCACGTACACGTTGAGCGCTTGACGTTCGACATCGACGGCGCCCATGTATACGTCGACGGGGATGCCGAGCTTCGCGCCGATCGTCGCGGTGGCGACGCCGTGCTGGCCCGCGCCGGTCTCGGCGATGATTCGTTTCTTGCCCATGCGCTGGGCCAAAAGCGCTTGCCCGACGGTGTTGTTGATCTTGTGCGCGCCGGTATGATTGAGATCTTCGCGTTTGAAGACGAGCGTCGCGCCGGGCCCGTCGATCAGCCGTGCCGCAGTGGAGATCGGCGACGGACGGCCCACGAAATCGCGCAGCAGCGCGTGGTACTCGGCCCAGAACGACGGATCGGCGAAGGCGCTCGTCATCGCGGCTTCGAGCTGCGCGAGCGCTTCGACCAGCACTTCGGGGACGAATTTTCCGCCGAAGCGACCGAAGTATCCGCGTGCATCAGGCTTGTTCATCAGCTTCCTTTACCGCGCGAACGAACGCGCGCATTTTTGCAACATCTTTGACGCCGCCGGTCTCGATACCCGAGCGCACGTCCACGCCGTACGGACGCAGTCGGCGGACGCATTCGCCGACGTTCTCGGGCGTCAATCCACCGCTGACGATAACGCGATGCCGGCGGGCGATGTCGCGCGCGAGTTCCCAATCGAACGTTCGTCCGGTCCCCCCGGCTTTACCGTCGACCGTCGTGTCGAACATCCAGGTGGCGCGCTCGTACCGGCCGGCCTGCCGCTCGAATTCGGCCGCGTCGAGCCGGGCGCCGTGTTCGGGGCTCAGATGAAAAACCTTGATGTACGGCCCGGCGGTCATGGCCTCGCAGTCGGACGCAGCTTCATCGCCATGGAACTGCGGCAGATACCCCGCGGCGAGCGCTTCACGCACGTGGGCGGCCGCCGGCCGCACGAACACCCCGACGAGCGCAGTCAACGCCGGCACAGCGCGCGCGATCTCCAGCGCCGCCGGCGCGCTCACGCAACGCGGGCTGACCGGGGCAAAGATGACGCCGATCGCGTCGACGCCCAACCCGACCGCCGCCTCGGCATCGCCGGCGCTGGTGCATCCGCAAAATTTGATCCGCGTCCGCACCCGCTAAACTGGTACCGAAACGCCTTTGAGCGCGCGGACGGCGGCGAGTTTATCGTCGGCCCGCATCAGCGATTCGCCGACGAGGAAGCCGCGCGCGCCCGCGGCCGCCAGCGTGCGGGTGTCCTCTTGCGTGCGAACGCCGCTCTCGCTGATGACGATTGCGCCGGCGGGGACCAGCGGCAGCAGCTCTTCGGTCACCGCGAGATTCGTTTCGAACGTACGCAGATCGCGATTGTTGATGCCCAGCAGGTCGGCGCCTGCACTCAGGGCGCGGCGCAGTTCCGGTTCGTTGTGAACCTCGACGAGCACGTCGAGCGCATACTGCCGGGCTTCATCGATCATCTCGGCGATCTGCGCATCGGTCAGACCGGCGACGATCGCCAGCACGGCATCGGCGCCGTAGGCCGCCGACTGGGCGACTTCGTAGCGCGTGCTCAAGAAATCTTTGCGCAGGATCGGCAAGGTCGCCGACTCGCGCGCGATGTCGAGATACGCGAGATCGCCCAAGAAGTGATCGGCCTCGGTGAGCACGCTGATCGCGTCGGCGCCGGCGGCATCGTAATCGCGCGCGATTTGCGCGGGATCCATCGAGCGCACGATCAATCCCAGCGACGGCGAGGCACGCTTGATCTCGGCGATGATCGCCGGCCCGTTGGCCGCGGCCAACGACGCCTTGAACGGCCGGCGTTCGCTGGTGCGCTCGCGGGCGCGCGCGCGGATCTGGTCGATCGGCTCCCGCCGCTCGTCGGCTTCGCGCACCAGCAGTTTGGCGGCATAGAGCTTCTCGAGCATGTCCATCGTTACGCGTACTCCATTTCATGCGCGGCCCGCAGCGCTTCGAGCGCGGCGCGCGCGGCGCCCCGTTCGACTGCAGCTCGCGCTCTGGCCAGGCCGTCGGCGATATCGACGGCCTCGCCCGCGATGACCAACGCCAGCGCGGCGTTCAAAGCGACCACGTCGGCCCGCGGCGAGCGTTCACCGTCGAGGATCGCCAGCAACGCCTGCGCGTTGGCAGCGGCGTCACCGCCGCGCAGATCCGCTCGCGAAGCGGAAATTCCATAGTCGCCCGGCACCAGCGTCCAACGGCGCATTCCGTCGCGATCGAACTGGGCGATGCGCGTGGGGCCGTCGCCGGCGATCTCGTCGAGCCCGCTGTGCGCGTGCACGACGGCGCCCGCATCGGCGCCCAGCCCGCGCAGCGCTGCCGCGAGCAGATCGACGTGACGGTCGGCGGCCACGCCGACCACTTGGCGGGTCGCGAATGCCGGGTTCGTCAGCGGTCCGAGCACGTTGAAAATCGTGCGCACGCCCAGTTCGCGGCGGATCGGGCCGACCGCGCGCATCGCCGGATGATGGTGCTGCGCGAAGAGGAACGTGATGTTCGCCGTGCGCAGCAGCCGCGCCGAGGCGGACGCCGAACGTTCGAGCCGCACGCCCAGCGCTTCGAGCACATCGGCACTGCCGCAGGCGCTCGAAGCGGCGCGGTTTCCGTGTTTGGCCACCGGGACGCCCGCGCCGGCGACCACCAACGCCGCCGCGGTCGAAATGTTGAGCGTCTGCGCGCCGTCGCCGCCGGTGCCGCACACGTCGATGACCAACGGTAAATCGTGAACGACGCGCACGCTGCGTTCGCGCATCGCCTGCGCGGCGCCGACGACTTCGTCGACCGTCTCGCCCTTGGCCGCGAGCGCCGCAAGCAGCGCGGCCGAACGCACCGCAGAGAGCGTTTCGTCCATGATCGCCCCGATCGCCCGCGCCGCATCGGCGGCGCTCAAATCGCTGCCGTTCAGAACCGCGCGCAGCATCGCGGGATAATCGTTCACGGCAACAGATTGCGAAAGTTGGCCGCGATCGCGGGGCCTTCGCTGGTGAGGATCGACTCGGGATGAAACTGGACGCCGTAGATCGGCAGCTCGCGGTGGTGCAGCCCTTGGATGACCCCGTCATCGCTGACCGCGTTGGCGTGCAGCGCCGCCGGAAAGCGTACGTGCGCGACGCACAGCGAGTGGTAGCGGGTGGCCGAAAAGGCCGCCGGCAAACCGGCGAAGACGCCCTTGCCGTCGTGCGTGATCGTCGAGGTTTTGCCGTGCATGAGTTTGGGGGCGTGCACGACGTCGCCGCCAAACGCTTCGCCGATCGCCTGCAGCCCCAAACAGACGCCGAACAGCGGCCGCCGCGTTTGCGCCGCTTCGCGCACGATGCCGACCGTCCGGCCGGCGTCGGCCGGGCGCCCCGGACCGGGGCCGATCACCACGCCGTCGTAGACCGCCGGAATCTCGTGCGCGATCCGCGCGTCGTCGTTCCGGATCACGTCGACCTCGGCGCCGACGCCGCCGAAGAGGTGCGCGAGGATGTGCGTGAACGAGTCGTAGTTGTCGACCAGCAAAAGCCGCGGTTTCACGCTTGGAGCCCCAAGACGGACCGGACGATCGCGGTTTTGGCAAACACTTCGGCGTACTCGGCATGCGGATCGCTGTCAGCAACGATGCCCGCCGAGGCTTGCCAATAGGCGCGCTCGTTCGCCGTCGTCACGCTGCGCAGCACGATGCACGAATCCATGTCGCCGTCGAAATCGATGTGGGCGACGCTGCCGGCGTACAGTCCGCGCGCCACCGGCTCGAGCTCGTCGATGAGCTGCATCGCGCGAATCTTCGGCGTGCCCGTCACCGTCCCGGCCGGAAACGCTGCGGCGAACAGGTCGAGCGCGTCGTTGCCCGGGCGCAGCGTGCCGACCACGTTCGACACGATGTGCATCACGTGCGAATAGCGCTCGATGCGCATGAGCTCGTCGACGTGAACGCTGCCCACTTCGCACACCGCGGCCAAATCGTTGCGCCCCAAATCAACCAGCATCACGTGCTCGGCGCGCTCTTTCTCGTTGGCAAGCAATTCGGTTGCGACGGCCGCATCGCGAACCGGGTCGTTTTCGCGCTGCCGCGTGCCGGCCAACGGCCGAATCCGGGCGGTTTTCCCATCCAAGCGGACGAGGAATTCCGGCGACGCGCCGAACAGCGCCTCGCCGCCGTGCTCGATGAAGAACATGTACGGCGAGGGATTGCGCGCGCGAATCTGGCGGTAGAAGTCGAACGGCGTGCCGCCGGTAAACCGTGCGCTGAACCGGATGCCGACTTGGAGCTGATAACAGTCGCCTTCGTAGATGGCGTGTTTCGCCCGGGCAACGCGGTCGAGGTAGTCGGCTTGTTCCAACGATTGGGTAACCGGCCCGACGGCGCGAACGTCGGCCGGGATCGTCGCTTTCGCGGCCAACAGCCGGACGACGTATTCATCGAGCCGCGCCGCGACGCGCTGCTCTTCGCCGGAGTCGCGGGCGAAACCGATCAGCGAAAGCCGATGGGTGAAATGGTCGAAAATCACCCACGTGCCGGGGATGACGACGAGGGCGTCGGAAAACGGGACGTCCACGGGCGGCCGTTCGCCGATCTTCTCGAGCCGGCGCGCCGCGTCGTAGGTGAAGACGCACACCGCGCCGCCGGGAAACGGCAGCGCCGAGGTGTCGATACGGTACGTCGCGATCAGCGCGCGAATAGCCGCGAGCATGTCGGGCCGGTCGTCGAACGCGCGCGACTCCAAATAGTCCGTGCCGATGAACGAAAAGCGCGAGATCCGATCGCTGCCTTCGACGGACTCCAATAAACACGAACGCCCCGGCGTCGCCAGGGCGAGATACGCCGTAATCGGCGTGAGCGAATCCGCGATGAACGATCGCGTTACCGAAGTCAATCGTAGCGGTTCGTCCGCCGTACCAATCATGCGAGCCATTCTCTTCTGCTAAGCCTCAAAACTCCCGCCTACGCCTCTCACCGCCGCCAAAAGGCACAGCGGCGCTCGAACGTCCGGACCCCGAACACTCGACCTTCCGGGCACGCTGTGGGCCGCAGGAAGGGAGCTGCAACTGGGCCGTGCTCGGGGAGCCGCGGGCTGCTCGCCCACGACCCTCGAGCCGGCTCGGAAGCTACTTCAGGAGCTCCAAAAACGACAACTCGGCCGCATCGCCGGGGCGGACGCGGGACTTGGTGATGCGGGTGTAGCCGCCGGTGCGGTCTTTGTACTGCGGCGCGATCTGCTCGACGAGCTTCTTGACGACGCGCGGATCGTACAGATACTCGGCGACGAGGCGGCGCGAGTGCAGGTCGCCGCGGCGGGCGACCGTGATCAGCCGCTCGGCGACCTTCGAGATTTCTTTGGCCTTGGTGGTCGTCGTCTCGATTTTTTCGTGCAGGAAGAACGACGTTGCGAGGTTGCGCAGCAGCGCCTTCCGGTGGCCGTCGGTTCGCGAGAGACGTTTCTTGGCGATCTGGTGCGGCATAGTAGTTATGTCACTGGCAGCTGGCCGGCCGAACGCGCGCAGCGCATCGGGCCGGCGGGCGCAAACGCGCGCCCGTTACGAAAGCCGCAGCGAGAGACCCCTTTCTTCGAGAACTTGCTTGATCTCATCGAGCGACTTCTTGCCGAAGTTGCGCATCTTGATGATTTCGTCTTCGCTCATGTCGAGCAGCTCGGAGACCTTCGAGATCCCGGCGCGCTTGAGGCAGTTGAACGACCGGACGGACAGGTTGAGCGTTTCCACCGGCACGTCCCACTCCGAGGCCGGTGCCGTGGCGACCGGCTTCTCTTCGGTCGAGAAGTTGGTGAAGAGCGCCAGCTGATCGGACAGAATGTCGGCGGCGGCGGAAAGCGCGTCGTCGGGCGTGATCGAGCCGTTCGTTTCGATCTCGATCGTCAGGCGGTCGAAGTCGACGACCTGACCGACGCGCGTATCGTCAACCGAGAAATTGACCTTGCGGATGGGCGAGAAGATCGAGTCCATCGGGATGAGCCCGATCATGTGCTCGATGTTGCGCTGCCGGTCGGCGGTGACGTAGCCGCGGTGCTTCTCGACGCCGATCTCCATCTGCAGTTTCGCCGCCTTGGTGGTCAGCGTGGCGATGTGGTAGTTCGGATTGAGAATCTCGACGTCCGAATCGGGCGCGATGTCGCCGGCCGTCACTTCCTTTGGGCCCTGTACGTTGAGCGAGAGCACCTTGGGATCGTCGGAGTTGAGCTTGATCGGCAGCCCTTTGAGGTTGAGCAGCAGGTCGGTGGTGTCTTCGGTGACGCCGGGGATGGTCGAGAACTCGTGCAGCACGCCGTCGATCTTCACGTAGGTGACGGCGGCACCGGGGATGCTCGAGAGCAGCACTCGCCGCAGCGAGTTGCCCAGGGTAATGCCGAAGCCTCGCTCGAGCGGCTCGATGACGAACTTCGCGTAGTTGTCGCGACGCTCGCGGACTTCGATTTGCGCGCCTTGCGGCGAATCCAGTACGGTCATTCGGTGATGTTTCGATCTTTCTCCGTTTACGTTATCCGCCTCGCAATGAGACGATCGTACGCCTAACGGAACAGGAGGTTAACGCGAGTAGTATTCGACGATGAGCTGTTCGTCGACCGGCGTGTCGATCTGCTCGCGGCTCGGGAGCGCGGTGACGCGCGCCGAATTGTCGTGCTCGTTGAATTCCAGCCATTCCGGTGCGCGGCGCGCTTTCGCCGTTTCCAGATTGGCTGCGAAGATGGTCGACTTGAGCGAACGCTCGCCGATCGTGATCACGTCGCCGGCCTTGACGATATACGAGGGGATGTTCACCAGCTTGCCGTTGACGCGGAAGTGCCGGTGGGTGACGAGCTGACGCGACTGTGCGCGGCTCGACGCCAGGTTGAGCCGGTAGACGACGTTGTCCAACCGGCGCTCGAGCAGCTGCAGGAAAACCTTACCGGTCTGGCCTGGGACGCGCTGCGCCTGGCGGAAGTAATTCTCGAACTGCGTTTCGAGCACGCCGTAGTACTTGCGCATCTTCTGCTTTTCACGCAGCTGGCGCCCGTACTCCGAGATCTTCTGGCGGCCCTTGGTGTTCTGTGTCTTCTGGCCGGGCGCGGTTCCCCGCCGTTCGACCGCGCACTTTTTGGATAAGCAGCGCTCGCCCTTGAGGAACAGTTTGATTTTTTCACCGGTTTTGCTGGCCGCCGTCTCACGACGGCAGATGCGGCAAACGGCTGCGGTATAACGTGCCATGCTTGTTCCTTAACTCCCGTTACACCCGGCGCCGTTTCGGCGGCCGGCAGCCATTGTGCGGAATCGGTGTGACGTCTTTGATGAGGGTGATCTCCAAACCGGTGGCCTGCAGGGAGCGGATCGCCGCTTCGCGTCCGGCGCCGGGGCCCTTGACGTAGACCTCGGCTTGCTTCATGCCGTGCTCCATCGCCTTGCGGGCGACGGCTTCAGCGGCCATCTGCGCCGCGAACGGGGTTGATTTTTTCGAGCCCTTGAAGCCGAGGTTGCCGGCCGAGGCCCACGCGATCACGCTGCCCTGATTGTCGGAGATGGTGACGATCGTGTTGTTGAAGGAAGAGTGGATGTGGGCGACGCCCGATCCGACGTTCTTGAACTCGCGTTTTTTCCGCGTCTTGGTTTGCTTCTTGGCGGCCAAAAGGAAACTCCCGTCGTGTTTATCTTGCCCCGCGCGAAAAACGAGCCCAGGGTGTCGTCGCCTCGACCGGCACCGGCCTCACGGCCTACAGTCCGATCTTTTCCATCATCCGCACGGCGAGGGCGGAAGCGCGCCGGCGCAAAGCGCTGCGCGAAGCTAACGCCATAGTCTACTCGAACTGGCTCCTCGTGGTCAACTATCACCCTTCAAAGCGGCCGCCCCCGGTGGCGGCTTGTCCGTGCAGCGGCAGGCGGCGTCCCGAAGCGACCAAGGGAGCACCCAAGAACTCCTTGCAGCGGCAATCGGCGAAACGAAGCGCGCCGCCAAGTTTCATGACGCGCGAGTTTCATCCGAAAGCCAATTCCGACCAAGCTCGACCCGCGAGTTTCATCGAAGGTAAGCCCGACCAAGCGCGACGCGCGAGTGTCATCGAAGCCAAGCCCGGTCAAGCTCGGCGCGCGAGTTTCATCGAGCTAAGCCCGACCAAGCGCGACGCGCGAGTTTCATCGAAGCTAAGCCCGACCAAGCGCGACGCGCGAGTGTCATCGAAGCCAAGCCCGGCCAGCTCGGCGCGCGAGTTTCATCGAGCTAAGCCCGACCTAGCGCGACGCGCGAGATTCATCGAAGCTAAGCCCGACCGACCGCGACACGCGACATCGAAGCCAAGCGCCGGCCAAGCGGAGACGCGCGAGCTTCATCGAGCTAAGCCCGACCAAGCGCGACGCGCCAGTTTCATCGAAGCTAAGCCCGACCAAGCGCGACACGCGACATCGAAGCTAGGCCCCGGGCCAAGCGAGACGCGCGAGTTTCATCGAAGCTAAGCCCGGCCAAGCTCGGCGCGCTACCGTACACGAACATACGTTCGATACATAAACTTCCGATTCCCGCTCAACGGCTGCCTCCGGTTAAGCTTTCGGCTTCGCGGGTGGCCCGAGCGGCGAGAGGCGGGCGTTTTTCGCGCTGGATCGCCGATACACCGATTGGTGAAGCCCTCCAGACGATGCGCGAAGGGAATGGGAATATGAGTGCGGTCCGCTCGCAAGGCGTCGGTCCGGCGACGGCCGATGGCTCCGGCACGATCGACTGGCTCGCGCGCATTGCCGAGCGCCGTGATTTGAGCATCCCCCCGCCGATGGGCGAGCCGCACGCGGCGGCGATCCTGGCGCTGCTCGCTGCTGTGTCGCACGAGTTCGCCGATTATCGCGACGTCGTTGCCCGCGCCCGCGATGCGGCGCGTCAAAACGCCCAAAATCTCGCGTTCATCGTTCGCTCGACCGATGAGCAAGGCGTCCTCGTGCGCGCGACCGGCGCCGCCGCGGGCGAAGCGGGACAGGGCGCGTTACGCATGGCCGACGCCGCGACCGCATTGCAAACCTTGGCACACGCCGCAGCCGAGGCCGCGACCGAGGCCGACGGGAATCTGGCCGGCATCGATGGCGCGCTTGAACGGCTGGTCGCGCGACTGGCCGACGGTAAAGCGCCGCTCGCCGAGATGCATCGCTCGACGCGCGGAATCGCCGCATTTCAGACCACCCTGGGCCGCCTGTCGCGTCACGCCCAACTCTTGGCCGTCAACGCACAAATCGAAGCCTCGCACCTCGCCGAAGCCGGGTCGCGTTTCGCCATCGTCGCTCAAGAAGTGCGCAAACTCTCGCACTCGACGCGCGAGTCGCGGGCCGACGTGGCGCATATCGTTTCCGAGCTGCGCGAGGCGACCGATCACGTTGCCGGAGCAATCAACGACGCAAAAGGGGCGACGGCGGCCGCCGGCCGAGAGATCGACGGCGCAAACGAGGCCTTAGGGCAAACCCGGCAAGGGATCCACGAATTCGAGCAGCTGATCTCGACGATTGCCGACGTCGCCGCGGCGCAAGGCCAAGCCCTGCAATCGATCGGTTCGTCGGTGGATCAAATCTGGACGCACGCCGACGAAGCGGCAAACGCCTCGCGCGAAGCAGCCCGGCTCGACCTCGACTCGCTGCTCGATCGCGCGCAGGCCCGCTCCGAACGCTGGACCCTGTGCTCGGCACCGGCACCCTCGCTCGGCGGCGGCACCTTCGAGCACTGGATCGATTCCCTCATCGGCGGAGCCGACGCGGCAGCCGCCGCGCACGTCGACGCGAACGACGGCGATCGCACGATCGTGGCCGCAGTGCGCACGTTGCTCGAGCACGTCGCCGCCGATCAGCGCGAGATCCTTGGCGACGTCGTTGCGGCGGCCGTCGCCGCTTCACGCAACGGCTATGCCTGGCGTGCCATCTCCAGTGCGCTCGCGAGCATCAGCCACGAGATCGAGCTCGTCCGCACGACGGTCGACGAATCGGCCGGCGCCGCCCGAACCTCGGCCGGCGTCGGCGCCGAGATGCGCGCGCTCGTCGATGCGATTCGCGAGCGCTACGATTCGGCGCTCCAGCTTTTGGACGGGGCGCTGACGCGTGTTTCCTCGATCACCACGAGCGTCGGCGCGATCAACGGCTTCGTTGAATCGATGGGCACGGCGGCCGCGCGCGCGGATCAGATCATGGCGCTCATCGACACGCTCTCATCCGAGACCGATCTGCTGTCGTTCAACGCGGCAATCGAAGCCGCGCACGCCGGCGAGCTGGGGCTCGGCTTCGGCGTCATCGCCGAAGAGATCCGGTCGCTCGCGCGTTCGACGAACGACTCGACCGGCAGCGTCTCGAAGTTGCTGGCAAGCATCAGCGCCATGAGCGCGAGCCTGCAGGCATCGATCGGAACCGCCGCGGGGAATACCGACGACGTCGCCACGCGCGCCGAAGGCGTGCGCAGCGCGATCGCGACGCTCCGCGCGGCCTTCGAGTCAGCGATGGAACGTGCGGCCGACGTCTCATCCACAGCCTCCGATCAAACGCGCGCGCTCGACCGGGTACTCGAAAATGTGAACCGCAGTGCCTCGGCCGTCGAAGCGCAGTCAACGCAGGCAGCAGACCGCGGACGGCTCGAACTGGCGATGCTCGGGTCGCGTGCCCATGCCATCGCCGCGCGGCGTCCGCTGGGAACAGTGGTTGAACGGGTTCGCGCGTTCACCGAAAGGCTGAGCGAACGCGTCGAGGCTACGCTGGAGACGGCGCTCGCGGAGGGCCGTATCTCGCTCGAGCGGCTTTTCGAGTTCTCGTACCGCGAAATCGAAGGGGCCGCCCGCATCGCGTCGCTTGCCCGGCTTTTCGACGTTTCGCGCGTCCCGGCCGGCGGCTTCTCGCCGCCGAAATTCATGACGCCATGGGATGCGCTTGTGGACGAAGCCGTCATCGACGTGCTGACCGCCGGATGGGACGAGGCTGCGGCGGCCGGCCTTTCGCTCATCGCGATCTTCGTCTCGGACCTCAACGGCCTCTTTTACGCCTACCCGAGGCACAAGATCGCCGCTTGGACCAACGATCCGGCGACCGACAATACGGGTAATCGCATCAAGCGGTTTTTCGAGGACGACTATACCCTGCGCGTCGTGCGTTTGGGTCTCGGCGAGCAAGCCGCCGAACTCGGGCCGCGCCTGAGGTACGACCAGTTCCGCGCGGTGAACTGCGACCTCGCTCGCCCCGCGCGGCGTCCGTGGGGCGGCTACGTCTACGCGCGCGATACCAATGTCGTGTGCAACGAAGTTGCGGCCGCACTCTACGCGCACAACACGCGCCACGGGACGCTGCGCGTGTGCTACGACCCCGAACTCATCTGACGCTCGCTCGCTGAGGCTCGGCCGCGGCGCCGACGGGGTGGAAGACGATCGCGATATCCAGGCCGGCACGGCGCGCGGTCGCCTGCGTTCCGGCGGACGGCTCGCCGGCGGACCCTTCTCCGGCTTCGCGGGGGCACGCCCGGGACGCACGGCGCGTGGTTTTCCGCATCGCCCCGACGTCCCCGCGCGACGATGGCGAATCGGCACGCTGAGTTCGCGGCGCGCAGATTGCCCGCCCGCGTCGCGCGCCGAAGTCGTAGCGAGAAGCGATCGCGAAGTTTGCCGGTTCGATGCGGTGGCAACATACGAGCGGACGGGAAACGGAGCAGCGAGATGATTGCGCATTTTGGAACGGGATTGATGGGCGCGGGTTTCGTGCGCGCCGCACTCGCGCGCGGTGAAGAGGTTGCGGTGTGGAACCGCACGCCGGACAAGGCGCGCGCGCTCGAAGCCGACGGCGCCAAGGTGTTTGACGACCCGGCCGTTGCCGCGCGCGGCGCGACGCGCATTCACGTCACGCTCGCCGACGACGCGACGGTCGATGCGGTGCTCGAGCCGTTGGCCGGCGTGCTCGACAAACGAACGCTCATCATCGATCACACCACCACCGCGCCGACGCCGACCGGCGAGCGCTACGCGCGCTGGCGGGAACGCGGCATCTTCTTCGCCCACGTGCCGATGTTCATGGGCCCGAAGAACGCGCTCGAACACACCGGGCTCATGCTCGTTTCGGGACCGCCCGAACGCGTAGCCACGGTGCGGCCGATCGTCGAACCGATGACCGGCAAACTGCTCGTCGTCGGCAGCGGCGACGAACGCGCGGCAGCGTTCAAACTGTTCGGCAACATGATGCTCGTCTTCGTGGTCAGCGGTCTGGCCGACGTGTACAAGTTTGCCGAATCGTTGGGGATCTCGGCGGCCGAAGCGCACGGGCTGTTCGCCGATTTCAAACTCTCCGGAGCGGTCGACGTGCGCGGCAAGAACATGGCCGAGGGAAATTTCGCTCCAGCCTGGGAGCTGACGATGGCGCGCAAAGACGTGCGGCTGATGCTCGAGGAGGGCGCGCGCCACGACGTGCACTATGACGTGCTGCCGCAAATCGCCGCATTTTTCGATCGCGCCATCGCCGCCGGACACGGTGCCAAAGACGTCGGCGGTGTCGCCGCCCTGCGCTGATGCCGCTGTTTCTTACCGAGGCCGATGTCGCGGCCACCTTCTCGATGGCCGACGCGCTGCGCGTGCTCGACGCGGCGGCGCGCAAAATCGCCGACGGCAGCGCGATGAACGCGCCGCGTCAGCGCGTGAACTCCGGCGCAGCGGTGCTCCAGGTCTTGCCGGCCGCGCTCGACGGCCGCACCGGCCTCAAAACCTACACCGTGGGTTCGCGCGGCGCGACCTTTCGGGTCACGCTCTACGCGCCCGATGGCGCCCTGCTGGCGCTCATCGAGGCCAACACGCTGGGGCAGCTCCGCACCGGCGGCGCCACGGGTCTGGCGACGCGCTATCTCGCACGTGCGGACGCGCACCGGCTCGGGGTGATCGGGACCGGCTTCCAAGCGCGCACCCAAATCGAAGCGATCTGCCTGGCGCGGGGGATCGAGCGGGTCCGGGTCTGGGGCCGCGATCCCGGCCGGCTGCAGGCGTTTTGCCGCTCCGTAAGCGAACGCGTCGGCCGGCCGGTGGAGGCGGCGACGAGCGCACGCGATGCCGTCGAGAGCGCGGATGTGGTGGTGACGATGACGAGCGCAGCCCAGCCGGTCTTTGCGGGTGAGTGGCTGGCGCCGGGAACGCACGTCAATGCCGCCGGCTCGAACCGGGCGACCGCGGCCGAAATCGACGCCGTTACCGTGGCGCGCTCCGCGATCGTCGCGGTCGAGGACGTTGCTCAAGCAAAAGTGGAATCCGGCGATCTGCTCGCCGCGCAAGCCGCGGGAGCCTTCCGCTGGGACGACGCCGTGCGGCTGGCCGATATCGTAGCCGGCGCCGCGACGGGCCGAACCAGCGACGATCAGCTGACGCTCTTCGAGTCGCTGGGCGTCGGCATCTGGGACGTCGCCGCAGCCAACCACATTTACGATGCCTGCCGCGAACAAGGCCGCGGCGTCGAACTGCCGATCCCGGCTTAACTGCAGGCCCGACCGGCCGGGCTATTCCTGGCGGCCGGCTTCATCGAGGAGAGCGGCGGCGGGGACGAGGTGAGGGCGCCGGTACGCGATCTCGAGTTTGTTGCCGCTGCGGTCCTCGAAGAATACCGCGTAGTACTTCTCGGACGAGTAGGGAATCTCGGGCCCTTCCATGCCCCGGGCTCCCGCCATCCGAGCGATGTCTGCCAAGCGATCGACCTCGCTGGCGGACGCCGCGGCAAAACAAATGCGCGTCGCGTTCGCCCGGTGGCCCGGATCGGCGTTGAGCCCGAAAAAGCGGCGCGCCTCGCCGCGCTCGGCGGGCTCGTAGTATTCGCAAGTGCCGGCCGATTCAACGATCTCCGTGAGGCCCAAGGCGGGCAAGAGCGCGTCGTAGAGCGGACGTTCGGCGGCGAGGTCGGCAACGCGCAAATCGATGTGGTCGAAACCGACAAAGTGCATCGAGCCGCTGCTTCGCTACCTGCGCAGGATCGGCCCGCGACAAAAAAAGACCGGCGCGTGGACCGCGCCGGCGTGCGATGCTACTTCTTGGTGACTTTCTTTTTCGCCGCGACGGTGCGCTTGGGACCCTTGCGCGTGCGGGCGTTGGTCTTCGTGCGCTGGCCACGGACGGGCAAACCGCGCCGGTGGCGCAGTCCGCGATAGCAGCCGATGTCCGTCAGGCGCTTGATATGCCCGGCGACTTCACGGCGCAAGTCGCCTTCGACTTTGATCTTGCCGTCGATGGCTTCACGCAGCTTTTGCTCGTCTTCCGCGGCGAGGTCTTTCACCCGCACGTTCGGGTCGACGCCCGTTTGGGCAAGCAGCCGCTGCGCGGTCGGCAAGCCGATCCCGAAGATGTACGTGAGGGCGACCTCGATGCGCTTGTCGCGCGGCAGATCGATACCCGAGATACGAGCCATGTGCTACCCCTGGACCTGTTTGTGCTTGGGGTTCACGCTGCAAATGACGCGAACCTTACCTTCACGGCGAATGACTTTGCAGTTATCGCACATACGCTTGACTGACGGCCGGACTTTCATTGTACGAGATGCTCCGAATTGGGCTTATTTGTATCGGTAGGTGATGCGGCCGTGCGTCAAATCGTACGGCGAGAGTTCGATGAGGACCCGGTCGCCCGGTAAGATCCGAATGTAGTTCATCCGGATTTTGCCGGACACGTGCGCGAGCACGCGATGACCGCTGGCAAGCTCGACGCGAAACATCGCGTTGGGCAGGGGTTCGACGATCGTCCCCTCGACCTCGATCGCTTCTTCCTTGGGTGTCGCGGTGGCGGATGCGTGCGCATCGGTTTGGCGCCGCTTGTCCGATCGATCCCCTCCGCGACGGTGCCCCCGAGCCATTACGCAGCAACTTCCTCCTTGGGGCGGAAGCGAGCCACATCATGGTGCTCGCCGGTGTCCCGCAAGGTGAGGATCCGTGGACCCTCGTCCGTTATCGCGATGGTATGCTCGAAGTGCGCCGCTAGTTTACCATCCCCGGTCACAACCGTCCAGCCATCGTCCAGGGTTTCGACGATGAAGCTTCCTTCGGTGATCATCGGCTCGATCGCCAGGCACAAGCCCGGTCGCAGCACCGGACCTTGACCGGGCACCCCATAGTTGGGCACCTGCGGCTCTTCGTGCATCTTGGTACCGATTCCGTGCCCGACCAGATCGCGGACGACGCCGTAACCGAACCGCTCGGCATGCTGCTGGATCGCCGCGCCAATGTCCGAGAGGCGGTTGCCCTTCTGCATCTGCGCGATGCCCAACATCAGACACTCCTGCGTCACCCGCATGAGCCGCTCGGCTTCTTGGCTGACGTTGCCGATCGCGACGGTCACCGCCGAATCCGAAACGTAGCCCTCGAGCGTCGTGCCGATGTCGATCGAGAGCAGGTCGCCGTCGGCGAGCACCCGGCTGCCCGGGATCCCGTGAACGACTTCGTCGTTGATCGAGGCGCAGATGGTGTGCTTGTAGCCGTGATAGCCTTTGAACGTGGGGATGCCGCCCATCGCACGAATCGATTCTTCGGCCAAGCGGTCAACCTCGCCGGTCGTCATGCCGGCGCGCACCGTCTTGATGAGCATCGACAGCGTCTTGGACGTGATCTTCCCGCTGCGGCGCATGATCTCGATCTCACGCGCCGACTTGATGGTGATCACGCGATGCTTCCGGTCCGCACTAAGCCCGGGAGCGCGCTCACGATCTCCGCGGTCACTACGTCGATGTCCGCCAAGCCGTTCACGTGAACCGCCCGGCCGGTGCCGCCGTAGTACGCGATGAGCGGCGCGGTCTTTTCGTCGTACTCGCGCAAACGCTTGCCGACCGTCTCGACCGTGTCGTCGGGCCGCTGGATCAGCTCGCCGCCGTCGTCGTCGTCGATGCCGGCGCGTTTGGGCGGATTGAAAATCGTGTGGTAAACACGGCCGGTCCGCGGATTGGTCCAGCGGCCGGTCAGCCGTTCGGTGAGGACGGCCTGATCGACGTCGAACACGATCGCCTTGGCAGCGAGCCCCTTAGCGGTCAGGAGCGCGTCGAACGCTTCGGCTTGGGGCACCGTGCGCGGAAACCCGTCGACGATGACGTCGTGCGCGCCCGCGAGTTCGTGCTCCATCATCCGAATGATGAGGTCGTCGGGCACGAGTTTGCCGGCATCCATGTACCCTTGGGCCTCGGCGCCGAGTGCCGTTTTGTTGGCGCGGTGCGCGCGCAGCAGATCGCCCGTCGAGATCTGGCGGTGCGCGAAGCGCTCCTCGATGATCTTGGCTTGCGTCCCTTTGCCCGCTCCGGGCGGACCCAGAAAAATCAAAATCATTACGATTACTTCTTAATGAAGCCGCGGTAGTCGCGCATCGCCAGCCGTGCTTCGATCTGAGTGATCGAATCCAACGCCACGCCGACCACGATCAGCAGCGAAGTCGAGCCGATGTACAGTCCGTTCAGACCGACGTCGCGCTGCAGCGAGGGCAGGACCGCCAAAATGCCGAGATAGATCGCCGCCGCCGTCGTGATGCGCAGTAAAATCTTATTGATATACTCGACGGTTGGCTGGCCGGGCCGAATGCCCGGGATGAACGAGCCCGACTTCTTGAGGTTGTCGGCGATGTCGCGCGTATTGACCACGACCGCCGAATAGAAAAACGTGAAAGCCACCACGAGCAGAAAATACACGAGGTTGTAGAGGATCGTGTTCGGCCCGAAGTAGGTTTGCATGAACAGCGCCGTGCTCGCCGCCCAGCCGGTCTGGCCGTGCTGGAACCACGTCAGCGCCTGCTGCGGCAAGATCAAGATCGAGATCGCGAAGATGATCGAGATGACGCCGGCGTTGTTGAGCCGCAGCGGGATGTAGCTCGAGCGCCCCGCGAAGAGCTTGCGGCCGACGACGCGGCGCGCCTGCTGCACGGGAATCCGGCGCTGACCCTGATACAGGAAGACGATCGAAACGATCGTGACGAGCGCGATTGCGATGAAGATGAACAGGCCCAGATAGTTGACGTTCCCCTTGTTGGCCAGCGAGAACGTCTGGGAAACCTGCGACGGAAAGCGCAGCACGATGCCGACGAAAATGATCAGCGAGATACCGTTGCCGATGCCCTTGTCGGTGATCTGCTCGCCCAGCCACATCAAAAACATCGTGCCCGACACCAGCGCGACGACGACGTAGACGATGAACAGCCACGACGAGTCGTAGAACACGCCGGCGCGGCTCATGTTGACCGTCATCGACGTCGCCTGGATGAACGCCAGCACGATCGTCAGCCAACGGGTGTACTGGCTGATCTTTTTGCGGCCTTCCTCGCCGCCTTTTTTCGCCAGCTCCTCGAGCTGCGGGATGACCACCGTCATGAGCTGCATGATGATCGACGCGTTGATGTACGGCGTGATCCCCATCGCGATGACCGACAGACGCTGCAGCGCGCCGCCGCTCAGGAAGCCCAGGAAGTTGTAGAACGAGCCGCTTTGCAGCAGCTGCTGCCAGACGCCGACGTTCACGTCCGGAATCTGGACGTGAATCATGAACACGAACACGGCGAACGCAAAGAACACGAACCCGATCCGCTTGCGGATGTCGGGGACGAGCAGCGCGTTGCGCAGCGAGTTCAGCACGTCGGCGGTTATCCTTCCGCGGCGGAATCTTCGAAGATCGCGCCGGCGGCGGCGAGCGCTTCACGGGCCGGCGAGGAGAAGGCCACGTCGCGGAATCGCAGGCCGGCCGGCAGCACCTTGCCGGGTTTCGCGCCGCCCAGGATCTTCACGCCGTCGCGCGTCGATTTGAGCTTCTTGGCCGCGCGCAGCGACTGCGGCGAGACTTCGACGCTGGGATCCCAATCGGCCAAACTCGCGATGTTGACCACGGCGAAGACTTCGCCGAAATGCCCGGTGTCCCGGCCTTTTTGCGAATAACCGCGGCCGTGCGGAAGGCGCCGCGACCAGGGCGTCTGGCCGCCTTCGAATGCCGGCCCCTTGCCGCCGCCCGAGCGAACCGTTTGACCCTTGCCGCCCTCACCGCCGGTTTTCACCATGCCCGAACCATGCCCGCGGCCGACCCGCGTGCGCTTGGGCCAGGAGTGCGGGTTCGGCTTGAGCGTCGCCAGTGTGTAGGCGGCCGGCGCCGGGGTCGAGATCGCGGATGTCTTGTCTGCCATTGATCGATCGATCCTTACGAGGCGAAGAGTTCGGCGACGGTCTTCTCGCGCAGCTTGGCGACCTGCTCCGCCGTCCGCAGCGACTTGAGC
>JBEKHC010000074.1:0-26457 GCA_050012475.1 Candidatus Velthaea sp.
TGAACTGGGATTTGGTCCTATTTACGCTTTCGGCAAGCGATGATCGGGCGACGCCTGCCGTTTGCACAAGCAGGGCCGCAATGTATCGGCTACAATTCCAAAGGGGGTAAAAACGCATCCCCGTTATTTAGGAATGAAGGAAAGCGTAAAGCGTCGGTAAGCGGAGCTTGGGCGCGCGGAAAATTCTTTCGGGCGCGGGTCGACGGCGGGGCCGGCCGACGCACGCGTGAAATGCGGCGCAATGGAAGAAGCGCACGCGCGGGATTTCGTCGGTTACGGCGCGTGGCCGCCGGACCCGCGCTGGCCGGGCGGTGCCCGGTTAGCGGTGCAGATCGTGATGAACTACGAAGAAGGCTCGGAGTACGCGATCGGTGAGGGCGACGGGACCTCCGAGACCTATCTCACCGAAGTTCCCGGTGCGACGCTGGGTCCGGGCAAACGCGACCTGATCGTCGAATCGGTGTATGAATACGGCAGTCGTGCCGGCTTCTGGCGGCTCATGCGCATGTTCGCCGAGCGCGCAATTCCGATCACCGTGTTCGGTGCCGCGCTGGCGCTGGAACGGAACCCGGCGGCTGCCGCTGCGATCTGCGCGGCCGGCTACGACGTCTGCTGCCACGGTTGGCGCTGGATCGGATTTCAAGACATGAAGGAGGACGAGGAACGCGCGCAAATGCGCCGCGCGATCGCATCACTCGAGCGCACGATCGGGGTGCGGCCTCACGGTTGGTATTGCCGCTACGCTCCCAGCGTCAACACGCGCCGCCTCGTCGTCGAGGAAGGCGGCTTTCTCTATGACTCCGACGCGTACAATGACGATCTGCCGTACTGGACGCGTGTCGACGGCCGTCCGCACCTCGTGATCCCCTACACTTTGGACAACAACGACATGAAGTTTTCGGTACCCCCGGGCTTCACGTCAGGCGATGGGTTCTTCAACTATCTCAAGGACGCGTTCGACGTTCTCTATCGCGAAGGCCGGCGCAGCCCAAAGATGATGTCGGTCGGCTTGCACACGCGGCTTGCGGGGCGGCCCGGCCGGGCTGCGGCACTCGAGCGGTTTCTCGATTATCTCAAGACGTTCGACGACATCTGGATCTGCCGGCGGCTCGACATCGCCCGGCATTGGATCGCCACGCATCCGGCGCAAGCGTGACGCTGCCGCTGGCCCTGCGCTTGCCCAAGGCCGAGCTGCACGTTCACATCGAGGGAACGTTCGAACCCGATTTGATCTTTGCGTTAGCCGAACGCAATCGCGTCGCGCTTCCGTATCCGTCGGTCGAAGCGCTGCGCGCGGCATATGAATTTCGCGATCTGCAGTCGTTCTTGAACTTGTATTACGCAGCGATGAACGTGTTGCGCACCGAAGCTGATTTCGCCGAACTCACCAACGAATATCTCGCGCGCGCTCACAGCCAGGGGCTCGTCCACGCCGAGATCTTCTTCGATCCGCAGGCGCACACCGCGCGCGGCGTGCCGTTTCGCACGGTGATCGACGGCTTGTGGTCGGCGGTCCGCAACAGCGAAACGCACTACGGCGTGAGCACGCGGCTCATCATGTGTTTCCTGCGCGACGCGAGCGTGGAATCGGCGCTGGAGACGCTTGCGCTGGCGCTGCCGTTCGGCGAACGGATCGTCGCGGTCGGCCTGGATTCGGCCGAATTGGGCCATCCGCCGAGCAAGTTTCGCGACGTGTTCGCGCGCGCGCGTGCCGCCGGCTGGAAAGCGGTCGCGCACGCCGGCGAGGAGGGACCACCGGCGTATGTTTGGGAAGCGCTCGACGTGCTGGGCGTTTCACGCATCGACCACGGTGTGCGCAGCCTCGAAGATCCCAAGCTCGTGGACCGGTTGCGCGACGAGCAAATTCCGCTGACGGTGTGCCCGCTCTCGAACGTCAAGCTGCGGGTGTGCGAATCGCTCGGCGAGCACCCGCTGCGGCGCATGCTCGATGCCGGCTTGCTCGTCACGGTGAATTCCGATGATCCGGCCTACTTCGGCGGCTACGTCGGCGAGAATTATGAGGCGGTCGCCCAAGCCTTGGCGCTCGAACCGGCGATGCTCGCAACGCTGGCGCGCAATAGCTTTGCCGCGTCGTTTCTGAGCCCGCGAATGCGGGCGGCCTATCTGGCCCGGGTCGATGCGGTCGCAAACGCTACGGAGGAGGCATGAAGGTTCACGCCCGGCTGGCCGAACTGGCGCAGCTCGGGGCAACCGCCGGCGGCATCGATCGCGCGCTGTTTACGCCGGCTGATTACGCGGCGCGCCGGCGCTTCGCGGACTGGGCCCGGGCGGCGGGCTTCGCCGTCGAGCAAGACCGCGCCGGCAACGTCTTCGCCCGCCTGGAGCGTGGTTCGGACCGGCCGCCGATCCAGTGCGGGTCGCACCTCGACACGGTCAAGGCGGGCGGAGCGTACGACGGCGCCTACGGGGTCGCCGGCGGGCTCGAAGCGCTCGAACGCATCGCGGCGAGCGGCGCGGCGCCGGGCCGGCCGCTCGAAGTCGTCGCTTGGGCCGGGGAAGAGGGCAGCCGGTTTCCGCTCGGCTGCCTGGGAAGTTCCGCCTTTACGGGGCTGACGCCGTATGACGCAATCGCGGGCCTCGTCGGCGACGACGGGCAGACCTTCGCCGAAGCCCGCGACGGTGCGTACGGCCTGCTCGACGGGGTCCCGGTGCGCGACGCTTTTCCCGCTCCTGCCGCGTACATTGAATTGCACATCGAGCAGGGCCCGCTGCTCGAGCGAGCGGCGCAGCCGTTGGGAGTGGTCAGCGCGATTGCCGGGCAACGGCGGCTGCGGGTCGCGATCGAGGGGTGGCCCGGGCATGCCGGGACGCTTCCGATGGCCGGGCGAGCCGACGCGTTATGCGCCGCCGGCGAGGTCGTGCTGGCGGTTGAACGCGCCGCGCTCGAGGTCGGCGACGCCGTCGCGACCACCGGTTGGATCCAGGTCGAACCGAATCAAACGAACAGCGTGCCCGGCCGCGTCGCGCTGCGCATCGACGTGCGATCGGTCGACGACGCGCGGGTCGCCGAGATCGAGCGCCGGGTTCGCGCCGCCGCGGCCGAGACCGCGGGCCGGCGCGGAACGCCGATTGCCGTCGAGCTCATCGAATGGCGAGCCGCCGCGCCGATGGATCCCCGCCTGCGCGCGATCGTTCGCCGCGCATGCGAACGCTTCAGCGCTGCGCCGCTGGAATTGGCGAGCGGCGCCGGACATGATGCAATGTGTCTGGCGCAGATCGTCCCGACGGCGATGATTTTCGTGCCGAGTATCGGCGGACACAGTCACGTCGCGCAGGAAAAGACTGCCCCCGCGGACCTCGAACTCGGCATCGAAGCGCTCGCAGCGGCGCTCTTGCTCGCCGACGCCGAACTCTCGTGTGCGAACTGAATCGAGGCAAACCGGGGTGTTGTTCTTCATTTGCGGCTCCGCGCTGCGCGGCCAACCCGATCACGCCAATTTGGGCGATGCGACGTTTGTGCGCGAAACCCAAACGAAGCCGATGTATCGCCTGCATTCGGTGGAGGACCGCCATCCCGGAATCTACGCGGTTCCCAACGGCGGCGTCGCCATCAAGGGTGAGGTGTACGACCTTAGCGACGAGCAGCACACCCGGCTGATCGCGAGCGAGCCGCCGAATCTTTTCGAGGGGCCGATCGAACTCGAGGACGGCACGCACGTTTCGGCGATGTTCTATCCGCGCGATCTCATCGAAGCGCGCGGCTACGCCGACATCTCGCACTTCGGCGGCTGGGCAGCATTCAAGGCCGCCCGCGGTTAGCGATGTTAGCGGCGGCCAGCGCGCGTCGGCGCTGCCGCCGCGTGGCGCGGTTCGGCCGCCGGAGCGTCGGCGATGCCGATGTGATAGCGATTGGCCAGTTCGCTGCCCAGATAGCCGCCCACGAGCAGCACGCCGTCGCCCACGATCGTGAGCACGATGCCCCAGGGTGAATGGCGCGCGTTCGCGCGCACGATGAGCGTCAGTGCGAACAGCGCCGTCGCGCCCAGGCTCCACCACAGATGTGCCGACGCCAGATGGCGCGCCGCGCGTTTCATCGGCACGGTTCGATAGTCGACGTAGCCGCACACCGATGCCGGGACGGCCACCGCCGTTCCCATCGCGATCAGTACGACGCTCATGCGAAACCAGAAGTCGTCATGGCGCCAGGTGCCGACCGAATCGGTGAACAGCGCCGCCGTCCAGAGCGCGACCGGAAACGAGATGAGCATCAAATGCAGCGGATGACCGCGGAAATTCGCCTTCCCTTGCACCCGGAATCCCTTCGTCACATTATCGTAGGAGAACGCCGCAGAACCACAAGAACGCGCAGGGAACCGCCGATGATGGAAGCGGAGGTGCTCAAGCGTAATGCTCTTTGTTACCTGTCTTCGCTGCCATCGGACGTTCGGTCGCCTTGTGGGCAGTTCCCATTCCTACCTATGCCCCCTTTGTGCTGCCGAGGAAGCCTGGCGAACGAGTACCGTCGTTCCTCCGCCGCCGCGCCCAATCGTTTAGATACCACCGGGGCAGCGCTACCAAATTCTGCAGACCGGTGTTGCCGGCGGCGTGCAGCCGAACGCCGCATACCAGGCCGGCACGTTCGCCAGCGTGACGTTGACCCGGTCGCGCGGCAAGGGATGCGAATCGCTCAGCGCTTGCGTCCGCGCGGTTTCGGGCCGCACGCTTTCCGACCATGATTGCGCGTACGCTAGAAAATAACGCTGTTCGCGCGTAAAGCCGTCGCGGCGCGCCCGCGGAGATCGGGCTGGGACTGCTTCGAGCGCGCGATACCCGATGGTCACACCGCCGAGATCGGCGATCGCCTCGTCGGCTACGACTTCCCCCGCGTAGTGCACCGACCCCACCGCGACAGTCCGATCGAACCTGGCGACGAGGCAACGCGAGCGCGCATCGAAAGCGCGCACATCTCCCGGCGTCCACCAATTTTTGAGATTGCCGCCGGCGTCGTATTTGCGGCCCGCTTCATCGAAGCCGTGCGTCATCTCGTGACCCAGGGTTCCCGCGCCGGTCGCGCCCAAGTTCGCGGCATCGTCCGCGTCGGGATCGTAGAACGGACGCTGCAATTGCGCGGCCGGGACCACGATCTCGTTGCGCTCCACGTCGTTGTAGGCGTTCACGGTCTGCGGCGTCATATCCCATTCGGCGCGATCGACGGGCCGTCCGATTTTAGCGAGTTCGTACCGTCGCGCGAAGGCCTCACCGCGCGCGACGTTGGCGAAGTACGAATCATTGCGCACCGCATAGCCGGCGTAGCTGCGCCAAACCGTCGGATAACCGACTTTGAGATCCATCGCGTCGAGCTTCGCCGACGCGATGCGCTTGGTCGCAGGCGTCAGCCAGGACAACGATTGCAGTTCGGCGCGATACGCGCGCTTGATGCGCAGCGTCAACTCGAGCGCGGCGGCTTTTGCGCGCGCTGAAAACGCGCCGGCGACGTACGCTCGGCCCACCGCTTCACCCAGCATGGCATTCGTCGCGTTGACGCAGCGTTTCCAGCGCGGCGGCTCGGCCCGTACGCCGTTGAGTATGCGGCCGTGAAAGGCGAAGCTTTCGGCGCCGAAGCGTGCCGGGAGCGTCGCCGCGAAGGCGTCGAGCAGCCGCCAGCGCAGGTAGCTTTTCCATGTCGTCAGCGGTACGGAGACCAGCGTGCGGTCGAATACGCGCACGAACTCGGGTTCGGCGACGTTGATGCGGGATGAAGCGACGGTGAAAGAACGAAGATACTGCCGCAATGCGGCGTGGGGCGCGAGCGCGACGAGCGCAGCGACGCTCATCGGATGGTACGACACTTCCGGTTCGCGCAACGCGGCGAGCGGTGTTGCCGCGCGCGCAAATCGTGTTTCGAGACGGACGATCGCCCGCGCGTCGTCGCCGGCGGCGCGTTCTCCGCTCGAGCGCAGCAGCGCGGCGATGTAGCCGGCGTACTGGGCGCGCAGCCGGCGCGAACCTGCGTCGGAGCGCACATAATAGTCGCGGTCGGGCAGACCCATCCCGCCTTGATCGATCTCGCCGAGCATTTTTGTGCTGTCGCGCGTGTCGGGCGCGGGATTGAAGGCGAAGCCGGCGTCGACGCCAAGCGCGTGCAGCCGGCCCAGCTCCGTGAGGAGCTCGGTCCGGTTCGCGATCGCCGCGATATTCTTCAACTCCGGCGCGATCGGGCTCAAGCCCGCGCGCTCGATCGCGGCCGTATCCATGCAGGTTCCGAAGAACGTGCCAATTTTTTGCTGGTCGCTGCCGGGTGCGGCCGCTCCGCTCCGGGCGCGCACGATGATGTCGCGCACGATGTCGCGCGTGCGGTCCTCGAGTTGTTCGCTGTACCCGTATTCCCCGTACTCCGGCGGAATCGGATGTGAAGCGCGATACGCGCCCGTGGCATAGGCGAAGAAATCGCTGCACGCGTCTGCGTGCCGATCGATCGCGCTGGGGTCGAACGGCCCGGGCAAACCATCGGTGCGCGCCGCCGCATGCGGAGCAAGGAAATTCAAACCGGCGCACAGTCCGATGGCGGCAACGAGACGAAACGCGGCCGGCAACACGCGCATCGAACCGCGATACGCTTCACCCGCAGCCAACCCTGCCGCCGTTTTTCCCAACGACGACAGGTGCCTTGATCTGGCCGCACGGAGGTCGCGCGTCTGACGTTCGAGCTGGCGAAATACGACCCGACCCTGGCGTTCCTCAGCCGGTGTCATCACCATTGGCGCAGGGAGCCGACAATCGCGTCCGGCGCCGGTTTAGCGCGCGATTTGCCCGAGGTAGTATCCGAGCCGATTTTCGACGTCTCCCGGCTGGTGGAAGCCGCGCGCCATGAGCGCTTTTATCCCATCCTGGGCGGCGGATCGCCCGAGCGAAGCGATGCACGCATCCCACCCGGCACCGAGCTCGACATCCGGGGACAGGCTGGTGTTGACCAGGCGTTTGGTGTTGGCGATCGCCCACTTGTCGAATCCGGCGATCCGCGTCGCGAGCGCCTCTACGAACGCGTCTAGTTCGGCGTCAGGCAGAGCACGGTTCACGTAGCCGTAGGCCTCAGCCTGATCTGCCCTCAAGTCTTCCGAGCTCAGGAGCACTTCGAGCGCCCGGTTTCGGCCGATGAGTCTGGGCAGCCGAGCCATCGGGCCGCCACCGGCGACCATCCCTACGCCCACCTCCCACTGCGAGACGATGGCCTTTTCGCGGCTGGCGAAACTCATGTCGCACGACAGGGTGATTTCGCTGCCGTTGCCGGTCGCCCGGCCGCGGATGAGGGCAATGGAGGCGACTGGTAAGTGGGTCAGACGCACGAGAAAGTCCGGCCAGGGCGGCAACCCGGTGGGACCTGCCGGCATTGCGGTCAGGTCCTCAAGCTTGGCCGTGAAATCGGAGTGATTGAGGAAATAGTCGTCGACGGCGCTGTCAAAGACGACGACCCGTACTTGCTCATCGGCCTCGAGCGCGTCCATGACTTGCTGGAATTCCCGGACCATTTCCGGGCCCATCACGTTGATCGGCGGGTTGTCGATCGTCACACGCCAATAGGCGGGCGTCCGCCGGTCTAGGCGGATTTGAGGCTTCGTAGGCGCGCTTGCGGTTGTCCTGGATGCGCTTGCAGTTGTCATGCTATGCTCCTATTTATCTGTTTGTCTGGCCGGTTGATTGATTAGCGCTGCGCCCGCCTTGCTGACGATCTCGTCCTGGGAATCCGCGCCTCCCGAACAACCGATTGCGCCGATAATCACGCCTTGTTCGATCAGCGGGATGCCGCCTCGAGAGGCAATGATTCCATCAAACGCAAGCAGATAGTTGAGATGCAGAAGGTTCACACCGTCTTCGAAGAACTTCGTTTCGCGCCGGAAGGTCGCCGCTGCTCGAGCTTTGTGTTCGGAAATCTGAATGGAGGCAAGCATCGCACCGTCCATTCGTTGAAAGGCGACGAGGTTGCCGCCGGAATCGACCACCGCTACGTTCATGTTCCAGTTCCGCTTCTTCGCCTCTGCCACCGCCGCGTGAATAACCGCCTGGGCGCGGTCGAGCGATATCGGTGGGCCATACGAAGTGTCGAAAGGAATTGCGTCGGGAACAACATCGAGCGGATTTGTTTCCGTGGGCTGCACCGCTATCGTTCCTATTGTCTGATTTGACATACGTCCTCCATCAATGGTCGCGATGCAGATCGCTCGATCGACAATCAATCGCAACGCGCAGCGGCTGCCCCGCTGCGCGCCGTGTTGATCTGCGCGCCCAAGGCGGTCAGATCGCCTGGTTACAACACTACTCACGAGCGGCCACCGAAAACAGTAACTTGCACTTGCCTTTTACGCGCGCGCCGGTCAACATTTGATAGCAGGTGACGCCAAAAGAAGAGAGATCGCTCCAGGTATCGATCGAGCGATTCTGGTCGCGAGGGCGCACGCAACGAGCGCACAAGCGATCGATGGTGCGGCGCTGCCCGGCAGGCGACCCGAACAGATCGTCGCAGCGGTGATGCGTCGATTACTTGTCTTTGCTTCTGGCGTCTCAAATCCGGCAAACCGTTCGACCCGGTTTTCGCCCCAGCCGCAGGAGTGCTACCGCTTGACGACCGACACGAAATCTAGCTCCCGCGGTACGTTGAATAGCCCCAGGGCGAAAGCAGCAGCGGCACGTGGCAGTGCTCGCCTTCGCCCGAGACGACGAATCGAATCGGCACGTCGGCGTAGAACGCGGTGACACGCCGGCGTGCGAAGTACGGCCCAACCGCGAACACCAACTCGTACGTCCCCGCCGGCAGCTCGGCGGCCAGCGGCTTGTCCGTGCGGCCGTCGGCGTTGGTCAGGGCTTGCGCGAGCAGCGCCCTTGATGAACCCTTGATCGCAAAGAGGGTGACGGCGATTCCCGTCGCGGGCACGCCGCGCGCGGTATCGAGAACGTGCGTCGAGAGCGTCATTGCAGCGCTGCTCCGCCGGCGATCCAATCGCCCAGCGTCCGGCGTTCGGCGTCCGTCATGTGCGTGACGTTGCCCAGCGGCATCGTGTGCGACGTGACGGCTTGGGCGTCGATACGCGCGGCGTTCCCGGCGATGCGCTCGGGAGTGTCGAGCAGCACCCCGCCCGGCGCTGCCGCATATCCGGCTTGCGTCGGATGCGCCGCGTGACAGACCGCGCAGCGCGTCGCGACGATCGGTGCGACCGCGGCAAACGCCACCGGTGCCGCGCCGCCGGCCGAGGGTCCGCTGTGCGGTGCCACGACGAACGCCGTCGCAAATAACAGCACGGCAGCCGTCACCGGCAGCCACGGCACGTAGCGGTGCTTGTCGCCCAGCACGAAGAACTGGCGGACCAGCACGCCGGCGACGCTGATCGCCGCGAGGACGAGCCAGCCGGACGCGCTGCCGTACGTCATCGGAAAATGATTGCTGATCATCGTGAACAGCACCGGAAACGTGAAATAGGTGTTGTGCACGGAACGGATCTTGCCGTTGATGCCCGGCCGCGGATCGGGTTCTTGCCCGGCGCGGATCTGCGCGAGCATCGCCTGCTGGCCGGGGATGATGACGAAAAAGACGTTCGCCACCATGATCGTGCCGATCATCGCGCCGACGTGCACGTATGCCGCGCGCGCTGCCAAGACGTGGAAGAGCGCGTAATCCGCGGCCAAGACGAACGCGCAGACCGCCGCCGCCAGCAGCTTCGGATTGCGGCCGAACGCGCGGCACAAGGCGTCGTACACGAGCCAGCCCGCGACCAGCGTTCCGATGCTGATGCTGACGGCTTCGAGCGGCGTGAGAGCGAGCACGCTCGGGTCGATGAGAAACGTGCCGGCCGCTGACCAATAGACGATCGCCAAGAGCGCGATCCCCGACAGCCACGTCGTGTACGCTTCCCACTTGAACCAATGCAGGTCTTCGGTGAGCGGTTCGTTCTTCGGACCGGTGAGGAACTTTTGGTTGTGATAGAAACCGCCGCCGTGCACCGACCAGAGTTCACCGGACACGCCGTTGCGCGCGTCGGCGGCAAGCTGCGGCGGCTCGAGGTGGTTGTCGAGCCACACGAAATAGAGCGACGCCCCGATCCAGCTGATCCCGGCGATCATGTGCGACCAGCGCACGACGAGGTTGAGCCAATCCAGCGTGTAGGCCACGTCAGGCCGCGAGCAGGCCGGCCAGCCGCAGCCGTGCGATCTTCTCGATCTCCCTGAGCGCCGTGGCGATCTCGGCCGCGCGTTCGTTGCGCGCGCGCTGCTGCAGGCACGCGACAATCGCCGCCTTCTTGTTCTCGCGCACGCACATGACGAACGGAAAACCGAGGCGCGCCGTGTAGGCGGCGTTGAGCGTTGCGAACATCGCCGCTTCTTCGGGATCGAGCCGATCGAGCCCGGCCGCGGCTTGTTCGCCGGCCGACGCCGGCGAGAGCGTTCCGTTGCGTGCCGCACGGCCGACCAGATCGGGATGCGCGCGAATGAGCGCCAGTTGCTCGTCGGGCGAAGCGGCAGCAACCGCCGCGCACATCGCGGCGTGAAGCTCGGCGGCGTCCGCGAAGGGCCGGAGCGGCCGCGCGCGCGCGGCGACCCACGGCGAATCCTCGAAGATGAAGCCGAGCGCCGCGACGAACGTGCCTTCGTCGGCGGCGTTGAGTTCGTCGAGCGTCATGAGGTACGATTCATCGGGACACTCCTGATCCGCGACGCGGCGCTGATTGCCACCTTCGACGCCGCCGAGCGCGAGCTGCGCGGCGGGTCGATCTTGATCGCCGATCGGGCGATCGCCGCGGTCGGACCCGCGACCGAACTGCCGCAGCATGCCGATCGCGTGATCGACGCGCGCAATCTGGTGGTCCTGCCCGGGCTAGTGAACACGCACCATCATTTCACGCAGACGCTTACGCGTGCCGTTCCGCGCGCGCAGGATGCGAAGCTGTTCGATTGGCTCGTGACGTTGTATCCGATCTGGGCGCGCATCGACGCGCACGCCATGCGGGTGAGCACGGCCGTTGCGATCGCCGAACTGATGCTCTCGGGCTGCACTACCGCCAGCGACCACACCTACCTTTGGCCCGAAGGAACGTCGCTGGACGATCAAATCGAGGTCGCCCGCGAATTCGGGTTGCGTTTTCACGCCGCGCGCGGCTCGATGTCGATCGGCCGTTCGCAAGGCGGGCTGCCCCCCGACGGCGTCGTGGAAAACGAAGCCGCGATTCTGCGCGATTCGCAGCGGCTCATCGCGGCCTATCACGATCGCGCACGCTTCGCGATGACGCGCATCGTGCTCGCGCCGTGCTCGCCGTTTTCGGTTTCGCCGGATCTCATGCGCGAGAGCGCTGCCCTCGCGCGCAGCACCGGCGTGAGTCTGCACACCCACCTGTGTGAAACGCTCGACGAAGAACGGTACTGCTTGGAGCGCTACGGGCTGCGGCCGGTCGAGTTGGCGGCGGAACTCGACTGGATCGGACCCGATGTCTGGTTCGCCCACATGGTGCATCCGTCGCCGGTCGAGATCGAACGCCTGGGTCGAACGCGGACCGGCGCCGCGCATTGTCCCAACTCCAACCTGCGCTTGGGGTCGGGCATCGCGCCGCTGGGTGCGATGGCGGCCGCCGGGATGCGGCTGGGGCTGGGCGTCGACGGCTCTGCATCCAACGATGCCTCGCACGTGCTGGGCGAAGCGCGCGCGGCGATGCTGCTTCAGCGCGCCGGCGGCGATCCGGCGGCACTGGGAGCCCGCGGCGCGCTGCACCTGGCCACGCGCGGAGGCGCCGCGGTTCTGGGTCGCGACGATATCGGCGCCCTCGAACCGGGGATGGCCGCCGACCTCATCGGCCTGCGCATCGACACCTTGGCCATGGCCGGCGCCGCGGTGCACGATCCGCTCGCCGCGATCGTGTTCACGGCACCGTCGACGGTCGACTTGAGCATCATCGACGGCCGGGTGCGGATCGAAGCCGGCGAGCTCCTCGGCATCGACATTCCGGCGCTGGTGGCGGAACACAACCGCTGCGCGCGAGCGCTGTTGGCCTGAACGCGCCCCGGCCTTCGGACCGGAATGTTCGGGCGCCGGATGGAAGGCCGTCGTCGAGATGGCAGAGTTTTCAGCGGCTGCAGCGCGCACGATCGAGGATGTGGCGCGGCGTCATGGCTTTAGCCCGGATGCGGTCGCGACGATGCTGCGCGCGGTGCGCGCCGGTCACGGCGGGATGGCACAATTCAACCACCCCGAGTTCGGCGGGTCGGGCCAGTGGATGCGCGGCGGCATGACGATGGTCGGGAACATGTTCGATTCCGCGCTCAAAGCCCGCGTCGAGCGCCTGTGCGACGAGCTTTCGCAGATCGTCGAACGCGAGCCGCCGATCGCCGCCGAGGAGCGCGCGGGGCGCGGCGGATGGTGGCCTCCCGAACTCGGCGTCCCAAACAGCGCCGGTTCGCAAAACGAGATGCGTTACGCGTACTTTGCCGCAGCGCGTCGGTTGGCCATCGACCTCGGCGGCAGCGTCACGATCTACGATACACTCGATCACCGCATCGGCGGCATCGCACAGCAACAGGCCGGACATGGGACGCTGGCCTTCACCAGCCAGCACGGCGTGGTCGATCTCGGCGGGTTACCGCGCGTCTCACCCGACCTGCGCGCGCAGCCGAGCCCAGTACCCGGCCACCGCGCCCAGTCCAGCCCGGACCCCGGCCACCCGGTGCAGCCCAGCCCGGAACCCGGCCAGCGTGCAGTACCATCGCCGCCGGCGGCTGTTCGCGCGCCGGAAACGGCGCCCGGACACGATGTCGTCGGCACGATCGAGAAGCTGGCCGAACTGCACCGCAAGGGCATCCTCACCGATGCCGAGTTTTCAGCGAAGAAAACCGAACTGCTCGGGCGGCTCTGAACGATGTCGAACGGCAAACCAGCGATGATCGAGGCCTTCTTGGTTCGGCAGCAGCTGGATGCGACGCGCGTCGAGGACGTGGCGGCGGCGGTCGCGCAGGCGTTCGGGCAGGCGCGCGCGCGTGAGCGCATCGCACCGGGGGCGTCGATTGCGATCACGGCGGGCAGCCGCGGCATCGATAAGATCGTCGAGGTTCTGGCTGCGGTGGTCAGCGAAGTGCGGCGCATCGGCGGGATCCCATTCGTCACCACCGCGATGGGGTCGCACGGCGGCGCCACGGACGTCGGGCAGCGCGAGGTGCTGACCGGTTACGGCATCACCGAGGAGGCCGTGGGGTGCGAGATCCGTTCGTCGATGGACGTCGTGTCGCTCGGCACGGCGGTCAACGGCGACGAAGTGTTTTGCGATCGCAATGCGGCCACGGCCGGCGGCATCGTCGTCGTCGGCCGGGTCAAGCCGCATTCGATCCTGACCGGCGCGCTGGGCAGCGGCTTGCTCAAGATGACGGCGATCGGACTCGGAAACCAGCGCGGTGCCGACGCGATTCACGTGGGCGGCGTGCAGCAGCACCTCGTCCCCTGCGCGCGCCACGTTCTCGCCCACGCGCCGATCGCGTTCGGCATTGCGCTGGTCGAAAATCCGCGCGACGAACTCGCGCTCGTGCGCGGCGTCGTTCCGGCGGACTTCGAGGCCGCCGACCGCGAGCTGCTGGACTACGTGCGGGCGCGCTCGCCCGCGTTGCCGTTCGATCCGCTCGACGTGCTGGTGGTCGACTTCATCGGCAAAGATATTTCGGGCGCGGGGATGGATCCCAACGTGATCGGCATGTGGCGGCGCAACGGCGGCGCGCCGGACCGGCAGATCGGGCGCATCGTCGCGCTCGACCTCACGCCGCAATCGCACGGCAATGCGACGGGCGTCGGCATGGCGGACGTGATTACCGAGCAACTCCGCGCCAAGATCGATTTCAAGGCGATGTACACGAACGCGCTCACCAGCAATTTTCTGTGGGGTGCGAAAGTGCCGCTGACGGTCGGCAGCGCGCGCGAGGCGATCGAGTTGGCCTGCCGTCCGTTCGCGCCGGACCGTTTGCGCTGCGTGCGCCTGCGCGACACCGCGCATTTGGAGTATCTGCTGGTGTCACGCGCGCTGCTCGATGCAGCAGGTGCCGATGGGACGCTCGAGCGGGTCGAGGGCGGAGCGGTCGCACTGGATGCCGGCACCGAGGTTTGGTCGGCTCGCGTCTAGCAGATCCGGCTTCGCTCGACGCCTCGGCTTCGCTCGACAACCCGGCAAAACCCAACGGGCTTGTGGCGCGCCGGCGTTTATGCGGACGAGAGTTCCGCCGCGACGTCGGCGGCCAGCCGTTGAAAATACTCGTCGCACCACGTGTTCCACTTATTTTGGTAGAAGCCGGGCGGCGCCAAGCTCGGGATCGGGTAGACCAGCGGGTTGTAATCCGAGCGTCCGGGTCGGCCCTTCGCGACCTTGTCGTCGGGTCTGGTCGGCGCCGCCGGCCAGTGTTTCCCGGGCAGCACGAGCTTGAAGCGGTCGAAGGTCGATTTACCGTGCACGATGAGGACGCGGGGCCGGATCATCGCCAGCAGAAAATCGAAAATCTCGCCGCCGCGCTGGCTGCCGCCGCGGTGAATCGGCTCGAAGAGATCGGTGCTCGTCGGAGTCGAATAGCAGATGGCGTTGGTTTCGACGATGCCCTCGACGCCGGCCGCATTGAGTTGTTCCACTAACCGATCGATGTTTTTCCGTGTCGGCGATGGGCCTTTAACGCCGGCGATTTCGTCGTACAGTCCGCGGCAGGTGAGACGGTTGCGGTTAAAGAGTGCGTCGACGTGGCGGCTTTGGGCGCCGATCCGGTCGGTGGGATAGTTTCGTGACGGATTTTTCCCGACGACGAAGACGTCGGCGTTCGCGGGGTCGCGAAGCTTTGTCATCCAGGGCCGCGGATACTGACCGTTGAGCGGTTGCGTCAGCTTCCAAATCCCTGCTTCGAGTTCATCCCTCATGTTCGACTCCAAGACCTCCGGGCACGGATGCTCAGAGCATTCGCGCGTCAGGCGCCGCGACCCGCGTCGTCAGCGCAGGGGCTGCGGCAGCAGCGTTAACGCGGTCGCGCGCAGCGTCGATCGCGCGCAAGACCCGCTCGGGCGTCATCGGCAAGTCATTGAGCCAAGCGCCGGTCGCGTCGTGGATTGCCGCGGCGACCGCCGGTGCGAACGGCACGAGCGGCATCTCCGCCATGCCGCGGGCGCCGTACGGACCGTGGGGATCGGCGAGTTCCATGATGACGGGATAGATTTCGGCCGGCATGTCGAGCGCGGTCGGCAGCAGATACGAACTGAAGTGCGGTGTGAGCACGACACCGTCGCGCGCGATGAAATGCTCGGTGAGGGCGTAGCCGACGGCCTGCGCGAGGCAGCCTTCGATCTGACCTTCGACTTGTTGCGGATTGATCGCGCGGCCGACGTCATGCACGCTGATGATGCGCAGCACACGAGTGAGACCGGTGCTGATGTCGACCTCGACTTCGACGGCTTGCGCCGCGTAGCCGTAACAATAGTTGGGATCGCCTTCGCCGGTCGTGCGATCGAGCGGGGTCGTCGGCTTGGGCCGGAACACAACCGTGGCGCAGGTGCCCAGACCGGCGCGAAAGTTTGCTTCGGCTGCCGCTGCGGCGTCGTGAACGGCGCGCCCCGCCATGTACGTCATGCGCGAAGCGGAAGCCGAACCGGCGTTGGGCGCCTGCGCGCTGTCGTCATTCACGAGCGCGACCGCCGTGAGCGGCAAGCCGAGCCGTTCGGCGCCGATCTGGCGCACGATGAGGGCGACGCCTTGACCGACATCCGCGACGCCGATGCGGATGACGGCGCGCTCGATGTTCGCGCTGCCGATCAATTCGACGGTCGCGGTGGCTTGTTCGGGAAAGCCAAACGAATAGCCGACGTTCTTGATCCCGCTGGCGATCCCGATTCCGCGCCGCTTCGTCGACGGCGCGCCGTTCGAGCGGTGCGGCTCGAAACGCGCGCGCGCTTCGGCCGCGCAGCGTTCGAGCACCGGCAGCGCGCTGACGCCGGGCGGGAGCACGTTGCGGGTTGCCTCCGTGTCGCCTTCGCGGTAGAGGTTTTTGCGGCGAATCTCGACCGGATCGAGTTCGAGCGCGTGCGCAATGCGCGCAATCATCGATTCGGCCGCCCAATGCGCCTGCGGGGCGCCGAAGCCTCGAAACGCGCCGCTGGGCACATTGTTGGTGTACGCAACATACGCGTCGGTCGCGATGTTGGGCACGCGATAGGGTCCCTGGGCGAAAATCGCTGCGACCTTGATGACTTCGACGCTCGTCGATGCATACGCGCCGCCGTCCGCGACGCTGCGCGTTTGCACGGCGACGATCGTGCCGTCGCGTTTGGCGCCCCAGCGCGCGGTGATGTGAAACGGATGGCGCTTGTGATGGCCTGCGATCGTTTCTTCGCGATTCCACACGATCGCCGCCGGACGCTTGAGTTTCCACGCCGCGAGCGCTGCCAGCGCCTGCACGCCGAGGTCTTCGCGTCCACCGAATGCGCCGCCGATTTTCGCATAACGCACGATGACGCTGGCTTCGTCGAGTCCGAAGATCGCCGCGAGCTGGCGGCGGTCCTCGTGCAGCCATTGGCCCGCCGTTTCGACCACGAGCGCGGAGCCCTCGTAGTACGCCACGGCGGCATCGGGCTGCAGATAGGCGTGTTCTTGCCACGACGTCGTGAACGTTTCTTCGAGCACGAGGTCGGCTTGCGCGAACGCGCGCTCGGCGTCACCCTTGCGGATCGCTTGATGAAACAGCAGGTTGGTTCCGCGCGCCTGATGCACGAGCGGCGCCCCCGGCAGCAGCGCCTCGAGCGCATCGGTGACCGCGGGCAGATTCTCGTACGTAACGTCGACCAAGGCCGCGGCGGCCGCCGCGATCTGCGGTGTCGTCGCGACGACGAGCGCGACGCGGTCGCCGGCGTAGCGCACGCGCTCGCTGCACAGCACTTCCTGATCGTCCGCGATGAGGCCGTAGCGGTTGTGCGGCACGTCGCCGGCGGTCAAGACGGCGAGCACGCCGGGCAGTGCGCACGCCCGGGTGACCTCGATCGCGACGATGCGCGCGTGAACGCGCTGCGCGAAAACGGCCTTTCCATGGGCCATGCCGGGCCGAACGAGGTCGGCGGGATAGCGCGCGGCGCCGGTCACTTTGTCACGCGCGTCGGGCCGGGCGACCGACGCGCCGACGAGCGTCATGCGGGCGAGGTTTCGCGCGCCGCGAGCGTCTGTGCCGCCGCGCTCATCGCGTCGAGCATTTTGCGATAGCCCGTGCAGCGGCAGATGTTCCCGCTGATCGCGGCTTGCCGGTCTTCGAGTGACGGGGCTGGGCGTTCGTCGAGCAGTTTCGCGCCGGCCATGAGCATGCCGGGAATGCAAAAGCCGCACTGGACCGCGCCGCAATCGATGTACGCCTGCTGCAGCGGGTGCAACGTTGGGCCGTGCGGGGCCAAGCCCTCGATCGTGGTGATCCCGGCACCGTGCGCCTGTGCGGCGGGGACCAGGCACGCCACCACCGCCGCGCCGTCGAGCCACACGGTGCAGGCGCCGCATTCGCCTTCCGCGCAGCCTTCCTTGGTACCGGTGAGCCCGGCCTCGCGCAGCGCCGTCAACAACGTTTTCGCGCCGGCGCCGGCAAATTCGCGCCGCTCGCCGTTCACCGTCGCCAGCACGGTGCCGTCGAACGGCGCGCGGCTCACGGCGCCCCGCCCGTTCGCCGGGGGCACGTCGCGACCGGTTTCGAGCAGCACGGGATGCGCCGGAAAGCCGTGCGCTTCGCTGCCGGCGGCCAACCGCTGCAAGCCTTGCGCGACCAGCGCCGCCAGCGCCGCCGACCGGTAATCGGCCGAGCCGCGGATATCGTCGATCGGTGCGGCATCGGCCAGCGCAGCTTTCGCTGCGGCAGCCCAGCTGTTCGCATCGAGCGGGCGTCGGGCCAGAGCCGCTTCGGCATGCCGGGCACGCACGATGGTCGGCGCCAGACAGCCCAGGGCGATGCGCGCGTCGCGGACCCGGCCGCCGGCGTCGAATTCCAGCGCGAACGCGATGTTGATGACCGCGATGGCCTGGGCGCGGCGCAAGCCCAGTTTGAGGAACAACCCGCGCCGGCGGCCGCCCAAAGCCGGGAAACGGATCTCGCGGATGAGCTCATCCGGGCGCAGCCGGGTGTGCCGGAAGCCCGCGAAAAACTCAGCGATCGGCAGCGTGCGCTCCCCCCGGGCGCTTAGCAGGACAATCGTCGCGTTCAGGGCGGTCAGCGGCGCGATCGTGTCGTTCGCCGGCGAGGCCGTCGCGAGGTTGCCCGCGACCGTGGCGCGGGTCCGAATCTGCGGCGCGCCGACTTCGGCGCATGCTTGGGCGAGCGGCAACGCGCCGCTGCGCGCGAACGGCGCGGCGAGCACGTCGTTGTGCGTGGCCAAGCCGCCGAGTGCAATGGTTACGCCGTCGGAACGCACGTATTTGAGTTCGCGCACGCCGGTGATGTCGACGAGCGTGCGGGTCGGCTTGATGCCGCGCTGCAGCTCGACGAGCACGTCGGTCCCGCCAGCGACGATGCGCGCGGCGGCGCCGTGTTCGGCGAGGACTTGCAAGGCCTCCCCGAGGCTTGCCGGACGGATCAGCCGCTCCCACATCTCGCGCCTATTCTCGGGCGTGCGGAAGCGCTCTTGCGCCCATCGGCCCGTTCGCGCTATCCTCGATACTTCTTTTGATGAGGTCAGCTTGGAAGAGTCGTCACTGGGCGCGCCGGTATCGGCGCCGCTTTCGCGCATGGAAGCGCTGATCGAAGCCAATCGATGTTTGACCTGTTACGACGCCCCGTGCATCGCCGCATGTCCGACGAGCATCGACATCCCCGCCTTCATCAAGAAAATAGCGACCGGCAACATGCTGGGCAGCGCCCGTACCATTTTGAGCGCGAACCCGCTGGGTGCAAGCTGCGCACGGGTCTGTCCGACCGACGAACTCTGCGAGGGCGCCTGCGTGTACGCCGCGGACGCGACGCCGATTCGCATCGGCAATCTGCAGCGCTACGCGCTCGATTGGCTCATGGCCAACGACCGTGCGCTGTTTTCCCCCGGCCCCGCGACGGGAAAACGCGTCGCCATCGTGGGCGCCGGACCGGCGGGCCTGGCGGCCGCGCGGGACTTGGCGTTGGCCGGCCACAGCGTGACGGTGCTCGAACGCCGGCCCGAAGCGGGCGGCCTCAATACCTACGGGATCGTCCCGTTTCGCTTGCCGGTCGATGTGGCGCGCTGGGAAACGGCGCAAGTCGCGCGGCTCGGCGTGACGATCCGCACCCGCGTGGAGGTCGGCAGCGACGTCACGCCCGACGAACTGCTGGGCCGCCACGATGCGGTGATTTTGGCCGTCGGCATGGGCGCGGTTCCGGCGCTGGGTATCCCGGGCGAGGAATTGCACGGCGTCGAGGATGCGCTCGACGTCATCGAACGGGCGAAGTTCGGGCGGCCCGTTGCGTTGGGTCAGCGCGTCGCCGTAATCGGCGCCGGCAACACCGCGGTCGACGCGGCGACCACCTCGCGCCGGCTGGGTGCGGAGTTCGTAACGATGTGGTACCGCCGCGGACCCGGCGACATGACGGCGTACCCGTTCGAGGTTGCGTTCGCGCGCAGCGAGGGTGTCGCGCTCCGTTTCCATCGGCTGCCGCTGCGGATCGACGGCGTCGACGGAACGGTCACGTCGCTGACGTTCGCTCAGACCATGGTGATCGACGGCGTTCCGCTGCCGGTCCCGGGCACGCACGAGACGGTTGAAGTCGACACCGTGATCCGGGCCATCGGACAATCGAAGTTGACGGCCCTGCTCGCCGACTTCGGCGTGCGGCACGAACGCGGCGTTCCCGTCGTCGACGAACATCTTCGCACCTCGAATCCGCGGGTGTACGCGGCGGGTGATTGCATCTTCCGGGCCGGCGTGACCGACGCGATGGTCGTCGTCGCGGCGCAGCAAGGCAAAGACGTCGCAGCGCACGTCGACCGCGCTCTGCATCAAGGAGTGGCGGCATAAATGGCCGACCTATCGATCGATCTGGCGGGAATCCGTTCGCCCAATCCGTTTTGGCTGGCTTCGGCGCCGCCCACCAACAGCGGCTATCAAGTGCAGCGCGCTTTTGCGGCCGGCTGGGGCGGGGCGGTGTGGAAGACGCTGGGCGATCCGATCGTCAACGTGACCTCGCGCTTCGCCGGGATCGGGTACGGGTCGAGCCGGATGATGGGGATGAACAACATCGAGCTCATCACCGATCGGCCGCTCGAGGACAATCTGCGCGAGATCGCCGCGTGCAAAGCAGCCTATCCGGACCGCGCGATCGTCGCGTCGCTGATGATGGAGATGAACCGCGAGCGCTGGCACGCGCTCGTCAACGCCGTGCAAGAAGTCGCCGTCGACGGCTTCGAGTTGAATTTCGGCTGTCCGCACGGGATGTCGGAACGCGGCATGGGGTCGGCGGTGGGCCAGGATCCCGAGCTCATCGAATTGTGCACGCGCTGGGTGGTCGAAGTTTCGCGGGTTCCCGTCATCGTGAAGCTGACGCCCAACATCACCGACGTGCGGATCGCGGCGCGGGCCGCGCAGCGCGGGGGCGCGCATGCGGTCAGCATGATCAATACGATCAACAGCCTCATCGGCGTCGATCTCGATTCGTGGAACCCCATTCCGCATGTCGACGGCCGCGGCGCGCATGGCGGCTATTGCGGACCGGCCGTCAAGCCGATCGCGCTCAACATGGTCGCTGACTGCGCGCGCGACGCGCAGGTCGGCATCCCAATCAGCGGCATCGGCGGAATCGCGACCTGGAAAGACGCGGCGGAGTTCCTGCTCATGGGCGCGAGCACGGTGCAAGTCTGCACGGCGGTCATGCACCACGGCTTCGGCATCGTCGAAGACATGATCGACGGTCTGTCGAATTATCTCGACGAGCGCGGGATTGCGTCGGTGCGCGAGATCGTCGGCAAAAGCGTCCCCAAGTTCGTCGACTGGAACGACCTCAACCTCGACTACCGGATCGTCGCCAGCATCGACCCGCTGGCCTGCATCAACTGCAATAAGTGCTATGTCGCCTGCGAAGACGCCGCGCATCAGTGCATCGATCGGGTCCGCGATGCACTGGGCGGAACGACGCTGATCGTGGACAGCGAGCACTGCGTGGGGTGCAATCTGTGCCAGATGGTCTGCCCGGTCGAAGGCTGCATCACGATGGTCCGCACCGACGACGGCGCGAAAGCCACGACCTGGCGCGACCGCTCGCTGGCGCCCGCTACCTAGATGGGTTCGTCTCGGCTTCGCTCGACGAACCCGGTGGATTCGGCTTCGCCGAATCCACTTGAGAAGGCGAGCTTGGGGTGCGCGCGAGGGCTGCCGGCGGGTGCGCGGAGAATTTCGCGGTCGTGACCCCCAAAACGCTCACGATCGAAGTGACCCGCGAGCGCGCGCAGCCGATGCCGCTGTATCACACGATCGTGCACAACTGCAGCTGCCATTCGTTCGACGACGTGATCTTCGGGTTGATGCGGATCGTCGGGACGGGGATGCGTGATGCCGAGCTCAAGGCCAAAGAGGTCGACTTTTTCGGCAGCGGCATCGTTGCGACGACCAATTTGGAGAGCGCCGAGATGTACGCGGCGCGGCTGAGCGCGGAAGTCATCAGCGCCAGCGGGACCCGGCTGCGGACCTCGATTCGCCCGGCGGCATAGCCGAGGAAATTCAGGCTTTTTCGGCAATCGAACCGACATCGTGCGGCGGCAGATTGCCGGCTCGCAGGAGGGGGCGCATATCGGTACGGTAATCCGCGGTGGGACGGTCGTGACCGCCACCGACGTCACGCACGCCGACGTCTTGATGGAGGGCGGCCGGATCACCGCGCTGGGCAGTTCGCTCGACGCTGGGCCGCACGCGACGGTCGACGCGTCCGGCTGCTACGTGTTTCCCGGCGGCATCGATCCGCACACGCATCTTGACATGCCCTTCGGCGGCACCGTGACGGCCGACGATTTCGCGACCGGGACGGTTGCCGCGGCGTTGGGCGGCACGACCTCGATCGTTGATTTCGCGCTGCACACCAAGGGCGATTCGCTGGCCAACGCGCTCGCGACGTGGAAGAAGAAGGCCGCCGGAAAGGCAGCGATCGACTACGCCTTCCATCTTACCATCGCCGACGGGCGCGACGAGACGATTAACGAGATCCAAACGATGATCGAACGCGAGGGCGTCAACTCGTTCAAGGTCTTCATGGCCTACAAACACATCCTCCAAGTCGACGACGAGACGATCTTCCGGGTCATGCAGGCGACGAAGCGCTTCGGTGGCCTCGTCCAAGTGCATGCTGAAAACGGGGACGTCATCGAGGTGACGACCAAGGACGCGCTGGCCGAAGGACACACCGAACCCAAGTGGCATGCGCTGACGCGCCCGGTCGAACTCGAGGGCGAGGCGACAAATCGCGCGATCCGATTGGCCGAAGTCGCCGGTGCACCGCTCTATGTGGTGCACGTCTCGAGCGCGATGGCCGCGGATATGATCAGCGACGGCCGCAAGCGCGGCTTGGCCATCTACGGCGAAACTTGTCCGCAATATTTGGTCTGCTCGGAGGACGACTACGATCGGCCCGATTTCGCCGGCGCGAATTACGTGATGTCGCCGCCGCTGCGTCCCAAATGGAACCAGAACGTGCTGCTGCGCAAGCTCAAGAATTTCGAGCTGCAGACGTTCGGCTCCGATCACTGCTCGTTCAACAACTGCGGGCAGAAAGAACTGGGCAAGAGCGATTTCTCCAAAATCCCCAACGGCGCGCCGACCATCGAAGACCGCTTCGCGATTCTCTGGCACTTCGGCTACAACGCGGGCGTCATCGGTCTCAACCACTTCGTTTCGCTGGCCTCGACCAATGCGGCAAAACTATTCGGACTGTTTCCGCGCAAGGGCACGATTGCCATCGGCTCGGACGCCGATGTCGTGATTTGGGATCCGGCCGTGGAGCGCACCATCTCGGCAGCGAGCCATCATATGAACGTCGACAACAACATCTTTGAG
The DNA here is from genome assembly GCA_050012475.1 of Candidatus Velthaea sp. Classification (GTDB taxonomy): domain Bacteria; phylum Vulcanimicrobiota; class Vulcanimicrobiia; order Vulcanimicrobiales; family Vulcanimicrobiaceae; genus Velthaea. The sequence continues at coordinate 22,974 of JBEKHC010000074.1, forward strand.
GGATTCCACGTGAAGGGTAAGGCACGGCACGTCTTTTCGCGCGGCCGCGCGATCGTCGATGACGGGCGTTACGTCGGCGAAGCCGGCGCGGGCGCGTTCGTCAAATCCGATCCGTTCTTTCCGGTCGCGCTATGACGCAGCCCGCAGAGCGCGTCGCCATCGGCCTCATTCAGACGCATCACGAAACCGACGGCTCGGAGCCGGTCGAAGTTCACAAAAGCCGGTCGATCGAAAAACACGTCAAGTTGATTCGCGAAGCGGCGGCGCGCGGCGCGAAAATCGTCTGCTTGCAAGAGCTCTTCTACGGTCCATACTTCCCGACCGAACAAACGCCGAAGTGGTACGCGGCCACCGAGCACATTCCCGACGGTCCGACGATTCGTTTGATGCGCGATCTCGCGCGCGAACTGGGGATCGTGCTGATCGTGCCGATTTACGAAGTCACCATCGCCGGCGTCTATTACAATGCCGCAGCGGTGATCGACGCGGACGGAACGTATCTGGGCCGCTATCGCAAGCATCACATCCCGCAGGTGGCCGCCGGCCCGCAAGGCTGCGGCTTTTGGGAGAAATTCTATTTCAAGCCGGGCAACAGCGGCTATCCGGTGTTTACCACACGCTACGCGCAAGTCGGCGTCTACATCTGTTACGATCGCCATTTCCCCGAAGGCGCGCGGATGCTGGGGCTTGCCGGGGCGGAGATCGTCTTCAATCCGTCGGCGACCGTCGCCGGCCTGTCGGAATATCTTTGGAAGCTCGAGCAGCCGGCGCACGCCGTGGCAAACGGCTATTACGTCGGTGCGATCAACCGCGTCGGGATCGAGTCGCCTTGGAACATGGGCGAGTTTTACGGCCAGTCGTATCTGGTCGATCCGCGCGGGCAGTTCGTTGCCATCGGCAGCCGCGATCGCGACGAAGTCGTGATCGGCGAGATGGACCGCTCGCTCATCACCGAGGTGCGCAACACCTGGCAATTCTATCGCGACCGCCGGCCCGAAACATACGGCGCGATGGTGGAGGTTTAAATCGGGATTCGCCCTGCACCTATCTGCTGAACAACATTGAAAGTTTTGAGGTCAGGAGCTTCCACGCAAATCCGGCGGGGTACATCACGGAACTTTGAATATCCGTCGGGATCCTGGCATTCTCGGGCTTGAATTTCGTGCAGATGCGCCATTGCAAGGGAGGCGTGTCGCCCGCAAATCGCGCTCGATACACGGGTACCCAGTGCCTGGCATCGTCGAATCGCATCACCATGGCCGAATTGCAGCAGGTAGCGACAACTCGGCTCGTAGCCGATTTCTCCTCGATCTTATAGCCTTTTAGAAGCTCGGCACCCTTTGCGTATTGTATGCGATCTTTGCGATAGAGAACATAGGCGGTTCCCCCATCTGGACCGAGAATTGGAATAGCCTTCGGCAACGCGTCGATCTGGCGAGAGCCTTGTTGGCAAGAGTCGCAATAGCAGACGACGCTCATTATAGGGGCACCGAAAGCTTCGATTTCTACGCTTCCGCACGAACAACGAGCGGTTCGCATGTCGCCAGCGTTCGAGGCTGCATTGAATCCGGGATTCCCCATATGGCATGCGTGTTCGATCCGAAGTCGACGGTCTCCGTCGTTTCGGGGTCGTCGGGGCCCGTACGGTAGCGGTTCAGTAGTCGGCGGTTGAATCGTTGCGCGGTCACCGAGGTGTTCGTGGTGCCGTAGCCATCGCCGACGCGCGTCGTCCGGAACGCGCTGACCCGAGCCAAGCCGCCGCGAGAGCCGCACTCGGTTCCGCCGCCCGACTCCGACTTGTCGTAACGCGACTGTGAAATTGACCGTGTGCTGCGGCTCCGCTTACGCTTGGAACCGCGAGGGAACCCGCGCATTTCACCCCGAGGTGAGCTCGAGCCGGCCGGCTCGCCGCACCCGACAAGAGAGTCCACGATGAACGAAGTTCACGAAGTCGTCAGTCTCAATGACGACGACTTAGACATCAGCGAGCTCGAGCAGCGTCTCGAGATGACGGCCGCAGGAGCACAATTGGATCCGTGCGTCGTCATGGTGGTGTGGCACTGGAAATAATCCAGCAATAGCTACCGACCAGAAAAACCAACCGAGCAACAACCGCACGTCGCTGACGATGCAGCTGGCGGCGAGCGTTTCGTGCGCTCTCCGCCTTCCTTTCCCGCTTATTCGCGATTTGGAGATTACTGCCGTGTCCATTACCGAAGACGCCGAGACCGCAAACGCCGTCGCAAGCTTCCGAACGAGCAGCTACACGATCTATGTCGATTTGCCCGACGATCGTCAGAATAGCCTGCTCGTGCACGGCTACTCCGGCGCTTTCGATTTGGTGAGCCGCCGCGTCGTCGCCTACTTGCGCGAACGCGAGCAGACCAAATCGCCCAAGCCCCTCTATGGCGAATGGTCTGATGACCCGCCGGTCGATCGTGCTGACCGATGGGTGCCAAGTGCCGCGACGCTCGCGCTGCTGCAACGCCGCGGGTATCTTACGGGCATGACGGTCGACGAGGAAGCGGAGTTTTTCGCCGCCCAGGCCGGAACGCTGCATGCAGCCTCGCGCGCGCGGATGCCGATGTACGTCGTGATGCCGACCTACGACTGCAATCTGCGCTGCGGCTATTGTTTTCAGGATCATATGCGAACCGATGCTGCGCTCGCGCATCTCTTGCGGCCGATGTCGACGGCGATCGCCGATCGCATCATCGCTGCGCTCCCTCAATTCGAGCTGCGACACGGCATCGGACCGCACAACGTTTCGAGCCGCCCGTTCATGTTTTTCGGCGGTGAGCCGCTGCTGGCGCAATCGCTTTCGATCGTCGAGTATTTTATCGACAAGGCGCGGGCGGCCGGCCCGGCGACGTTCGCGGCGGTGACCAACGGGACGGAGCTCCACGTATTTGAACACTTGCTGGGACCGGGCAAGATCGACGGGCTGCAAATTACCCTGGACGGTCCGCCTTCGCGTCACGACAGCCGGCGCATCCACGCCGACGGATCGGGCTCCTTCGAGGCGATCGCGCGCAATGTCAGCCTGGCGCTCGAACGCGGCGTGCGGGTGAACATTCGCAGCAACGTGGATCGCACCAACATCGGCGATCTCCCTGAGCTCGCGACCGAATTTGACCAGCGCGGATGGACCGCGTTCCCGAACTTCTCGAGTTACGTCGAGCCGGTGATGGACACGGCGTTCGGCACGCCGGGACGGCGTTCGCAGCTCTTCAACAGTTTCGAGCTCAACGCGGAGATCGGGCAGCTGAGGGAACGCTTCCCGGCGATGGCGGCGGTGGGGACGCGCGACGACGCGCTCACCCAACGCGCGCGGCGAATTTTCGCCCGCGACGGCGAGACGACGATGGACATGCGGGCGAGCTTTTGCGGCGCGCACTCGGGGATGTACATTCTCGATGCCTTCGGCGACGTGTATGCGTGCTGGGAGCGCACAGGCGACAAGAACATCCGGATCGGTTGGATC
>JBEKHC010000075.1:0-26296 GCA_050012475.1 Candidatus Velthaea sp.
GCGCTGCGAATCCAAGATTGTCGCAACGCTCGTGCTCGTATTCGTCGCCGCACTCTGCGGTGATATAGAATTATTCGAGGACGACGGCAGCGTGCTGACACTACTTCCTCCGCCGCCGCAAGCAACAAGGCTGGCAGTAAATACCGCTACCGCAAATAGACTTACGCGTGTCAAAGGTCCCAACTTCCTTTAGAAATCGAAGGGGCGGGCGCAAGTTCCCGCAATGCGATCGAAGCCCGACCAAGAAGGGCGGCTCCGTCATATTTGGCCGGCGAGAAGCAGCGATTGCTGTCTCGGCGCCGAAAAAGGACAATGCCGTCGCAGGTGCCTCACTCATCGTAGTGATGGGACGGAGGGCTGAGCAGTAGGGAAAACCCTACCGCTTTCGTCCCGAGCGGCCGGCCGGGGCACAATGCGACTCTTACAACTGGCGCAGGAGCTGCTGCCGCAAGATTGGCGGCGGGTGACCCGTGCACGGTCAACTCGGAAAGCGCTCGGGGCGTTGTGGCGAGAACTTGCTATCCAGAATAGTAAACACGAGGCTCATCGAACCGCGAGCGGCGTGTGACGATCCGAGTCTAGGCATAAGCCTAGAGCCCGTGCGTCAATGCGTACCTCTAAGCGGCTATTTCTGCCGCTCGCTTGCCCTACAGAGTCAGTATCTCAACTGAGAATCGTGGGCGACACGTGCTTACGGGGAATGTACTACGGGATGGATGGCCCCGAAGCGCCAGACTCGGGCGATCTCAACTACGACGACTTCGAGCCAGCGAGTGCAGAACGTGAAACGCAACGACTCGACCGTCATTAAAACGTCGCGTCTCGAACTACGACCGCCGCGTCCCGACGACGCGCCTGCGCTCTTTCGGAACTACGCGACCGACGCCAGCGTCACCAAGTACCTCCCCTGGGCCCCCCACAAGAGCGTCGAGGACACGCGGATATTCATCGCGAGTCGTATCGCACAATGGGAGACAGGCGATGCATACGCGTGGACAATCTCTCTCGACACCCACCCCGAACCGATCGGGATGATTGAACTGCGTGGGGACGGCACGATCGGTTACGTTCTCGGTCGACGATGGTGGAACCGCGGCATCATGTCCGAGGCGCTCCGAGCGGTGGTCGATCACGCCCGCGGGACCCTTGGTCTCTCCGCGTTGCGCGCTTGGTGCGACGCCGAAAATATCGGCTCGGCGCGCGTGCTGGAAAAAGCCGGGTTTGCCCTAGAGCGCACTGCGCCAGCGCCCATGGCGCACTCCGGCTACGGCGATCAGATCCGCCCTGCACTTTTTTATGTCCGCACGAATTCTTACTAACTTTTGGAGCAGGTCAGTTGCTTCGCGCCGGCAGCATATGTACTTCGCTGAGCGGTCGGGGTTTGCCGATGTGGTAGCCCTGAGCAAAGTCGACGCCGTACTGCCTCAGCAGCTTCACTGTCGCGTCGTCTGCGACAAATTCAGCAATGGTTTTCTTGCCGAGGCCCGTGGCCATCTGAACGATCGCTTTGACAATCTGCTGGTCGTCTGCGTTTTGAGTGAAGTTGCGGATGAACTCGCCGTCGATCTTCAGGTAGTCGAACGGCAGATGCTTGAGATAATAGAACGAACTGAAACCCGCTCCGAAATCGTCCAGGGCGAAGGCACACCCGAGGTCGGAAAGTCGCCGGGCAAAGCCGCAAGCCTCCGCGATGTTTCCGATCGCGATCGTTTCGGTGACCTCGAAGACCAATGCTCTCGGGTCGACTCTGGTGCGCTCAAGTTCATTCTCGATGCAAGCCAACACGCTGGCATCTGTCAGCGATGACCCGGAGAGATTGATCTCGACCTGGACGGTGCGTCCAGCTTGCTGCTCGGCGGCCACGAACTGGATCGCCTGCTGGACCACCCACGTGTCGATCTGATGCATCAATCCGAAGCGCTCGGCCACCGGCAAAAACACGGCTGGCGCGATCATGCTGCCATCAGCGTCCCGCAGGCGCACGAGCACCTCGCACCGGTCAATCGTCCCGTTTGCGAGGTTCATGATCGGCTGCCCAAACAACACGAAGGCGTTTTCGTGAACGGCGTTGCGCAGGCGTTCCAGCCACCCGAGTTGGGCCTGCATGGTGGCCTGCGAGTCAGTCGTGGCTGTGGCAACCTGGACGCGATCGCGGCCGGCATCCTTCGCCTGGTACATGGCGATGTCGACGGCAACCATTGCCTGCTCGGCCGTCAACTGCGTCGCGGCGTCCAGGGGCAGGATGCCGATGCTCGCTGTCACCTGCAGATTGAGCGCGTCCCCAAGGCGTGCTTCCTCGCAAATGGCCCCGCACAGGTCGTTAGCGACGCTCTGAGCGGTGATCGCGTCGGCTTCAAGCAGGATCACCGCGAACTCATCACCTCCGAGCCGCGCGAGAACATCGCTGGACCGGCAGCGCTGTCCGCATGATTTGCTGACTTTGCGGAGCAGTTCATCCCCCGCAGCATGGCCCAGGGTATCGTTCACGTACTTGAAATGATCCAGATCGATCATGAGCAGAGCGCTGTGCCGCCGGTAACGCTGGACTTCGGCGAGGTGTCGCGTGAGCGCGTGTTCGAAGCCCCTTCGATTCAGCAGGCCGGTCAGCGTGTCGTGATCTGCCAGATGTCGCAGTTGCTCTTCGGCGCGCTTTCTTGCCGAGACGTCAACCACTTGCCCGACGCAGTACAGTGGCTTGCCCTCGGCATCCCGCACAAGCGACCGATGGATCAAGCACCACACGATTGTCCCGTCGGAGCGGACGAAGCGCTTCTCACTTTCGTACGACTCGACGCCCCCCGCGATCAAGCTCTGCAGCGCCCGCGCATCTTCTGCAACGTCGTCCGGGTGCGTGAGTTGCTGGGAGCGTAGCTGGAGCATCTCCTCACGCGAGTAACCCGTCATACGGCAGGCTGCGCGGTTCAACTCGAGATATCGGCCGGGATCGGCGGGGTCGACGCTGAGTAGCGCGATCCCAATCGGAGCATTTTCGAAGCAGTGGTGTAGCCGCTGAGTGGCTTCGTTCAGCGCCGCTTGCTCGATCTTGCGCTGCGTGACGTCCTCGCTATGCGAGAAGAAGTAAAGCGGCTGGCCAGAATCATCGCGTACCAGCGAACGGTGTTGCCGCACCCAGATCAGACTCCCGTCACGGTGCCGCATGCGGACCTCACGCTGGACGGCCGTTGTGCGTCCCGCCTGGAGGTCATGCACGACCCTGAGATAGTGTTCCATTTCGTCTGGGTGGACGACGGACCACACAGCCATCGTCAGCAGCTCTTCTTGCGAGTACCCGACCATCCGACAATACGCATCGTTGGCTTGAACGTAGCCGCCGAATGACTCAGGTCTGGCGCTCACCAGCGACATCCCGAACGGTGCGCTCTCAAACGCACGCTGAAAACGTACCTCGAGCGCGCGATGCTCCAGCTCCGCTTGCCGTTGATCGGTGACGTCTTGAACCGTCGCGAACACGCGGACGATCCATCCCTGCGCGTCGGCGACCGCGCGGGCCGAACGTCGGAGGATGCGGACCGTCCCATCCGGCCAAACGCTGCGGAATTCGTCGTACGATGTTTGATCCCGCACTAGCGCGCGATCGCGGTTGAGGACGCGCTCGCGGTCGTCGGGATGTACCCCCTCCAGCAGTTCCGCGTGCGTTCCGCGAAACGTCGACGGATCGATCCCGAAGATCGAGCACAGCTCGCCCGAACAGCGGACTTTACCGCAGTCGACCTCGTGCTCATAACCGGCGATGCGCCCAATCTGGCTCCCGACGCTATGCGGATGCTTGAGCAGTGCCTGTTCCTGCCGAGCCTGCTCGGCCTCGGCGATGCCCTCCAGGAATCGGGCAGACCCGGGCGGCGGCGCCATCGGCGACGCCGAGTTTACGTTCTCCGGACTTGGTCTATCGGTGGATCGCTGGTCCCTCAGCATGGTTCATGCGCCTTCCCTGGCGATTCGCAGGAAGCAAAGTCCAGCGTGTCAAGCGGTTCGGTGCTGCCACGGCCACCGCTGTTTTTGGTAATCGGCGTCGCACGACGTCCCGCTTAGCGAATCGTAAGCACGGGAGACGGCGTAACTGGCATTTTAAAGGCGATACCGTGCTCAAATTGCGTGCTTCGATCACCAAACGCCGTACCGCCACCTGCGACCGCAGCTTTCCCGAAGCGGAGTGAACGAACGTCGCGCACGATCGGGACAATGGCAGAGTCCGCCCGCATAGGTCGATAAGCGAGAGTCGGACCCCGACGAGGGACAGGCCTCTTTCCTAGTACGCCCGCGACGGGACGTCGGTAGACAGCGAAATGACACACAACTCCCAGACGCTGCGCGGACGCCGCCCAGACGCCGATAATGAAAATATAAGGTCGACGGGGTACCGCCTCGCGTTCCGGGGGCGCGAGCGAGCGCATTCGAGGAGGGTTCGGTTATGCGGCTAGTAGTGCACTATTTCGCGAAACTTCAGCAAGAAAACGCAGAACTGCAAGTCCAGGTTCAGGCGATGGAAAGTGTCTGGAGCATGGATTCTTTCACACGCGGTGTGCGTTGGCTTCGCCGTCGGCTGCAGAACCTGGATTCAAAAGTACAATAGGAGCAAGCGACGTCGAAAGCGGCGTTCGCTTCTGACTCCTGGTTCTCGCGAATTGCGGCGCGGCTTGCTAAAGCGTTATCCGGCGATTGCGAGGCGGCTGAAAACTGCGGGGCACCCGGGCGCAACGGCAAGTTTCGGACCTCTCACCGGGAGCTCCGAATACTGTCAGGCCTCGCGACCCCGCCGTCAACGCGCGCCCGCGTCGTCCATGCATTCGCCCCAAACGAAGGCGAAAGTTGCGGCAATGAACCGCTAGTGTGGTGTCAAACTAGTGGTCGATAAACTTCGACGCTTCGCCCATCGTCGGATCGAGACGCAGGTCTTCTTGCGTGTACTTTCGGTCTTCGTGACCTCCGGAAACCTTGACTCGTACAACGATCTCGTGGCGTTGAACTTCCTTGACGGTGCCCTCTTCCTCGGTTCCATCGATGTAGACCTTATCGCCCGCTTTCAACACGTTCGTTCCCTCAACTGATGCCGCATTCGCGCAGGTTGCGCGCTCACAAAGCTGCTGTTTCCCCGGCGAACACAATTGATTCACGCGAAAGCGCCGCGGGCCTTTTCCTAGCGGTTCGTCCGCAACTCGCGCAGCAGCAAACGTCAGAGGTGCGGCGCGCGAGCTTGTCCGCACCGACGCTGCTTCCAAGTTGCCGGCCGAAACTGGACCCGTAATTTGATTGTATGCAGAGTCTGCCAGCTGGGTGGCAGTATGCAAAGCCGGGGATGCATTCTTTTTGCAAGTCGGCAAGGCCGGTTCACTCACATCGTGCTCGTTAAAAAAACTGTCCTCAAAATGGTCCCGTCGGCAAGTCGGTCCTTTGCCGTCCGAATGTATTCTTGTCGGCCAGTTAGGCGAGCCGGATCGGGAAGTTCTCGCTGGTGGGCACCGCCGATCACCCCGATCGGAGAAAGGCTTCGTTTTAGCGCCCGGGCCGGAATTGACAGTTTAGTACGATCGTACTAATATTAGTACGTGCGTGCTAAGACCAAATCTGTTCCAGCAGGGCACGGGTCGTTCGCCGAAACTGCGCGCCGCGCGCAAATCGTCGACTGTGCGATCGACACGATCGCCGAAATGGGGTTTGCCAAAGCCTCCGTAGACCAAATTGCAAAGCGGGCGGGCGTCAGTAAGGGCGTCATCAGCTATCACTTCCCAAGCAAGGAAGAGATTGTGGACGCAGTAATCGAGAAGGTGGTTGCCGCAGGCCGCTCCCATATGGAGCCGCGCATCATGGCCGAAACGTCAGCGGCTGGACGATTGCGCGCCTATATCGAATCCGATTTAGAATTCATCGGCGCGCATCGCAAACCACTGATCGCTCTGGTTGAGATTGCCATGAGCGCGCGCCGTGCCGACGGCACCTTGGTCATTGGTCCTGAGTCACTCGCTCAGCGCGCCGCAAGCCTCGAACACCTGCTGCGCGCTGGTCAGCGGTCCGGTGAATTTCGCCCCTTCAATACGCGCGTGATGGCCCTGACAATCATCCAGGCCATCGACGGCGTGCCGACCTTGTTGGCGCGCGAGCCGAACCTCAACATCAAACGGCACGCGAAGGAGCTGGCGGCGATCTTCGCCCTCGCCACGCGGAAGCAATCCTCATGACCGCGCCCTCACCCGCGCTTCATGCGCAGCTTCGGCGCGTGATTGGCGTACAATGGATCAATCTCGGCTTTTGCGTCTCGCTCCTCTCGGTAGCCTTCGCGTTACGACAGAGCATTTCGCCGGCGGTCTGGATCCGGTCGACGATTATCCTCGCTGTGAGCCTGTTCATGCTGTCGTGCGGCAAGCACTTGCGCAGCGGCCGGCGCTGGGCTTATGTGCGCACGAAGTGGATTGCGGCCCTTGGCACCATCGGCTTTGTCGGCGTCGCGGCGGTGCCCGGCCCATTTCCCGTATGGATGCGCATCGAACAGGGCGCTCAAGCACTGTTGTTCTTGGCGCTCACTTGGATGCTGACGCGGCCCGCGCTTGCGTCTTTCTTTCCGCGCGTCAAAGCGGCCAACGGTACGGGCGGAGCCAGTCGTCTTTCGGTGGTCACCGCTCGCGATGCGAGCCTCGACTATCTGCGCGGCTTCATTGTGTTGTTGGTACTGCTGCATCATTCGGTGCTGGCATATGCAGTCATGTGGCCTGCGCAACCGAGGATATTCACAATTCTCCCTGCGCCGATCGTCGATCCGCAGCGTTGGGCGGGGTTCGACGTCCTCGCCGTCTTCAACGACACATTTTTTATGGCGCTTCTGTTCCTGCTCTCAGGTCTCTTCGTCTGGCCGGGCCTCGAGCGCAAAGGGGGCGTGAGATTCCTGCGCGATCGCGCTTTAAGGCTTGGCGTTCCGTTCGCAGTCGCCGCGGGAATTCTGATGCCGCTTTGTTACTATCCATCGTATGCGGTAACTGGCGCCGATCCGGGTTTCCTGGCTTACGCGCGCGCTTGGTCATCGCTTGGCTTTTGGCCCAGCGGTCCCGCCTGGTTCATCTCGCTGCTGCTCGTCTTCGATGCTGTCGCGGCCGGCCTTCACGTGCTTTTGGTCCGCTGGACGGCGAAGCTGCAAGCCCCGCGGCTTCTCGGCTTGTATAGCTGTCCGTCGGCATTCGTTGCCGTGCTTCTCGTCGTTTCGACACTTGTCTATGTCCCAATGGAATTGATCTTCGGCGCAGACCGTTGGATCACGCTCGGGGCCTTTTCATTTCAGGCGAGCCGTCCGTTTCTCTATGCGATCTACTTTCTGGCCGGTGTCCAAGTGGGCGCCTTTGGGACCCAGTCCGGCATCCTCGCGCCGAATGCTGGGCTGGCGCGGCAATGGCCGATGTGGCTTACCGCCGGGCTTGCCGCCTTTGCGTTACGGCTCGCCATCATCATCACGCTCGTGCTGCCGGTCGCGGCCGCTCATCGGCCACTGCCTCTCGCCGTGCGCCTTCTCAGTGATCTCTCGCTCGTCGCGTGCTGCAGCACGATCGGCGTTGCCTTCATCGCACTCTTCCGTCGGTTCGCCACCGCGCATCGACCTGTCTACGACAGCCTCAGCGCCAGTTCTTACGGCATGTATCTCGTTCATTATCCCGTCGTCGTCTGGCTCCAATATGCGCTGCTCACGGTCGCGCTGGGCCCGATCGCGAAGGGGGCGATCGTCTTTATCGGCGCGGTCGGCCTGAGTTGGGGAACCGTGGTCGCACTGCGCCGGGCGGTGCTGCTGATGTTCCGTGTTAGCGCGAAACCACCATGGGGGCGCTGTCCGGCTTGAAGCCGTTATCGACCTCCCGGAATAAGCGAAAGGCATCACGCGGATCTAGACTAGGGATCCCCTGGTTTGCCCCGGCGAAGAGCATAGCGGCAAAGTTTCTTCAGCAGATGAGCCGCGTGGCGACGACGTCCAGGGATAAGTTCGAACATCCCTAGACCTGGCCCAGGTCGCCAGTGTGCCCCGCGTCCATGCGGGGCCACTGAGCATCGACATTTCCTTTACGCCTCAAGCTTTTTGCTGATCGTAACGTCGCTTCTATCGCGCCGCGAACGAGAACGCGCTTGCGAAACATAGCTGCGCTCGGCGTCACGATCTGACCATCGGGTCAGGGATTCATCAAACGCCGCGCCGAGAAAGCGCACGACCAGCATCGTGCTCCATCGAGGATTTACCGCAGCGTCAACGCGGACGCCGGCTGCGCTGATGCCGCAGCGAGAGAACCCATGTAAAGCCAAGGAGCATCGCCGAGCCTACGCCGGTCGCAACCGGCATGAGGCATTCCTCGACCGGGATCCCAAAGATGTGTGCAAGCACGATCATTGGACGTCACCGCGATTGGTGAAGGCCGCTTCTCCGGCATCCGACACCTCGACCCACTTTTGGTCAGGCGACGTCTCGGCATCGTAGTTGTCGTGCCAGTTCCACCACTTGTAGGGCGCAGTCTGGGGATAGCCTTCTGGCGAGTCCTCCCACGTCTCCTGACGGCCGAGCGGCGTGATGTCGAGGTAGCTCCAAATGGTCCCCATCGCCTCGTCGCCGCGCCAGTTGGTGAAGTAGGCGCGAAAAACGCGGTCGCCGTCGCGAAAGAAAACGTTGTGGCCGTGGTATTCGTCCACGCCGAAGTCGGAGTCGAAGCTGTCGGTAATCGTGTACCAGGGCATCTCCCAACCCATTCGCGCCTTCAGGCGCGTTATGTCCGCCTGCGGCGCCCGTGAGGCGTACACCAGGGTAGTGTCGCGGGCGTTGAGATGGGCGAGATGGGAAACCTGGTCGGCTCCCAAGGAGCAACCGCGGCAGGCGTGTTCGGGCCACCCGAACACGCCGGGCTCGAAAAAGGCGCGATAGATAATCAATTGCCGGCGGCCCTCGAACAGGTCGACCAGGCCAACCTTGCCGCGTGGTCCCTCGAATTCGTATGCTCTGGTGATTTCCATCCACGGCATCCGCCGGCGTTCGGCAGCGAGGGCGTCATGAGCTCGCATCTGGGCCTTTTCCTTAACGAGCAACTGCTGCTGCGCAGCTTCCCACGCTTCCGGCGAGACAATTTGTGGCGTTTTCATCGCTTGGTCAGTCATCATTTGGATCTCCCTTTCGTCGACGATACAGACACGGCGGGTTCCAGAAACTGGGCGCGTGAGAGCCTAATTTTTTTGAGCGTGCCCAAACACGTCAGGTGAGCGTTTGCGACAGACCGAACCAGGGGAGCACGCCGGTCTCGAAGCGGGTAATGGCGCAGATCTTGTCCCCACGAAGCGTAAGAACGGCCATGCCGGTCTGGTGCTTGGTGCCGTCCGGAGCGTGAAGATAAGCCACCAACGCCGGCTGACCGTTCGCACGCGTCGGCACGAGCTCGTATGGCCGTTTGGGGATGAGTCGCGCATAAAAGCGGCCCACGGCATCGCGGCCGGTGTATTCGAAGGGGATCGGCGGCATCGAGAGGCACACATCGTCGGTGAGCATGGCGACGAGCGCGTCGATGTCGCCAGACTGATACGCGCGGACGAACTTTGCCACGCACGCCTGCTCTTGCGGTGAGTTCGGCGCAGGTGCCGATCCTCGCTCGCCGACCGTCGGCTTGTGTGCCTGCAGCGTGGCGCGGGCACGTTTGAGTGCGCTATTGACGGACTCGACGGTGGTATCGAGCATATCGGCTACCTCGCTCGCGCGGGAGTCGAGCACTTCGCGCAAAATCAGCACGGCGCGTTGGCGAGCGGGCAGCAACTGGAGCGCGGTCACGAAGGCCAGGGAGATGGCCTCGCTCCGCTCGTAACGCAGCTCTGGGCCGAGAAGCGCGTCGGGAAAAGGCTCGAGCCAGACGACTTCGTTCAATCCCGTCGGCTCGGGCGGCTCAACCCCGGGAATGTCCCATTCCTTCGGTCCGCGCCTCTTGGTGGTGCGAAGCCGGTTGAGGCACCGGTTGGTGGCGATCCGGTAGAGCCACGTGCGAAACGTGGAGCGTCCCTCGAACGCACCGAGGCCCTGCCACGCAGCCAGCAGCGTGTCCTGGAGCGCGTCCTCGGCGTCATGCAACGATCCGAGCATACGATAACAGTGCGTCTGCAGCTCTCGTCGGTGCAGTTCGATCAACTCGCGGAACGCATCGCCATCCCCGGCGCGCGCTTTGGCGATTAGCTCGGTCTCCCCCACTTCGTCCCCGCGTCTCTTTATCGATCCCCTTGCCTATCCCCATATCGACACCAGACTGGTCGAAACTGGGCAGTCAAACCGCACAAAACGCCGCCGTTAAAGCAACGGCGTGCGGCGCAAGGTCCGCCATCCATTCGAGGTTTGCCTCCGTCGCGCCGGGGGCAGACCACATCTTGTTCGCTACCTCGGCAAAGGGCCATTGAGCCACGTCACAATGAACGACCGGCGAACGCGCGCGATCGATGAATCCGCAATCACTGATGCAATGATGACTGCGCTGTGTTGAGAAGGGTCGTGGTGTCCACCTCCGCATTGTGCACGAACCCGAGGACGTTCGCCGATCGATTTGACCCGCTCCGAACGACCCGGACGCAAATCTGATTGCCATTGATCGTCGTGCGGCATTCAGCAGAAGACGGATCCCCTAACCACCGCCGGACATGTTTTGCGATTGCGGTGGCCGTTTTCGCCGGTAACACGATCGGCGCAGAAACGGTCACAAGGATCGTTTTGCCTTCCGGCACGTCGTCGCGCAGCGTCGATTGCAACTGAGAAATGAGCCGCAGTGCGACTTTGTCGAATCGCAAGCCGCGCTGCGGTGTGCTTCTCTCGCTCACTCTTCAACCCGCATCCGTGAAAAACCGCCACTACCGGTTAGTGCTCGATCACCGATCGTTCGAGCGTGGCGCGGTCGGCGATGAGATCGACCTCCGTGATGCGCTCGTCCACGACGCGAAAGCGAAACGCAACCCGGACCACGCCGTCGTGCATCCAAACCGCTCCAGGTTCGCCATCGATGAAGACCGGCTGCGCAGCACGCGCACGGCCGGAAAACGTCCGTGCAACGGTTTCCGCGCCTACGATTCCAGTCTCCAAACGATCGCTCTCCCAGTACGCCGCGCCGCCCATCGCCACCACCGCCGCGTCCGCGCGAAGCGTTGCAGCCGGATCGAGCAGTGCGAGCAGCGCGGAAAAATTTCCCGACCGCGAAGCTTCGAGAAACGCGCGTACGAGTTCGTCGCGCCGCTGCGTCGCGCCATCGCGGGTACCCGATGTGCCGCGCACGCGGCGGCGCGCGCGGCTTGCTAACTGCCGCGTCGCCTCCGGCGTTCTTCCGACGATCGCGGCAATGTCATCGAACGGAACGTCGAACATGTCGTGCAGCACGAATGCAACGCGCTCCGCCGGCGGCAGCGCATCGAGCAGGATCAAGAGAGCCAACCCGATCGAATCGGCGAGCATCGCCTCTTCCTCCGGGCGTTCGCCGGGAGCGATTGCGGGAATGTGGTGACGCGGATCATCCGGCGTCAATTGCTCGCGCCGGCTTTCGCGCCATTTCAGCGCGTCGAGGCAGACACGCGCCACAACCGTCGTGAGCCAACCCTCGAAATTCACGACGCGCGCAACGTCCGCGCGGCTGACGCGCAGCCAGCTTTCCTGCAGCGCGTCGTCGGATTCTGCAACCGATCCCAACATTCGCAGCGCAACCCGCTGCAAGCGCGGGCGAGCGGCCTGGAATTGTTCCGCGAGGCACTCCACATCTCTCAAGAATCGCCTCCCTAATGGGCTGTCACGTTTGACCGCGCTGGATCCGTCAAGGGATGGAAGGAGGATGAAATCTTGGACGTTTCCCTGATCACTTACACCGTTGCCGACCTGACCAAAGCCAAGCGATTCTTTGGCGAGCTCATTGGTGCCGACCCCTATGCCGATTCACCCGGCTACGTCGGCTACAAGAGCGGCGCCATGGAAATCGGGCTGGTTCCGGCCGGAAATGGGCGTGCAGCGGGTGCGCTCGCCTACTGGACGGTTAGCGACATCGAGGCAAGCGTGAAAGCGCTAGTGGCCGCCGGCGGCACGGTCGTACAAGAGATTACCGACGTCGCCTACGGACTGCTCGTCGCCAGCGTCAAAGACCCCAACGGCTCGATCGTTGGGTTGCGACAGCCGCCCAAGGGCTGAGGGGTATTCTTGAAGCTTGGGGGGTGGTCGCCGTCTGGGCACGATCGGTTCCGAGACGCGGACGAACATGCGGGGCAATCACAAACACGCGCCAGCGCTCTGGACGCGGACCACCCTCTCCCAATTCAGCGGCAACAACGGCGACGGCGCATTTCCCTAAGGCAATCGCCATCGATTCAAGCGACCTGCGATTCGACACGGGAGGAGCGCGCTGGGTCGGCGATCAGCGATCGTCCAGATCAGCGATCGTCCAATCGTAGACGTTCCAAAACGGGTCGTACGATGACGGGTCGAGACCGTGCAGCCAATCGGCGCTCACCCAGAGATCGTCGATGCGGAACAGCGGATCGAACGCCGCGTCGGCCAGTAGCCGGCGCTGCACGGCGGCGAGTGCGCGCGTTCGGAGCGCACGATCGAACGTCGATGCCTGTTCCTTGAGGTCGGCATCGAGGCGCGAATCGCAGAAATGCCAGAAATTGAAGCCGGCCGGGGCGCGTTGATCGCACGCAAAGAGCCACGAGATATCCGGATCGGGATTCGTTTGCAAGCCAAGCAGCGCCAGATCGAACTTGCCCGTTGCGAGAATTCCGCCGGCCGCAGCAGTGTCAAACAGCAGACCGGCTTGATACGGTTTTTGATCGACGTGAATGTGCACTTGCTCGAGATTCGCCGCGATGGCCACCGGAAGAACGCCGTCTCCGCCGCTCGGGTACACCATCGTAAAGCTCAGTGTTTGATCGCCTTTCCGACGGGTGCCGTCCGGAACGACTTTCCAGCCGGCCTCATCGAGCAAGCGGCCTGATGCCGTTGGATCGAACGCCGGCGGGTTGACGCTTGGATCGAGTGCCCACTGGAAGATCGGCAGCATCGTCCGGTCGGTTTTGTACAAGCCGTGACCGACGACGGCAGCCAGTTTGCTGCTATCGATTGCGAGCATGACGGCACGACGGACGCGAGTGTCGGCAAGCGCCGGAGTACCAAGGTTCAAGCCGACCTGCACCCAACCCAGTGACGGCGACGTGTAGCGCGCGATCGCTTCGGCCGGAAGCTGATTGATCTCCGACGGCTGGACGTGCAGCAGGTCGATTTCATGCGTTTTGAGCTGCAGCAGCGCGGTCGTGGTCGACGGGATGATTCGGACATCGATGAGTGGGACTTTGGGGCGACCGCGCCAGTAGCTCGCGTTTGCTTCGAGGCGGATCGCATCGCCGCGCTTCCATTCGACGATGTTATACGGACCGTTGCCGACGGGCAACGCGTTGTACGGCACATGATTGAGATCCGAAAACGCGCCGAGCAAATGCTTGGGCAGCGGCACGCTGAACGAGATCGACGCGAAGATATTTGGATCCGGGCGCTTGAGATCGAAGACGATTGTCTGCGCGTTGGGCAGATGCATCGCTTGAATCTGATCGGCCCCGTTGCGGCTGCCGATGACGTTGGCCGGGTTGAGCAACTCGTCGAACGCGAACTTGACGTCGGCAGACGTTACCGGGAAACCGTCCGACCAAACGGTTCCGCGCCGCAGATGAAACGTAACGTGGCGGCCGTCCGCCGAGATCCCGCCGTTCCGAAGGGTCGGCTCTTCCGTTGCGAGCGCCGGAACTCTTCGGTCGTTCGGGCCGAGGCGCAACAGCGGCTCGTACGCCAGTTCGGTCACCATGGTAAACCAATAACCGCTCAGAAAAAGCGGGTTGAGCGACGTCGGCTCGCCGATGAGCGCGAAACGCACGCGATCGTGAGCCGCGCGCGCCGGCATTGGAGCGATCAGCCCGACGCTCCCGGCGAGTGCCGCCAAAAACGAACTGACGAGCCGTCGACAATTTGACCGCTTGAGAGTCATCGAAGCCGGTTCTGGGCCGGAAACGGCTTCCCTAGCCCGCCGCTAACTAACCGCCCTCGCCGCGGTTCCCGGCGCTGTCGGACGGCGCTACCCGCCGTCGCGACGAAACGCTCCGTGATGTGAAGTACCAGCGCACCGGTCACCGGGCCAAACGCCGATCGGGCATCTGCGGCACTGCCGCAGTGGTCGTGGGGACGGTCGCGATCCTCGCACCGACCTCGACGGCTGCCTCATCGAGCGCTTTCCTTGCGAACAGCGGCGTCCCGGTTCTTTTGCCCGCGCACACGGCACGGTTACTAGGCCCGGGCTTCCACCCCTACGTCATGGCCGCCGGCCGTCACGGGTATCTGGTTGCGTATACGAATGTCGCCCATTGCACGGGCGGACCAACCTGCGCCCAGATCCATATTGCGGGATTCGTCGCCGGCGAAGTTGACGGCAGCACGCGGGAGATGGGAACGGTGATCGCTCTTCCCCATCACCATTGGGCACGCTACGAACCAGCGCGCTGCGACATCAGTGGGCCCTGCCGAGAGGCTACCCTCACGTTCCGCCACGGCGACGGCTGGTATGAGTTGTCGGCTGGGAACACGCACGGCGACCCGGCGGCCTTCCTCCGGGCGATGTATTGCGCCCTGCGTCCGCTGCCTTAGGGCCGGCATCGACCGCCGTCAAAAGTTCCGCCGGCCTGGCCGACGTGCCACTACGTTAACTATTTGCGCGAAGAGTCAGCGTACAGTTGCTCCCGACCCCTTCAGACCGATGGAATAAGTGGCTTACCACTTTCCATGTAGGGATCGCATGTTAACGTTTTGGAGCAATTGTAAACTTGGCTTGAAGATGCAGGCCGCCTTCGGGCTGGTCATGTTCATCTTCCTCGGTGCCCTTGCCGGCGTGATCGTCCTATACGAACAAGTCGAGGCAATGCACGCCCTTCAAGATACGCAGCTGATGCCTGCGCGCATTGCCATCCTGCGCACGGAACTGTTCATACGAAGCGCGGACGACGATGGCGGTTTCTACATGATGGAACCCCAAACCGCTGCAGCGGCAGAATACATGCGCGATTATCGCCAAGATGTCGCCACGTTCAAAGCCGAGCTTGCAACGGCAACCGCATTGGCTCAAAACGACGCGCAGCGCGCGGCGATCGCAGAATACCATACTTTGCTCGACGGTAAGCAAGGCTATTGGCAGGGCAACGAGGATGCGTTCGCGCTCAAAACCGCCGGACATCGAGCTGAGGGCCAAAAGGTATACGTCGCGACGTCGATCGCTCCGGTCGTCGCCGCCGGCGAGAAATACCGGACCGACATCAAGACGATGAATGAAGCCGTCAACGCGGAAGCAAATCGGCTTTCGGCGCTCGCAAAAACGCTTGGACTCGTGCTTGCCGTCGTTGCGCTTCTCGTTGGCTTCGGAATTGCCACACTCTTATCGCGCAGCATCGCGCGCGGCGTCGGCAGCACGACCTTGGCCATGAGCGAAGTCGTCTCCGAAGACATCGCGGAGCTTACGCTGGTGTTAAAGCGACTGGCCAACGGAGACCTCACCGGAACGTTCGCTTCCAATCGCGCTGCGTCGAAAGTCACCGGCAATGACGAGATCGGAGCCCTCGGCAAAACGTACAATGCCTTAGCTGCCGCACTGGCCGAGATGGCAGCCCAGTATACCATCGCGACGGACAATCTGCGCGGGCTCGTTTCGGGCTTAGCTCTGACGAGCAAATCGCTGGCAGCCGCTTCGGACGAAGCGTCGGCGGCCGCCCAACAGTCGGCGACGGCGGTTGACGAGATCGCCCAAGGAGCCACGCTCGTCGCTTCGGGGGCGCAGGACCAAGCGGCGCAAATCGCCAGCACCACGGTCGCAATCGAGGAGCTGAGCCGAACGGCGGAACAGATCGCGCAGGTCGCCGCCCATCAGGCTGACTCGATCGCCGAAACGACAGCGGCGCTCCAGAAGCTCGACAACGGCATCGGTGCTCTGTCAACCCAGGGCGCAACGCTGACTGCCGCGGCCCGCGAGGCGTCTGCCGAAGCCGCCGCCGGCAACACCGACGTTGCGGAGACTGCCGGCACGATCGCGCAGCTCAAGAACGTGTCGATGACGGCCGCCGGCGCGATGTCTAGCCTCGAAGAGCGCTCCGCTCAAGTGGAAGACATTGTCGACACGATTGAGGAGATCGCCGATCAAACCAACCTGCTGGCTCTCAATGCGGCGATCGAAGCTGCACGCGCCGGCGAGCACGGACGCGGCTTCGCGGTCGTAGCCGACGAAGTCCGCAAGTTGGCCGAGCGCAGCTCGACGGCGACCAAAGAGATCTCCAAGATTCTCAGCGACATCAAACGCGAAACGATCGCCGCCGCCCTTGCGATGCGAACGTCGTCGGCATCCATGGACTCGGGAATTACGGTATCGCAGCGCGCTTCACGCTCGCTCGAAACCGTCGGCACGGCCATCGCGACCACGACCAACGTTGCCGAATCGCTTGCCGGGCAGGCTCGAGAAATGCAAGAAGCCTCCAAGCACGTTACCGAGAACATGGCCAGCGCGTCGGCGGCGGTCGAGGAAAACGCGTCGGCGGCTGCTGAAATGCGGCGCACGACAGACCATGTGACGAACGCAATGGTTCCGGTCGCGGCGACCGCGTCGCAGAGCGCGGCAACAGCTCAGCAAGCCGTCATCTCGCTCCGCCAACTCGCGTTGGGCATCGCCGAGATCGATTCCACCGCCCGTGCGCTGCGCGATCAGGCGGTGCAGCTCGAGGGTCTCGTCGCCAAGTTTACTTTCGCGGAGTCCGGCCCGGGGCTGGTTCACGGGAACGACAAGTTCGCGCGGCGGCCGGCAGCAGCGCTTCACCGCTAAGGCGATTTCCGCCCGTCAGTGGGTGGGCGAACCGCTGTCTCTGCTCATCCCGTCGAAAACCAAGCGCCGCTTCGCGGTGGCGAGGCGACCGATCGGCTTCCGCAGCGGCCGCAGCGAATCCCAGCGCCGAACGAATTCTTCAAACGAGGCTGTCGGCAACGGCGGGCTATAGAAGTAACCTTGATAGTCGCGGCAGCCGAAGCCGGCGAGCACGTCTCGCTGCTCGGCTGTTTCGACGCCCTCCGCCACGACACCGAGCCCCAGCGCGCGGGCCAGCGCAACCACGGTTTTGGCGATCGCCGCATCGTTTTCGTCGAGGATCACGTCGCGCACGAACGTGCGATCGATCTTGAGCTGGTCGAGCGGCATGCGTTTGAGATAAAACAACGAGGAATAGCCGGTGCCGAAATCGTCCAACGTGATGCTGACGCCTAAGGCGCGCAACGCCGCCATTTTTTCGATGACCTCGTCGACGCTTTCGATCAAAAGACTTTCCGTCAGTTCGAGATCGAGCCGGTTGGGATTCGCCGCGGTCGTCTTGAGTGTTGCAACGACCTGTTCGACGAAGTCGACCTGCTGAAACTGGCGGGTGCTTACATTTACAGCAATTTTGAGATCGGCGGTCGCCGGATCGGCGGCCCACGCGACGAGCTGCGAACAGGCGCATTCCAAGACCCAACGGCCGATCGGGAGAATGAGTCCGGTCTCCTCGGCAAACGGGATGAAGTCGATCGGAGGCACGACGCCACGCGTCGGGTGATTCCAGCGGATCAACGCTTCCGCACCGACGAGCCGGCCGCTGCTTCCCACTTGCGGCTGGTAGTGTAGTTGAAACTGCTCCTCCGCGATGGCTAGCAACAGATCGGCCTCGAGGGCGACGCGTTCACGCGTAACCTCTTCCATGTGCGGATCGAAGAACCGGCACGCGTTCCGGCCGCTCTCTTTGGCCTTGTACATTGCGAGGTCGGCCTGTTTCAAAACGTCTTCCACCGATGCACTGTCGTCCTTGAACAACGCCAGACCGATGCTTGCCGAAGTGACGTGCGTGATGTTGCCAAGTTGGAAAGGCTGATTCAACACGGCCAACACGTGCTCGCCGGTCGTCTCGAGGGCCGCGGCCGCATCCTCTTGGTTGTGACCGATGTCGATGAGCACGATCACGAACTCGTCACCGCCGAGGCGGGCAACGGTGTCACCCTCGCGGACGCTGGCCAGCAGACGCGCTCCCACGTCGCGCAGCAGCATGTCGCCAAGATCGTGCCCTTGGGTATCATTGAGCGTTTTGAACTTATCGAGGTCGATGAACATGAGTCCGCCGTGATTGCCGCTGCGCGAGCTGGCCGACATGGCCTGCTTGAGCCGGTCGGTCAACAGTTTGCGGTTTGGCAATCCCGTAAGCTGATCGAGCATGAGCGCAACGGCTTCGCGGCTGTTGTCGCGCAAAATCATCAGTGCCCGCGCCATTACGCCGACCTCGTCGGTCCGTCCGATCTCGGGAATCTCGCCGTCGAGTTCACCTTCCGCAACGCTGACGACGCGCGACGATAAGCTGGTGAGGGCTCGGGCCAGATCGCGCCAAAGTCCGAACGTTATCACCCCGGCAGCAGCGATCAGGCCGACGAAAAGGCCAAGCAGCGAGAACACTTGGGTGCGAAACGTTGCATTGATGTCATCGATGTACGCGCCGGCCCCGACCGACCAGCCCCAAGGCACGAAAAGCCGCGAATACGCGACCTTGTCCAGCGGCGTGGTCTCGCCCGCTTTGGGAATCTGATACCGTGAGATCCCCTCTTTCGCCGGGCTCTTCGCGACTTCCAATACTTTCGAGACCATGAGCGCGACGCCGGGGAACTTGCGCGCATCGGCCGAGTTGACGAAACGCCGTCCTTCCCATTCCGGGTGGCCGCCGTGAACGACGCCGACACCGTCGAGCGTCCAGATACAAAAGTAATTCGTGCCGTCAAAGCGCATCGCGCGAATCGCGTTCCGCGCCGCAGTTTGCGCCGACGCTTCGCTCATGCGCCCAGCACCTTCCTCGTTGTGGTAGAACTCCACAACCGAATACGCGCTTTGCACCAAATGCGTTACTTCGGTGATTCGATCGCGCATCAGCGACTGCTTGAGAACCTGCAGTGTTGCAATCGAGATGCACGCCTGGAAGACACACCCAATCACCAGAACCAGCATGAAGCGGGACGAGACGCTAAAGCGGGCCCGACATGCAGGTTTTTTGCGACTCGACATCTGGCTGAAAAGCATGCATTACTCTTGATCGGCGGACGCGCAGGTCGTTCAGAAACGCCAACTTCGGTCGCTTGCATGAGCAGCAACGCCAGCCGTCGGCGCAGCGCTGTTTCTCACGAACGGACTGCGATTGGACTCAAGTGGCGGAAATCGACGGCGCCTGCCGCACTTTCCTGCGGGCTCGTTTCTTCCAGAGTTTCAACCATCGGGAGAACCGTTCGTCGCCGCGCGGTGTCGAAACGTCAAATTTACGCGGTACGCTTGACTCGGTCTACGGCTCGAGGGGCGTAAACGCCCTCATACCTTCGCTACCATAAACCCAGTTGGTGCGCTTATACTGTACGCCAATATCAACTGCGCTGGCAGTTCCCAGTCGCTCGTCCGACAAGTGCAGCGACCAGACGCGCCGCGCCCAACGGGAGAAACAGGGATGCTTTGATTTCGTTCCAGCGAGAAGGATAGCGACGAAGTTAGCTTCAGCAAATGAGCCACGCAGCGACAAAGCTGCTTCAGCAAATAGCGCGCAGCGACGAAGCCGGACTAATCAGGGCATCCCTAGTGAAACGCGCGGCAGAGCCGGCCTGCGGCGCGATCGAGATCGACATCGACGATGGGATTCGGCTCGATCAGCCGCACGGCGGCAATCAAATCGGTGCTTTGAACGAGGCTCGTTTTTTCATGCTGCGCGCCGATTCATAAAGCAAGGGCCGGCGAGAACGACGAGCTGGTGCGTTCGCCCGCCTTGACCAGGAGGCGTCATGAAGAAGCGATGCAGCGACTGTGGTCAGAAACCGGGCGTGTTCCGGCTGAACGCACGTCTGATTTGCACGGACTGTAAGGACGAGTATTTCGGCTTCAACCGGTTTGGCGGCCGAAAAGACTTGTGGCCGCTCGAAACCGAACAGACCAAATTCTTCGCAGCGCCTTAAGGCGCAGCGCCCCGTCCGGTCAACGGTTCGCGGTCCGGCTTTGGCGAAGGAGCGCGGATGTTCGTCGTCATGCTGGCCGGCGCTTTTTCTCTACTGAGTCTACAGATTGCCGCAGACCAGCGGATCGGCAACCCCCAGGTCTGGGATCGTGACGGCTGCCGCGGCATGAATCGCTCGCCGGCGCTTCGCTGGACCAACGCACCCGCGCGCGCAAGGAGCTTTGCGCTAAGCGCATACGATCCGGATGCGGGAAGCGCCGGTTGGTGGCATTGGATTGTCTACGACATTCCGCCAACGCAACACGCTTTGCCCGAGGGTCTGCCGCCGACGGCGCCCCCGGTCGTTCAGGGCTTCAATGATTTTGGAACGATCGGCTACGGGGGCCCGTGCCCACCCGCCGGCGACGCCCACCGGTACGTCTTCACGCTTTACGCCCTCGACGTACCACACTTGTCCGCGGCCGCACCGGCCCATGGAACCGAATTTCTGCAGCTCATACGCCGCCACGTTCTGGCCACGGCAACGTTGACCGGCCGGTATGGCCGTTAGTTCGAGGAAATCGCCCGGCGCAGCGCCGGCGATCCGCGAAGCAAACGACGCCGATTTCAGCGCGATCTGGCCGATCTTCCAGACCGTCGTCGCTCACGGCGACACCTATGCGTACGCTCCGACGACTACGTTGGAAGAAGCAAGAGCGCTGTGGTGCGGCTCAGCGTGGCGTGTCTTCGTCGCCGTCAGCGAAGGGCGCGTGGTGGGCACGTATCATCTGGGCGCCAACCAGCCCGGCCTCGGCGATCACGTTGCCAACGCCGGCTTCATGGTCGATCCGGCCGACCGCGGACGCGGGATCGCGAGCGCCATGTGCGAGCACGCTCTTGCGACGGCGCGAGCATCCGGATTTCGGGCCATGCAATTCAACTTCGTCGTTTCAACCAATGCGCCGGCGCTTGCGCTGTGGAAACGGCACGGGTTCCAGATCGTCGGCCGGATTCCCCAAGCGTTCCGCCGCGCAGGCGGCGACCCCGTCGACGTTTTCGTAATGCATCGCTTCTTGTGACGCGCGCGCCGCAGAGCGCTGCTCGTTGCCGGGGAAGCCTGCGGGTTAAGGGTAGATAAGAGTTTGCCCAAACGCTGCGATTCAGGGAATTCTCAGCATTTCCCAGGCCCCGGCGGCGTTTCCATCACGCTATGAATAAATTCTTCTTCGCCACGCTCACCGCAGTGTGCCTGGCGCTTCCGATCGCAGCGCAGGCGCAAGACGTTCCGTCCTATGCCGCGCAGCAATATTCCGACGATCAGAACATCCATGGCCGAGTGCTGAGCTTCGACGGGGATTATGGTCTTAGCGTTCGCGACGAACAAGGCTACGTCGACAACGTCGAGCTTCATCCGGGAACCATCATCAATCCGATCGGATTGACGCTCGCTCCAGGCATGGTCGTCAGCATCCTGGGCTACAACGCCGGGAGCTATTTTGCGGCAAATGAAGTCGACACGCCGTACCAGTTCTCCAACGCCGTCCCGTACTATGGGGGGCACCCCTGGGACTACTATGGGCCGAGCATCAGCCTAAGCTTCTTCTTCGGCAACGCCGGCTGGTGGCACGGCGGGTCCTTCAATGGCGGCTATCGGTATGCCGGCGGCGCGCGCGTCTACAATAACGTGAACGTCCACGTGAGCGATGTCTATCGCGGAACCCCCGGACAGTTCCACGGCCGCAACTATGTTGCGCCGGCCGAACACGGCGGCTACTACAGTCGGGCCAGCCGCGAGCCGAGCGCTCACCAAAACAATCGCGACAACCGCGACGACCGAGGCGGCGACCACGCTCGCTGATCCGCGCTGATCGCTCTCCGCCGAGAACGCGCCCGCTGCGAGCAGCGGGCGCGTTCTTCCATAAGGATCGGCCAAGCATCGGCCGAGTGACGCATCGCGCGACAACCGTCTCGTGCGTCCCCTGGAGTCCTCGAAGAAGTACCGTGCGGTTGACGCGCGCTCGCGTTTACCACGGCGCGCGCCGCGCCCGCTGCAAACCCAAGCAGCGCGCACGCTGCGCGGCGCAAAGTGTGTCGAAGATCATTAACTTCGCGTCCGCCTTACCGATATTGAACAGTAATGGAGGAATCACTGTCCGCCGCCTCCGGGCTTACCGGCTCGTTGTGCTGCACGCTTCTGGATCGCCGCTCGAGCGTTCCGCTCAGCGGAGCGCGGATCACGTGCATCGCCCGCGACAACCGCGTGATTCGTTTCGACGCCGACCGCTTCGGCCGTTTCTCCACGACGATGCCGCAAGGTGTCTACGATTTGGTGATCTCCGCGCGCGGTTATCTCTCGCTGCTCGTGCGCGGCGTCGGTGTGCTGGCCGGACATCGCCAGCTCGTGACGCGCGCCTTGGTCCCCGGTGAGGGCGACGCGTGCGAAAGCGAACCGGCGGCGGCGCTCGGCGGGTACATCACGGACCGCTTCGGACGTCCAGTCGCGAACGTGACCATCCACGTCAGCGGAGAAGACGGCGGATCAGCCTATACCACGCGGACCGATCGCGAGGGAGCGTATCTGCTGCACGGCCTCGCGCCCCAGACATACGACGTTACGCTCTGCGCCATGGACCGCCGCCTAACCCGCGAACTCATCGCGGTGTCCAACCCGCGTGATTTCGTGCGGCTCGACCTGCGGCTCTTACAGATTTAAGGATGCTCTGATTTCGTCCTGGCGAGGAGCATAGCGGCTTAACCGAAGCGGCCGGTGATGTAGTCTTCTGTGCGCTTCTCGCGCGGCCGCGTGAAGATGTTGGTGGTCGTGCCGACTTCGACGATCTCGCCGAGGTGAAAAAACGCGGTGAACTCCGAGATCCGCGCGGCCTGCTGCATCGAGTGGGTGACGATGACGACGGTATACTCTTGCTTGAGCTGACCGATCAGGTCTTCGATCTTCGAGGTCGCGATGGGATCGAGTGCCGACGCGGGTTCGTCCATCAAGATGACTTCGGGTTCGACGGCCAAGACACGCGCGATGCACATTCGCTGCTGCTGGCCCCCCGACAGATCGAGCGCCGAGCGATTCAGACGATCTTTGACCTCATCCCAGAGGGCCGCCTGGCGTAGCGACTTTTCGACGATCGCATCGAGCGTGGCCTTGTTGCGTTCGCCGTGAATCCTGGGGCCATACGCGACGTTCTCGAAAATCGTCTTGGGAAAGGGATTGGGGCGCTGAAAGACCATGCCGATCCGGTGCCGGATCACGACCGGATCGGCGTCGGGCGCATAAATATCCTGGCCGTCGAGCGTTACCGACCCTTCGACTCGCGCGCCCGGAGTAAGGTCGTGCATCCGGTTGAGCGCGCGCAAGAACGTCGACTTTCCGCAACCGGATGGTCCGATCAAGGCGGTGACCGTGTTCGCCGCCATCTTCAGCGACGCGTTCTTGATGGCTTGAAACGAACCGTAGAAGACGTTGAGATCGGAGGCCTTGAGTTTGTCGAGCACGTGAACGGACAACGGTTGAACCTCGATCACGACGATCTCCCGGTAAAGCGTTTCGTGAGCGCCGCTCCCGCGACGCGTGCCGCGATATTGAAAATGAGGACCATGATGAGTAATACGAGCGCCGAACCGTTGCCGACGCGCTCGACGTCCGGAATGATCGACTCCGAATGCGTGTACCAGAGGTGGATGGCCAGCGTTTCCGCCGATCGGAAGGGGTTGAGTTCGTAGGGCTGATTCGCACTTACCGAGAGTCCGGCCGTAAAAATCAGCGCTGCCGTTTCCCCGAAGATTCGACCGGCGATGAGGACGATCCCGGTAGTAAGGCGGCCGATTGCACTCGGCAGTACCGTGCGCAGGATCGTTTGCCATTTCGTTGCGCCCAGGCCGACCGATGCTTCGCGCAAGCTGTCCGGTACCGAGGCCAGTGCCTCCTGGGTGACGCGCATGAGCGCCGGCAAGTTCAAGAGCGTGAGCGTGAGCGCGCCGCCCAGCGCGGTGAACCCCCAGTGGAAGTAGAAGACGAAGATCAACAGGCCGAAGAGGCCCATCACGATCGACGGTACAGTGGCCAAGGACTCGGCACTGAACTGAACGACCGATCGGAACAAACCCGGCCGTGCATACTCTTGCAGATAGATCCCGGCGGCAAGCGAGATCGGGACCGTGAACACGAGCGTGAGCACGAGGATGTAGAACGAGTTGTAAATCTCCGGCCCGATTCCGCCGCCGGCTCCTTGGCTGGGGGCTCCAGTCAAGAACTGCCAACTCAGCGAATGGAAGCCGAGATAAAACAAGTAGCCGATGAAGGCTATCAGCATCACGATGATGCTCGATGCCATCATCCACAAGACGACCGTCGCTACGACATCGGCAAACCGGCGCACGCGCGCTGACGCATCCGAGGAAAGACGGCCCGATCGTGACGACGATCTGGCGCTGTCCATCAACCGCGCCTCCGTAACGCGAACCGCACCATCAAAATGAGGAGCATCGCGATCAGGAGCAGCAGCAGTGCCATCGAGAACAGGACATGCTCCTGAAACGAGCCCTGAGGCGCACCACCCATGTCGATGACGATCTCCGTCGTCAGCGACGCGGTGGGAGCAAAGATGCCTTTGGGAAACTGAGATGAGTTTCCGATTACCATCTGAACGGCCAGCGCTTCACCGATCGCGCGTGCGATGCCGAGGATGAGGGCGACCGTCAAGCCGCTCGACGCGCTGGGCAGGAGCACCCGCGTGATCATCTGCCAGCGCGTCGAGCCCAGCGCCATCGAACCTTCGCGCAGCGAGACGGGCAGCGATCGAAACGCATCTTCCGAAAGCGAAATGACCGTCGGCAAAATCATGATCGACAGAACGATCCCCGCGGCCGCCAGACCAAAGCCGCTGGGTGAAGAGGTATGCGTGCGCAGAAACGGCACGAGTAACGTCAGGCCGAGCCAGCCGTAAACAACCGATGGGATGCCGACAAGCAGTTCGATTGCCGGCTTGAGAATTTGTGCCATGCGAACCGGCGCAATTTCGCTGAGAAACACGCCGACTGCGATCCCAAACGGTCCGCCGACGCAAATTGCAAAGCACGTAACGAGCAGCGTTCCCGCGATGAAGACCGCCGAACCGCCCAGATTGTTGGCCGGATCGTAGTCGCTGGCGAAGAGAAATTTCCAAACTGGAAGTTTGTCGACGGTGAACGTTTTCGTTCCCTCGATCGCCAAATACACGAGCAGCAGCGAAATCGCCAAGATCACGAATACGGCCGCCGCACGGAGCAGGTTGACAGCCACGCGTTCACTGCGATGAGACTTTTTGGCCTGCAGCGAAATCATGCGGGAGACCACTCGCTGTCGGAAACCACAGAGAGGCGACTACTTGAGTCGCCTCTCAGATGCCTCTTCGATACTCGCGCTTTTCCGGAATGCTTGCCGACGGATCTCGGCGTGTCGTTCGGCATTCGCTCCGAACCGGCGCGGAGCTGTAGCGTACCCGGCGCGGCGACTTGCCCGCGACGGGCCACTAACGGTCCGTTTCTTTGACTTTCATGGCGGCAAGGGCGATAAATCCGTTCTTCTTGGCCAGATCCGCACTCTTTTGAACGAAGTCGATAAACTTCGCCGTGTCGCCCGCGGGCGCGCCGTTCGTGAACATATGTTCGTATGACCAGATCGGGTATTTTCCGTTCACGATGTTGTCGTCGGTCGGAGCTACGCCGTCGATCGACAACTCGTTGACGCCTTGGCCCCGAGTTCCGGAGAATGCCGCATAGCTGACCGCGCCCGGCGTCTGTTTCACGACGCTGACCACGGTGCCCGTCGCGTCTTCGGTAAGACCGGATTCACTCACCGGCGTTCCGTCCATGATCGTCTTGGTGAAAACGGCGCGCGTCCCGGACGAACGCGGGCGGTTGATCACCACGATCTTTTGATCCGGGCCACCGACATCTTTCCAGTTGGTCGCCGTTCCCGTGAAGATATCTTGCAGCTGCTTCTTCGTCACGTTTTTGAGCGTCACGGTCGGATTGGTGACGACCGCGAAGCCGATGACCGCAACTTTGTTATCGACGAGTTCCGGATGCGCGGGGGCGAGGATGTCCGAATCGCCGATGTCGATCGCTTTGCCGGCAACTTGGGAGATCCCGGTGCCCGAGCCCCCGCCTGAAACACTGATCTTGACGTCCTTGTTCTGTTCCTGATAGACCCGCGCGGCGTCCAGCGCGAGCGGGAGCAATGCCGTTGAGCCGGCGATACTGATCGATCCCGCGGCAAACA
>JBEKHC010000076.1:0-26013 GCA_050012475.1 Candidatus Velthaea sp.
GACCGGCGCGGTCGGCGCGCTCGCACCGCGAGCAGCGCTCGCGGCACGGAGCAGTTCGCTGCGGATGCGCTGGTACGGCGGAGGCGTGTACGAGCTCGCGACGCTCGACGATCGTGCGATCGTTCTCGTCGACGCTTGGATCTGGAACAATACCGGCTTCGCCGCGTTCGGCAGCGCGAAACCACCTGAACTTGCAAGCGCCGCCGCGTACGCGGCGCACCTGCAAGCGCGCAAGCCCGAAGCCGTGATCGTCGCGCTCACCCACGATCACGGCGATCACATCGGCGACTACTTCGAGCTTCTGAGCGCGCTCGTCGCAGCAAACATTCCGGTCAGGACGGTCGGGCAAAGCGATCTGGTGCGCACCGGTCTCGTGCCGCGCTTCCGCGCCGCGAATCTCGATCCGGCGCACATCGTGCTCAACGGCGGCGCCGGCATCAATATGGGCGGCGCTGCATCGTACAACGGGGTCGCGCTCGAACTCGTGCCGGCGGTTCACTCCAACAGCTCGGGTTTTCCGGCGGCCGGCTTCATCATCGACATCGGCGGCATGCGCGTGTACGCCTCGGGCGACACCGACCTGTTCAACGATATGGAGCTCATCGGCAGACGGTACGCGCCGGATGTGGGCGTCGTTTCCAGCGGCAACGGAGCGTTCACGATGGGTCCGGAAGATGCCGCGACCGCGTGCGCAATGATCGGGGTGCGGCACGCGGTGCCGGTGCATTACGCACACAATCCGCTCGTGCTCGGGCCGCAATGCGGCGATCTGTTTCGCGCTGCCGTGTCGCGCGTTGCGCCGGCGTGCGGCGTAACGGTCTTACGTCCCGGCGAAACGGCAACGATCTCGGTGGTTCCGGCAGCCCGCCCGGCCCGATCGACAGTAACGTAAGTTTATTACGTTCTGCGCAATAACGATCGAATTGGTGTAGCGTGCGCTCGCGCAGGCGGTAGAGTTGCGCCGGTCGATTGGCGCTGCTGCGAGGCTTACGGCCTTCGACCGGCTTGACGATACCTGGTCTTCGATGTTCTTACGAAACGCCATCCGCACTCAACGCTGCTTTCGCCCCCGCCCTCTTTCGAGGGCGGCCCCAATGGCGCTTCGTTAACAGCGCCGGAGAAACGCCAACAGCGCCGGAGGGACGCCGCCGGTCAGCTCTTGGGTGGCGGTTCCGGCGCTTGGGGCGCTTGCGCGACTTGCGCCGGTGCTGCCGAAGGCTGGCCGATCCCAAATTTGCCAAGTTCGGCGTTGATCTCGTTGTTCGCCGCGAGGTCGACACCCGTCTTGAGGAAACCGTCGATCATCGAGCCACCGGGAACGTGCGACGCGACCGCATCGATGACGTTGTTGATGCCGTTATCTGCAAACGTGTCGACGCCGGCGTCGGCAGCAAATCCGCCGACTTTCGCCGCAAGGTTGTCGTCGCCCATGAATCACTCGTACGGCTCCGCTCTCGCCCGGAACCAGTCAGCGGCGCGCCGCAACGGCGCGCTTGCCTTGCGTACTGTATCGCTCGGCAAGCCCCTCTCCCGGCGTTGGGGCAGATGGTCCCATGGCCAAAGACCTATTCCATTAATTGCCGCGCGAGATACGTGAATTCCAGGGCTGCTTCGAACGAGCGTTCTTTGACGTTTGCACCCGAACTATGACCGCCTTCCATATACTCGAAAAACAGATAAGGAATATGCAGGGCAGCAAGCTTGGCGGCGAATTTCCGGGCGTGCTGCGGACCGACGCGATCGTCCTTCGTCGTCGTCCAAACCAGCGGTTCGGGATACTTCACGCCGGCGCGGATGTTGTTGTACGGCGAGATCGCGGCCAAAAACGCGCGCTCGCGTGGAATGGCAACACTGCCGTACTCGCCGACCCATGACGCGCCGGCTTGAATCTTCTCGAAGCGCAGCATGTCGAGCAGCGGCACCTGAATGTCCACCGCGTGCCAAAGCTCCGGATGTTGCGTGAGCTCGACGCCCATGAGCAAACCGCCGTTCGAGCCGCCCTGAATGCCGAGATAGCGCGGGCTGGTGATCTTTTTCGCGATGAGGTCGTCGGCCACCGCGGTGAAATCGTCGAACACACGCTGGCGATGCGTCTTGAGCCCGGCCTCGTGCCAGGCCGGTCCGAACTCGCCGCCGCCGCGAATGTTGGCAAGGACGTAGACGCCGCCGTTGGCGAGCCACAATTTGCCCAACGTCCCGCTGTATTCGGGCGTCATCGAAATGCCGAAGCCGCCGTAGGCGTGAAGCAGCGTCGGGTTTCGTCCGTCGGCGCGGAGTCGCTTCGGGCGCACGATGAAGTAGGGAAT
This sequence comes from Candidatus Velthaea sp., assembly GCA_050012475.1. Lineage (GTDB taxonomy): Bacteria > Vulcanimicrobiota > Vulcanimicrobiia > Vulcanimicrobiales > Vulcanimicrobiaceae > Velthaea. Next base: position 2,307 of record JBEKHC010000076.1, read on the forward strand.
GCGCGTTCCGTCTTTGGAGATCGCCTCGCTCTGCTCGACGAGATCCGCCGTCGCGTCGAAGCGCGGCGGGAGCGACTTTGCGACCACGGCGGCTCTCGAGCGGGTGTCGATCCGCCAGAGCGTCGTTGGAATCAGAAAGCTCGTCACCGAAACGAATGCGGTGCTGCCGAATTCATCGGTCGACACGATGTCCAAACTCGAGTCATCGGCAAATCGAAGCGGCCGGCGCGCCCAGCCGCCGTGCGCGGCCGGCGTGTAGATCGATGCCCGTCCCCGCACGTTTTCGTACGTTGTGACCAGCAGTCGATCGCGCGTCCCGGCGGCGTTGTCGAACGTTTCGCGCGGGCCCGGAGCGTAGACCAGCATCGGTTCCAGGCGTGCGGGATCGAAGTCCGCCGCCGCGAGATCGAACGATATCAGCGCGCCCTGCGGAAAAGCCGCGCCGCCCGTGCGCCACGGTTCGTTCAAGTGGAGTAAGAGCCGTCCCGCCGCGAGCGTCACGAATTCCGCCTTGCGCGGGATGTCGAGCCGCACCAAACCGCGCGGCGTGACGAGGAGCTGCTCGGCCTCGAAAAAGGACAGCCCGCGATGGACGATGAGCGCGCGATGCCCCGAACCGTCGTGAAATTCGATCGGCGAGACGCCGACGTCGGCTTTCGTGCCGCGGGTGAGTTCGACCGCCGCCGACAGCGCTTGTCCGCGCCGCAAGCGCTTGACGACATACGGATAACCCGATGCCGTGAGTTCGCCGGGGCGCCACTCGCGTGCAATCAGCAGCGCATCGTCGCCGGCCCAGACCGCCTGCTGTTTGCCGCGCGGCAGCGCGAAACCGCCGCGAACGAAGCGGCGAGTCGCCAGATCGAATTCGCGCACGCTCGACGCATCCTCGCCGCCGTCGGACAGCGCGATCAAACAGCGCCGGCGGCTGGGCGAGTCGCAATCGGCGCCCTGCCAGACCCAGTTCTGCCCTTCGGCTCGCGCCAATTCGTCGAGATCGAGGACGGTCGTCCACGCCGGCGCCGAACTTGCGTAGCCGGCGATCGTCGTCGTTCGCCAAATGCCGCGAACGTGCTTGGCGTCTTGCCAGAAGTTGTACACCCGTCCGCCGATGATGTCCGGCAGCGGAATCCGGTCTTTGGCCGCGTTGATTGCCAGCGCTTGGGCCTGGAAGCGCGCAAAATGCGGATCGCTGCGCAGCACGGCGAGCGTTCGCGCATCTTCGGCTCGCACCCAGCTGCGGGCGCGCGCGCCGTTGACGTCTTCGAGCCAGAGAAACGGATCGGCTCCGGCATGCGCACCCGCTCGTTGGGCAACGGCGGCCGCGAACGTACCGATGATGAGGCACACGCAAGCGGCAACAAGTGCGAGGCCGCGCGCGCGGCTGCGAAACGTCACGATGATGGCGAACCTTTCTCCTGGGTGACCGAGGGCATCGCTTCGCTGCCCGCCGGCGAGCGACTGCAAAGGGCCGCCGGGACAGCCGTCGCGATCGCGCGGATTGATCCGAGCTCGGCGCGCCGGTTCGGGTTGGTGGCCCTTCGTCACGCGGGCAAACCGTGCAACGAGCGAAACCGCGCCCACGAAATCAGACGAATCCACACCAGACGCCGGCCCTAGTTCCGGCGGCGCCCAGCGGCCTGATCGAGCAGCGGAAGCCGGGCGTCGATGTGCAATCGCTTTCACGTGTCCAACATCGCCGATGAACGTGCCAACAGCCTGGCATGGTAACAAATCGAACGGAATCGACGCGTTCATGCTCGATCGCGACCGAGCAAAGGCTGTCGGAACGCACAACGTTCCCATCGTCTGCCGCCGGGGCTTTTCGCGTTCCGTCCGGCCGCGGGGCGCGGTGTGGCGTAAGCTCAAGGATGAGGCATACGAACGCTACGGCTTGGCGCGCGGGCATCGCAGCTTCGTCGACGCCGCGGGGCACCGGCATGCCGCGTTTACCGTCGACCACCTCGTTCCGATCGAGTTGGGCGGTGCACCGAGCGACCTGCGAAACTTATGGCCTCAGCCGCAAGCCGCCGCAAAGCGCAAGGACGAGGTCGAAAACGCCCTTCACAATCTCGTCTGCGACGGCCGGATCCAACTCGAAGCCGCGCAACGCGCGATCGCGCACGATTGGAAAACCGCGCTTGCCGAAGTTCTGCGCTGAGCGCGGGGGCGAAACAAAGTACGCATAATTTTTTTTCGCGAACACAAGCCGGTGGTTCGCGGCCTCGCGTTCGATCGATTTGAGCTCGATCGTTGAACGATGTCGGCTTCAAAGCGCTGCCGACCGTGTTACGGGCGTCCGGCAGCACCCGAGCGAGGCTTGCCGTTCGAAGGACCGCCCGGCGTTCCTTCGGTTCTGATCGGCGAACGTCGTCGTGCAGTCTGCCATGCATCTGGCACTGCGATAGCGTAGCCTTTCGGTATGACCACTTCTCCCCGCACCGGCTCATGGTTCTGAGCGTAGCGATTACCGACGAGCTCACCCCGCGCCAGCGGGAAGCCGTCGCTCACCGCGGCGCCAATTTGCTGCTCGAGGCGGTCCCCGGCTCGGGGAAGACGCGCGTCATCGCCGCCCGCTGCATGGCGCTGCTCGCCGAGGGGATCGCTGCCTCGGAAATCCTCTTGCTGACGTTCTCGCGCCGCGCGGCGGGGGAGTTGCGGGACCGGCTGGCGCGCGCGCTGCCGCACGCCGCATTGCCCGAGATTCGCACCTTTCATGGCTTCGCCGCGCAGCTGCTGGCCGAGACAGGGACCGCCGGTCATTCGCGGCGCTTGCTCTCCGAGCCGGCCCAGCGCGCAATGCTCGAGTACGCGATCGGCTCGACCACGCTTGCATCCCTGCCCGCCGACGTTCGGCGCTCGTCCCTCTTCCGTGAAGCCGCCGGCGCGCGCATCGCGGATCTGCGCCGCTCCGCACCTGCAGCGTTAGCGCAACTCGCCCAACGGGCAACCCCGCGAATCGCGGATCTGCTCCAGCTCGCGCAGGCCCAAACGCGCCTGCGCGATCGGCTTGGCGTCGCCGACTACGACGACCTCGTCGCCTGCGCCCTCGAGCTGGCCTCAACACCGGACAGCGCCCTCGCGCGCGCGCTGCGCGGCCGTTACCGCCACGTGCTCGTCGACGAGTTTCAAGATACGGACGCGCAGCAGCTTGCGCTTGTGGAGCGGCTCGGCGGCGAAGTATTCGCGGTCGGCGACTCGGCCCAGGCGATCTACGGCTTTCGCGGCGCCGCGCGCGACGCGTTGATGCGAGCGCGCACGGCGTTGACGATGACAACGCTTCCGCTCGACGAGAGCTTTCGCTGCCCGGCGGCCGTGTGCGAGCTCGCCCGCGGCGTCTGGCCCTCCCGGCCCGCGTTGCATTCGGGCACCGGCCGGGCGGGCGACGTTTCGTTTCAGCGCGCGTCGTCGCCGCGCGATGAGGCCGCACATATCGGCGAATTGATCGCCGATGCCGTCGATGACGGCACCCCCGAGCGGGAAATCGCCGTTCTGGTGCGCAGCGCCGAGCCGCTGGCGCGGCTGGTCGAGCAGGAGTTGCGTTCGCGCGGTGTTGCGGTCGCCCGCCGGGGCGGCGAAAACGTGCTCGACGATCTCGCCGTTGACGCCATCTGCGCGGCGCTCAGCGCGCTGGCCGATCCCGCCGACCACGCGGGCTGGAATCGGGTGTTCGCGCACCCGGTCCACGGGATCGCGCCTCTCGCGCTTCGTTTGGAGCTCGACACGGCGCCGCTGCGCAGCTTTGACGATGCCTGCCGGTTTGCCGAAGGGCTGGGTGCACGTTCGCGCGTCTCGGGTGCGCGTCTCGCTGGGGCTTTGCGTTCGGCACGCGAAGCTTGGGACGGCGGCGATCCCCTGCGTAGCGCGCGATCGTTCGCCGCGGAAGCCGACGTGCTCGGCTTTGTGGTCGCGGCCAGCGAGCCCGAGGTTCAGCGCAGCAGCCGGCGGATCACGCAGTTCCTCGAAGCGCTCGGCGACGTGCGCGACGTTCGGACGCGGCTCGGGCTGGACGCCGGGTCAAGCGCCGTCTTCAACGATTTTCTGGCCTGCAGCGAATCGTGGTCAGCCGACACGGAAGCCATCGACAACGAGCCGGGAGTACGCGTCCTGACGGTTCACGCGGCAAAAGGCCTCGAGTTTGATTTCGTGGTCATCGCCGACGCCGTCGACGGCCGCTTTCCGCAAGAATGGCGGCCGGACGCGCTGCTGAGCGAAGCGGAAATCGCGGACGCGCGCAGCTGCGGCGTCGATCTCGCCACGCGCACTGCCGAACACGACGAAGAAGAGCGGGCACTCTGGTACGTGGCGGTCACCCGCTCGAAAAACCGGCTGCGTATCTGCTGGTCTGAAACGGATGTCGCCGGTTCGCCGCAGCGCCCGAGCCGCTTCATCCCGCTCGAAGCGCGAACGCGGGCGCTGCACGAGCCGAGTTTCGCCGCGCCGCTGGCGTATGCTCCGGCGCCGGAGCTCAAGGGGCTTCAGCCGCCCGGAATCGCTTCTTTGACCCGCCCCGTCCGCACGAGTTCGATCGAAATGTGGTTGGCATGCCGGCGCAAGTTCTACTACGGCGCGCTGTTGCGCATCGGCAGTGACGAACGCGGGTTCAAACCAAAACTCGGCAGCCTCGTCCACGCCGCAATTCAAGCGTTCCACACGACGGTTCGCGACTTTCGCACGGTCGCGCAAGGCGCGCACGAAGCATGGGCAACGCAGCTTCGCGACCACGCGCGCGAAGCCGTCAGCGCGGCTGCGAACGTCGCATTCGATTCGCCGCTCGAGACCGACGCGGCGCTGCGGGCGGCGGATCGGATGCTCGATCGTTACGCGCGCGAACTCGAAACGGTCGCACGCCGGACGGCGGGCGGCTTCGAGGTCGTCGCCAGCGAGGAACCCGTCCGCTACGACTGTGCCGGCGTCGCTTTCGCGGGGAAGATCGATCGGATCGACCGGCGCGTGGACGGGTCGCTCGTCCTCGTCGACGTCAAAACCGGAGCGTTTCAGAAAAAGAAAGCCATGGTCACGGCCTTTTCAAAACTCGCCGGCGTCGTGACCGCCGGAGAACTGTGGGTCAAGACGACGCCGCCGGCAAATCCGCAGTTAGCCCTCTATCGACACGCCCGGACCGGCACCCGAGCACTTGCGTACCTCTACCTCGAGAGCCGGCCAAAATTCAGTGATTTCTCGGACGCAGCCCACGCCGACGAGCTGGATCTCGTTGCGGATGCGGATGTTCTCGGCGCCCTCGACAACGCGCTTGTCGAAACGTTTTTCGTCCCGTGGACGAGCGGCGCGATAACCGACGTCGAGCCGACGCGCAACGCCCAAGCGTGCCGGTTCTGTGAATTCGTCACCGTCTGTCCGGGCTATCTCGAGGACGAAGACTAGATGACGGAATTTTGGCGCACCGCATTGGGGGCTGGTCGCCGCCCGAGTTCCGATCAGGAAGCCGCGATCGTCGCGCCGCCGACCGGCCGGCGCAGCGTCAACGCCGGCGCCGGCACGGGCAAGACCTCAACGCTCGCATTGCGCGTCCTCTATTTGATCGAATCCGGTCAGCTGCGTGCCGATCAGATCGTCGTCGTCACCTTCACGCGCAAGGCCGCAGCCGAGGTCAGCACGCGTATTGCCGATACGCTCGACCGCGCGCGCGCCGGCACCAACGGCGCGCCGTTTGCGCGCAGCGATCAAAGCGTCAAGTGCACCACGATCCATGCGCTTGCAGCGGAGATTCTGCGTGAAAGCGCCTTCGAGTTCGATGCCCCGGCGCCCCTGCGCCCGATCAGCGACGGTGAAGCCTATCGTGTTTTCCACGCGTCGTTCCGCGCGCTGCTCGACGGCCGGCTCGCGACCGGCACCGACGCTTTTCCGATTGCCGAACTCAACCTCGGCGCGCTCGAACGCGACTTGGCCAAACTTGCCCTGCGCTTGAAGAATCACGGCCTACGCCCGGACGACTTTGAATCGCGGGCGCTGGCGGCAACCGACCGCTTTGGCCGGCAACGCTGGGGGCAACTTTGGGAGCCCGGTTCAAAGCGGACCGGCAACCGGATCAACGTCGAGCCGAAAGTTGCGGTCACGGCCGAGGAGCTGGGGCGCGAGGCGCAACGCGAGCGGGCGAACATCCGGGTCGTCGCTGCGCTCTTCGCAGACTTCGATCGCCGGCTGGCCGAGCGCGGGGCAGCGACGTACGGCGATCTCATTGCCTTCGCGACGCGGCTGCTGCGCGAACGGCCCTCGCTGGTGATGCGGCTGCGCGACCGCTGGCGTTACCTGCTGCTCGACGAAAGTCAAGATACGAGCGAACTGCAATTGACCTTCATCGAAACGCTGTTCGGACGGCCGGGAGAATGTGCGGCAGCCGGTATGATGCCCGTCGGCGACAGCCGGCAGGCGATCTACGGCTTTAACGGCGCTGCCGAAGACGTGATGGAGCGTTTGGCCGAGGCCGCCGATACGACCCACCCGCTGGTGATCAATCGCCGTTCGCCGCAAGAAATCGTGGATGCCAGTCACGCCGTTCTCGAAAAGCACGGCGTCATCGGCGCGAGCATGCCGCGCCTCGAAGCATCGTCCGGCAACGGCGGACTTGGCTGCGTCCGGCTCGAGACCTTCGGCGAGCCCGGCGGCTCGATCAAGGAGCACGTCGAGCGCGAGGCCGCCGCAATTGCGCGCGAGATCGAACGGCTGCTGCGCGACGAATCGACGACGACGAGCGACATTGCGATTCTGGTACGTCGCCGCACGCATGCCGCCGCGTACGTCCGGGCGCTCAACGAACGCGGCATCTGCGCCGCGCTCGACAGGCGCAGCGGTCTGTTCGTCGCCGACGAAATTCGCGACGCGCTGGCGTGGATGTCGCTGCTGCTGGACCTGCAAGATCGTCGCGCGGCAGTCCGCGTCCTGCAATCGCCTCAGGTGGGGCTCAGCGATGCGACGATGATCGCGCTGACCGCGCGCAAGAACTGGCTGGAACGATTCCTGCGCGACGAACTCGGTGCCGGAGTCGAAATCGAAACGCGCGCCCGGCTCGATCGCGCGCGCTCGCTGCTGACGGCGCTGTTGCCGTCGGTCGCTCTTCCGCTGTGTTCCGCAGTGGCGGCAATCCTCGCCGAAGTCCCGCTGGCGGCAAGCTACGTGCGGATCGGGCCCGCGATCGGCGCTCAGGCGATCATCAACCTGCGGAGTTTCGAGGAACTGGCCCGCGAGTTCGCCGGCGACCGTTCGGACGCGCGTCTGGCAGAATTCGTCGACGACATCGAGCGCCGAATTCTCTACGATGACGACCCCCAGGAACCCGAACTCGAACTCGATGGGGTTCGGATCCTCACCGTCCACCAAGCGAAAGGGCTCGAGTGGCCCTACGTCTTCGTTGCCTGTTCGACCAAGGCGCAGTACGGGAGTTCGGAACTCACCGACCGCGTCGTCCACTACGACCTGCCCAGCGGCGCGTTCGCGCTCAAGAATGACGTCGACGGTCACGAGACGTTCCACTGGCTCACGCTCAATTGCGAGCATGACCCCGACACCGGCGAGCGCGTCATCCCCGGGAATCGGAAGCGCGCGCACGCGCGCGAGCAGGCTCGCGTCTTCTATGTTGCGTTGACGCGAGCGCAGCGCCGCGTTTACGTCACGGCGCCGGCTGCGCCGGGCCGCGGCGAAGCGCCGTATCTCGACGCGATCCGCGAATGGGCCGCGGCGCGCGAACCTGCCGCCAACCTCCGGTTCGATACACCTGCTTCGATCGAATCCGCGGTTGCGCCGGCGTCAACGCCGGTGCAGTCGAAACGAGCATTGATCGCGCGCATTGCCGCTCCGGAGAATGGCGAAACCGCACCGGCGTTCCGCCCGCGGGTGTCGTTTAGCGCAATCTCGGCATTCGCCACCTGCCCGCGCATGGCGCGCCTGCGGTACCGGCTCATGTTGCCCGATCTGCGCCGGGCGCAAAGCCGTTTCGTCGGACCGAACGGCCAAGATGCCGGCTTGCCGAGCAATGCCGCCCGTTTAGGATCGCTGGCGCATCGAGCGCTCGAGCTGTGGGGCCGCGCGACGATTGCTGGCGTCGGCGTGCCGATCGACGCGGCTTTTGCCGGCGCTTTGCTCGACTTTGCCGATGCCACGCCGCACGAGATCGAGCGTGCCCGCTCCGCAGCCGCCGGTGCGGTCGACGCATTGTCGGGGTATACCGTCCTCGCCGTCGAGGCAGCATTCGCGATCTCCATCGGCTCGACGAACGTCGAGGGGTTCATCGATCGCATTGCCCGCAATCCGGGCGGCCGGCTCCTGGTCGTCGACTACAAAACCGGGCGCAGCGACGACGAACAATATGCGCTGCAGCTTGCCCTGTATCGGCGCGTGGCCGAGCAGCGCTTTCCCGGTGAACACGTCACGGCGGCGCTTCTGCGCCTCACGCCGGAGAGCGCCGTCCTCTCGTTTCCGGCCCCGATACCGGACGCCGAACTCGATGCCACCATCGCGGCGGTCGGCTTGTTCGAGAGTGATACCCCAAACGTCGGTTCCTGGTGCGTTCCTTGCCCGTACCGCGGATCGCCCTGCATGGCCCCGTTGGCGCATGCCGGCTGACGACGAATGCCGATGGAAACCGAAAAACGCTCCGGTCAGCAAGGGTCGACGATTCGCACGATCGCGAGTGCCCAGCCGCGAGCCGTACGCGTGCGCACGAGATAGCCGTAGCTGGTTCGATCGTACACTTGAAAGCCCGCGCGCAGCGCTTCGGCCACGGACCGGAAAATCATGATGCCTGCCATTGCGTTTGCCCTCCGATGCGGAGAATGCAGTACTGTTAGCGCTCCGAAAAAGGTGCCCGCTCGATGAGTCGCGCTTCGAGCACGACCGCGGTGACCGGGTTCAAGCGGTGGCCAAGAAGCCGCGCGGATGCGGCTTCTTGCGTTCCGCCGCCCGATCAGAGGCTCGTGCCCAACTTGCGGAATTCGACGCGACGCGCGTCCGCGCTGTCCTGTTCGAGCGCCATCCGGCGATCGGCATTTGTATTGACGGTCGACATCGACACGGTCGTTGCTGATGGCGATGCGGGTGCGGGCGCGGTCGTCTGCGCCGACGCGGCGACACCGATCGAGAGAAATCCGGAAGCCAGTGCGCCGGCGAGTGCGAGGCGGTTGATAACCTGAAAACGATTTTTCATGAGACGTTCCTTTTGTGAGTGATTGAAGTGAGTTAACCGAGATTGACCCCGAACGTGATGGTCGAGCGCCAGCAACGTTGAAACCAACGTGAATTGCAGAGACGTGACCGGCTCAAAGTCATGATGATAGAAGCTGCTGGGCGTTGCTTGTTTAGCAATCTTTCGGCGGCGATGGTTTGAGGTCGCTCGCCCCAACGGGACACGGCGTATTCCGTCGGCTGCGTGAAGAGCGATCGTGCGCTCTGCGTGGAACGTGCCTGCCGCTCAAACACCGGACATCCGTCTCAACGTTTGAGCTTTGGGCTTGGATTCGGCGGGGCCGCTCTGCCCGATTCGGCTCGCCGGCCCGCGGCGCTTACAAGTCCGAATGAACGCCGGTTTCGTTTCCAGCGGCGTGCCAGCTGCTGCCGTCGGCGAAATCGACGTCCGTAACGTTGCAAACGACGTTCGCGAGTGAACCGACCGGGTTCGCGATTGCGAAATGATGCTTGATCTGGACGCCGTGCGTGAAGATGCCCTTGTCCACGATCGCTTTTGTGAATTGGCCGTCGGCAACCGAGAACTTCACGACGGTCGCGGCCACGTTTGCGGTGTTGACGAAATGCACCGCGACATCACTGGCGATGAACTGCGGCGGTTCCTCGACCTCCGTGCCGACCGTACCCGGTGAGTACAATTCGTTCACGCGAAACGACGCGATCGTGATCGGCGAATGCGCAGCGAAGGCAACCGTTTGCGCCGGTGCCGGCGCATGCGTCGCTGCGATCAAAGCGGCGGTAGCGAAACTTGTAAGGCTGGTCTTGAACATCGTTGCTGCTCCCTGCGTGTCGTTGAAGGTGTTCTCTCCCAAAGTACGCACGATAGCGTCGAAGCAGATGACTTTCGTGGGCGGATTTTCTGCAGACGCGGTATCGCCGGCCGGATCTCTCGCTGCGTGATCCCGTTGTCGAAGGCAGCCGCGTCGTCGTGGCCAAGCCGGTCCGCAAAAAAAACGTGCGGCTCGCTCGAACCGCACGTTACAGCACGCGCTGCGTTAGACAAATGCACTTCGTGCATTCTGTCGCGTTTGGGCTTCGCGGGTGTACCGAGCGAAGCCGAGGCACACCCATAAGCCGCCCTACCAGTTTGGCGACGAGTCGGACAAAATGGCTAGGGGAATGCGCTGCGCACATTCGGTCACGTTCTGGCTTCGCCCGAGCTGCCATCACGGACGGTTGTCAGCGCTCGCTTCACTGACGCGCGCCCGGCACGCGTTTAGCGCGCCGAATACGCCAGCGTTGCGTCGGCGAGCGTTCGGCCGGAGGGGTCGACGAGTGCGAGCGACGTCGGGCGCGGGATGTCGCGCACGAACAGCGCGGCGCTGCTGCCGCGCACCTCGGGTTGGCCTAAGTCGCGCTCGCCCGCCGCGGAACGCGCGACGACGCGACAGTCACATGTCGAACCGGCGATCACGACGTAGAACCACGCGCCGTCACGAGCGTACAGCGCCTTGCTGACGGGCACTCCCGCAGCGCGCGTGGTGAACGTGACATGATTGAAGTGCGAGGTTGCGATCGTCGCCAAGATCGCGCTGTCATGCGCGGCCTGCCGCGCGTTCCCGGAACGTTCGACGTACTCGCCGCCGCCGATTCCCGCGGCGAGCAGCACCGCGGCGGCAGCCGCGGCGAAGGCCGGCGCACGCCATGCAGCGCGACGGGACGCGCGGCGCGACACCAGCGGCACCACGGCCGCCGCCGAAGCAGCGATGCGCGCCTGCAGCCGGTCAGGCGGTTCGAGTTGCGGCACGAACGCGTCATCGAGCGCGGCGACCGTCGATTCGGCTACGCCGAGCGCACGGGTGCACGTCGTGCACTGGGCCGCGTGGTCTTCGACTTGCGCTCGTTCGAGCGGTTCGAGCATCCCTAGCGCGTAGAGCTCGGCGAGTTCTCCGAGGTGCCCCCGATCGGGCTGTTCGCTCATCGCGCTCACGGTTTGCCCACTCCTTGTTGGGTCAATGCGACATTGAGTTTGCGCAACGCCATCGCGATGCGACTCTTGGTCGTGCCCAGCGGAACACCGAGCTGCTGCGCGACTTGAACGTGCGTGAGCTGGCCGAAATAGGCCAGCTCGAGTGCTGCTTTCTGTTCGCCCGGCAAGTCCGCGAGCGCACGGCGCAGCCGGTCCCGCTCGATGGGGTCGTGCACGTCGAGCTCGTAGGTGCAGCGCTCGTCGGCGGCCTTCGCCAAGCGCTCGTCGATGCGCGCATGCCGGGCGGCGTTGCGCCGGCGCGTGAGCGCTTCGTTGCGCACGCTCACGAGCAGGTAGCTGCGCAACGGGCCGCGCTCGGGGCTATACGACCCTGGGCGCTGCCAGATGCGCACGAGAGCGTCGTGCACGCAATCCTGCGCATCTTCGTCGCTCGCCAGCACGTTGCGCGCCACCGAATAGAGCAGCCGGCCGAAGGCGCGATACACGGCTTCGAGCCCGCTGCTCCGGCCCGCGAGAAAGTCGGCGACCATCTCGCCGTCCTCGCGTTCATCGCTGCCGAATCGATCGACCACGCTGATCGGCGTTTACCCAAGCGAATGGTCGGCCACGCGCGCGGGGGCGTCCGCGGCGAGCTCGACGGAGCGGTACCCCAGCACTTTGAGCAGCATATCGTCCGGGACTTTGAGCGGCCCCGGCTTGTCCGCCGTGCCCGGTGCGGGCTGCGGATACGCCGTGGCAGCCGCGGTCGCGAACTTGATGTTGCCTTCGGTGTGCTGGATGATCTGGTGGATGTGGCCGTTGAGCACCGTGACCGCATCGAACCGCCGCAGCGCCGCCAGAACGCGGGCGCCGTCTTGGGTCGTCCAGCCCCACGGTGGAAAGAGCGCGTACAGCGGAACGTGGCCGAAGACGACGATCGGCGTGGAGGTCTTTTGCGCTGCGAGGTCTTTTTCGACGAAGTCGAGCTGGTCGGTGCCGAGCTTTCCGTCGACCTCGAAATTGAAGACGTTCACCAGCGAAAGAAAATGAATGCCGCCCGCATCGAATGAGAACCAGCCGTTGGGGGCGTCCGGCCGCGCGAACGCGTCGAAGAATCCGCGCGGCGAGCCGATGACGTCGTGTTCGCCGGGCAGTACGATCAGCGGAGCCTTGAGCGTCGAAAGCACTTGCTTTGCGGCGTCGAACTGCGCCGGCTTCGACAGATGCGTCACATCGCCGGTGTGCACGACGAACGCCGGCTGCTGCGGCAGAGCATTGATCGCCGCGATCGTCTTGGTGAACGTTCCGAGCACGTCCGGATTCTCGGGACGCGCGAAGCCGATGTGGCTGTCGCTGATCTGAATGAACGAATACGCGGTCGTCGCCGCGGAAGCCGGTCTGCTCGCCAGCAAACCGCTGGCCGACAGGCTCCAAGCGATGCCGCTGCCGGTCCAGGCGACGTGTTCGAGAAAACTGCTGCGTTTCACGGCGCGCCTACTTCGCCGGACTGCCGGCTGCCGGAAGGACGACGAGCGTCGCCTTCATGTACGGGTGCAGCTCGCAAAAATAGTTATACGTGCCGGGCTTGGTGAACACGTGTTGCCACGTACCGTTCGAATCGAGTCCCTCCGAATCGAACGATTTGTCATCGGACGTTGCCGTGTGCGCCTCGTCGTCGTCATTCACGAACGTGACGCGGTCGCCGGCGTGAATTTTCGCCGGCGTCGGGTTGTACTTGAAATCTTTGATGTGGATGGTGAGCACCGACGGAAGCAGCTGCGCAGCGGGATCGGCGGCGCCGGCGGGTGCGCCGGGAGCGGCGAGGCAGACCGCGAGCGCACTCGCGGCAGCAAGGGTTTTGTACATGGGCATCTCTCCAAATGAGTACTGCTGCCCGGAGTACGCCGAAGTCCGTCCGGCGGATGAGTCCGCGCGGCTCCCGGCGAGAATGCCACCCGCCTGGCACACACGAATCGTATCGTGGGGTGGTCATGGATGCAATTCTACCGGCCGGCCCGCTGTGGCGTTGAGTCTTCGCGACGCAACGTTCGCCGTCGTCGACGTGGAAACGACTGGCGTCGACCCGGCCGTCGATCGCGTCGTTGAAGTGGCATGCGTGCTCATGCGCATCGATCGCGAGCTCGACACGTTCAGCACTCTGATCGACCCGGGCCGGCCGATCCCCGCGATCGCATCCGCCATCCACCACATCACCGATCGGCACGTCCGCGGCGCTCCATCCCTTGCCGAGGTCCAGCCGCAGATCGACGCGCGGTGCGCGGGCTCGATCGTGGTCGCTCACAACGCGCGATTCGACCTGGGGTTCTTGCCCTTTCTCGCCCATCGCCCCATGCTCTGCTCGATGCGGCTGGCAATGCGTGTTCTGCCCGACGCACCGAATTTCAAAAACCAGGTTCTGCGCTACCATCTCGACGTCGACGCGACGCTCAATGAAGGCGCGATCGCGCATCGGGCGCTGGGTGACGCGCAAGTCACCGGCCGGATCCTCTCGATCCTTTTGCAACGGCACTTGGCGGCGGGTGGGACGGACGACGCCGAACAACTCGTGCGCGAGGTGGCGGCGCCTCGACGGCTCGCGGCGCTCCCGTTCGGACGTCACCGTGGCGTGGCGATCGAAAGCGTTCCCGCCGACTACTTGCGCTGGCTGGATCGTGAATCGCTGTCGGCTTCGCGCGATGCGCGGTTTACGGCCCGGCGCGAACTGGAACGCCGGGCGATGGCGTCATGACCGGCGTGGTCGCCCGGCCGCGGCACGACGCCGAATTGCACACGCTGCACACTTCTCACTGTGGATATCTTGAGGAAGCGCCGAGCCGCAGAGCGCGCGTTGGGGATTCCTTGCGAATTCAGGGTTGTAGAAGTCGGGCGGCATCTTGACGTAAGGTATGGCTGTCATGATCTCTGCCTGCACCCTGCTGCTCACTCATGGAACCCACGTCATCGATGAACCCTCCGCGTGCGAGGTCGAGCGCGCGATGGACAGCGGGGCAGCATCGGTCGACATCACCTTGGATGTGACCGGCAGCGGCAATACTCTATCGCGCGCCCGTTTGTCGATGGCGCATGTCGTAGCCGTCATCCGCCATCCGCATCGCGCAGTCGACGCACCGCTGCTCGAACAAGCGAAGCTTTATGCTCTGCGCGCGCGCTGATCGCGACGACCGGCTTGGGCAAAGCCGAAACGCAACGGACCGCGCGCAGCGCGATCGGCGAAGCCGGCGGCGAGGTCGGTCTCGTACGCCAGATGCGCAAGGTACTCGAAGTGGTCGAAGTCCGGGTGCGAGCTTGCCGCGGCGACACTGCCGGCGAATCGATACGCGCTCCATCGGGCCAAGAGTTCGCTTCGCGTCTCGAACAGCAGCGCTCCCTTCGCGCGCCGGCACTTGTCGCACGCCGGCAGCGCCAGCCCATCGACGCCGAAGCGCTGCACCGCCGCGCTGAAGCGCGGCCCTTCACGCACTTTCGCCGCGCGCAGCAATCCAATCGAAAGCGCCGGCTCAGGCCGCAGGCAAGAGTCATCGAAGCGATAGGATACTTCCAGCCGCAAGTCGATCGGCAGGCGGTCATACCATGCCGGATCGAGCAGCGTCGGTTTGGGCATCAGCTTTCCGATCGCATCCGCCACCTCAGCGTACAGACCGGACAGTTCGCACGCGTGTAACCAGCGGAGCGCTTCGATGGAATTGCGCTCGCCGCGGAACCACGCTGTATCGCACACGAGACATTTTGCATCGCGTTGTCGGACACGCACTTCGAACTCGCGACCGATGCTCTCCGAGCAATCCCATCCTGCGGATCGTTTCGCTTTGCGCGTTCGCGTCCGAACCGGAAAGGCGTCTGCCGGAACCCAGCCGGCAAAGGGGCCGGGTTCGACAAAATCCGACGGGCTCGCCCACGGGACGCTGGGCAGCCACGGGACGTGATGCGCTTGCGGCCCGCCGCCGCAGTACAGCCCGATGTGCGTGCGGCGAACCGCGAAGCGGCGAGTACTGGCGCAACGACTGCCGGCGGCGAGCGGCGCGCCGCACGGCTCAAACGAAAGGCCGACGATCTCGTAGACTTGCTGCGGTTCCGTTTCCACTGGGACCGCTGATATTGAACGGTGCGGCGGCCTCTCCCGGGGAACGCACGTTCGGCAAAAGCCGGCACTACAACCCGTAGTGTCCTTCGTTGCGCCCTCCTCAATCCGTTGCGGTCGGTCCGATCGAAAACAAGTCGACTGTGACTGCGATGACGTTTGGCAGCACGATCATCTTTCGCCGTTAGCAGACAATGCAAGAATCAGCTCGAGCCAGGTGTTCTTGGCATATAACGCAAGCACCAGACACTCTTGCCACGTGACTGAAGCGTCGTTCGAGCAACGCGCTTTGGCAGACGAAGGCGCTGGTCGCACATCATGAGTTTTTGCAGCAGCTGATACATCAGGTTCCGACGGCAAACGGCGATAGGGATGCCGAGCGGTGGCGCAGGCTTCGTGCGCCACCGCACGCATCAGCGCACCGGAAGAAATCGGGTCGCTCGTTCGGGGATTCGCGCCGCGCGCGAAGTAGTACATAGAACCAAGTAGTACACATAATAACGAAGCACGCGCCGCTAATATGCAAGGAACCACCATGACCGTCACACCGAGAACATTTCCGTTCACCTCGGAGTTCCGCGGCAATATCGTGACATTCCGGCGCATGTGCGCAGATGACAAAGAATTGTTTCGGAGCTTCATTCGCTCGCTGCCGGCCAAGGATAACTACTATCTGCTCGTCGACGTTCGCAGCGACCAAGCAATCGACCGCTGGGCGCAGGAAGTCGAGTCCGGCCACACCTTGGGCGTTGTTGCGCTCGACGGCGACAAGTTGATCGGCTACTGCAGCGTCGATACGAACGAGCTGCCCTGGATGCGGCACACCGGCGAGATTCGCATGAGCACCGCCCTGGCGTACCGCGGCTTGGGGATCGGGCGCATTCTGGCGTACGAGGTCTTCGCCATGGCGCGGGCCCACGGACTCGAGAAAATTTGGAGCCGCATGGCGGCTCGCCAGCAGGCGTCGCAAAACGTTTTCGAGAGCTTGGGCTTCCGCGTCGAAGCCGTATTGTCAGACTTCGTCAAGAATGAGGACGGCCTAACGGAGGACCTCGTGATGATGTCCTTTGATGCCGGCAAGCCGTGGGGATTGTAAGCTAGGACAGAATTCAAGCTTTTTCCGGGGTGAAGTAGTGCTCGATGAGAAAATCGGCTGCTAAGAGAGCGCTAGCGAGCACGAAGGAGTAGCATGGCAACGGTTGAACCGCGGGCCACCCGACCGATCGGGGAAACTGACGCCGAGCTGTCGGCGGCGGCATTGCGCCGTCAATTTGAGCTTCATTTGCGCCACAGCCTGGCGAAGGATCGGTACAGTGCGACCGACCGCGACCGTTACTATGCCGCCGCGCTCACCGTGCGCGATCAGCTCATCGACCGCTGGATCGCTACCCAGCAGATGCATCACAAAAAGAACGTCAAGCGGGTGTACTACCTGTCGCTGGAGTTCTTGATCGGCCGTCTGCTCGGAAACAACGTCATCAATCTGCGCACTGAAGACGTCTATCGCACCGCCATGTCGCAAGAGGGCCTCAACTGGGAGGCGTTGCGCGAATACGAAGTCGACGCCGGCTTGGGTAACGGCGGTTTGGGCCGCCTCGCCGCGTGTTTCCTCGACTCGATCGCGACCTTGAACTTGCCCGCCGTCGGCTACGGTTTGCGCTACGATTTCGGGATCTTCAAACAGAAGATCGTGAACGGCTACCAGGTCGAGCAACCCGACGAATGGCTCAAGCTGCGCTATCCGTGGGAGATCCCGCACCCCGAGTTTTCATTCGAGGTGCAGTTCGAGGGCCGCACCGGCATCCGGCCCGGTCCGCACGGTGACGAGTGGTACTGGGCCGATGCCAAGCGCGTCATCGGCATCCCGTACGATCTTCCCATCGTCGGGTACGGCGCCGCGACGGTCAACACGCTGCGCCTTTGGTCGGCCACCGCAGCCGAAGATTTCGATCTCGACGATTTCAATCGCGGCGAGTACATCGACGCGGTGGCAAACAAAGTCCGGGCTGAAAACCTGACCAAGATTCTGTATCCCAACGACAACCTGCTCGTCGGGAAGGAACTCCGGCTGCGCCAAGAGTTCTTCTTCGTTTCGTGCACGATTCAGGACATCGTGCGCCGTTTCAAATCCGACGGCAACGCCTGGGAAACGTTCCCCGACAAAGTCTTTCTCCAACTCAACGACACCCATCCGTCGCTGGTCGTCGCCGAACTCATGCGGCTGCTCGTCGATTGCGAAAAACTCGAATGGGAAGACGCGTGGCGCATCGCGACCGCCTCGACCGGCTACACGAACCACACCGTGCTGCCCGAAGCGCTCGAAAAGTGGCCCGTCGACATGATGGGCTGGCTGCTGCCGCGCCATTTGCAGATCATCTTCGAGATCAACGCGCGCTTTCTGCGCGGCGTCGCGTACCGCTACCCGTTCGACGCCGACCGGCTGGGTCGCATGAGCATCATCGAAGAGGGCCCGCAAAAACACATTCGCATGGCACACCTCGCGATCGTCGGCTCGTGTTCGGTCAACGGCGTCTCGAAGCTGCATACCGAGCTGCTCAAGAGCACGGTGCTGCGCGACTTCGCCGAATACTGGCCGGGCAAATTCAACAACAAAACCAATGGGATCACGCCGCGCCGCTGGCTGTTGAAAGCGAATCCGCCCTTGGCGCGGTTGATCACCGATGCCATCGGCGACAAGTGGATCACCGACCTCGATGAATTGCGCAAACTCGAAGCGTTCACCGAAGATCCGTCCTTCCGCGAGCGTTTCCGCGCGGCAAAGCGGCACAACAAGAACGCGCTCGCGCGGCACATCCGCGACATTCTCGGGGTCACCATCGTGCCCGAGTCGCTCTTCGACGTGCAGATCAAGCGCATGCACGAGTACAAGCGGCAGCTCCTGTTCGTCCTCTACATCATCATTCTCTACAATCGGCTCAAGGACAACCCCGCGCTGAACATCTCCGCGCGAACGTTTATCATCGCCGGGAAAGCAGCGCCCGGCTACACGATGGCAAAGCTGATCATCAAGCTGGTCAACCAAGTTGCCGACGTCATCAATTGCGACACCGAAGTGGCGGACAAGATCAAGTTCGTGTTCCTGCCCGACTATCGCGTGTCGCTGGCCGAAAAGCTGATCCCGGCCGCGGATCTCAGCGAACAGATCTCGCTGGCGGGAACCGAAGCCTCGGGGACCGGCAACATGAAGCTGCAGCTCAACGGAGCGCTGACGATCGGGACGCTCGACGGCGCGAACGTCGAGATCCTCGAGGAAGTCGGTCCGGAAAACTGTTTCATCTTCGGGATGACGGCCGATGAAGTCGAGCAGCGGCGTCCAACCTACAATCCCTGGGACATCTACGGCGGCGACGAGGAAATTCGCCGCGCCGTGCAATTGATCGAACGCGACTTTTTCAGCATGATGGAGCCCGGAATTTTCCAGCCCATCACGCACACGCTGCTCGGCGGCGGCGATCACTACATGCTCTTGGCCGATCTGCGTGAATACATCACGACCCAAGAGCGAGTCGACGCCACGTACAGCGACGAAGCAAGCTGGAGTCGAAAGTCGATCCTCAACGTCGCACGGGCCGGACACTTCTCGTCGGATCGCACGATTCGCGAGTACGCGGCGGACATTTGGCATCTCGAACCGTGCGCCATCCCGCCGGCCTGACAGCGCGGCAGATCAATATGGCGGCCGGATAAGCCGGCCGCCACATTGACAGCCGGGTCGTCGGGACCGGCGGGCGACCGGCGCGGCCATCCGCCCATGACGTTTCGCAAGGAGATGCATGATGCCGAATTCGGATCCGGGTGCGCCGGCGACAACGCGCATCGTCGGCAAGGACTCCTGGCTTTTCGGTAACGACAGCGTGCGCATCGCGCTCACCCAAGACGGCGGGCACATGGCGCCCGTGACATTCGCTCTGCACAACGACACCGTCGCCGAACCGTATTATGTCAGTCCGTGGGGCGCGGACGATCTCGCGGTTCCCGTCGATGAGCCGTGCGTGCGATTCATTCGCGGCGACTTTTTTTGCTTGCCGTTCGGCAATCCCGGAAAGCACGGCAACGACCGCAACGTGCTCCACGGCGAGTCGAGTTTTGCCCGCTGGCAGTTCGATGGACATCGCGCGGCGGACGCGGTGAGCGCCTTCGATTTCTCTCTGCAAACGGCCCACCCGCCGGGCAAGCTGTCCAAACACGTCGCCCTGGTCGACGGACACACGGTGATCTATCTGCAACACGAACTGAGCAATTACAACGGTTCGTTTCCGGCCGGCCATCACGCGACGCTGGGAATGCCCGAAGAGCCGGAGAGCGTCCTGGTCGGGGTATCGCCGTATCGCTACGGCTACACCTGGCCGTCACCCTTCGGCGACCCGGCCGGCCAAGGCTCGTACTATGCGCTGGCCGTCGGAGCGCGCTTCGAGACGCTCGACGCCGTACCGCTGATTTTCAAAGACCCGGCGGCCGGCGCATGCAACGCCTTTCCGACCCGACGCGGCTACACCGATGCAGCCGCATGCATCGTGGAGAGCGGCATCGACCCCGCTTGGGTCACGGCGACGTTCACCACCCGAGGCTTTCTTTGGTTCGCGCTCAAGAACGCCGCGGATTTTCCCTTGACGCTGCTGTGGATGGCCAATCACGGGCGACACGCATCGCCTTGGAACGGCCGCGACGACTGTTTGGGCATCGAAGATATTCGCGCGCTCTTCGGCGAGGGCTGGCACGCCTCGGTCGAACCGAACTTTTTATCGAACGACGGTGTGCCGACGGCGTTTACCGTCACGCCGCAGACACCGCTCAAGCTCAACTACATTCAAGGCGTCGCGGCGACGCCGCCCGGCTACGGGCGCGTCGTCAAAGCGGTTTTCGAGCCGGGCGGCGTGCGCTTCATCGACGAACGCGGAGCCGAAGCACGCACCGCCGTCGATCACGCCTTTCTGCGCGGTGCCGACAGCCCCAAGGGTTGAGCGCCCGATAACGCCTTACGCGCGGACGGCGGCCGGTTTCGGACGTTGCCGGATTCGCGGTTCACTGGGATCGCTCGGCGTGCTGCGGCCGGCGCGAATGCCGAGCACGGCAACCGCCGAGATCAAACACAGAATCGCCGACAGCTCGAACGCGCCGGTGTACGTTCCGCTCGTCGTCCGGATCATGCCCGCGACGAGGGCGATCGCGCCTGCGCCCAGCTGATGGCCCGCGGAAACCCAGCCAAACACCAGCGGGCCTTCTTCCCGCCCGAACGCATCGATCGTCAGGCGCACCGTCGGCGGCACCGTGGCGACCCAATCCAAGCCGTAAAAGAGCGCGAACAGCGGTAAACCGAGCACGCCGCTGACGCCGAATGCGTACGGTACGAACAGCAGCGAGAGTCCGCGTAACCCGTAGTACCAGAACAGCAGATAGCGGCTGCTCCAGCGATCGGAAAGCCAACCCGAAACGGTCGTGCCGACCAGATCGAACGCTCCCATCATTGCCAGATAGCCCGCGGCGCGGACCTCGGGAATCCCGTGGTCGCCGCAGGCCGGGATGAAGTGCGTTCCGATGAAGCCGTTGGTGCTCGCACCGCACACGAAGAACGTCCCAAACAAAAACCAAAAATCGCGCTTCTTGGACGCCCGTCCGAGCGACGCGAACGCCGTCCGCAACGGATTTCCGCCGCGCAGCAGTGGCGGCTCTTCGAGCTTCAAATCAGCCGGCGCGCCGAATGGCCGCAGACCGATATCCTCGGGCCGGTCGCGCATGAAGAACGCGATCGGGATCGCGACCACGAGCGCGACCGCGCCGACCAGCAGGCCCACCGGACGCCAGCCGAACTTTTGCGCAACGAGTGCCAGCACCGGGAGAAACACCAGCTGCCCGGTTGCGTTCGCCGCCGTCAGCACGCCCATCACGGTGCCGCGCCGCGCGTAAAACCAGCGGGTCGAGACCGTCGCCGCGACCACGATGCCGATCATCCCGACGCCCACGCCGACGCCCACGCCCCAGGTCAGAATGAGCTGCGCCGGCGACGCAATGCGCGATGTCGCGGCGCTCGAAACCGCCACGATGCCGAGGCCGAGCAACAGCGTTCGGCGCACGCCCATGCTCTGCATGAGTGCCGCCGCGAACGGACCCATCAGCCCGAACAGAACGATGTTGATCGCGATGGCGGTCGAGATCGTCGTCGCGGACCAGCCCATCTCGGTTTCCATCGGAACCATGAGCACGCCCGGCGCCGACCGGATCCCGGCCGCGACGAGCAGCACGCAAAACGTCAGCGCGACGACGACGTAGTGGAACGGAAATCGCCGGCGCGGATTCGCCGCCGAGCGTGATTCGACCGATGGTTCGCCGTTCAAAAGAGCCGTTTCTGCGACAGGGGAGTGGAAGGAAGCTGCCCGAGAGTTCCTGTAGTGTATATGCAATATATGCGCCAGACAAGCCCTGCCGTGTCCCCCGTGCTGCCGCTCGACCGGGCCGCTTGCGCTTGCGCGATCGTGCGGCGTGCCGCCCGCGAGGTGACGCATCTGTACGACGCCGCGCTCGCCCCAACGGGTTTGCGCATCACGCAATATTCGCTGCTGGCTAACCTCGATCGGCACGGCGCGATCGCGATGAGCGATCTTGCCGACGTCCTAGGCATGGATCGAACGACGCTCACGCGCAACCTCGCGCCGCTGGAGCGCGACGGGCTGCTGTCACTTCGCCCGGCCGGTCGCGGGCGCACGAAACTGGTGAACCTCACCGACCGCGGACGCCGGGATCTGCGCGCGGCGTTTCCGTATTGGGAGCAAGCGCAACAGCAGCTCGACGCGGCCGGCGCGGACGGTCCGGTGCGCGGCTTGCTGCAGATGGCGCAAGCGCTGCGGCGCGGCCGCGGCGAACGCGATCGCTAACGGAACTCCGGCATCGCTGGCGATCCGCGCCGAGCGATACCGGCGGAACGCCGTTAGTTCTCCGGGGCTGGGTCTTCGGGCGCCGGCGCAGCGTCGGGCGCCGCGTTCGGCTTCAAGAGGCCCTCGATCGCAGCGCCGCCGGGCACTCTGGAAGCAACGGCGTCGATGACTTCGGTCTCGATTCCGTCGGTAACGGATGACTCGATACCGGCGGAGGAAGCCAGTCCGCCAAGGTTGCCCAGAAGATCTCCCATTGCATGTTCCTCGAGATTCCGTTCGCGCCCGGAACCGTTGGGCGGCGCAGCCTCATCGGCACGCCCTGTTGCCTACCCGATTGGAGAGCCAAGCCCTTCTGGACAGGAAGGCAACCGTGATCCGTCGGCCCTGCCCGCAGGAGCCGCGCGAAGAGCGCGTCGCGCACGATGGCGGACGGTTCCGTCGCAGGCCCGTGATTGACATATGTGCCTAAGGCACGTATATATGTGCTCAGAGCAATTATTTGACGGAAGCCGCTTTGGAACGACCAGCAACCCTTGAGCGTGCCGAGGCGGTGCGCGCGTTCAATCGCTTTTATACGCGCAAGATCGGCGCGCTGCACGAACACTTGTTGCGCAGCGAGTTCTCGCTCACCGAGGCGCGCGTGCTGTACGAGCTCGCACATCGCCCAGCCCCGACGACCGCTGAACTCGGCCGCGATCTCGAGCTCAACGCAGGGTATCTCAGCCGCATCACTGCAGGCTTCGAGAGCCGCGGCTTGGTTTCCAAGACGCGGTGCGCGAACGACGGCCGCGCCGTGGCGCTGGGTCTTACCAAGAAAGGCCGCCGAGTATTCGAGTTGCTGAACGCGGCCTCGCGCGACGAGGTGGCCGCGCTGCTCGATTCGCTGTCGGTTGTCGAGCAGCAGCAGCTCGTCGATGCGATGGCTCAGATCGTGGCGCTGCTCTCTGCGCCCTCTCCGGCCTACCTTTTGCGCGAACCGCACAGCGGCGACCTGGGTTGGATCGTTCATCGCAACGGCGTCCTGTACGCGCTCGAATACGGCTGGGATTGGACGTTCGAGGCGCTCGTCGCCGAGATCGTCGCTGCATTCGTGCGCAGCTTCGATCGTTCGCGCGAGCGTTGCTGGATCGCCGAGAAAGACGGCAACGTGGCCGGTTCCGTCTTTCTCGTTCGGCACGACGACGACGCGGCGAAACTGCGCGTGCTCTACGTCGAGCCCAGCGCGCGCGGTTTAGGCATCGGCGGGCGCCTCGTCGACGAATGCATCCGCTTCGCTAAATTCGCCGGCTATCGCAAACTGCTGCTCTGGACCAACAGCGTGTTGGTCGACGCCCGCCGGTTATACGAGAAGTCCGGCTTTGTGCTCGTTGCCGAAGAACCGCATCACAGCTTCGGCAAGGATCTCGTCGGACAAACCTGGGAACGGGCGCTCTAACGCGACCGCGCCGAAGCGACGGGCGGAAACGCGACGGGCTGCGCTTAGCGCAGCCTTCTAGGCTAGAGCAAGCCGAGTTTGCAAGCGCTGCGGTCACGGGGAACCGGATACGAGCCGGACGCGATCGTGTCGACGTAGTCCCATTGGTCCTTCATCGCGGACTTCGCCTTGCCCGCGAG
>JBEKHC010000077.1:0-25558 GCA_050012475.1 Candidatus Velthaea sp.
GTTGCGGCTCTGGTCATGGACGGTGTCGAAGAAGCGGAATTAACCCAACCCGTCCAGGCCCTGACGGCGGCGGGCGCGTCCGTCGACGTGATCTCGCAGAACGCAGGCACGATCGGGGCGTTCCCGTACCACACGCCGTCGATTCGCATTTCGATCGACAAAACGTTCGACAGCGTTTCTCCCGACGTGTACGATGCGCTGCTGCTGCCCGGCGGCGCGCTCAATGCCGATGTGTTGCGCGTGGTCTCCGGAGCGCAAGCGTTCGCAACCGCTTTCGACCAGGCCGACAAGCCGATCGCGGCGATCTGTCACGCGCCCCGGCTAGTCGCCTCTGCCAACTTACTGGCCGGCCGAACGCTGGCAAGCTTCCATGCCATCCACGACGACCTCGAAAATGCGGGCGGGACATGGTGCGACGCACCCGGGGTCAACGACGGCTCATTACCAGCCGGCAGCCCGGCGACCTGCCGCAGTTCAACGCGGGCATGATCGCCCTGTTCTCGGGCTCGCGCGCCCGTTTGGCCGGCGGGTCGCCCTAAATATCGGCCGGAGTTGTCCGGGAGTCAGGATCGGTCGGGCAAGGCTGCTCCTCCGGCTTGACCGCGGCTTGGGGGCAGAGAACGTGCACCGGCCGACGCTACTTGCCGATGCAGAAGCGGGCGAAGATCCCGTCGAGCATCTCTTCGGTCGCAGCCCCGCCCGTGATCTCGCCCAGCGCGGCGCTCGCGGTCAGCAAATCGCCGGCGATGAGGTCGAGCGGAGCCCCGTCCGCCAGTGTTTTTCGGACCAGCGCGAGCGCACGGCGCGCGCGCTCAACGGCGTCGGCCTGACGCGCGCCGGCCAGATACGGACGCGTCGCATCGATCGCCTTGCCGTGCCAGCCCAGGCGGGCGATCTCGCGCTTGAGCTGCTCCAGTGTCGCCGGGAGGAACGCCGAACCGCAGACGGCATCGAGCTCGGGAAGCTCGCGCTGCTCGTAGCCCGTGCTGCCGGCGTCACGCTTGTTGAAGAAGACCAGCCGTGGCCGCCCCCGTGTTGCGCCAAGCACCTCGCGCGCGTCCGGACCCAGCGCGACCGAGCCGTCGATGACGACCAGCGCCAGGGCGGCGGCCGCAAGCGTGCCGCGTGCGCGCTCGATCCCGATGCGTTCGAGTTCCTCGGCGTCCGCGCGCAGGCCGGCCGTGTCGATCGCCCGCACCAGCACGCCGTCGATCGAAAAGGCCTCCTCGATCGTGTCGCGCGTCGTGCCCGCAAACGGCGAAACGATCGCTCGTTCTTCCCCCAGAAACGCGTTGAGCAGCGACGATTTCCCCGCGTTGGGCGGACCGACGATCGCCAGCGAGAGCCCTTCGCGCACGATGCGTCCATGCTCCCCCTCTCGCGCCAGCGCTGCCAATTGGTCGTCGAGCGCAACGACCCGCGCGTGCGTGACGGCGGGGTCGGGGGCCGCCACTTCATCGGGGAAGTCGATCGATCCGGCGAGTTCTTCGAGGATCGCCCGCAGGTCGCTGCGGAGGGCGTCGATCAGCCGGCGCAAGCCGCCGGTGAGATTGGCGGTCGCGGCTTGCGCGGCGGCCCGCGACTCCGCCGCGATCAGATCCGCGACCGCCTCGGCCGCCGACAAATCGAATTTTCCGTTCAGAAAGCCGCGCCGCGTGAATTCGCCCGGTTCGGCCAGCCGCGCCCCCGCGGCCAGAAGCCCGCGCAAGGTCTCGCGCGCGGTGACCGGCGACCCGTGCACGTGCAGTTCGACGACATCCTCGCCCGTCGCCGTGCGCGGCCCGTCCATCGCGATAGCCAGTCCGCGATCGATCGGCCGTCCCGAAGGGTCGACGATTGCGCCGTACGTCGCGACCCGGTCGACCAGCGGGCTCGGCGAGTGAAACACGCGGGCGGCGATCTGCCGTGCGGCCGGCCCGCTGCAGCGCACGATCGCGATGGCTCCGCGGCCGGGAGGCGTCGCGATCGCCGCGATCGTGTCGAGTTCACTCACGACAGATGCGGGCGCCGAGCGCCGCGCTCACTCGGCCTTCGGAAACACGACCAGCCGCCGCTCGGGCTCGACCCCTTCGGATTCGGTGCGTACGAACGGCGAATCGGCCAGGGCCAGATGCACGATTTTGCGTTCCGAGGGCAGCATCGGCTCGAGCTCGATCGGCCGGTTCTCCCGCACCACCCGCTCGAGCGTGGCCAAGGCCAGCGTTTTGAGCTGATCCGCGCGCCGCGCCCGATAGCCCTCCGCGTCGATCGTATAGTAGCGCCGGTTGTTTCGCACGCCGACGTTGACGATATTGTTGAAGATCAGATTGACGGCTTCCAGCGTGTTGCCGTGCCGGCCGATCAAGTTGGCCAGGTCCGGGCCGCGAACCTCGAAATATTCGCCTTCGGAGCGCGCGATGAACACGATCTCGACGTCGCGCAACCCCATGCGGGTCAAAATCTCTTCGAGCAGCGCGCGGGCGGGTTTGGCGGCTTCGGGTTCGACCGAGGCGGCGGCGGGTTCGCGCCGCGCCGGGTACGGGCGACGGGCGCCAGCGTCTGCCTCGCGCGGACCGCGTCCGCCCGGCGCAGGTGGGCGCCCGCCCCGGCGGCGTTGACCGTGGGCGCGGCGCGAGGCTGCATCGCCACCGGTAAAATCGTCGTTCACTTCGCTGGTGTCCTCTCCGTCGTCGCGCCCGTGCGCGGCAGCTGCAGATCCGTCAACGTTTGAGGCTGCGCTTCTTGGCCCGCCCGTTGCGCGATTGGCCGGCCCCGTTCGCGTCACTCTTGGGCGTAACATTTTTGGGGTTGGCGCCGGCGCTCACCGGCGCAGCGGCGGCGGCCGCGGCGGCCAGCGCGGCGGGCGACTTCGGGCCGACCAATCCGTAGCGTCGATACAAGAACAGCTGCTGTCCCATCGTGAAGATGTTGATCGACAGCCAGTATAGGATCAGCGCCGAGGCCCAGTGGTATTTGAGCCCGATATACGCGATCATCGCCGGCGAGACGAAGGCCATGATTTTTTGCGTCTGGGCCTGCTGCGGATCACTCGAGGGCGGGCTTCCGTAGCGCACGCTCAGATACATCGACACGACGTACAAGGCGAGCAGCAGCAGATCCGTCGACCCTAAGCTCGTGCCGAGGATCGGCATGCCGCCGACGGGGGCGAGGTGTTTTGAGAGATCCGACCCGATCCAGGCGAAATGTTCGTTGGCGAAGTCGCAGTCGAGCTGATGCTGCTGGCAGTTCACCAGCCGGTCTTGAATCGACCAGTAGAGCGCGATGAGAATCGGCAACTGCAGCACTACGGGGAAGCAGCCGGCGAGCGGGTTGACTTGGTGCTCTTTGTAGAGAGCCATCGTCTCGGCGTTGAGCTTTTGCGGATCGCCCTTGTGCTTCGCCTGCAAACCCTTGAGCAGCGGCTGCAGCTTTTGCATCTCCGCCATCGATTTGAACTGGGCTTGCGAAAGCGGCCAGAGCGCGAGCCGGACAACGAGCGCCAGGACGATCAGGCTCAAGCCGTACGAGGGGATCACGGAGTGGATCTCGGTGAGGACCCACGTCATCGCCGCGACGAGCGGCACGAATAACTGGTGGAAGAAGTTGCCCACGCCTAGGGGGACTCTACTTTCGTGACGGCGCCGGTACGGGGTCGAATCCGCCCGGATGCAAAGGGTGACAGCGCCCCAGGCGCCGCGCGGCAAGTACTATTCCACGGACGACCCCGTGTTTCTGGATCGCTTCGACGGCATACGACGAGCACGACGGCAAAAATCGGCATGCCGGCGGGAGCAACGGCGAAATGACCACCTTGTAGGCCCGCAGCAGACCGACGATCAGCGCCGCCAGAAGCTTCACGGCGCCGCCCCGAAGGTCCGTTCGACTTGTGCTGCGAGATCGGTAAAGCTCAGTTCGCCGGCCCCCGGCCGGGCGATGAAGACGATATCACGCCACGGGAGTGTAGCGAACGGATAGCGGTCGAGAATCGCGCGCAGACGGCGCCGGACCCGATTGCGGACGACCGCGCCGCCGACTTGAGCGCTCACCGTCACGCCGATACGCGTGCGCTCACGCCCGTCGACCGTCAGACAGGTCAAGAACTTCGCCGAACGCCGCCGACCCGTCCGCGACACGCGGGCAAAGTCGGCACGCCGGCGGAGCGAAGCGTAAGCCCTCACGCACCAACCCCCGGTGCTGCGGCGTCAAACGCTGAGCCGCTTACGCCCTTTTTTGCGCCGCGCAGCGATCACCCGGCGCCCGTTTTTGGTCGCCATGCGCGAAAGAAAGCCGTGGACGCGCTTACGTCGCCGGTTATGAGGTTGAAAAGTGCGCTTCACTCGACGGGTTCTCCAGACATAAAAATGGCCGTTTTGGGCGGCAGCACTGTAGTATACGGCTGCGAGCGTCGTCCGGTCAACCCTTCCGCCCGAATCGCGGGGCGAACTCTCCTGCGCTGCGAAGACTTCTTACGTTGTCCACACGTGTGGACAACGCTGTGGAAAAGCGTCGCTCGCATTGCTTCAAAAAGGCCCAATCCACACCGTTTCCTGCCGTCCGGCGAAGCGCTTTCGGGCTTGCGAAGAACTGCCGAAAACCTTGTTGCGTCAAGCGTCCGCAGCCCGCTTTGCGCCTGTGGATAAGTGCACAAAAAAGCTTAGAAGAAGCGCAGGAAGCGCTGGTTGCCGGGCCAATCCGAGAGGCTCATCTTTCCCGTTCCATGCGCGAACGGGGGGATTCGTTTTCGCGGTCCCCCAGGGCCGGATGTGGTGGCAGGTTGGCATGAGCAGTGCGATCGGAACGGCGGGTACGGTTGAACTCTGGAGCGCGGCGCTCGAGCAGCTCGAGCGTAAGTATTCCAAGCCGATCTATGAGATGTGGCTCAAGCCGATGCGGCTGGTCGAATTGGGCCCGGCGGAGATCGTGCTTTCCGTGCACTCGAATTTTGCCCGTGATTGGGTCGAGAACCGCCTCAAAACCGACATTTCACACGTCCTTCACGGGCTATTGGGCGAAGCCATTGCGCTGCGTTTCGTCGTTGCCGACGGCGGTGACGGCGCCGACGGGCGCCCCGCGGCTCCTTCGGCAATCCAAGTGCCGCAGCCCGAAGAGTTGCGGTTGGGCAATCTCAACCCGCGCTATTCCTTCGACGAGTTCGTGGTGGGCAACAGCAATCGCTTTGCGCATGCCGCCTCACAAGCCGTAGCCGAAGCGCCGGCCAAAGCCTACAACCCGCTCTTTCTGTACGGTGGGGTCGGTTTGGGCAAGACTCACCTCATGCACGCCATCGGCCACCGGGTGTTGGGTGCTAACCCGCACGCGAACGTGGTCTACGTGTCGAGCGAGAAATTCACCAACGAATTCATCATCGCGATCAAAAACAACCAAACCGTTGAATTCCGCAATCGCTACCGGCATGTCGACGTGCTGCTCATCGACGACATCCAATTTCTCGAAGGCAAGGAACAAACCCAAGAAGAGTTTTTCCACACCTTTAATTCGCTGCATGAAGCCCAAAAGCAGCTCGTGATCTCCAGCGATCGTCCGCCCAAAGAGATTCAAACGCTAGAGTCGCGGTTGCGATCGCGTTTCGAATGGGGGTTGCTCACCGACATTCAGCCCCCCGATCTCGAGACGCGCGAAGCCATTCTGCGCAAGAAAGCCGAAGCCGAGAAAATTCCCGTTCCCGATGAAGTCACGTCCTTCATCGCCAAGGTCATCCCGTCCAACATCCGCGAGCTCGAAGGCTCGCTGATCCGCGTCGTCGCTTTCGCGTCACTCACGCGCTCTCCGATCTCGGTCGATCTCGCCGCCGAAGCGCTCAAAAATGCCGTCGCGCAAGCCCCGATCCACCGCATCACCATCCCGCTCATCAAGGAACGCGTCGCCAAAGCCCACGGTCTGTCGGTCAAGGAGATGGACAATCCGCGCCGCGATCAGCGGTTGGCGGCGCCGCGCCACATCGCGATGTACATCGCCGCGGAACTAACTGAATGTTCGCTGCCCCAGATCGCACGCGAGTTCGGCAAGAAGGACCACACCACGGTCATGTACGCCCGCGACAAAGTCAAAGACATCATGGCTCGGGACGAAGCCTACCGCAACAAGGTTCGTTCGCTCATCGCAATGTGCCAAACGGAGTGACCGCCGGACCGGCTGCTGCGCGCTCGCTGCCCGTCGCCGCGCTTTGAGTCAGCGCATACAGCAGCGCGGCTGCCGGCGAGCCGCGCGTGGGCCGTTCTCGAGTGAACACCCGTCGTGAGTTCCACGCGCGCTGCATCCCGCATCAGGGTCCCGACCGATATGCGTAACATGCGGGCTGATCCCCGGCCGGCGCGCAGTTTTCCGAACACGCTCGGCGCGACCCGAAGTCGCAGCACGCCGTTCCAGAATGTCCGCTCGGTTGGAGCGAAGGCGCCGGTTTTCATCCGGCTGGAACTACACCGTGCCCCATTGCCGTACAGCACAGCGCAACGCAGCGGCGTTGGCAAGCCCGGCATGCTGCCCCCGGCACAGAAAGCGCCCAGCGCCGCAAGCCCTCGTGTCCGAAGCAACGAAACTGCGGCTCGGCGCAAAGCGCCCAACGCCACGGGCTCCGCTTCGCGGAGCCCGGCTGTCCCCAACTTTCACGCTTTTCCGCGCACAGGGCCACTCAAAGGGGGTGGATAAACCGAATCGGCGCGTGAACGGTGCACACGGTGGACCGGCGCGCGATCCCATCCACAGTCAAAAACAGCCCCAATCTCCCGCGAACCGGGCTTCCGCGGCGTTGTGCACGGTTCGCACCGCATTACTGCTACTACGACGAACTTTGTATCTTTAGAACGAACGACTGCGTCGCATGCGCGACGGAACGGTGGACGACGAGTGAAGTTTACCTGCAGCACGAAAGACATCGCTGCGGCGGTCGGCGCCGCGAGCAAGATCGTCAACGCCCATACCACGGTGCCGATCCTTTCCAACGTGTTGCTCACTGCGGACGACGGCGCGATCAAAGTGCGCGCAACCGATCTGGAGCTGACGCTCGAGCACGCTTTTCCCGCCGACGTCGCGGAGAGCGGTGCCGTCACTGTGCCCGCCAAGCTGTTTTCGGGGTATCTTGGCAATCTGCCGGCCGGCCTGCTCGAGCTCACGGGTTCGCCGACCCGCGCGTCGGTGAAAGCCGAGCGCTCGAATTATGACTTTCACGCGCTGCCGCCCGACGAGTATCCGCCGCTGCCTGCAGCGCAGAAGGGCGCGTCGTTTGCAATCAACGCCAAGAAATTTCGCGAAGGGGTCGGCGCCACGATCTTTGCCGCCTCGGGAGAAGAAGCACGCGGCGCAGTCCTGATGGGAACACTGCTCGAGATCGAAGGCGACAACATCACGATGGTCGCCACCGACGGGTACCGGCTGGCGAAGTGGTCGGCGCGTTTGGAACGCGGGCTCCCCGAGGGATCGGCGAAATACATCGTCCCGTCGCGCGCGCTTGCCGAATCGGCGCGGAACATCGGCAGCACCGAGACGCTCGAGATCACGGCCTTGGGTGCGCAGGCCAATCAGCTTGCGATCGCGGCCGACGCGACGTCGATCGTCGTGCGGTTGGTGGACGGACAATATCCCAACTACGGGCAGGTGATCCCGGCCAAGTTCGACCGCTCGGTGACGGTCAACACCAGCGCGCTCATCGGCGGCTTGCGCCGGGCCGAACTGGTGGCCGGCGACCGGGCGTCGATGGTAAAAGTCGCGATCGCCGACGGCCAACTCATCATCACGGCGAATTCCGATATCGCCGGCAACGCCTACGAAGAACTGCAAGTCGAACAGAGCGGCGACGATCTCACCATCGCGTTCAATGCCCGGTATCTGGTCGAGATCCTCAATCACGTCGATTCGCCGCAAGTCGTGATGGAGTTTTTGGGGCCGCTTTCGCCGGCGGCGATCCGCCCGCTCGAAACCAGCGACAGCGGTCAGCAGCTGTACGTGCTGATGCCGTTGCGCCAGTAATCCCGGGGCGCGTGCCGTCGCCGATGCTCTTGGAGAACGTTCGCCTCGCAAACTTTCGCAATTACGTGAGCCTCGACGTCGAACCGGCGCCGGGGCTCAATATTTTTTACGGGGCGAACGCGCAAGGGAAGTCCAATTTTCTCGAAGCGATCGCGATGCTGGCGACGGGAAAATCCTTTCGCGCCCACCGGGAGGCCGAATTGGTGCGCACCGGCGCCGCTCTGGCCGAGATCGGCGCGGAGGCGCGGATCGCCGCCGGGCGCGTGCGTTTGCGGTGTGCGATCGACCGGACGGCGGGCGGGACGCGCAAGACGTTCGACGTCAACGGCGCCGCGGTGGGCTTTGCGCGTTTTCTCGGCCGCGCGCGGGTCGTCACCTTCGTGCCGGCCGATCTGGCGCTGGTTTCGGGCGGGCCGGCGGTACGGCGCACGTTTCTGAACGTCGCGCTTGCGCAAGCCTCGGCAGCCTACTACCGCGATCTGGCGCGGTATCAAAAGACGATCGCTCAGAAAGCGGCGCTGCTGCGCGGCGCGGTGGCACCCGATCGCGATTTGCTGTTGACCTATAACGACGAACTCGCCAGGCCGGGCCGCGCGCTGATGGCGGCGCGCGCTTCGTTCGCGACGGATTTGGCGGTCGCTGTCGCGCAGATCTACGGGCGCTGGAGCGCAACGCGCGAGCGGGTCGAGGTGCGCTACGCGCCAAACGCCGGCGAGGAGGATCTTGCCCAAGCCCTGGCTGCCAACGTCGAGCACGAACTACGCCGCCGCCAGACCCTGATCGGCCCGCATCGTGACGATCTGCGCTTGGAACTCGAGGGACGGCCGCTGGCGGCGTATGGCTCGCAGGGGCAGCAGCGCACGGCGGTACTTGCGCTCAAAGTTGCCGAATACGAGGTGATGCGCGCGCGGGCGGGCGATGCTCCGATTCTGTTGCTCGATGACGTTCTCTCCGAACTCGACGCGCAGCGCGCCGGGGGGTTCCTGGCTGCGCTGGGTTCGTTCGAGCAGGCCTTTCTCACGACGACCGAGTTGCCGCACGGATTCGCACCGGCAATGACGGCCTTTTGCGTGCGCGAGGGGCGCGTGGCACGACGGGAATGCTGACCCGGATCGACGACGCGCTCGTTACGTGGGCCCCGCGTACGGGCGGCGGGGATCCGTTGACCATCGTCCGCGCGGCATGGAGCCGTCTCGTCGGAAGCGACGTCGCGCGCGCCGCCGTGCCGGTCGCGTTGGCCAACGATACGCTCGTGGTCACGACGAGTTCGAGTGCCTGGAGCCATCAACTCGCGTTCCTCGAACCGCAAATCGTCCGCGGCATCAGCGAGTTGGTCCCGGCCGGGACGATCGTGCGGTTACGTTTTCGCGTCGGTACGATCCGGACGAAGCCCGGCGGGCGCGCCGCCGCGGCGCGCAGCCCGGCGCGTAAGAACGATGCAGCTGCGGACGCCGCTGCGCCGCTGGATGCGCAGGAAGCGTTCGCGCGCTTTCGCGCGGCGGTCATGCGTTCACGCTCGGCGCACGCCGCACGCGGGGGACGCTTTTGCGCGGGCTGCGGGGCGCAGGTGCGCGCCGGCGGCGAGCGCTGTGTGCCCTGCGCGGACTGGGCCCGCGCCGGACTTGAAGCGCGCTGCCAGCGCTTGCTTTTCGACGCTCCGTGGCTGCGGCCGCAAGACGTCCTGGAAGCACTGCCCGAACTCGACGCGGCGACGTACGATGTCATCCGCCGCCGCCTGCTTCGCTCATGGTGGGACGAAATGGCGCTCGCGCGCCGGCGCGCCGAGTTGCCGCGGCCGATCGCTCCCGACCGAGCGCGGCTGCGCAAGATCGCCAGCTCGTACGTCTTGCTCGAAACCAAGCTGCACCCCAACCGGCTGCAAATGGACTCGCCCATCCGACGCAATGCGCTGGGCGAACTCTACGAATTCATCCGCAAGGTCGAACGGGGCGAGTAGCGGGGATTCGCGGCCCGGGGCGACACTAAACGCAACGATTGCGTCAAGCGATCGTCACAAATGAGGTATGCGTGCTGAGTTTTCACGCACGTCTAAAGTCATACGCTCGGCCAATGGCGAAGATGTCAGATCGGAATGGCTGATTATACCGGCGAACAAATCGAGGTTCTCAAAGGGCTTGAGGCCGTGCGCAAGCGTCCCGGTATGTATATCGGGAATACGAGCGAGCGCGGTCTGCACCAACTGGTGTACGAAGCCGTCGATAACGCGGTCGACGAAGCGCTGGCGGGTTTCGCATCGCATATCGCGGTTGTCTTAGCCAAGGACGGAACGTGTTCGGTCGAGGACGACGGGCGCGGCATCCCAGTCGACATGATGGCCGAAGAAGGGCTGCCTGCCGTCGAGGTCGTGATGACGATCCTCCATGCCGGGGGGAAATTCGGCAAGGGCGGCTACAAAGTTTCGGGCGGCCTGCACGGTGTCGGCATCTCGGTCGTCAATGCCCTTTCGGAAACGATGGTAACGCGGGTCAAGCGCGACGGATACCTCTACGAAATTCGGTTCGAGCGAGGCGCGACGGCCCAGAAGCTGCGGCGCCTGAGCCGGGTCGACGGCACCGGCACGTATCAGCTTTTCAAACCCGATCCCGAAGTCTTCGAGACGCTGGAATTCTCGTGGAACACGCTCGAGAAGCGCTTGCGCGAGCTGGCTTTTCTCAATCGCGGGCTGCATATCTCGCTCGTTGACGAGCGCAGCGAAGAACGCAAAGAGAAAACTTATCTCTACGAAGGCGGGATCGTCTCGTTCGTCGAGTGGCTCAACGACAACAAGGATGAGTTGACGCCGGTCATTTCAACCAACGGCGAGCGCGACGATGTCGTCGTCGAGTGCGCGCTGCAATGGACCGACGGTTACAACGAAGTCGTGTATTCCTATGCCAACAACATCAATACGATGGAAGGCGGAATGCACCTCACCGGTTTTCGAACCGCGGTTTCGAATCAAGTCAATACGTACGCGCGCAAGCGCGGCATGCTCAAGGACAACGACGCGAATCTGTCGACCGACGATTGCATGGAAGGTTTGACCGCGATTGTGTCGGTCAAACTGCAAGACCCGCAGTTCGAAGGTCAAACCAAAACCAAGCTCGGTAACGCCAAGATCCGCCCGATCGTCTACAACCTGGTCCAAGAGCGACTCGAATTTTTTCTCGAAGAGAATCCGAAGTTTGCGCGCACGATCGTCGAAAAGTGCATGCAGGCATCGCGTGCGCGCGAAGCCGCCAAGAAAGCCCGCGACTTATCACGCCGGAAAAACGCGCTCGACGGCAGCGGCTTGCCGGGCAAGCTCGTTGACTGCAAGAACCAAGATCCGCGTTTATCGGAACTGTTTCTCGTCGAGGGTGATTCGGCGGGCGGTACGGCCAAGGGCGGGCGCGACCCCAATACGCAAGCGATCTTGCCGTTGCGCGGAAAAATTCTCAACGTCGAGAAAGCACGGCTGGACAAGGTGCTCTCAAACGAAGAGATTCGCACGATGATCACGGCGCTCGGCACGGGATTCGGTGACGAATTCAATATCGACAAAGCACGCTATCACAAGATCATCATCATGACCGATGCCGACGTCGATGGCTCGCACATTCGGACGTTGCTCTTGACGTTCTTCTATCGGCAGATGAAACAGCTCGTCGAACGCGGCTACGTATACATCGCGATGCCCCCGCTGTACGGCGTCAAGCGCGGCAAGCACCAATGGTACGCGTTCGACGACGCCGAGTTGAACAAGATATTCGACGGACGCGATCCCAAAGAGTTTCAAGTTCAGCAGTATAAGGGCTTGGGTGAGATGGACGCGCAGCAACTCGCCGAGACCACGATGGAGATTCAGACCCGCCGGCTCAAACAAGTCAACCTCGAGGAAGCCAGTGAGGACGCCGAACGAATGTTCACGACGCTCATGGGCGATAAAGTCGAACCCCGAAAAGAATTCATCCAAGCCTATGCGCGCACGGTAAAGAACCTCGATCTGTGATCGCGCCGTCGACGTGCCCGCGGCGGAGGGCGCCAGCCGCTCCGGGCGCTCGGTAGAATCTTGTAAGGAGCAGCGTGCGCTCTTGCACGTTCACCGCAGAAGATGAAGACCGACGGCCGCAATCGTCCGGACGCCGGCGTGCGGGTTTCGCCTAGCGCGTCCGCCGGGCCGTCGGGCCGCAGGCCGGGATCGCGGCGCCTCGCGATCGTCGCGGCGCTCGCGTGCCTGTTCGCCGTGGCGGCGTTCGTCGCTCGCCACGCGATCGTCGGCGCAGTCCTCAAAACCGGCGTCGCGTTCGCGACGGGGGATCGCGTGCGCATCGGCTCCTTCCATCTCGGCTGGACGGCCAGCGTGGTGACCGGCCTTGACGTTCGCACGCGCACAGACGACCCGTTGCTGGAAGCCCGGCGCGTCGTCCTGCGTTATTCGCTGCCGGATCTGATCACGCAGCGAGCACGACGCTTTGGGCTTTCCGCGCTGAGCGCCGACGGCTTCGTCTTCACGCTCGTACGGCATGCCGACGGGACATACAACGTCGGCTCGGGTTCGGGAGCGGGAGGGACCGGGGCGTCAGGCAGCGATCGCGCGCCCGGCGTGCCGTGGGATCTGGCCTTGCAGGTTCGCGACGGCGAGATCCGGCTCGTCGACCGCGGCCCGGTGCTGGGCGATCTGGCCGAACAGCGCATCGTGGGCCTCGCCGTCGACGGGCGTCTCCGCTCCGCCGGCCGCTCGGATTTCCACGGGGGCGCCCGGCTGATCGGCCGCCAAACGCAGACCGCGGCCGTCCAGGCGTGGCCGATCGCGCTCGACGGCATGGTCGACGTTCCCCGCGGTGCGGCGAACGTCCGCGTCGCCGCCCCGGAGCTGCCGGTGCGCGGCGCGCTCGGTTTTCTTCAGCACAGCAGCGCCGTCCGGGTCGATGACGGCTTGCTGCACGCCCTCGAGATCCGGATCTATGCGCTCGACATCGCGCCGCATCAACCGCTCGAACTGCATGTCGGCGGCCAGGCCGACCTCACCAGCGGCCGCCTGGCAATCGCCGCGCTGCGGAAACCGGTCCGCGACATGCGCGGCCGGATCACGCTCACCGACGACGGCGTCTGGGCGACCCGGCTGGACGCCACGATCGGCCGATTCCCGGTCGTCGCGCGCGGAGGCGCCTTCGACCGGCTGCATCCCACCTTGCGCCTGGGGCTGCGCGCCGATGCCGACCTCGATGCCCTGCGCGAGCTCTTCGCCTTTTCCCAACATCAGCCGGTGCGCGGCGCAGCCCACGTCGAGACGCTGCTGGAGGCGCCGGTCGCGAACCTTCTCATTCGTTCGGCGCTGCGCATTCCGCACGGCAGCTATGCCCGCTCGCCGCTTTCGGACGTCACGGGGCGGGTCGATTACCACGCGGGCAGCGTCGTCCTCGACGGCGTGCGCGGGCGCTACGGCGCGGCGACGCTCGGGGTCGGAGCGCGCTTTCTGCTTGGCGGACCCGCCTTGGACTCCGCGGTCGTGGCCTCGGCCAGCGCGCCGGGCCGGAGCATTCCGTACGCCGAGAACGTCGCGCCCGAAGCGTCGGTCGATGCCCTGGCGCTCATCACGGGCGGAGCGGACGGCTACCGGGCCCGCGGCGCGCTGGGGCTGGCGAGCGCCGACGTGACCGGGAACGGGATGTTCGCCATCGACGAGCGCGGCGTCGGAGAGTTCGGCCCGTTCGCCCTGGCGCGCCGGGACGGCTCGTCGCTCATCGGCGCGCTGCGGCTCGAACGGCCGACCTCGCAAAGCGCGGCATGGATCTCCGCGCGGGCGTATCGGGTCGCGGTCCCGTCGATCGCTGCCCGCTTCCCCGGACTAAGCGTTCCGGCTTTCCCGCCGGTCGCGGGGGTGATCGACGGCGAAGTCGCCGGTGGCGGGCCATCGGACCGGTTCGGCTTGACTGGAGAGCTGCGCGGACGAGATCTGCGTGTTGCCGGCGCGCGCCTCGGCCGCGGACGCGCTCGGCTGGGCGGTAACCTGGCCGATCTGCGGCTGGAGATGCTGGAGACCGACGGTCCCGTCGGACGGTTTCGCGGAACGGCCGCGGTGTCGAGCTCGGCATTCGCACTGCGGGGAGCGTACGATGGGTCGCTCGATCGGCTCGTTCCGTTCACCGGCCGGCAACAGGCCCATGGCGCGGTCCGGGGCGAGGTGCGTGCCACGGTGGATGGCGGCGACGTCGTCGTGCAATCTCCCGGTGCTCGTCTGCAGAACGGCAGCGTGCGCGGCGTGGCCCTGGATTCGGCCGCTGGGACAATCGCGGTCCACGGCCGGACATTTCACCTCATCACGGCGACGGGCAGCGTCGGGGGCCGGCATGCGGTGGCGGCCGAATCAGCCGGGAGGGTCGCGGTTTCGGCTCCCGACCTTCCCTCCGCGGCGTTTCGCGGAACCGGGTTGCCGCTCGATGCGGGAAAGGTCTCCGCCTACGGCGTCGC
Source organism: Candidatus Velthaea sp. (assembly GCA_050012475.1). Lineage (GTDB taxonomy): Bacteria > Vulcanimicrobiota > Vulcanimicrobiia > Vulcanimicrobiales > Vulcanimicrobiaceae > Velthaea. The sequence goes on from JBEKHC010000077.1 coordinate 14,416, forward strand.
GGACTTGCGCGGCCGCTCGCCGCGTTTTGCGGGAACGCTGGCCGTCACCGACGGACGCGCTCACGGCTATCGCATTGCGGGCGACGCGCGCATCGATTTCGCCGGGTCACTGGCCCGCATCGCCGGGGCAACCGGCGCACTGGGCTCGACCTACGGACGGCTCGACGGCTCGATCGACGGGATCGGCGCGGGCGCGTTGCGTTACGATGTTGCCGCGCGCGTCCCGTTCGGCGACATCGATCTGCTGCGCCGCGACTTGAACTTGCCCGCGCGCAATCTGGCTGGAACGTTCGACGCCGATCTCCACGTGCACGGCACTGGGGCCCGGCCGTTCGTGGAAGGTCTGGTGCGCGCTCCGGAGGGCCGGTACAACGGGCTGGCGTTCCGCGCCGCCGCCGCGCAGATCGTGCTCGACGGCGACGGCGTCGCCGCGCGTGACGGGACGATCACCGTGGGCTCGACGACGGCCACGGTTGCCGCCAGCGTCGATCGGGGCGCGTTCGACCTCTCCGCGCATGCGGCGGCGGCCGATTTGGCCGACTTCAACGACTTTTTCGATGCCAGCGATACCCTCGCGGGCCGCGGCCCCATTGGGTTCAGCGTGGGAACCGCCGGCCGCCGCCTGACGTCGAGCGGCCAATTCGATCTCCAGGGCTTGCGCTACCGCACCTTCGCTCTGGGCCGGGCGAACGCGCAGTGGCGGACGCGCGGCGGGACGATCGCCGGTCAAGCGAGCGTGGAGAACGCGGCTGGAAAGTTCGACGCGACGATGGCCGTCACGCCGGCTGGGGGGAGCGATCTCCGGCGCGCCTTCGCCGCCGCGAACTACGATGCGCGGGCAACCTTCGCGGGTATCGAGCTCGGCACGTGGCTTCCCGCATTTGGCTCGAGTGCGCCGGTGGCGGGGCGGCTCGACGCCCGCATCGGCGTTCGCGGCCGGCTTCCGCAGCTGGCAGCCGATATCGACGCGACCCTGGCCGGCGCAGTCGTCAACGGGTTCGCGGTGAACGCGGCGCACCTGCGCGCGCAGAGCCGCGGCTCGATCGTCGAGGTGCGATCGGCCGACGCCGATCTCGGCTTCGCCCAGCTGGCGGGAAACGGGAAGCTGGGCTTGAGCTCGACGGATCCGCTGGCCTTCGATCTGCGGGTGACGAGCGACGACGTCGGGATTGCCGCGCGCGCGTTCGTACCGGCGACGCGCAGACTCGATCTGGCCGGCGCGCTCGATGCCGATATTCGAGTCGGCGGGGTGCGCGGCGCCCCAAAATTCCAGGGAGGTTTCGATCTGCGCGACGCCCGTTACGGCGGATTCGTCGTCCCCCGCACGATCGGGGCGTTGGCGCTGGCGGGCCGGGCAGTCGAGCTGCGCGACGTCGATGTGGAGTTCGAGCGCGGTCAAGCGTTCGTTGCCGGATCGCTGCCGCTCCAGCTACAGCCGCTCGGCATCGGGCCGCCGCGCGCTCCGCTGTCCGTCGACGTGACCGCGCAGGATGTCGACCTCGCGCAGTTCGCCCCGCTGCTCCCGGCCGGAACGAAGCTGGACGGAGCCGTCAATGGGCGGTTCGGGGTCGAAGGCACGGTCGATCGGCCGCGCCTGTTGGGTTCGCTGACGGTTACGAACGGATCGTACGCCTCGCCGTTCGAGCGCGCCCCGATCGAGAACGTCGGCGCCAGCGTCAGCTTCGCCGGCAGCCGGGTGGCGCTGCGGTCCCTGCACGCCGATGTCGGCGGCGGGACGCTCGACGCCGCCGGGGCGCTGACACTGCCGCTGGGAAATCAGACCGGAGCCCGCTATCGCGCGTCGGTCGAAGCAAAAGCGGCTCGGCTCGATTTCCCGGCCTACGGTCGCGGAACGATCGACGGCAAGCTCGAGGTCGCCGGTGGGGGCGCCCAGCCGGTCGTGAGCGGTCAGGTGACGCTGCGCGATGCCGTGATCCCGGTCTCGGCGGTCTACGGCAGCGGTTCGGCAGCCGGCACTGCGGCCGCCCGTGACCTGCGCTGGAATCCCGCGTTTCACCTTCGCGCGATCGCGGGGGACAACGTGCGCGTGCGCAGTTCAATCGTCGACATCGGGGCCGAGGGAGCCGTCGATCTCAGCGGCGATCTGCGTGCTCCGCGCCTGGCCGGCAGTTTCTCGGCCACCGACGGAACGATCTCGAGTTACAACCACGTGTTTCGGATCGTCAACGCCGCGGTTTCCTTCAATCCGGCCGACGGCGCGATCCCGACGGTCCAGGCGCGCGCGATGTCGCGGGTCACCAACCCCGACCCCGACCCCAGCCGGAATATCGCGGGCAGCGCCAACATCATCGTGACCGTGAGCGGAACTGCCGACAACAACAACCTGCAGGTGACGTACTCGTCGGATCCCGCGTACTCGCAGGAGCAGATCGTCGGCTTGCTCCTCGACGTGCCGGCGCTCTTGGGGGCCGTCAACTTCAATCTCAACGGCGGGCCGGGCTCGCCGGTCTTACGCGGTGCCCCGGGCGAGACCAACGCGCTGCTGCCGCCGGGCGTTACCCCCGAGCAGGTCAGCGCGATCTCGTTCAACCAGGAAGTCTTCTCGCTGCTCAACGGTCAGTTCACCCAGCGCGCGCTCAGCCCGATCGAGCGCGTGTTCGAGAAAACCCTGGGCCTGTCGGATATCCAGTTCACGGTCGACTACGGCGGCGGAATCGGGTATTCGCTGCGGCGCCAGATCGGCAAACGCGATTTCTATGCCTTCTTGAGCCAGACCGTCAGTTATCCCGAACGCACCAATCTGGGCTTCGAGCTCGAGCCCAAGCCGTACGAGGCCCTCAACTTCAGCTACTACGAGCAGAACGGGATCACGTCGCTGATCACCAACCAGACCCCGGGCGAAGAATTCCTCAATTCGACCCGCCGGTTGACCAGCGTCCAGCCGCTCGGCAATCGCTCGGGCGTCTCGCTCAATTTCAACCGCCGTTTTTGAGGGGTGTTTGCGGCCGCTCACAAGGCCGTCACAGACCAATCGTGTAACTTCGGGCGCGGGAACGCGGCTCGGGATTTGCGCGTTACTCCCACGACGCGTCGCGAAAAACTAGGGTCGCGCGCGCATGCGATGTACCGGGACAGACGTTTCTCGCAGGCGCGGGTCGGAGCTTTATTGGCTGCCGATGCCGGTGTGTCGCGGCGACGTTCGACGGCCGTTTCCGGTAGTGCCGTTTCCGGTAGTGCAGTAAGGACGTAAGAGCTTGTTCGATTGGTCTGGTCGCGCGCAACGCATCGTGCTCACGGCGCTGGTGTTCCTGGGTCTGCTCATGCCCCCGGCGATCTCGCAGACGCAGGCTCCGACGGTCGTCTCCGTGTCAGTGACGGGGAACAGCCACATCGCGACGGATCGCATTCTCGCCGTTGTCAAGACCAAAGTCGGCGACCCGTTCAGTCCCGCCGTCGTGCAGGATGACCTCCGCTCGATCAACGACCTCGGCTTTTTTGCCGATCAGGCGCCGCCGGTCATCAAACAGCGCCCGGAGGGAGTCGCGATCACCTTTCGGGTCATCGAGAATCCGGTCGTCACCCGGATCAATTTCACCGGAAATGCCCACGTCCCAGCCGACACGCTCTTGGCGCTCATGGACACGGCCGTCGGCCAAGTCTTCAACCTCAAGACGTATCAGCAAGACGTCCTCAAGATCAATTCGTATTACGACAAAATCGGGTACGGCGGCCAGGTGCCCACCCACGTCGCCGACGTCAACATCGACCGCCAAGGTATCCTTGCGCTGACGCTCCGCGAAGGGCTCATCGTGCGTAATGTCCTGATCTCGGAGCCGCCGCTGGGCGATCCGCTGCTCAACCCGAACTTGATCCGGTCGGTGCTGATGACCAAGCCCGGTACGCCGTATTCGGAGGACCAGCGCGATAAGGACGTCGACCGGCTCAAGGATCTCTACAAACAGTACGACCTGCAAATCGGTGACTTCGAAGCCGGGATCGATCAGTCGAGCATCGACCTCAAGGCCGGCACGGCCGACGTTCGGTACACGATCTCGGTCATGCGCGTCGGGGCGGTCGAGATCACCGGGAACACGATTACGCACGACGACGTGATCCGCCGCGAACTGCGCTTGCGCCCGGGCATGCTGATCACCGATTCGGGGGTCCGCCGCGACTACGACCGGCTCAACAACTTGGGCTTCTTCGAAAAAGTCGAACTCAACGACAAGCCGGGCCCGGATCCGTCCAAGCCCGCGCTCCATACGCTGGACTGGCAAGTCAAAGAGCAGCGCACCGGGACGGCGCAAATCGGCGCCGGGTATTCGGGCGGTTTGACCGGCACCGGGTTGACCGGGACGGTTTCGTACTCGCAAAACAACATCAACGGCACCGGCAACGGCGGGTCGATCAAGCTCGAACGCGGCGCGCGCATCTCGGACGCCTCGATCTCGGCCACGATTCCTTATTTCGGGAAGACCGAGCAATCGCAGAAGTACAGCTTGGGCGGGACGATCTTCACGAACGCCCAGACCAATTACTATCCCGTCTATGTGGTGCCGACGCCGACGCCCGCGGCGCACGCGACGGCGGTCCCGACCGGCGCGCCCATCGAAGTCTCGATCCTGCCGCCCGCCACGGCGAATACCACCGCAACCCAAGTGAGCGGCGTCGCCGCGACGTATCAAGCCCGGTCCACGGGCATCAACCTCACCACCGGGCGGCGGCTCAACGACATCCTGCGCGCATCGCTGGGGCTTAATGTCTCCTCGGTGGAATCCGAGGCGCAGGTCCCCTCACCGTACTACTTCGGCAGCTCGAACGACACGTCGCTCATCGGCAACGCCTGCGTGGCGGGAACCTCGATCTTATCCTCGACCTGCCAAGATACGTCGGCGCTGGGAATCACGGCGCCCTCGCTGGCCGTGACCCAAGCCGGCAAGAACTATGCCTTGCACTCGATCTCGCTGGGCTTCGGGGTCGACACGCGCGACGACGTCTTCAACCCGCGCCGCGGCGTGAACGCCACCTTCTCGGACGAGATCAGTTCCAAAGCGTTCGGTTCGGCGTTCATCTACGATCAGTACGTTCTGGACCTCGCGAAGTTCTTTCCGGTCGGCCGGGCCTCGACGTTCGGCGTCCATTTCCGCGGCGGCACGTCGACGGGGGCGATCCCGACCAATAAGATTTTCACCTTCTCGGATCAGGATTTGCGCGGGTATACGGACGTCTTCTATGGAACCGATGAGGCGCTCTTCCAGTCCGAACTCCGCGTGCCGCTCACGTCGGACCGAAAGTTTTCGGTCGTCGGTTTTGTCGACAGCGGCGGAACGCGGATTCGCGGCGCGACCGCCGGCGTCGACACGAATGGGAACCTCGTCAACTACGCTAATTTCATCTTCCACAGCGACGTCGGCGTCGGGCTGCGCTTCGACGTTCCGCAGCTGGGGCTGCGAACGATCCGGCTCGATTTTGCGAAGGGTTCCGAGGGTACCCACACCGCATTTGGTATCGGCCAGAGTTTTTAGGATGACACATCGCTTCGTTTCGGCCGGCCGCGCGTTCGCGCTCGTTGCCGCGGCGGCTGCTTTCCTGGCGGCGCCGGCGGCGCTGGCGGCCGACGTCACCGATATCGGGTTCGTCGACCAAGGCGTGTTGGCGGCGTTGCCGAGCTTCCAAACGGCGAACCGGCAGTTCGCCGATTTCGGGCGCAAACTGCAAAGCCAATACGTCGCCCGCGCGCACCATGCCAACGCAGCTGGGCAAGCTCAACTAGCGCAAGAGTTCCAAAGCCGGATGGCCGAGGAGCAGCAGCGTCTGGTGGGACCGCTGCTCAGCAAAGCGCAGGTCGCGATCGCGTCGGTCGCGTCGAGCAAGAATTTGTCGGTGATCGTCGACAAGCGGATCGTGGTCTTCGGCGGCACGGATATCACCGGCAGCGTCCGCGATCTCTTGACGAGCCCGGGCGATCCGGTGCCGCCGGCATCGACGCCGGGCCCATCGAGTGTCGGCTACGTCGACCAGCGCGCGATCGACGATCTCGCCAAGGTGAAAGCCGTGCAGGCCGACTTCGCCAAATTCAAGGCCGACGAAGAGAAGGCGGCACAGGCCAAACTCAAGGCCGCCAAAACCGACACCGAACGCCAAGCGATTTTCACCGACTACAAGAAATCGCTGGATGCCAAATCGGACCAGTTGATCAAGCCCGTCGTCGATCAGACGCGCGGCGTCATCGGCGACGTCGCGAAAAAGAAGGGGCTGACGCTGGTGATCGATCGCGGCAACATCATTTACGGCGGCCAGGACATCACGTCCGACGTAACGGCGGCGCTCAAATAGGTACACCTGCTCGCCCGTCAGCGGCGGTTTGCACCGGCGCTGCGGTGCTCGCTCTGGGGGCACTCGCCGCGTGCGCCAAACCGGCCGCGACCGCGCCGCCGGCGGTCGTCAGCAGCGGCGGAACCGTCGGCTACGTGCGCATGACCGATCTCGTGCGGCACCATCCGCTGTACTCCCAGCTTACCGGGTACGACAATAGCATCCAGGCGCTGAATTTGCGCACCGTCGTCCCGGATGTCGCCAAGCCCGACGCGGCGATCGTGAAGGCCGAAGCGGCGCTGCAGAGCGAGCTGAACGCGGCGGCGGAGCACACGCGCCGGGTCCTGGCACAGAAATCGCAGGCCTATCAAGCGCGCGAACAGCAGGCGATCGCGCTGGCCTTGGCCGCACCGGCCGGTCACGCGCCGTCGGCCGCGGAGATCGCGCAGCAGATCGACCGCACGGCCCAATCGCAATCGCGCAGTGTGGCCGCGCAGGCCAGCCGCGATTTCGACAGTTATCGCAAGACGCTCGTTGCGCAGGATAACGGCGAACTGCAAGCCGCGCAAAAGACGCTCGCGGATCGCGCCGGACGGCAGTTCCGCGCCAAGCAAGACGAGCTGCAGGCCAAGGAGTCGGCGTTGTCGCTCGACCAGGCGAACCGGGATGCGCCGGCGCGGCTCTCGCTGCGCACCCGGCTTTCGAGCCTTGCGCTCGACGATACGCAGCGCGATACGGTGCGCAGTCAACTCGCGGCGCTCGACCGCAGTGAAGCCGATGCGCTCGCCGCGCTCAAGAACCGCGATTCGCAGACGCTGGCGACGTTGGCCGCGCAGCTGCGGGCGCAAGTGCAGCGGGAGATGCAAGCCAAGGCCGCCGAGATTCACGGCCGCTCCGTCGCGAAGCTCAACGGGCGCGAACAAGACATTCGCAGAGAGTTCGGCACACCCGCGGTCGTCGTGATTCCCGGCGCAGCGCCGGCCGCAGCGAAGAATGCGAACCTTTCACCCCAACTGCGAACGACCATCAAAGCGCTGCACGACAATTATCAAAACGAATTCAACCGCGACGCAAAATCGACGATCGCCGATTTCGCCCGCACGCGCGAGGACCTGCGCCGGCGTTACGAACAATTGCGCGGGATCGACGCTTCGGCCCAAGCCGGCGCGGCCGCGCAGATTGCGAGCCTGACCAAGAAGCGCGCCGATCTGTACGGGCAAATGGTCGCGCAAATCGGGCGCGAAGTCCGGCTGCTGGCGCAGGCGCGTGGGATCTCGGTGGTCGTCACCGATCCGGTCGCAAATGCGGGCGGGGTCGATCTGACGTCGGACGCGATGAAAGATCTTGAAAGTCTTCACGAATGAAAGCGAGTCGCGTGCCGGTGCGTAGCATCCTCATGGTTGTCCTCGGTTCGGCGCTGATCGCGGGATGTGCGCCGCCGGCGCCCAAATCGACCATCGGTTTGATCGACACGGCGCGGATCACCAGCAACTGGCCCAAATTCCAAAACTATCAAAACCAGATCGCCGCAGATGAAGCTGCGATCCAGCGCTCCAACGCGTCCAACGCGCAGAAAGCGCAGCAGATCGCGCAACTGCAGCAGCGGTATGTCAGCGCCCAACGTGAGTTGACCGACGACGTTTCGAACGCCGCGCAGCAAGTCGCCAAAGACAAAGGTCTCACCTACGTCTTCACCCGCCAATACGTCGGCTACGGCGGCGTCGACGTCACCACCGACATCGAGAAGATTCTCAAGATCGAAGAAAAGGCGACCCCCGCCCCGTGACCACCGGAGCGCTGGGGACGCTGGGATCGCTCGCGCAGCACATCGACGGCCGCGTCATCGGCGATCCGACGGTCAGCGTCGACCGGCTGGCCGCGATCGACGACCTCGACGAGCGGACCTTGACCTTTGCCACCGATGAGCGTTACCTGCGGCTGGCGCTGGCGTCGAAGGCTGCAGCGATCCTCACCGACGCGCAGTTCGTCGACGAGGGCGCGGCTTACGCGAAGCCGCTGCTGGTCGTGGGCTCGGTGCGCGTCGCGCTTGCCGATCTGCTTGCCTTGCTCGAGCCGCCCCGCTTGGCGCCGGGGATTCATCCGACCGCCGTCATCGAACCGAGCGCGCAGCTCGGAAGCGACGTTGCGCTGGGCGCCCACGTGTACGTCGGTGAGCGCGCGCGGATCGGCGACCGGACCGTGCTCGGTGCGGGCGTCGTGATCGGGGCCGATGCCATCGTCGGCGATGACTGCCTGTTTCATCCGCGCGCCGTGCTGCTCGACCGCTGCCGGACCGGCAACCGGGTCGTCCTGCAGTCGGGCGCGACGATCGGCAGCGACGGATTCGGGTGGGCGTTCGTCGAGGGCGCGCTGCGCAAGATTCCCCAGGTCGGCACGGTAGAGCTGGCCGACGACGTGGAGATTGGTTCGAACACGTGCATCGACCGCGCGCAGACCGGCGTGACGTCGGTCGGCGAGGGCACGAAAATCGACAATTTATGTCAGATCGGTCACAACTGCCGGATCGGGAAGCACACTGCCATCGCGGGGATGACCGGAATGGCAGGAACGACGATCATCGGCGACTACGTTCAAATCGGCGGTCAGGCCGCGTTCAAGGGCCACATCACGGTCGGCTCGCGGGTCGTCATCGCCGGTGCCAGTCACATCTGGGGAGATGTCCCGGACGGAATGATGGTGAGCGGCCGGCCAGCGCGGGCGCATCGTGACGAACTCCGAGGACAGGCATTGCTGCGCAAGCTTCCGAAGCTTTTTGCTCGGGTCGACGCGCTGGAAGGCTCAGCCGGCGACAACGCGGAGTAAGAATCTGCAATATCAATCGACATTGCGCGACGCGATCGAATTCGCGGGCGTAGGTCTTCATACGGGTCTCCCCGGCCGCGTGCGGATCGTGCCGGCAAAGGCGGGGGCGGGCTTACGTTTCCGGCTCGACGGCGCGGTGGAGTTTCCCGCGCGCGCCGATTACGTCGTCGACACGCGGCGTGCGACGATGCTGGGCGTGGGCGACCGGACGGTTTCCACGGTCGAACACCTGCTCTCGGCGATCTTGGGGATGGGCATCGACAACGCGCTGCTCTGCGTCGATGGACCGGAGATTCCGGTGATGGACGGCAGCGCGAAACTTTTTGCCGAAGCCATCGCCGCGGTCGGCACGACCGTGCAGCATGAACCGCGCGAGCGATTCATCCCAACCCGTCCGTATCTGTTCCGCGACGGCGACAAACTGCTCATCGTCGTCCCGGCCTCGACGTTCCGGATCCGCATGACCGTCGACTACGACGAACCGATCGGCGCGCAGTATCGCGACATGGAAATCGATCCGGCGACCTACTGCACGGAGATTGCCCCCAACCGAACCTTCGGTTTCGAGCACGAAGTTCAGGCGCTCATTCGGCGCGGCTTGGCGCAGGGCGGAACGCTCGAAAACGCGGTCGTCTTCGGTCCGGACGGTCCGCTGGCGCCGCTGCGCTCGGCCGACGAGCCCTGCCGTCACAAGATCCTCGACTTGGTCGGCGATTTCGCGCTCTTGGGCGCCTACCCGCAGTGCGAAGTCATCGCGATCAAGAGCGGTCACAAACTGCATTGCATGGCCGTTCGCGAACTCCGTCCCGGCGGCGCGGCCGCGCGCGCAGCTGCCGTCTCTCCTTAGTGACACCGCACTAGCGCGCCCGGAGAAAAACGTGTCAACTTTGGACGCGCGCGAGATCATGAAGATCTTGCCGCACCGCTACCCGATGCTGCTCGTCGACCGCATCACCGATTTCGAACCGATGAAGTTCGCCCGCGGCTACAAGAATCTCACCATCAACGAGCCGATGTTTGCCGGACACTTCCCGGGCAATCCGGTCATGCCGGGCGTGTACATCATTGAGGCGATGGCGCAAGTCGGCGGCATCGCGATCCTGGCCTCGGGCGACATGGCGCGCAAGATTCCGTATCTCGCCGGCATCGACCGGGCGAAGTTCCGTCGGCCGGTCATTCCGGGCGATCAGCTCCTGATGGAAGCGACGGTGGTCAAAACGCGCTTGAATATCGGCTGGGTGTTCGTCGAGTCCAAAGTTCACGGCAAACTCGTGTGCTCGGCCGAGCTGTCGTTCTCGATCGCGGTCGATCCGTCGGCGTTCGCTAACGACGCTTCGATCTTACATCAATGATCCATCCGACGGCGATCGTCCATCCGTCGGCGCGCGTCGCGCGCAGCGCCGAGATCGGGCCCTACTCGCTCGTCGGCGAACACGTCGTCATCGGCGAGCGCGCGAAGCTGCTCGCGCATGTCGTCATCAACGGCCATACGACGATCGGTGAAGAGGCCGAAATCTTTCCGTTTGCGTCGATCGGTGCGCCGTCGCAGGATCGCAAGGCGGCCGGGGAAGTCGCCTACACGACGATCGGCGCGCGCTCCGTCGTGCGCGAATACGTTTCGATCCACCGCGCAACGGGCGAAGGACAAACCACCTCGGTCGGCAGCGATTGCCTGCTGCTGGCGTACGTGCACATCGCGCACAATTGCGCGATCGGCAATTTCGTCACGATGTCGAATCTGGCGCAGCTGGCCGGACACGTCGTGGTGGACGACTACGCGGTCATCGGCGGACACAGCGGCGTTCATCAGTTCGTGCGGGTCGGCCAACATTCGTTCGTCGGCGGTTTCACCAAAGTGGTGCGGGACGTTCCGCCGTTCTTTCTCATCGAGGGCAACCCCGCTGAGGTCTACGGCCTCAACAGCGTCGGCCTCCGGCGGCACGGCTTCAGTTCCGACGCGCTGCACGAACTCAAAGAAGCGTACAAGACGATCTACCGGTCGGACCGCAATCTCTCGCAAGCCGTTGCATCGCTGCGCGAGACC
>JBEKHC010000078.1:0-25377 GCA_050012475.1 Candidatus Velthaea sp.
GTGTTCACCTTCGGCCAATCGAACTACGCGGCGGCGAAGGTTGGAGTCATCGGTTTCACCAAAGCGCTTGCAGTCGAAGTGGCGCGCAACAACATCACGGTGAACGTCGTTGCTATCGGTGCGATGGGCACCGAAATGTGGGGCACGGTTGCCGACCAGATCAAAGAGAAGGTTTACGAAAAGATCCCGATTCACCGCACCTGCACGACACAAGAGGCCGCGCGCGGCGTACGCTTCTTAGTCGTCGAGGGCGCCTATATCACCGGTCACGCCCCTGAACATGAACGGCGGCATTTACTAGGGCTGACCCAGGCCGACGTCATCGATCTGCCCTATAGGCCAAAACGGCCAGAGTGTATCACGTAGGGAATCGCCGAGCAGATCGGCCAGATCGGCTCGCATGCTCCGTCTTCACGATGATATATCTATTGTCACCTTAGTGCCGACTCAGGTTTACGCCACTTTGGCGGGCTTCCTAAACACTCGTCTAGCCTCGAAAGGTCGAATATTATGGCGACTCAACCGATTCAACCAACTGCTCAGGACGTTGCCAACCCCGCACCGCTAGGCCTCGCGGCGTTCGCACTAACCACGTTCATTCTCTCAATGGCTAACGCTGGCCTGATCCCAAAGGCTGCGGAGAGCGTCTTTTTGGGCGCGGCCCTAGCGTACGGCGGACTCACTCAGCTGTGCGCCGGGATGTGGGAATTCCGGCGGAACAACACCTTCGCTGCAACGGCCTTCAGCTCGTACGGCGGGTTCTGGATATCGCTCGCGTTGCTCGTGTGGTTCTTTTTGCCCAAGGACCCCTCCGCCATTCCGGCGGGAGTGGGGATCTTTTTGCTGGCCTGGTCCATCTTCACCCTTTACATGACGTACGAAGCTCGCAAGCATGCCAAACCAGTCTACGTGACCTTCCTGCTGCTGGCGCCGACGTTCTTTTTATTGGCCTTCGGTGCTCTGTTCCATGCAACAGTGCTTACGACAATTGGAGGCTACCTGGGCATCCTAACGGCGGTCGCCGCCTGGTACGCCTCATACGACGCCCTGAGCAAGTCCAGCTAACTCCAATCTTTCTACATCGACAGCATGAAACGCTAGCGGGGACGCGCTATTGCGTAAGCTTGCGGTGCTGCTGTGCGCGTCGGCGACGGAGCCGGGCGATATCGTTGCGCCCAATGAAGGCGATGAGTTTTGCGTGGTGTTGGTGGATGCGGAGAAGTCGCGTGCCATCGAGCGTGCGGAACGATTGCGGGCGAGCATCGCGGAAAGGAACTTCAGCGGATTGCACGCGCCTATTGCGGGAAGAGAAGACGTGCAAGAAGACCGGCCGCAACGGCGTTTCCTTTTTCGGCGTCGACGCATCACTCGTTCGCGGCGACGGCGCTACCGATGAGCGTTCCGCTGATCGACGACGCGAGTAAAGAATACGCCCGACCAACGAACGACAGCAGGGTTCATTTCCAATTATACCTGTCGGAGACGCTGCGCGGTCATCCCCAAGGCGCTGATGCGGCCGTTGCGATTCCTTGATCGCGTTGCCGATGACTACGTCGGCTAGGCGGGTTATTGGAGCGCGTCTGTCGAGTCTTAGCACACTCGGCGCCGCCTTCGCCGCGCACCGTTGGTGGTCGACGGGATGCGGCCGAATTTGGAGAATCAGCGTCGATGCCTATCGATGAAGTGCTGGCTGCGCGTGCGCAGCGAATTGACCGACCGAACCGAAATCACCGAACGACGGATGTTCGGCGGCTTGGCGTTTTTAGCGAACGGCCAGATTCTCGTTGCCGTCAGCCGTACGGGCTCGTTGCTCGTACGCTTGGAATCGGCGCAAGAGCGTGACGCGCTACTGGTTCAGCACCACGTCAGTCCGATGATCATGGGCGCACGCGTCGTCGAGCGCTTCGTTTACGTTGATCCAGCAGCGCTCGCATCGACCGCACAACTCCGCGAATGGATCGCGCGAGGCTGGACGGCTCTGACTGCATCTGCTGCCAAACGGTCGCCGGCGCGCAAGCGGAAGGCTCCTCGAAGCCGGCCATTTACGGCCAGCCGTCGATGAAGTACGCCGCCTGTCCGGTGGTAAACGCCGACTTGCCCTCGACCTGCAAGGTGATCACTTCGCTGGCCTTCCGAGGTTCGCCCGGTCGCCCAAACGGAGCGTTGGACGATCGCCGTTCGTCCGTCGGTGTCATCGATGAGGCGTTGCGCCGATAGTGGCATGTCGCTGCGCTTGCAAATCGGCTGCGGACGCACTGGCGCTGAAGTATCGGGCTTTTACGGACGCTGCAAAGTTGAGGCGTTCGCGATAATTTCGCGGCAAGCCACCACGTACGCAAGGGCCAGATCTTCCGCATTGCCACCAAACCGCTGCCCATCCAAATCGCTGAGCGATGGCCATAAAAAATGTATCAACGTAATCAAGCAGACGACTTAGCTCGTGGTTCCTCTGCGGCGATGGCGAAGTGACGCAGCCCGGTCGATCCGGAAATGACCCTCCTTGCAACGCTTGACAGGCGTCGGCGCGCTCTGCAGCGCGATCTTTCGAGCGGGCGGCAGTCGTCTGCTCGAACGGCATCGGTCGCTGCTTGCGCGATGCGAGTGCCATGCGAGTGCCGCGCGATCTTCGCCTGCAACGGAGGCAGACCAGTCGACCTTTGCAAAGCTTTGCCGAGCCCCTCTGGTTGCAGGTTGCAAGGAAGTCAGCGGCTAAGCGGCCGTTTCATCGACCTTCGGGATACAGTTACCGATGGTCGTCGGTGATGGTTGCCGGAGGTCGTCGTGAAGCGCCTTTGTCTTGCAGCATTGTTTTTGCTTCCGATCTTGGTTTCTTGCGCCGGAGGCAGCGGCACCACACCTGGGCCCGTGCCGCAGAAGACCGTCACGACGGACGCGCGAGTGAGTGGCGCATTGACGGTAACCGCGACCGCGGCCACACTTCAAGCCGCTGAAGCGATCGCTCAGGGCCACGCTTCATCGTTTCCGCAGGCCAAAGACAACGACGACGGCATTAGCGTGTATCCGAAATCGCTCACCTTCACTTCGCGGCATTCGCAAACGGTGACCGTCAAGGTTCATGAGGCGACGAAGGTGTTTGCGGGCTCCGAGGACAGTCGGGTGGCGACCGTGTCGCCGTCCGAGCAACGGGTTCGCAACTCCGACGGCGGATCGCTGACATTCAAGATCAAGCCGCGCACGGACGATCCGGGCGCGACCCTGGTCTGCTTCCTGACCGCGGAATGGCACTTCGGCTGCGTCGAAGTCCGGATCGGAAGCGCAGTGCCGTCGCCGTCGCCGTCGCCCCCCGTGCCCTTCACGTTCAACCCGCCCTCGCCGCTCCATTTGGCGGGAGACGGCTTCACGACGGTAGCGGTTTCAGAGGCAAGCTACAGCGGACAATTCAGCGTCACCGCCTGCAGTATCGCCTCGAGCGCCGGCGGATCGTGTGCAACGTACAAAAATGGTTGGGCCTGCACTGCGGTCGGCGCCGCAACGGCGATTATGGTTCAATTTTATCCGGCCTCCGGCGGGACCACGGATACGACCTTTGATGCCGCGGTTGCCGTCGGCCCGTCTCCACCGAGCGTGAGCTGTCGGTTCACGCTGGAGGATGCAAACGGGCACACTGCGATGTACACGATAAACGCCCCGTAGCAGTCGGAGCATCGCAACCGCGCGGAAAGGTCCGAATCTGCGGATGCGCCCGAAGCTCTGCGCTGCGCGCCGGTCAAGCCGGTCATACTGCGAAAAACATCGGACGTCCTGATGCGGCTGCCGAGCGCGAAGGGCGCTAGACCGCGCCGACGGTCTGCTTCCAGCGCGCACAGACGCCGCGCAGCAGCGACGGATAGACAACGAGTTTTCGGAACGGATCGATCAGCGCCATGTAGACCGCTGTAAGCCGGCCGACACTGCGCACGTAGACGGCAAAATAGAAACGATAGGTGCTCGCCGTTTCAACCAGGGCGCTCAGCGCAGCGGCGTGGGCGGTGCTATTGATCAGCTCGACCAACTGTTCGTTTTCGAACCGGTATACTACGCGGAAGAGCCCGTCGCGCCGGCCCGCCGGCAAGAGCGACCTCGTCCGATCCGCGACCGTCAGCCGATCTGCGAACGTTTCGGCACCGGTCGTCGTGGAGGGTGCACGATCCCAACCGAAAAGCCGGCCGATAAAAAAGCGCACATTCAACAATGCGCCGACAACCAGTGAGGGCGTGAACACAGGCCCGCTCGCGACTCGAAGAAATTCGTCGAGCGTGATGCCGCGGCGTGAGCGCGGCAGATCGATCACCCATGCGTCGTGAAGCGGCACGCCCGCGAGAAATGCATGTACCCGCAATGGAAGCTCTTCGAACTCTTGCGCCGAAATCCGCGGCACGGCAACTGCCCCCTGAGTCCTGTATTGCTCTGGTATTCGAGCAGAATCTGCGGTTCCCCACGTTGATCGCACATCGTCCGCAAACCGCCGCATTGCCTCACCAATCACGTCCTCGTAAAGCTGCGAATGCGCGTCGGCATCTCGAAAACCTTCACGAAGCTGATCCGCGTATCCCATAAATCCGTTCCGAAAAGAAGGGCGGAATACCGGTCGACGAGCTGCACGCCGTTCACGGGGCGGGAACGACATACGACTCGATGGGCAGTTGGAAGAAGTGAGGGAGGCGAGCGCGCGATCCAGTTCACCGAATACGACACCAGTTTCTCGCGAACCATGGCGTAGTGTCTTGGCCTCCGGCTCGACGTTTCGGGATCGTACGAGAAGCTCCCCGAGAGAAGCCGAGCGAACCGGAGTTTCTCTTTAGGAGCACCAGGGGCGCCACCGATAGGCTTGCGATTTCCGGCAAAGGCACTTCGAGATTAATCGGGCCATACTCGTGCCTCGTGGGACCCTTGGGGGTTCACGGAGGGTGCCGGGTCTTCGGCAAGCGTTGTGCGCACTTGGAAGTTGTCTACCGCTTTAAACGATGGAATGACAACTACGGCCATGCCAGCGGGGATGCGCTTTTGCGCGCGCTTGCGGCGTTGTTGCGCGCCGCGGGGACCGAGCCGGGCGATATCGTGGCGCGCAATGGGGGCGATGAGTTCTGCCTGGTATTTGCCGAAACGGAAAAGTCACGTGCCATCGAGCGTGCGGAACGGTTGCGCGCAAGTATCGCCGAGGCGGACTTCAGCGGACTGCACGCGCCAACGGCGGGAAGAGAAGAAGTACGGATCAACGCGTCGATTGGTGTTGCGTGCTTCCCGGTTGATGCGCAATCGCCGGAGACATTGTTGGAAAAGGCCGACGAGGCAATGTATCACAGCAAGAAAACCGGCCGCAACGGCGTTTCCTTTTTCGGCGTCGACGCGGCACTCGTTCGCGGCGACGGCATTGTCGAAGAGCGTTCTGCTGATCGACGACGCGAATGAAGCAGAGGCGCCGACCAACGAAACTGCAGCGAAAGTTCGTTCCACTGCACCGATGACGGCGAAGAGACGCAGCGCGGTCATGCGATAAACTCCGTACGCGGAACGATGTACGGAGCATGTACGAGATCATTTCGCGTGAGTGGATGGGCTCGTTAGAATCAAAGAATCGCGCCCATGTCGCCTGGGTAGTTGCTTTCGGTAGCGATGTGGTGCCAACGCGACCATAGAATTCATTATGTGCGTCCCAGACCGGCAGCCATCGGTCGAAGTCTTGTGGAGTGACGGAGCGAACCCGAACACGATTCGACCGCCAAATCTACCTGGGCGCCGAGTCGCGACCGTAGGCGCAAAAGTTCTCCAGAGCCGCGCTAGCAGCGCTGCGCGGCCGCGATGCACGACGCGATTGCGGCGCCGAGCGCATCATAGGTGGGCCGGCTCCGAACCGTAATCGCGGCGTCCGTGCAGGCCAGCCCCGCATACGCCGAGTTCGAGCGGACGCATCAGCGTGAGCCGCAGGGCAACGTGAAACCAATCGAGGACGTGCTCTGCCTGCGAGCTCATGCGCATCCGGATGTTGCGAACGGTGTTGCCGCCGTCGGAGAGAAAAACAAGCTGCCGATTCATTGGAAAGCTCTGCGACGCGAGCGGTCGCAGTGGCGATATTAGCACTTAGGGAGATGGAATTCCACGGCCAAGCCGCCCAGCGAAGTCTCTTTATATTGCATGCTCATATCGGCGCCGGTTCGGCGCATGGTGTCGATGACGCGGTCGAGCGAGACGTAATGAGGCTGTTCGGTATCCATGGCCAACCGTGCAGCCGTAAGTGCTTCGACGGCAGCCATCGCGGTGCGCTCGATACACGGAATCTGGACGAGCCCCCCAATCGGATCGCAGGTCAGTCCGAGCATGTGTTCCATCGCAATTTCGGCGGCGCTGGAGATCTGCTCGGCTGTCCCGCCCATAGCCGCGACGAAACCGCCGGCGGCCATCGATCCTGCCGCGCCGATCTCTCCTTGGCAACCGACCTCCGCGGCGGCGATCGACGCATTACGCTTATAGAGCGTACCGATGGCGGCAGCGGTTAGTAGGAGATCGAACGTCCCCTGCTCGGTGGCGTGCTGACAGAAGTTCTCGTAGTACGCGAGCACCGCGGGAATGACGCCGGCCGATCCCAACGTCGGCGCCGTCACCGATCGGCCGCCCGCGGCATTCTCTTCTCCGACGGCGATTGCATAGAAGCTGATCCAATCCACGACGGCTAACGGATCGTCGAGCGAAGATCCCTCGAGGGCCTCGAGTCGCTTATACAGTTCCGGCGCGCGCCGGCGGAGATTCAGTCCGCCGGGTAGGACGCCTTCATGCGTTTTTCCGGCGTCGATGGAACCACGCATCGTGGTGAGGATGAGCCGCAAACCGGCTGTGATCTCGGCATCGCTTCGCCAGCAGCGTTCGTTCGCCAACATCAGATTGGCGATGCTCAAGCCGGCCGTGTCCGCCATGACCAGCAATTCGGCGGCTGAGGCGAAGTCGTACGTCGCGGCTGCTCTTTGTTTTGCCAGCTGCTTGCCCAGCAGCTCTTGCTCGGTGACGACAAAACCGCCGCCGATCGAGAAATAGACTTGCTCGGCAAGCACGGTTCGATCGACGCCGTACGACGTGAAGCGAATTGCGTTCGATGCGCCCGGGAGTGTCTTCCCGCGCCAGAACACCAGGTCGACCGGCTCGTCGAACGCCACCGCGTACTTGCCGAGCAGCTTGATGGACTTGCGCGTCTGAACGGCCGCGATGAGCTCACCGATTGCAGCGGGATCGACGGTGTCAGGCTTTTCACCCATCAACCCCAGCTGGATCGCGCGATCGGTGCCGTGACCCAGGCCGGTGAGGGCGAGCGAACCGAACAATTCGCACGAAATCCCCCGAACGTCGGCGATGATCCCCTGCTCTTCGAGACCATGGGCGAACAACGCGGCCGCCACCATCGGCCCAACCGTGTGGGAGCTCGATGGGCCGATACCGATTTTGAAGATATCGAAGACGCTATTTGCCATCGCTATTCATCCTTGGAAAAAGCTGGACGGTGCCGCGTGCGCAGCGACCGCCGGCGCGCTGTAGATGCGCGTGAATCGAAGCCCCAGAGCGGTCAAGATCGTATAGCCGATCGCACTCGAGCGAGCCGCGAGATCGTCCACACTGATCTGGCCGCCGAGGACTTCCGCCATCGTCGCCGCATGCAGCAGTTGCTCGGGTACGTCGGTGGCATCGAGCACGGTGAGGTCCATCGACGTGCGCCCCACAAACGGGCACCGATAGCCTGCGACGATCGCTTCGGCGCCGGATGTGGTGCGACCGTCGGCGGCCCCGACAGCAACGGGAGACCCGTCGGCACAGCCCAGACTCAGCGTCGCAAGGTGCGACGGGCGCTTCGTCGTCCAGTGGGCATTGTAGCCGACGGTCTCGCCGGCTTTGATCGAGCGCACTTCCAAAATCCGCACGCGCAAGGACAACGCCGGCTTCATTCGGATTGGGATGACCCGGTGTCGGATTGCCGCCGTAAAGTGCGAAACCCGGGCGAACCAGATCGTAGAAGGGGCGGCTGGCAAGGAAAATGCCGGACGAATTCGCGAGGCTCGCCTCGACCGTGCGGTCGAAGTAGCCGCGCAGTTCCTCGAATTGCGCGATCTGATGGTGATTGCCCGGATTATCCGGCTCTTCCGCTGCGAACTCACACTCCGTGCCGCCCTCGAGTTCGAGCCGATTCTTGTCCGTCACCACCCGCGAGGCGAACGGCCACGAAGTCGTCCTGATTGGCCAATCCTTGAAAATTTTTTTGAACTGCCGATCACGGGGCGCAAGCCGTACTCCATATACAGCATACAAGCGCGACGCTGTCGCGCGCTAAACCATTGAGAACGTAGATCGTCGCGTGCGGAACAATTGTTCGTCGCACGCACTACATTGGTCATCGCACCTGCTCCCCAACCATTTTCGCACCGTGCCGACATGGCCCGACGCATGTTCAACGAGTCCCTGGAGTGCCAAGATTAACGTGATGGCCGAATTTCGGTGCCAAGCTTGACCATCGCACCAAGCGGGCAAGCGACGCAGCAGTTACGTCTTTCGAGTGACCGTAATCCCCGCGTTTCGAGAGTCTAGCGCAGCCGCGGGTGAGCCGGTATCGTGAAATACATGGAATTAATCTTCGTCCGCACCTCTCCCGATGACGGCCACCAGATCGCTTTCAAGGCGAAAGCAACTCAATGAGCTCTTGGGGTCTACTCACTTAAATATAAGATCGCGATAGCAGCAGGACGTTACAACCTGTTGGGACGTTTCTCGCCAGAGCATTTTGCCGGGGACCTGCAGATACTGAGAGCTACGTACGAACTGCCAATAAACAGTAAACAACGACCCTTGCATACGAGCCGGAGAGCGACCCCACCCAAAAGACATCTCAGTTTGCTCTTCGCCAAGTTTGTCACAGAGCGGACGCAACTAAAAAATGGCCTACCGGCCTACTTAAATTTCAGATAAGCAACGGATACGATCGAAAACGGCGCCGTTCCATGAATTTAACGGTACCAACAAAAGTTCAACTGCTGTAGACTCGGGCGACGGCGCGAAAGAAAGTTCTGCCAGCATGCCGCGGGCAAGAAAATATGGTTCAACTCGATGCAGGTCGTCGACACGAGTGGCGCTCCCAGGGCAATCGGCCCGTACTCGCAGGCAATCGTCGTGGATGGGTTTCTTTTTACATCCGGACAGATTCCGCTCACGCCAAGCGGTGATGTAGTCGCGGCCGACATTGAGGCACAAACGGACCAGGTCTTGAGCAATCTCGCGGCGGTGATCGCCGCCGCCGGCGCATCGCTCTGCGACGTGGTCAAAACGACGGTATTCGTCATCAATCTGGACGACTTTGCGCGCCTCAATGCTGTGTACGAACGTCACTTCGGCTCGCACAAACCCGCCCGCTCAACCGTGCAGGTCGCACGCTTGCCGCGCGACGTCTTGGTGGAGATCGAATTCATCTGTCGCCTGCCTTAGGCGCAACATAGCGCGTCAGGGAAGCTGAAAAGGGAACGGACTATGGCTCAGACCAAATTAAAACTTCTGCTAGACGAAGAGCAGCAGCACGAAGGTCAAGACCTGCACCGCGGGCTCAAGGATAGGCACATCCAAATGATCGCTATCGGCGGAGCGATCGGTGTCGGATTGTTTTTGGGCTCGGCCCGCGCGATAACGAAGGTGGGTCCAGGCTTGGTGGTGTCGTACGCCATCGGCGGTGCGATCATTTTCTTAATTATGCGCGCGCTCGGCGAGCTGCTGCTCTACCGGCCGGTTTCAGGATCGTTTGCCACCTATGCCGGAGAGTTTGTCGGGCCATGGGCGGGATTCATGACCGGTTGGTCTTACTGGTTTATGTGGGTGGTCGTCGGTATGGCGGAACTCACGGCCGTGGGAGTCTACGTCCACTACTGGTTTCCTGGGGTTCCCCAATGGGTCCCGGCTCTGATAGCCCTGGGCCTGCTGTACCTCGCGAACCTTATCACCGTGGCGCTCTTCGGGGAACTCGAGTTCTGGTTTGCGCTCATTAAAGTCGTCACCATCATCGCAATAATGGTTATCGGCTTGGTGGTCATCGTGTTCCATCTAGGCGCTCTGGGGCCTACGGCAAGCTTCTCCAACTTGTGGACGCACGGCGGCTTCTTCCCCTTCGGTGCGCTCGGCGTGGTGCTAACGCTGCAGATCGTTATGTTCGCCTACCAAGGTGTGGAACTGATCGGCGTTACTGCGGGCGAAGCGGAGAACCCGGAGACGGTGCTTCCCAACGCGATCAATAAGGTTATTTATCGGATTCTGATCTTCTATGTCGGCGCGTTGCTGATTATCATGTCGCTGGTCGCCTGGAACCAATTGAGTCCCACGACCAGTCCGTTCGTCTACATCTTCACGAAGGTAGGCATCCCTTATGCGGCAATAATCGTCAACTTCGTCGTCATCACTGCCGCTGCATCGTCGTGCAACAGCGGACTCTTCAGCACGGGGCGCATGCTCTATAGTTTGGCCAAGATCGGGCAAGCTCCACGAGCGTTCGGCAAAGTTAGCAGCCGGCGCATCCCCGCAACGGGCGTTACCGTGTCAGCCGCGCTTATGCTCATCGGCGTCGCGCTAAACTACATCGTTCCCGCGCAAGTTTTCGTGTACGTGACGAGCATATCGCTGGTGGGATCCCTGTGGACCTGGGCCCTGATCGTCATCGCCCACCTCGGGTACCGCAAAGCGGTCGCAGCCGGCGAGGCTCGCGCGGTCTCCTACCGCATGCCCGGATCCCCGTATACCAATTACATCGTGGTCGGGTTTATCGTCCTCGTTGCGATATTCCTGAGCTTGGATCCGAGCACTCGCGTGGCACTGTATGTCGCCCCCGTGTGGTTCGCCATTCTGGCCATCGGCTATCAGTTCACGAACCGGACCGCGACACCGAAGCCGCAGTCCAAGGCCGCGTAAGGAGCAGTCATGGCCGTTACTTTGTCGCCGAGCGACGCAGTTACCCTCGAAGACGTCGTTGCCGCGCGAGCACGGATCGCCGGCGGCGTCGTGGAAACCCCGTGCACTCACTCGATTCCGCTCTCCGAATTGTGCGGTGCGGAGATCTTCTGCAAGTTCGAGTACCAGCAGCGCACCGGCAGCTTCAAGGAACGGGGCGCACGCAACACGCTTCTGCAACTTTCGCCGGAGCAGAAAAAGCGCGGCGCCATTTCGGCCTCCGCCGGGAATCATGCGCTGGGCATGGCCTACCACGGCCGCCTTCTAGGCATCCCGATCACCGTCGTGATGCCGCGCTTCGCGCCGTTGATCAAAGTTGCGAACTCGCGCAGGCTGGGCGCGACCGTCGTGCTGGAGGGTGACGACCTCGCGCAAGCACGCACATACGCGTATACACTTGCCGCAGAAAAGGGACTGGCTTGGGTCCACGGTTACGACGACGCGACGATCATCGCCGGTCAAGGCACGATCGGCCTCGAGATCATCGAACAAGTGGAGGATATCGATGCGGTCGTGGTCGCGATCGGCGGCGGCGGCTTGATCGCGGGCATCTCACTTGCGGTAAAGTCGCTGCACCCAGACGTCGCCGTGATCGGTGTCGAACCGAAGAACGCCGCTTGCTTTTCCGCGGCACTCGCTGCCGGAGAGCCCGTCGACATCAAGGTGTTGCCGACACTGGCCGACGGGCTGGCGGTGGCGCGCGTCGGAGCGCGTTCCTTCGCGATTGCGCGCGATCGCGTGGAGAAGGTCGTCACGGTTGACGAGACGGCGCTGGCTACGGCGATCCTGCGTCACATCGAAGTCGAGAAGATGGTCATCGAGGGCGCGGGAGCCGCGCCGCTCGCCGCGTTCCTCGCCGGAAAGCTGCCGGAGCTCAAAGGCAAACGCGTCGTGCTGGTGCTTTCAGGCGGCAACATCGATCTCAACATGATCGACCGTGTCATCGAGGTCGGGCTGGTGCACGATGCGCGCATCTGCCGCTTTACCGCGGTGATCATCGATCATCCCGGCGGCTTGACGAGCCTCTCCGGGTTGATCGCTGCAACCGGTGCCAACATCAAGGAAATCGCGCACGACCGCGTCTTTTCCGGCCCCGATATGTCGGCGGTCCGGGTCGTATGCACGGTCGAGACGGCCGACGCTGAACACCGCGACCGTTTACTGTCCGCGCTGCGCGCGGCGGGCGTTCAACTCATTCTCGATCCTTGAAGTCTCGAACCATTACCGTCGCGCAATCAAAGCCGCGAACTCACCATCGTCTTGGAGGCGAATAAGCTATGACAACCAAGAAGACCGCACTCGTTCGTGAATCCCTACATTGGCCGTCGAATGGCCAGGCGCCGTCCAACATCAAGATCGGCGTTCCGAAGGAAGTCAAGAACTTCGAGCAACGGGTTTCCCTCACGCCAGCCGGGGTGCGCGAGCTGACGCTGCTCGGACATCAGGTTCTCGTCGAGCGAAACGCCGCCTCGGGCATCGGCATCTCCGACGACGACTATCGGGCCGTCGGCGCCGATGTGGTCGATAGCGCCGCCGAGGTGTTCGCCGGCGCCGATCTGATCGTGAAGGTGAAAGAGCCGCAGCCCGAAGAGATCGCGCGGCTGCGCGCCGGCCAAGTTTTGTTCACCTACCTGCATCTCGCCGCGGACAAGGCGCAGACCGAGGGGCTGATGCGGTCGGGCGCCACCTGCATCGCCTACGAGACCGTCACCGATGCCCGCGGCGCATTGCCGTTGCTTTCGCCGATGAGCGAAGTTGCCGGACGCATGTCGATCCAAGTCGGCGCGCATTGCCTGGAGAAGGAACAGGGTGGCGCCGGCATTCTGCTCGGTGGCGTGCCGGGCGTGCCGCCGGCCAACGTGGTCGTGCTGGGCGGCGGCGTATCGGGAACCAACGCCGCGCGTATGGCGGTCGGACTCGAGGCGAACGTCACCATCATCGATCAGTCGCTGCCGAGGCTCAAGGAACTGGACTTACAGTTCGGCCCGCGCGCCAAGACGCTGTTCGCGACGGCCTTGGCAATCGAGACCGCGGTGCTCGCCGCGGACTTGGTGATCGGTGCCGTTCTCGTGCCCGGCGCCATGGCGCCCAGGCTCGTCTCACGTGAGATGGTGCGCGCGATGCGACCCGGTTCGGTGCTGGTCGACATCGCCATCGATCAAGGCGGCTGCTTCGCAACGAGCAAGCCGACCACCCATTCGGCGCCCACGTTCGTCGACGAAGGCATCGTTCACTACTGCGTCACCAACATGCCCGGTGCGGTTGCGCGGACCTCGACGTTCGCACTGGAACACGCGACCTTGCCTTTCGTGATCGCGCTGGCCAAGAAGGGTTGGCACCAGGCGCTTGGGGACGATCCGCATTTGGCGCACGGGCTCATGGTGCACGCCGGGAAAGTGATGCATGCTGCGGTGGCGGAGCAACTCGGGCTGCTTTTCACAGCACCGGAGTTGGCACTCGCGTAGGCACGCCCTCGGCTCACTTGCGATAATTCGCACGCCGACAGGCCGCGCGGATCGGCCTCATATCCGGTCTCCGCATCCTAGGCCAGCACTTTCGGTAACGCCTCTGACGGGCGCCCCGAGGGGCTTGCGCACTCGAGGGAAAGCCCAAGGGTTCCCGCGCCGACCGACCGGTAGTTTTCAGCCGGGCCATTTCGCGGACATATACAACGATTCCGCAAGCCAGCGGGCAAGGTAGCTGGCAAGCGTATCCGGACTCCTCTGGGCGACAGTTCCTCGATGTCGTGCCCAGAGGTCGGCAACGTCTCGCCGGAGTTGGGTCTGGGTGGCGGCTCACGGTGCGGCGTTGGCGCTTGTCGTCGAGTCCCCGGGCGGCTCGAGCTGCGCGGCCCAGAGACCCGAATTCTTATGGAAAGACCGCGGCATTGCCCCAGGGTCGCCATTTGCCGGTACTCACCAGCGGCCCCGGTTGCCGGAGCCATAGCCAGTAGTTTCGATAGCCCCGGACATGTGCCCAGAGCACTGAAAGTTGGTCTTCGGGAGTACCACCGATGGCAAGGCGGCCGGACGACTTGGTATCGCATGTTTGAATTACGCTCGCGATTGCCGGCGAAGGCACTTCGCAAACAATCGGGTCATACTCGTGTAACGTGCGGATCGCGGGCGGCTCAGAAGATGCCGGCTTCTCTTGATTGTGTTGTGCGCACTTGGAACTTGTCTACCGCTTTAAAAGCTGGAATGACAACGACAGGCATGCCAGCGGCGATGCGCTTTTGAGCGAGCTTGCGGTGTCGTTGCGGGCTGCGGCGACCGAGCCCGGCGATATCGTGGCGCGTAATGGGGGCGATGAGTTTTGTGTGGTGTTGGTGGACGCGGAGAAGTCGCGCGCCATAAAACGCGCGGAACGATTGCGTGCAAGTATCGTCGAGGCGGACTTTCGCGGGCTGCATGCGCCGTAGCCAGCGGAGAAGAAGTGCAGATCAGCGCATCCATCGGTGTCGCGTGCTTTCCGGTTGACGGCGCAATCGCCGGAGACACTCTTGGCTGCATCGAGATCGACTACAATGCCGCCGAACGCGCATTGCGCTGCGTGGCGCTTGGGCGCAAGAACTATCTGTTTGCCGGCTGGGATGCCGGCGGAGATCGCGCCGCGGCAATCTACAGCTTATCGGGTACTGCCAAACTCGACGGGCACAATCTCGAAGCGTTCCTGCGCGAGGTGATCGCGCGAATCGCTGACCATCCAATTGCGCGGATCAACGAACTGCTGCCCTGGCATCTACAGCCGACCACCACTATTGCCCTCGCCGGCAAGGATGCTGCCCCCCAACTCGCACCACCGGTGTGGCCACCTCTCAGTCGTCGCGGTCTATTTGCCGTCAAGACGGCCTCCAGAAGACGCTTACTTTATAACGAGGGTGGGGTGGCGCTCACCGATATCTTCCGCCAATCGAACGGGGGCCGCATCCTCGTTGTAGACTCGGAGGAACGATCGATGGCGTCTCGCACCTGTGCGGGAGCCGTGAAACTCGCGCCTTTAAGAGCGCGTCGGCGCAGGATGCTGAACCAGCATTCGATCTGATTTAGTCAGGACGAGTAGTTCGGCGTGAAGTGAAAATGCACGATCGGATGGCGTTGATGAAGCCAGTGATCGCATTTCGGCTTGTGTGTGTTGAGATGTCGAGGACGACGTATCTTGCGTCCGCGATGCTCGAACCGTGCCGGATCGCCAAGAGTGAGCCCGCACCCTGGATGGGTAAGGCGAATGGGCGATTACCTTCTCGCCGAATCGAAGGCCACCTCACGATCGAAGCGTTAAGATTTTGGGATGCGATCGCGAGCACAATGATCCGTTAAGATTCAGGGCCTACTATGGGCGGCAGAACGATGTCTGCCTAGCCACGATCTATAGCAACAATTGATCCGACACCGCGCAAGGCACTGTCGGCCCTGCTCAGCGTGCAAACCTTATTTGCTCCGTTTAGGGCGTCAGCGAAAGGACGAACATTGACGAAATCATACCTGGAGGCGTCGAACGAGCGTCAAAGCCGTGTCGCGCTCGCGACTTTGAACGCAGTTCAGTCGACAGCGCTTGCATCAATTCAGGTTACACTTTCCCTCACCCGTGTCGCTCTAGGCTCGCCCCGATTTGTCGTTCGTGTCATCACCCAGCTAACAGCAGCATTGCCGCGTGAACGCGTCGTCGAGCAGCAAGGCATGCATGTCAAACTTCTTACCGATATAGTCGTCAAACCACCCAATCGGGGGACCCGCGTCGGGAACGCGCGGCTCGTTCCCGCCGATGATGAGCTGATCCATCGGCGGAAGGCACAGTCTATCGACAAGCAAGGCGTGCACTTTCGCGAGGCATCGGTTAGCAGAGGAATCGCAATGGTCGTGAAGTCCGACGATATGCCCTTGAGTCATGAAGAACTCGACATCGACCGTCATGCCGTCACGGGCGATGCCGATGTCGACGGGCCGATTATCCATGAGATGATCCGTGTTGCGCGCGCCGAAGAGAGGATCAACGGTAGCTGTTGACGGCGCTTTTTGGGTGCGTAACGCTGCAGGCGGCGGCAAAGTGAGCCGAACGCCGGCGGCCTGCAGACGTAGGGAATCGTGCCGACGATTGCGGCGCGGCGGTGAGTCGATCTGATCTTGCGCACAGCAGAGCTGCTCGCGAAGACGGCGTCCGTCCGGATTTTAGCGAGTGCGGTTCGTTAGGCCATTGAGCGTCTCGTAGACGGCGCTGAACGGGTGTCCGCTAAGTGCTTATCCGAGATCGTTTAGGCAAGTAGCCTAACGATTGTACGAACTACGTATTCTGCGATTCGCCAGCATCGCTTCCGTTCAGCAACGGGATTCTGCGAACGCCAACGGTCATTCTGTTCAACACGAGCTTCCGACGAAGGGGCCGAGCAGGGTCGTTTATCGTACGCAGATCCAAGGGCTCTCCTTCATCGGCGTACCGCCATTGCATCATGACACACAGGTGGGCCGGTTGCTCACACGATGTCCAGGGGTAGCGCCGTGTGGATTGGTCTTCGGTGCGCATTCTAGAACGCCGCAGAACGCCGAAGATTGACGCCGAAGAGAAGATCGGGCGTCAATGAGGGGAATCGGCGCAATAAATAGGGCGCGCCGATGCCCATTTGCTCGCGGAGAAAGAAAAGAGCCGCCTCAACCCTGCCGTCGAGCATATGCTCATGCAAAACTAGCGAGGACCACTACCTCGTCGGCAGCAGTCTCCGGATGCTTGAATCTCGTCGCACGCTGCGTACCAAACATTTCCGCACCTTGAGGGCAAGCTGATTCGCGCAGTCCTTTTTCCCGTGGACGGTCTGCTTTTGGGACGCTCTCCGCACCCGGTCCTTGCGGTCGCGAAAACCCGGCCCGAGCGATGAGGCGCCAAGAAGGCCCACTTCGCACCTTTGGTCTTAGCTACGGTCAGTCGGCCGATTGGCGCTCGAGATCTCGCAGCCGAGAAGTGCAGCGAAGCTTTGCGGGCCGAGCTAGCGGAGCACGGCCGAAACGGAAGGCCGAGCGCGAGCTGAACGACGACCTCGCGCACGATGTTCGCCGCAAGCTGCGCGAGCAAGGCGCCCGCGATATCGCCCGCGAGGCCATTCTCGCAATCGTCACAGGGCTCTGAGTAACGTTTGGCCGGAGCCAAAAGGCGAAGCAAAGCGTAAACATGAGTTCGAGGACGCGCTCGTGACTGCCGCATGCTATCGGCATACGCTGGCGCTTCAGGCTGCTCAAGCCGCGATCGCGCGAAACTGGACCGCAACGCCGGTCGGGCTGGCGGCGATTCGCGAACATCACTACTCGGAGGACAACCGACGATGCGGGCTGCCATGACTGATGACGACGACTATGAAGACGACGATGAAGACGACGACGCGCAAGCCGACATGCTCGCCGAACTGGAAGAACTCGCCGAACTCGGTCGGCCGACGCCGGTGATTCGAGAGCACCACTATGCAGAAAGAGGCCGACGATGAGCTATGGAACTGAAGAGCCGGAAGCAACGAGTTGCCGTAGACGATCGAGGCCGGGTGACACGCTTTCCCGACCCTGCGTTCGGCGCGTGGTGGGGGCAATCGCCGTTCCCTTAGCCCGCGCCCTTGGCTCCATCGACTCCGCCGTCAATCTTTCGATTTTTGTACGCCGACCTCTCAGCTACTGCGACTGGGTCTGACTCCTCGCGACCGTGCATCATCGACCACGACGTGCGCTTTTCGATGCGGACCAACGCCGTTTTTGGTCGATGCGAGGCCGCCCAGTTCCCGATGCAAGCTGTTCCTTCGTAAAATGGTCTCGGCCACGGCGGAGCTGCCCTGTCTCGCATAGCGACGTGGCGCGTGTTTGCCTTTGCTTTTGTACACCAGCTCGGCCCCCGCGATGATAATTCTAACGCGGCTCAATCCCATTCCCCAGAGGATCTCTGTCAACGCTTCAGCCCGTACATCGCCGCACGACTGCAAGACTCGATACCGACCGGCCCGCTACGGCCTTTGTCGTCCCGGTCTCTCACCTGTAAGTTCACATCAGGTTTTCTGGCGTACAATAAGTTCCGCTTCTTGAGGGCACCCCCATATCGCTACGGCGAACGAGAAGGCGCGAGAGCACAACTAGACGTTCACCCTTGTGGCGCAACCCGAACTTACATTTCTCTCAACATAAGCGCGCTATGGTTGTTGGAAGCAATCCCATCTTTTCGACGCGTGTCAAGTTGACCGAGGTCTGATGAAGGTTCGTCGCCGGGCACGAAAGCCTGAAGAGCGAGAATTTCGCGCTCAATGGCATGGTCGCGTTATCGTGACGCAATCCCATGACTGATGCGTAGTCGAATGACTGGATCGCGTTCCAATTGGTGAATGCAGTCGTTTTGCACACGCAACGGCGTTTCGTTCTTCGGCATCGACGCAGCACTCGTTCGCGGCGACGGCGTTGCCGAAGAACGTTCTGCAGATCGACGACGCGAGTGACAAATGGCGGCGCCGACTAACGAACCTCAGCGAGAGGTCGTTCCGCTGTACTTTTCAGAACGCGGCAGTGCCGAGCCGGACGACGCGGCAAAACACTCATCAACGACCCGTCATCTTGAGCATGGCTTCAGGAAGACGCTCGCCCTGCACTTCAATTTTGTTCGTCTCGGCGTTGATCTCGTCAAGATCATCGGCTGTCAAGTCGAGTTCGACTCCACCAAGATTTTCCTCGAGCCGATACAGCTTCGTCGTCCCGGGAATCGGCACGATCCAAGGCCGCTGCGCTAAGAGCCACGCGAGCGCGATCTGGGCCGGAGTCGCGCGCTTGCGATTCGCGACCGCCTTGACGACATCGACTAACTTCATGTTGGCCTTGCGGGCTTCGGGAGAAAATCGCGGCACATTGTTGCGAAAATCAGTCGCGTCGAACTTCGTGTGTTCGTCAATCTTGCCCGTCAAGAAGCCCGCGCCAAGCGGACTGAAAGGGACGAAGCCGATGCCGAGCTGATCAAGGGCCGGGAGCAGTTCGGCCTCGGGCCCGCGCCAGAACAACGAGTACTCGCTTTGAACGGCGGTGATGGGCTCCACTGCGTGCGCGCGGCGAATTGTCTGTACGCCCGCTTCCGAAAGACCGTAGTGCCGAACTTTGCCAGCGGCGATGAGCTCCTTTAATGCGCCCGCCACGTCTTCGATCGGGACATCCGAATCGACGCGATGTTGGTAGAAAAGGTCGATGCGATCGGTTCGCAGGCGTTTGCAACGCCGACTTAACCGCCGGGACCGTTGTCTCCATGATCTGGCTCGTCTCCGAAACCGAATAGCCGAGCACATCCCTCAGGATCACGCTGCAGCGTTGAGTCGGCGGAAGATGCATAAACGTGCGCAGGCTGGCCGCGACGACGAGACGGTCGCGCAGAAGATCTGCAACCGCCGGCGACGGAAGCGCCAATTTTGGCGAACTTCATCAACGCGTTGCCGGTGTCGACCGTCGACATCTACCCTTGAGCGGTGCGGCGATGGTGTCGGCATTGACCGGTACCGCATCGATCGCTTTGCCGCAACGCGCGGCACCCAGTTATGGGCGAGACAGAGCCTGGTTTGCGTCGTTCCGCCGACGACAGTCACGACCCGGTCGCCGTGCCCTGCACCTGAACGAGCATAGGGTTCCACCGGCGACCGTGTATACCGCTAGAGCCAGTCTCACCGCCTGTCCAGCTTTGTAGTGAACGTAGCCATTCAGCTTGTACGGTGTTCGAAGCGGAACGACTGCGCGCAAAAATCATCGAGCCGAACGTTGGCGGGCTTCAGGGCCGCTCGTGATCATCGGCCCGTCCGTTGCGGCCCGGGACGTTGCGTGACCCGGCGGCCCCACTTCCCGCCATGACGCGTCGTAGAGGGACGAAGCCGATACTCAATGATAGAAGTACGGATCGAGGACCGTGACTAGGACGACCGAGTCGACCGGCAACGCATTCTTTGCAGCAACGCATCGTATCGCTGCTTCGTCCGGCCCGTCGTAGATGCAATAGGTTTTCTTTTTATCTGCGCTGACGAACGAATGAATCCACGTCACGCGGTCCGCATTGTTGGTATTGATGACGAGCTCGCAGATTCGTTGGAATGACGAGCCCTTCGGGAAACATACGCGCAAGCATGAACCAAGGCATACGAATTCTCCCTTTCCGAAGCAGGTGGGGCGGCGCTGGCTATTCGCCGTCGCGCAACGGTTTGGGCAAACGTAACTGACTCAAACGCACGTTAGGCAGATGAGAACGAAGGTTGAAAGACCATCGGCGATGACGTTTCGGGCGAAAACGTCACCGAACAGGTGATTCTGATCAGATTGATGGATCGAAGACAACGTCGACGATGTAGCGTCCGCCGACGGCTCGACCGTCGACGCGTGCCGCTTGGTACGTCGAAGCGCGTACCGCGTCTAATGCGCTGCGGTCGAATCGCGCATGACCGCTCGATGCGAGCAGCTCCGCGCTCGTGAGTTGTCCGCTCGCGTCGAGGTCGACCTCAATCTGAACCGTGCCACCGATGCTCGCGAGTTTTTCAAACGACGGCCATTCGGCGGGCGCGCGGCGGACAATCCTCGCTTGCGTCCGCGTGGGCGAAGAAACTGCGTCGAGATCGTGACTCTTGTCGGCAACGGCGACGTTTCTGAGCGTGAGCGAGTCTTGGGCAAAAGCGGGCGCGGCCGCTCCGATAATAAGGGCGGCGCTCGCCGCGACCACGAGACGAAGCTTGTGCATGAGAACACTCCTGGCAAAAAGTTGGAGCATGCTGACGATGAGCATGCGCTCTTTAGGGACGATGCGACGAACATGAAGTCGTCGATTCACCGAAAACTATCCGGTCGGGGCCGTCGCCGCGAATCAGGGCAGGTTGCGAACGCGGAGCTGAGGGTGTAGCCGTGGTCCCCAACCGGTAAAGAGTGCGGTGGAGGGGCCGTTGCGAACGAACCGCGGGCGCCGCGTCTCGCCGCTCGACATGTCGACGGCGGATGTGAGGTTGCGGTTCGTCATTATTGGCTCCGATCATGAGGGTTGAGGGATCTGGAGCAATGATGCGCCCGCGGGGTGAGCGCGATAACTCACAACCACACGAATTACCTACACAACTGAATCTACACAGAAGCACGCGGAAGGCGGTCGCCGTGCGGCCTTGCGGCTATTTCGGCGCGCCGGCGCCGGGCGCTGAGGCTCTGCTCGAGCAAGTCTGCGAGCGCGAACGGGTCAGGCGGCGTGAGGACGGCATCTCCAGCGAAGCGAAGACCGCCCGTACGGTGAAGGAGCGGGAGATCCAGGCTGTTCGCTCTTCGGACTTCGGGACGCTCCTGCGGCGCCATCGGCTGACCGCCGGACTGTCGCAGGAGGCCCTGGCTGACCTCGCTCGCATGAGCACGAACGGTATCGGCGCACTCGAGCGGGGCGATCGCCGCACGCCCCAGCGCGAAACGCTCGCACTCTTAGCCAAAGCACTTGGGCTGGATGCCGAGCAGCGCCGGGAGTTCGAGGCCGCCGGCATGCGTCCCGGGACGTTGCGCCCCGGGGACGGCCGAACGTCGATCGCCGGCGCGCGCTCGACCGAGGACCGGGGCCAGCAAGTCCGCAACAACCTGCCGATCGCCTTGACGAGCCTTATCGGTCGCGACGTCGAGATCGTCGAGATCAGCGCGCTCGTGCGCGAGCATCGACTCGTCACGCTGACGGGTGCCGGAGGCGTCGGCAAGACGCGGTGCGCGCTCGAGATTGCCACGCGGTCGCTCAACGACCCAGACGCCGGCAACGGCGCATGGTTGATCGAACTCGCCCCGCTGCGCGACGCGGCGTTGATTTCCGCAACGATTGCGCGCGTGCTGGAGCTCCAAACAGCGCAAAACGACCAGTTGCTTGAGACCCTGCTTTCGTACCTCAAGCAAAAGATGCTGCTCCTGATCCTCGATAATTGCGAGCACCTCGTCGAGGCTGTCGCAAGCGTTAGCAACGCGATCCTGCGCGGCTGTCCGCACGTGCGAATCCTTGCGACGAGCCGCGAGCCCCTCAGAGTCGCCGGAGAGCACATCTACCGCATGCCGTCGCTGAGTGTCCCGTCAGCGCAGGTTGCCAATCGACTGGCGCTGTCCGACGCCGGCAGATACGGGGCCGTGATGCTTTTTGCCGAGCGTGCGCGTGCAGCCGACCATCAGTTCATTTTGACCGACGGCAACACGCAGATCGTCGGCGAAATCTGCCGCCGACTCGACGGCATTCCGCTGGCGATCGAGCTTGCGGCAGCGTATGTGGCGACCCTTCCGCTCAAAACAATTTCTGAGAAGCTCGACGGGCGATTTGCGATACTCACCGGCGGCGATCGCACCACATTGCCGCGGCAGCGGACGATGCGCGCGCTCATCGACTGGAGCTACGACCTGCTCTCCTCGCAAGAGCGATTGCTGCTTGTCCGTCTAGCGGTGTTCCAAGGCGGGTTCACCGCCGACGCGGTCACCGCCGTC
This sequence comes from Candidatus Velthaea sp., assembly GCA_050012475.1. Lineage (GTDB taxonomy): Bacteria > Vulcanimicrobiota > Vulcanimicrobiia > Vulcanimicrobiales > Vulcanimicrobiaceae > Velthaea. The sequence goes on from JBEKHC010000078.1 coordinate 22,413, forward strand.
TGCGTTGATGAATACGCCCCGGCGAATGTCATCGAGCTGCTATCGTCTTTGGTCGGAAAATCGCTGGTCGTCGCCGAAATCACGGGAGATGCGGTCCGCTATCGTTTACTAGAATCGGTGCGCGCGTACGGACTCGAGAAAATCGATGCGATGGGAGCGCTCGTACGAACTGCGGAGCGACATGCACGCTGGGTTGCGCAATTCGCAGAAACCGCGGCGAAGCAGTATTGGGAGCTCTCCTTCGAGCAATGGCTGGTATCGGTCGAACCGGAGCTCGATAACGTTCGTGCGGCGCTAGACTGGATTCGTCGCAACGAGAGCGCCGCCGTCATGGGAGCGCAAATTGCGGGCAATCTCCACGGCCTTTGGGCGTGGGGGACGCTTATCGGCGAGGGTGGAGACTACTTGGAAAACGCTCTTGATTGCGTCGCTGAAGCCGATCATCCCCGAACAGTGGCGACCATCCACTACGCGATTGCCGATATCAACGTCGGAGCAAAGCGAGTTCCCGCCGCCGAGCGCGCGTACGCACTGTTCGAGCAAATCGACGATCGATTTCAAATGGCGAACAGCTTGGTGGTGTTGTGCAGAGGATATCGCCAGATGGGGCGCCATGAGGCTGCCCAACTGGCAGCAACGAAGGCATTGCGCGCCTACCAAACGCTCGGGCGGACGACCTCTTGGCAGTATGCTTGCGCGCTCACTGCAAGTGCTGCGATCGAAGGGAACCTGGGCCGCTACGACAGGGCTAGAAATCTTGCAGAAGAGGCGATGACATTGTCCCAGACGCTTGGTGATCGCCTCCAGTTGGCCACCTGCTGCATCCACTTGGGTGAACTTGAGTTCAAGGCTGGCGAAGTGACCGAAGCAATCTCGCACGCTCTGGAAGCAGCAGACATGTTTGGGAGTTTTCGAGATTCTGCTAGCGCGGGATGGGCTCTGCACAATGCCGCCGCTTACCTCATCGCCTCCGGTGACTTGGAGCGCGGGAGGTTGTGTGCCATCGATGCCTTAGTTGCTTCGCGCGACGCTCGATCTGCAGTCAATATTACGATCGCCATTCTACAAATAGCCACGACGATGTCGCTCCTTGGCAACGCTAGACGCGCTGCCGTACTGTGCGGTTACGTCGATAAGTGGTTCCGCGAGAGTGGCTTCGAACGCGAATTCACTGAACAACAGACGTACGCGTTGCTGGTGGCCGCGCTTTGCAAGGAGCTCGCTGAAGACGAGCTTCTTCAACTCACCATGGCGGGAACCGAGCTCTCGGAGGCGCAGGCCGTCATCGAGGCGCTTCGATAGGGGCTTCCCATAGCGGCGCAGACTTACCCGCCGGTGTCCGCGTTCTCGACCCGTGGACGTAACCGAACGCGGATTGCGCATCGTGCGCGGTCGAGTGCGGTTCGATCTCCGTGAAGGATGAACGCGGTGTTTGCCGCGACCAAGAGAGCGTTGCACTCGAACGCGATTTGCGAAGCCGGCGCATCATCGAGCAGTCCAGTCGCTTGCGCCTCAGCGACGTTGCGCTCGAGAAGCTGCATCCACTGACGCTGATACTTCGCGATGCGCTCGCGAACCGGACCCGGTCGCGCGCCGACCTCCGCCGCGGCCACCGCGAAGAAACAGCCACCCGGAAAAACCAACCGCTCGACGTACGACAAAAACCGTTCGCAGAGTTGTTCGATCCGTTCGCGTGGCACGAGGGCAGCTTCCGCCGGCGCGATGATTTCGCGCACGAATATTTCGCGCGCAGCCTCGATGGTCGCGAGCTGCAACCTTTCCTTCGAGCGGAAGTGCGCGAAGAGCCCGCTTTTGCTGATCCCCGATTCCTCGGCCAGCCGTCCGATAGAGAGCCGCTCCAGACCCTCGACGGTCGCCAGCCGCACCGCCGTCTCGAGGATCGCCCGCCGCGTGCGTTCCCCATCTAATCGGATCCGTCTCTCCGGGGCGCCGTCTGCGGGATTTTTCGACATTGCTACTTGACAAGATAGCACGAACGGTCGTATTTGTTAAGAGCGAACGATCGTGCTAACTCAGGGAGGTGCCCATGATTGCCAAGGCTTCACTCGTGGCCGGCCGCCAAGCCCCGCTGCGGCACGCCTACCTCGAAGATCCGCAACGTGCCCTCAGCGTGAAATGGGCCGCAACCAAAGCGGCCGCAGGCGCTGATGCGTTCCACTCCGTGGTTGAAATCGGCAAAGGCTACGGAGTGTCACAGCGGCTCGGGATCGATCACACGGTTGGTGGCGACCACGACCTGCCGAATCCGGCGGATCTGCTCTGCGCGGCGCTGGCCGCTTGCGAGGACTCGGCCGTACGCATGATCGCCGATCTTCTCGGCGTTCGGATCCTCGATCTAACCGTGGAAGTCACGGGCGACGTCGACGTACGTGGCGCCCTCGCAATCGATCGCTCGGTCAAAGTTGGTTTCCGCTCGATGAATTGCCACGTGCGTTTGCGCGTGCCGCAAAGCACCGAGCAACCGCGACTCGCTGCACTGCGCAAACAGTCCGAGGCGTCATGCGTCAATCTCGATACGCTCCGCTCCGGCGTCCCAGTCGCTGTCGACTTCGCAGTCGAAATCGCCGACGAGAGGTCTTCCTCGGCAGGTTAGCGTCGTCCGATCTCCGCACATCGTTTGCGTTACGTACGCTCGTCATCGCATCTGTCGCTGTCCAATCCGGGCGAACCGCGCACGAGAAAATGCTCGACGAACCCGAATTGGAGTTCAACTTCTCTGCTTGCCACGTTCCGCCGGCTTGCCCGCTTTACTCAGCTTGTCGGAAATCGAGCGCCTTCCCGCTTAAGAAGCACTCGGCGGCATCTTAATGCGTGAATCTGTTACGACAGTGCACGGCGTGCGTTTAATCTTCTGACGGTGTAGGATAGTAGGACCCCGTCGTTTAGTAGAGGTTTGGAAATGACGCAAACGTTAGACGAAATACAAGAGCAAGAGCAAGAGCAA
>JBEKHC010000079.1:0-24431 GCA_050012475.1 Candidatus Velthaea sp.
CCAACTTCACCCGCAACGCCGCGATGCAGTTCACGGCGATCGGAACCGTCGCCGTGACTATCGTTTTGCTCGGCGCGTTTCTTTACGTGCGCGAAACGCTGGCCTCGTTCGGCAACGGCATGCTGTCGAAAATCGAAGTCGCCGTGTACCTCAACGACGACGTCGACGATGCTCATGCCAAGGCCATCACCGTGCGTTTCGCTCAAGACCGGCGCATCGTGGGCGCCTCCTACGTCCCCAAGCGCGAAGGCCTGCGGCGCATGAAAACCGTGCTCGGCAACGATTTCGACACCTCGCTGCTCACCTCCAACCCGCTGCCCAACGCCTTCCACGTCCGCGTGCGCCGCCCGGACGACGTCCCCGCCGTCGCGGCCGCAATCGCAAAATATCCCGGCGTCGCGAAAACCGACTACGCCGCCGACACCGTGGCAAAACTCCTGCGCATCGCCGACCTCTTGGGCCGCGTGGGCCTGGTCATGATCGGCCTGCTGGTCGTCACCGCCGCGATCATCATCGCCAATACGATCCGCCTCACGGTCTTTGCCCGCCGCCGCGAAATCGCGATCATGCAACTCGTTGGCGCCACCAACATGTACATCCGCATGCCGTTCATCGCCGAAGGCATGCTCGCCGGCATCCTCGGCGCCGGCCTCGCCTTAGGCGTGCTGTACGCCGCTCGCATCGAGCTCATCCCCAAACTCGCTGCAACCCTCGCCTTCGTCCCCTTCCATGCCAACGAACCGATCCTCGCCGGCGAATGCCTCGCGGTCGGCGCCTGCGTCGGCTTCCTCGCCGCCTGGTTCTCCGTAGGCCGCTACCTGCGTGCCTAACGTCGCCACTTTTATCGCCACCCACACGCAGCAGCAAAGCGTCACCCACACGCAGCACCAAAGCGCCAGCCCGCCGACCCCGCAATCCCCCCTGAAACGTCAGCGAAGCGTCACGCGACGCGCCCGAGCGCGGGGAGGCGACGTTCGGGTGGCGGGGTGTCAAACAACTTCGCGGAGCCCGGAGGGCGAGAGCGAAGTTTTTGCAAGTAGCGATTTCCGGGTGTACCGAGCGCAGCCGAGGGCACCCATAAGGATGGGAAATCGCGGGCGTCCCCGCCACCCGAACGTCGCCTCCCCCCGCTCCCACCGACGAAGAAGAAGCGGACGTTGACCGCCCAACCCGCGCCGGCAGCCCGCTACACGGTTCTGGTCGTCGATGACGACCGCAACTTACGCACCATCATCCGGACTAATTTAGAACTGGCCGGCTACGGCGTCGTCACCGCCAACGACGCGACAGCAGCCTTAGCGATGCTGGCAAAAGAGATCCCGGACCTCATCGTGCTCGACATCGTCCTCCCCGGCATGGACGGTTTCGAGCTCTGCCGGCGCATCCGCCGTCACCCGACCTGCGCCCACGTCCCGATCATGATGCTCACGGGGCGCGGAGAAACGGAAGACGCCGTCGCCGGCTTCGAAGCCGGGGCCGACGATTACGTTACGAAGCCGTTCTCACCGCAAGAAATGTTAGCGCGGGTACGGGCGAAGATTCGCCGCGTCGCAGTCGATTCGTCGCTCAACCCGTTAACGCGGCTGCCCGGCAACTTGGCGATCGAGAACGAGATCCGCCGGCGCTTCGACGGCCGCTTGCCGTGGGCCGTGATCTACATCGATCTCGACAATTTCAAGGCGTTCAACGACGTCTACGGGTTCGTGCGCGGCGACGAAGCGATCCGGCTGCTCGCCACGACGCTGCAAAATGCGATCCGCAGGGGCGGGGAGGACGACGATTTCGTGGGACACATCGGCGGCGACGACTTTATTCTCGTGACGCATCCCAACCGCGCCGAACCGCTGGCGCGGGCGATCGCCGCGACCTTCGATCGTGACGTGCGCGCGCTTTACGACGCGCCCGATCTCGAGCGCGGCTGGATCATGACGACCGATCGGCGCGGTGCAGTCAGCGTCTATCCGGTCATGTCGCTCTCGCTCGCGGTCGTCACCGACGAGCGCCGCCGGATCACGAATTACCAGCAGATCGGCGAAGTCGCCGCCGAACTCAAACGGTTCGCCAAAAAACAGACCGGCTCGTACATCGCGACGGACAAGCGCAAAGCCTGATGCGCCGATTGATCGCCGCTGCCGGGATCGTCCCGCTCCTGCTCGGTGCGTTGCCGCGTGAACCGGCCGACGCTCGCAGCCAAGTCGAATCGAAGATCATCCAACAGCAGCACAAGATTCATGATTCCCACGTGCGGCTGATCGAGGAACGCGGACACCTGCACGGCGTGCAGCACAAGATCGGCTCGATCCAACAGCAGCTGGCCGAAACGAACGGCAACATCGCCGCCGTCAACGCCCGCTTGGCCGAATTGCACGCGCGCACCGAATCGACGGAACGCAAACTGACTTGGACGCGCATTCAACTCGACGCTGCGCGCAAAACGGTCCAGCGCCACGATGAAGCGCTCAGACGTCGCGTCGTCGACGCCTACGAACATGCCGATCTGGGCTACATCGACGTGTTGCTCGAAGCACGCTCGTTCGCCGACTTCGTCGAACGCTGGAACGACGTGCGCTTCGTCATCCGAGCCAACGAGGCGACGATTCGCGAACGTCGCGCCGATGAAGCCCGCGTCGCGGGGATCGAGTCGTCGCTCGTCGGCGTCGAAGCGGATCTCCACGCGCAACAGAATCAGGCGGACGAGCAGCATCAAGCGCTCACGGCTTTAGCGAACGAACGCGCCAATCTGCTGGCCGCCGCCCAGCACGAGCAGAGCGTGGCGCAAGCCGAGGTCGTTGAGTACGAAGAGATGTCGGCCGAGGAAGAGGCTTCGCTCGAATCGCTGATTCAGCAGAAGCAAGCCGAGGAGGAAGCCCGGCGCGAGGCCGAACGGCGGGCCCGCCAACTCGCCGGCGAGGCCGTGGCGCCGGTCAGCGGAGCGCCGGGCGCCGTGATGTGGCCGGTTTCCGGCCCGATCACCTCGCCGTTCGGGATGCGCAATCACCCGGTGTTCGGCCGCTTCATCATGCATGCCGGGATCGACATCGCGGCCGCCGAGGGCACGACGATCGCGGCGGCGGCCACCGGCCGCGTGATTCTTGCGCAGTATGCGGGGAACTGCGGCAACATGATCACGATCGATCATGGCGGAGGGATGGCGACCAACTACTGCCACCTCTCACAAATTTTTGTCGGCGTCGGCCAAGACGTCCAGCGCGGGCAAGCCATCGGCGCGGTTGGCATGACCGGGGATGCGACCGGTCCGCATCTTCATTTCGAGGTACGCATCGACGGCCGGCCCGTCGATCCGCTGGGGTATTTGCACTAAGACCAGGTTAAAGCTGCGAGCCAAAAACCGATTTTCCCCGTCGATGGGTAACGTTTGGCCGACAGGGCGGGTCCTAGCGAGGACAGAACTGCCGATGCCCCCTTTAAATCGAGGTTCGCTGGACGTTGTCTACCCGCTTGCGGCTCGCTTTGGCCGCCGTTATCGTCGCCGCTGCTGCAATCGGCGGGGCTGCCTACGTCGGGCGGGCCTCGGCCGACGATAGCGCCGTCATATCCCAGACCGGCACGCGAATTGCGGGTCTGGATCTAAGTCTGATGTCCGGTTCGAGCGGCGACACCAATCACGACATGATCGCATTGGCCTACAACCGCGTTCAAAGCGCCTATTACAAGGCGTTCAACGATGAAACGCTGCTCTCGGGCGAGCACAAGGCGCTGGTCGACTTGCTCAAGGAGCGAAAAATCGCGCACCCGCTGCTCCCCGATGACTCGGCGACCGGCGACCGGACGCACGACCTGGCCCTGATCCAAAGCAGCGTGTCGTCGGCGGAAAAACGCTACCCCAAGGCGGCGACCAAAGACGAGTTCACGCAAGCCGCGATCTCCGGCATGCTCGGCGCGTTAGGCGACCCGTATACGGTCTACCTGTCCCAGGCCGAGATCAGCGGCCTCGAAGAGCAACTGCAGGGCGGAAACTTCGGCGGAATCGGCGTCTATATCGCCCAGGATCAAAAGACCGGCGCGATCGTCGTCGATCCGATCGAGGGCAATCCGGCGATCAAGGCCGGAGTCCGTCCCGGCGACATCATCGTCTCGGTCGACAACGTCTCGACGCTGGGTGAGAAGCTCGACGCGGTCGAGCGACGCATCCGCGGACCGCTCGGCACGACGGTCAACCTGCGCATTCGGCGCCACGACGCGGCCGCGACGCAAGTCGTGCGCGTGACCCGGGCCGAGATCCACGTTCCCTCCGTGCGGGCAAAAATGGAGGGTGGGATCGACTACGTCCGGCTGGCCGACTTCGGCCAGACCTCCGCCGAGGAAGTTCGCGCGGCCATGCTCGAGGGTAAGCGCAACCATGCGCGTGGGTATATCTTAGACCTGCGCAACAATGGAGGTGGCCTCCTCGATGCCGCCGTCGATATCTCCAGCCTGTTCATTCCGCAAGGGACGATCGTTTCGACCATCGACCGCGGCGGAGATAAAGAATCGAAGGCGGCGACCGGACATTCGATCGGCGTGGCGCCGCTCGTTCTCTTGGTCAACAAGTATACGGCGAGCGCTTCGGAGATTACGGCCGGAGCCGTGCAGGACTACCACGTCGGCACGATCGTCGGAACGCGCACGTTCGGCAAAGGTGTCGTGCAAAGTCTCTACAACATGCCCGACCGCAGCGCGTTGAAAATAACGACCGCGCGGTATGTTACACCGCTGGGACGCGATATCCATCACAAAGGCGTCCTGCCGGACGTGACGATCGACCAGCGCATCGACGTTCCGATCATCGATACGGCCAACGATAAGCAGCTCGCAGCCGCGAAGTCGATCATCCTCAAGAAAGACGCAGCCAACATTAAATGAAACGCCTTCTTCTCGTCCCTCTCGCGCTTTCGTTGGCAGCGGCGCCCGCGACGGTTCCAGCTGCCACGGCGCAGGGTTCCGCTCCGTCCTTGTCTGCCCAGCAGACCAACGAGCTCATCACGAGCTACGCGCATCTGACGACGGAATATTATAAGAAGGTCGATAAACAAGCCGTATTCGACGGCGTGCGCAACAACATTGTCGCGTATCTGCGCGCCACCGGCGTGCCGAATCCGGCGTTACCCGCGCTGCACGCCAGCGACGACGACGTCAGCAACGCGCGCGAACTCGAACGCGCCGTCTCGGGCGCGGTCGCAACCTACGCCGTGAAAGCGGGCGGCAAGAGCGGCGCGAAAGCCGGGGCAACCAACATTACCTATGCCGCCATCTCCGGCGCGCTCGGATCGGTCAAGGACAAGTACACCGTTTTTCTCTCGCCCAAAGAGTATGCCGAGATCAACCAAAGTTTGGACGGCACCTCGTTCGGCGGGGTCGGCTTGACCTATGACATCGACGACAAGACCAAAGATATTCACGTCCAGAACGTGATCCCCGACGGCCCGGCCGAAAAAGCCGGTCTGCTCAACGAAGATCTGATCACCCAGATCAACGGCCAATCGGTGCCTGAGCTCGTCAACGGCAAAACGCCCGAAGCGCAAACGAAGATCATCCAAGGCTTGCTGCGCGGTGAACCCGGCACCAAAGTGACGCTGACGGTCGATCGCAGCGGCCAGCCCGAAACGTTCACGGTCACCCGCGCGAGCATTCACACGCCCAGCGTCTTGGCGCGGCTATTGCCAAGCGGCATCGGCTGGGTTCAGCTCTCCGTCTTCGGCGCCGACACCGGCCACGAGCTGGACGCCGCGCTGCACCGGCTCGATACGCAAGGTGCCAAGGCGTTCATTTTGGATCTGCGCTCCAACGGCGGCGGTTATCTCAATGCGGCGGTCGACGTCAGCTCGAAATTCATCCCAACCGGACCGATCGTGACCGTCGAGTCACGCGCGGGAACCGATACCGAATACGACGCCGAAAACACGGCGATTGCACCTCGTCCGCTCGCCGTGCTCGTCAACCACTACACCGCTTCGGCTTCGGAGATCACGGCCGGGGCGATCCAGGATAGCGGCGTGGGTGAAATCATCGGCACGCGCACGTACGGCAAGGGCGTCGTTCAATCGATCTTTCCGCTCGGCGACGGCTCGGCCGTGAAAATCACGACCGCCCGGTATCTGACGCCGCACGGCCGCGACATCAATTCGATTGGGATTCAACCCGAAATCCTGTCCGACTTGCCGAAAGACACCCGCATCAAGGCCGGCGATCCAGCTACGGACATTCAACTCGGCGCCGCAATCACGTACTTGGAATCGCGGATCGCAGCCCGCACTTCGGCGACGGCAACCCAGTAGCCGCGGGCGCGGAGCACCTCACCGGCGCCGTCGGATACCGACGGCGCCGTTTTATTGCTCGACGTCGAGGACGCCGGGAAAAAGCGCCGCTTCGATCTCGGCGAATGAAGCGAACGCCGTGCAGGCGATGTTGCGCGCCGCGCAATAGGCTTCGAGCGCCCGTCCCGCCTTGGCGAAGCAACGCTCGGCTTCGTGAGCTGCGCCAAAATCGCTGATGCCGTCGCCCACGAAGACGGTCGCAAAACCGGCGGCGCGCGCGCGGCGAACGGCGACGGCTTTGTCGTGCCCGTTGGCCGACTCATCGACGAACGCAAATGACCATCCGTGCGGCGCGAAATCGACGTCGTTGGCGAGGATCGGAAGCTCGACGCCGGCAGCGGCTAGCGTTGCGCGGATGATCGAACCAACGCCGCTCGACACCACACGCACCTCGACGCCGCGCGCGTGCGCGGCGCGAACGAAGGGCGGGAACGCCGGATCGACCTTCGCCCGCGCTTCGACGAATGCCAACGCCTCGGCTCTCGACTTGGTCACGTGCGCAGCCTGAAGCACGAGGACCTCACGAACGGTGCGCCGGCCGTCCATGAGCTCGGCGTCGATGGCATCCCAGATCTCGTCCCCGACCGCGTCCCGAACGAGCGCGTCAAACGTGTCGACGTCGGTGATCGTGCCATCGAAATCGACGAACACGATCATCCGGTCGTGGCCGGGCGACACGCCGGCCTAGCTCTTCTTGCGCGTTGCCGTGGACTTTTTGGCTGCCGTCTTTTTCGGGGCAGCCTTTTTGGCCGGGGCTTTCTTGGCTGCCGCCGGGGTCTTCTTGACGGCCCGGGCCGGGCCGGACGCCGCCTTCTTCGAGGTGCGCGTCGCGACTTTCTTGACGGCCGTTTTCTTCACGCCGGACGCCTTGGAGGCGGTGGCTTTTTTGGCAACGGCGCTCTTCTTGACTCCGGTCGCCTTGGACGCCGGCGCCTTGACGCGTCCGCGGGCCGGCGCTGCGGGCGGGGGCGCCTCGATGGCTTGTGCCGCTACCGGTGCTTGCGGCGGCGCAAGCACAGCCTCGGCCACCGGCTGGGCGACGGTCGCCGCCGAAGCAGCTTTCCGGCGCGTCGTCGTCCGGGTGGCCCGATTGGTTTCGTGCGCCGGCGGGGCCGGCAGGGCGTGGACCGGCGTCGACTCGATGGTATCGGGAACGCCCTCGGCGTGCGAACTCGAGCGTCGCCGGCGTGCTGGCGTCGTGACCTTGACCTCGGCGGCGGGCTCCTCGGGAGCCGTCAACGACGGCGGCGGCGCCTCCACGGCGACGTGTCCGGGCCGGCGGTTCCAGGGTGCGATGGCGCGCGAGGGTTCTTTGGGGGCTGTTTGGCCAGTCGCGTGCGCAGCACCATCCGACGTTACCCGGAAGATGTGCCGGTCGGGGACAGCCGGCTGGCTGGCCGCAGGGGTCTGACCCGCGGCCTCGCCGGCGCCGCGGCCGCGCCGGCGGCGCCGGCGGCGCCGGCGTTTGAGTTCGCCGTTCTCGCCGGGGGCATCGTCGGCACCTGGGGAGATCTCGGCCAACACCCCGGCGTCGTCCTCGGCGATGTCGTCTTCGGTGTCGGGCGTCGCGGTCGGACGCGCGGCGCCGCGGGCCGTGAGCCCGCCCGTGGGCTGCAGCGGGATGGGTTCGGCACTGCCGCCGCGGCCGCGCCGGCGGCGCCGCCGCCGACGGCGCGTCCCGTCGCCGGTCCCGGTGGCCTCGGTGATAGGAATGACGTTATCGCCCGACCCGGCCTCCGCCTCAACGGTGTCGTCGACCGGCTCGGCGACGACTGGGGGCGGCTCGGCAAGCGGCGGCGGATCCCCGCGAGCGATGCGGTCGCCCGACAAAGATTCACCCGGCATGACGAGCGCGCCCGAGAGTGACTCGCCGGGCAGCTTCACGACGCTGCCGCGGCCCACGACGCTTGCCGCGGGCTTCACCGGCGGGGTGAGTCCTTTGGTCGCGCGATCCTCCGCAACGGCCGCGACGTTGGCCTTCGGATCGGTCTTCTCGACTTCGGCTTCTTCGCTGGTCGAAATGCCGATCGCGGGACGTGCGCCCGCGCCCTTGGCGGCTTCTTCGGCCAGTTCGAGCAATTCTTCGGTTTGCTCCTCGACCGTAAGGGGTTTGGTCCGGCCACGGCCGCCGCGGCGCCGCTTGCGCTTGCCTTCGCCGGCCGCCGCGCCGGCGAAACTCGCCGCAGCGATCGGGATGCGCGGCTCGGCCAGAATTTCGTCCCCATCGACATCGATGATGCGAATCTTCATGGAGTTGCCGGCTTGATTCGCGGCGTTCTCGACTTCGACGAGCCGCCCGTTTACGACGGCGAGGGCCGAGGTGCCGCTGGGCGTCCGAACGTTGAGCAAATCGACGTCGAATTCGTCGCCGACGCGAATCGGCAGCAGTTCGGGCAATGCACCGTTGAACGAGACGCGCGGCTTTTCCGGATGGACGGCCGGATCGACGCGCACGTCAATCGGTTTGCCGACCTGTTCGGCAAGCTGTTTGAGCTCGTCTTCGTACCAGAACTCGACTTGCGCCGCGACGTTGGGCGAAGCGGCGATGTGCACGTGTTCGCCGGTTCCTCCGGCATGCGCCTCGATTTGGCGGAAGGTCGAGATCGTGACCGACTCGGGCGACATGACGGTGCCCAAGCCGCTGCACGTCGGACACGCGCCGCGCAGCTGGCCACCCAAATCTTTACCGACGCGCTTGCGCGTGAACTCGAGCAAACCCAACGGCGAGAACGACTGGATGGTCGAACGCGTGCGATCTTTTCGCAAGCCTGCTTCGAGCGTCGCGATGACCTTGTTGCGATTGCCCTCGGTATTCATGTCGATGAAATCGCACACGATAATGCCGCCGATGTCGCGCAACCGGACTTGGCGGGCGATTTCCGCCGCCGCTTCGACGTTGGTGCGGACGATCGTATCTTCGAGATTTTTACCGCCGGTGAACTTCCCGGAGTTCACGTCGATCACGGTCAGCGCTTCGGTCGTCTCGATGACGATCGATCCGCCGGAGGGCAATTTTACCGTCGGCCGCATCAAGCGCCCGAGTTCCTCATCGATTTTGTAATCGCTGAACAGCGCCCGGCCGCCGGGATACGGTTTGATCCGCTCCAGATATTGCGGGCCCAGCAGGCGCATGAAATCCCGCACGTTTTCGGCTTCAGCCGGATCGTCGATGTAGACGTTCTCGACCTCGGGCGTGATGAAGTCGCGCGCCGCCTTGTAGACGAGATTCATGTCTTTGTGCAAAAGCGCCGGCGACGCCGAACGTTTGAACTGCTCGAGAATGCCGTGCCACATGCGAATGAGCACGCCCAGATCGGCGACCAATTCGGCCGATGAAACGCGGTTGGCCGCGGTCCGCACGACGGTCGCCATCCCTTCGGGACGGATCGCCTTCATGATGCCTTTGAGGCGGTTGCGTTCCTCGGCCGACTCGATCTTGCGCGACACGCCGCTGTACTTTCCCGTCGGCATGAGAATCAGATAGCGTCCGGGCAGCGAGATGTTGGTCGAGATTCGTGCGCCTTTGAGGCCGCGCGGTTCCTTGACGATTTGCACGAGCACGTCGTCGCCGCGGTTGACTTTCTCGTTGATCGTCCAGCCGCTGCGGCCGGACGTTATTTCGACGTCACCGATGTTGAGCGGCGTCTTGTTGATGTCGTCGACGTAAAGAAACGCGTTGCGTCCCAAACCGATATCGACGAAGCTGGCACCCATGCCGGGCAAAACGTTCTGAACTTTGCCCTTGAAGATCGAGCCGATGACTTTTTCTTCGCGCTCGACGTAAATTTCTGAAAGCGTCCCATCTTCGAGGATCGCGACGCGGTTTTCCCACGGATCGCTCGAAATGAGAATATCGGTTGGCAAGTTGGGCTCTCCCATGATGGGCCGAACCCCGCAATCGAACTTCGCGAACCGCCTTCTGGGCGACTCGAGCGGACGATCCGGGCTCCGCCCGTCTCCTATACGAATCTTGATTTTTGTAGAATGCGTCGGCCTCAGGGACGATCCAGCACCCACGTGCGACCGCCCAGCTTGGCCGCAGTGGTCATTCCTTCTCGCGGGATGGGGTCCTTTCCGGCCTCCTGCGCCCCCGGGAGGAACAAGCCGGTCGTTTTACCGGCCGCTCCGCGGACGCCGCGAGCCGCCGCAGCGTGCTTTTCAGCTTGCTGCACGCGCCAAACGGCGAACCCTTGCCTGCTAAAATGCTCGCCGAACGGGTCCGGCCGGAGGACGCGGGTGCGGCCCGGAGGCACGAAAGTTTAACCGAACCGCCGTCGTGCGCCGGGATTTTACGGTTTGTCGCCCGGCGCCGGGAACATGGCTCGGCTGCCGGCTCGCGTTACGGCGGCGAGTTGCGTAATCTCGGAATCGCCGCTGAGCTTGACCCTGATGCGATACGGAAACGTGATGCTCAGCGGCCTTCCGTTGCGCGCTTCGAAGTGCACCCGGATGCTGTCGAGCTGGTGGACCTCGTGCGGCAGCGTGACGCGTTCATAGTGCGCGATGGCGGCGCTCGCGAGCGCATGCATCGCGACCTGGAGCTTCACCGTGGCGCGCAAGTCGGCGAGATGGTTGTCGGGATCGGGGAACTGATCGCCCGTGTACACCGCGATGATCCCGATGCGTCCCGCGTCGTCCATCGTCAACGCCATCGGCGCAAGCTCGCCCTGACTTCTCGCGAGTTCCGCGAACGCGCGGTCGCGGATGACGGTGATGAGCCGCTGCGCGCGGTCACGGGCGACGTTCTTCAAATGTGCGGCTTGGCCGCGGCCTTGGCGTTGGCCGTCGGACCCTCGTCGAACACCAGGCGATCGCGCTGCATGGAAATGTTGAGCAGGATGCCGACGGCGATGTAGTTGGTGAGAATCGAACTCCCGCCGTACGACATGAACGGCAGCGGGATGCCGGTGATCGGCATGATGCCGATCGTCATGCCGATATTGACGATCATGTGAAAGGCGAGCATCGCGACCAGCCCGACGCCGAGCAAGACGCCGAATCGATCGCGCGCGGCAAACACCGCGCGCATCGCCCCGCCGACGATGGCGACGTAGAGGGCAAGCAACACGAGCGCGCCGATATAGCCGGCCTCTTCGCCGACGACGGTAAAAATAAAATCGCGGCTGTGTTCGGGCACGAAGTTCAATTGCGTTTGCGTGCCTTTGTACAGTCCTTTGCCGAACCATTCACCACTGCCGACCGCTATTTTCGATTGATTCAAATTCCAGCCGGCGCCCTGCGGATCGGCTTTCGGATTGAGGAACACCAGCAGCCGCGCGCGCTGGAACGGCTTGAGAATCTTGTCGCTGGTGAGCACGAAGGCCGACGCTGCGATGATGCCGCCGACGTAAATGCTAAAATCGAGTAAATTCGCCAAACCGAAAAACAGCTCGGCCGTGAGGATCGCGCCGATCACCAGGGTCGTGCCGAGATCCGGCTGCTTGAGGATCAGCAACGCGGGAATTGCGACGACCGCCAGCGGCAGCAGCATCTCTTGCAACTTTTGATAGCTGCTGCGGCACAACAACGCCGCGATCGCGATCGCCAGCGAAAGCTTCGCTGGTTCCGACGGCTGAAACGTGAACGAGCCGATCGAAATCCAGCGCTGCGCGCCCAACGCGCTATGGCCCTTGAGTAAAATAAAAATAAGCAGTCCGACGTTGGCTGCGTAGAGCGGCGCGGCCCAGCGTTGCCAGACGTGATAGTCGATGAACGCGAACCCAATCATCAAGCCGATGCCGAGCACCGCGTACAGCGTTTGATTGCGGACCTCGCCGGCTTCCGAGGGCGTGTGCAGCGTCGCCGACCCGATGAACACGATTCCGCCCACGGTAACCAGGACGCACGCCAGCGCAAGGAGCCAATTGAACGAGGCGTACCAGGGACGGTCCACCGCGCGATCTTCGTCCCGGCGCGAAAGCGGCCCCGCGGCAATCGCAGGAGCATCGCCCGGGCCCGGCGTGGAAGCGCTGCACATGAGCCGTTTGAACGACGTGGGCGGGATGCACGGGTTCGGACCGATCGAACGCGCCGCGGACGAGCCGCCGTTTCATTCCGAGTGGGAAGCGCGCGTCTTCGCACTCAACCGGCTGCTCTTGCTGCGGGGCGTCTACAACCTCGACCAATTTCGCGCCGCGGTCGAGGCGATCGAACCGGCGCGCTTTCTCGCTTTGCCCTATTACGAACGCTGGTTGGAGGCGATCGAGCAGCTCGTGGCGCGGCACGAGGGCGCGGCATGACGCTGCAGCCGGGCGACCGCGTGCGGACCAGCGGCCGCAACCCAGCCGGACACACCCGGCTGCCGCACTACCTGCGGGCAAAACCCGGCGTGATCGAAGCAGTCCACGGCCGCTATCCGCTCGCCGACGAACGCGCCGCCGGACGCGACGTCGCCGAGTGCTTGTACACCGTTGCTTTCGCGGGCGAGGACGTGTGGGAGATCGATGCCGAGCCGAACTGCGTGATCCACGCCGAATTGTGGGAGTCGTACCTTGTCCGGCGCTGAGCACGCGCACCCCCATCCGCACGAAAACAGTTCAGCCGCCATGCTCACCGGACGCGTCGACGCCCTCATCGCGCGGCTCGAACGCGCGGGTCTGCTGAGCGAAGCGGAGATCGGCGCGACGATCGAGCGCTTCTTGGCCGCGTCCGGACCGGGCAACGGCGCTCGTCTGGTGGCGCGCGCCTGGACCGATCCGGCCTTCAAATCGCGGCTCTTGACCGACGCCAACGCCGCGATCACCGAACTGGGACTCGACCTGAGCCACTGGGCCGCCGTGCGGATGCGCGCCGTCGAAAACACCGCCGGCGTGCGCAACGTGATCGTCTGCACGCTCTGCTCGTGCTACCCGATCGCCCTGCTCGGTCCGTCGCCGGCCTGGTACAAAAGCGAGGCCTACCGCTCGCGCGTCGTCCGTGAGCCGCGCGCGGTCTTGGCCGAATTCGGCTGCCGCGTCCCCGACGACGTCCAAATCCGCGTTTGGGACAGCACCGCGGAGCTGCGTTACGTCGTCATCCCGCAGCGTCCGCCCGGCACCGGCGAGTGTAGTGAAGCGGAACTCGCCGCACTCGTCAGCCGCGACATGCTCATCGGCGTCGCTGGTTAGCCCGCGGCCGGCACGGCCTTGTTGCCCGCGCGCCGTCGCCGTTTGCGTTTGCGCACCGTCGCGGTCGACGGACCGGTGGCCTTGGGCTTCTCGGCAATCTGGTAGGCTGCGCCGAGCGCATCGCCGCGCGGCGGCGGATCGGGCGTTCCCGGCGTCCCGCCGGGCGGAGCCGGCGGCGGAGCGCTGGGCGGCGTCCGTTCGCGTTCGCGCTCACGCTCACGCATGGCGAGAATCGGGATGTTCGCGAGCATGGCGACCGCGCGGTCCTGCTGCTCGAACGAGACGTCGCAATTCTTTTCGTCGACTTCGACGTATTTGGAAATGACGGCGATCAAGTCGGCCCGCAGCGACTCGACCACGTCGGGTGCGAGCGAAAGATGGTCCGACAAGAGAACGAGCCGCAACCGCTCGCGTGCTACCGCGCCGGATTGTTCGGGAGCAAAAAGCCGTTTGAAGAATTCAATCATCGGTGTTAGCGTCGTCCTCCAAAGAACGATCCGAGCTTCTGCAAAAACGTCAGCGGCTGCGGGATATCGGGTTTGGTCGTGTTGGTGCCCGCGATTCGTCCGGCAATCGCGCGGTACGCCGCGCCGGCCGGCGATGAAGCGTCATGGACCGGCGGCTCGCCTTTGTTGGTCGAGATGATCACGCCCGGTTCGTCGGCGATGACGCCCAACAACGGCAGCCGTAAGATCGCGTTGACGTCTTCGACCGACAGCATTTTGCCGCGCCGCACCAGATCGGGCCGGAGGCGATTCACGATGAGTTTGATGCTCTCGCGGTTGCCCAACAGACCAACGACGCGATCCGCGTCGCGCACGGCGGCGACTTCGGGCGTGCACACGATGATCGCCTCATCGGCGCCGACGATCGCGTTGGTGAAACCGGTCTCGATGCCGGCCGGACAATCGATGAGCACGTAGTCGAACCGTTCGCGCAGCGAATCGATCATGGCATGCATCGCCGCCGTGTCGACTTCGTCTTTCTCACGCGTTTGCGCGGCGGCGAGCAACCGCAGCGTCGGAACGCGCTTGTCGCTCACGAGCGCATCGTCGAGCGCGACGCGGTTCTCCAGCACGTCGAGCACATGGCTGCGCACGCGCGCTTCGAGCCCCAGAACGATATCGAGATTGCGCAGCCCGACGTCGGCATCGACCAACGCGACTTTCGCGCCGGTCATTGCGAGCGCCGTGCCGATGTTGGCCGTCGTCGTCGTTTTGCCGACGCCGCCCTTGCCGGAGGTCACCACGATGGCGCGGCCGCGCGGCCGCTTCACGGCGCCTTCGCCGGGCGCGGGATCTTCTTGCAGTTCGTGCATCTCAACCGGCCTTTCGCTGGCCGAAGAAGCGGCTGAAGATTCCCGGCGCACTCAACGTGGTGAACGACACGTTTTCGCCGGTGAGGCGACGCGCGATCTTGTCGTAGATTTCGCCCAGCCGCGAATCGGGTGTCAGCACGATCGGCTCGCCGCGGTTCGTGGTGTCGATAACCTCTTCGTCGTCGGGGATCATCCCCAGGAGTTTCACGCTGAGAATGTCGACGACGTCTTCGACCGACATCATGTCGCCGGTGCGGATCATCTCGGGCCGGATGCGATTGATGATCAGGCGGATCGGCATGTCGCGTTCGTTGAGTTTGCCGATGACGCGGTCGGCGTCGCGGATCGAACTCACTTCGGGCGTCGTCACGACGATCGCTTCGGACGCGCCGGCAACCGCGTTGCGAAAACCGTGTTCGATGCCGGCCGGACAATCGATGAGCACGAAATCGGCGAGGTCGTCCAGCCCCTTGCAAACCTCGGCGAATTGGCTTTCGCTCACCGACGCCTTGTCGCGCGTCTGCGCGGCGGGCAAAATCGAAAGCGACTGGAAGCGCTTGTCTTTGATGAGCGCCTGACGCAATTGGCAGCGGCCCTCGACGACTTCGACCAAATCGAAAACGATGCGCTTCTCCAGGCCCAGCACGAGATCGAGGTTGCGCAGACCGATGTCCGCATCGACGAGGACGACGCGACTGCCGCGTTTTGCTAACGCGGCGCCGAGATTCGCGGTCGTCGTGGTTTTTCCGACCCCGCCTTTGCCGGACGTGAGGACGATGCGTCGAGCGCTCAAACAGGAACCTCCCGGCGGCCAAGGTCGGCCGCTGCATGGGGAACGACGGCGATGCGATCGCCCAAAACGTAAGCATGTTGCGGTCCGGTGGGAGCCGGGCCGCCCTCGGATGTCGCGATCATGGTCGCGATGCGCAATTGCGTCGGCGCGAGTTCGAGCGCTACCACGCGCGCACTCAGATCGCCTTGCGCGCCGGCGTGTACGACACCGCGCAGCGATCCGAAAACGAGGATGTCGCCGCTGGCGATCAATTCCGCGCCCGGGTTCACGTCGCCGATGATGACGATATTGCCCAGGTTGTGCAGCGTTTGCCCGCCGCGCAGCGTTCCGCGATGGTAGAGCGTCGAAATACCCGCCGGCGCGCGCTGTGGGGTTTCCGGAATCGTGACGCCGGCGCTCGCCACCGGCGGAGGCGGCGGGGAAGGCGGGGCGGTGACGCTCCCGTTCGACTTGGCGGTCCGGCGTTCGAGTGCCGCCGCTTCGCGCTCGGTGCGGCGGGCGGCGAGATCGGCGCGCGCCCCGGCGAAATCGGCGACCAGCGAACGCGCTTCGTCGCTGAGCGCGATATTACGCTTCGGGCGCGGGCGCGGGATGGCGGCGACTTCCTCGACCGGCACGGCACCCAGATACGGCAGTTCGAGCTGTTCGAGCAGCGGCGCCAGTCCTTCGACGCCCGACACGCCGTCGAGCGTGATGCCGAACTCGGCCAACACGTCGCGCAGCGCCGTGAGCCCGGCCAGGTCGGCTTCGATGAGTCCGAGATTCGCCGCCGCCCGGCTGCCGTGAAAAAATGCCGGTCGCTCTTCGAGCTGCGCGCGGATCTCGGCGGTCGCGACCGGCAACGCCCGGTCGATCGCGATCTCTAAACTGCGGCCGCGGCCGCGAATCGTCGTCATCGCTGGGCCTCCGTCTCTCTCGCGGCGTTTCCGATGCCGAAGCGAAGCGCCCTCCGGTCTCCACACGGCTCCCACAAGAAAACGGCATTCTCCACAGGTGTTCCACGCTTCGGCGGCAATCGCGCGTCTCCGCCACCCCTTGCGTAGGCGACGCCTTCGCGCGGCGGCGCCTGACACGAGTCAAACGCCTCCCCCCAGCAGGGCGAAAACGGAAATGATACCGGTCGCCGGGATGTCGAATGCTGTCCGTCCGCCACGTACGAGCCGTTCCTTTAGTTGGGAAAGATGAGTTTCATGCAGCTTCGCCGCCTCGTGGGATTCGCACTGAGTCTCGCACTGTTGTGTGCCGGCACCCCGGCACCCGTGTCCGCCGGACTTTCAACGGGTCAGGAAGTGCAGCTGGGTAAGGAGACGGACAAACAGGTCACGGACTCGACCGACGTCGTGAACGATCCGCTGCTCAACGCGTGGGTCAACGGCATCACCACCAAACTGTGGGCCCAAGTCGCGCGCAAAGACGTTCCGTACAATATCAAAATCCTCGACGTTTCGGATATCAACGCGTTTTCGACCCTCGGCGGCTATGTGTACGTCAACGAAGGCACGCTGGACTTCGTCCAATCGGACGACGAACTCGCCGGCGTGTTGGGCCACGAAACCGGCCACATCGAGCGGCGCCATGCCGTCACCTCGAACAACAAGGCCCAGATCGTGGACATCCTGCTGGGCGTGGGGTCGCTCTTCTCGCCGATCCTTTACCGCTTCGGTCAAATCATCGAAGCCGGGGCGCTGGCGAAGATTTCACGCAACGACGAAACCGAGGCCGATAAGTACGGCCTGATGCTCATGGCCCGCGCCGGCTACGATCCCGACGCGATGGTCTCGTTCATGCAGCATCTGGGCGCGGTCGAGAACGAGCACAACGGGCTGCTCGACAAGTATCTCGCCGACCACCCCGGCGTCCCCAAACGGGTCGCCCAGCTCGTGGGCTATCCCGAGCTCGACCCGACCAAGCGGTCCGACCCCGAGCGCGAGGCTGCCGCTCTGCACAATCTCGACGAAGCGCGCTACGCGATTGCGGCCCGTGAGTTTTCCGGCTTGGTGAAGGCGCATCCCGACGACACGCTCGCGATGTACGATTTGGGCGAGGCGCAAGTCGCGCTGGGACAAACCAGCAAAGGCGAGCAAAGCCTGGCCGACGCCGCCGCCAAAGGCACCCCCCAAACGCGGACGCTGGCGCTGGGCCGCATCGCCGCACTGCGCGACACCGAGAAGCGCATGAACGTGCTGCATCCCAACCTGCAGCCGCTGCGTGATGAAGTGAACGCCGCGCAGGTCAACGAAACGACGGCCGCGACCGCAATCGCGCTGCGGCGCGAGGCCGGGCGCGATCAACTCAAAGCGATGTCGGGCCGGATCGAAAACATCGCCGAGGAGATCCCCGATCTGTCACGCGTTCAGCCGCGGCGCGGCGGCCGGCTCGACGCCGTCCTGCACAACATGACCACGATCAGCCGGTCGCTCAATGCCGCGCTGGGCAAAGCGCAGCAGACGATCGGCGGCGTCGGTTCGCTCGAGCGGAATAAAGAAGGGGGCGTGCTCAAAGAAAACGCCGACATTCTGACCGAGCTGGCCGGTCCGCTGCGCGCCGAAGCGCCGCCGCCGCAGTCGCTGGTAACGTTTGCCTACTATCCGCGCATGCTCGATGACATCTCGCAGGACGACGACGACATGCTGCGCGGCGTCGACGCCTCGCGCGCGGCGTTGGCGATGCTCGACGTCGGTTTGGGCGACCTCGACGCCTTCGTGCGCGAACTCATCCACGTGCAGTTGGACATGTCGGGCGACCTTTCGGCCAGCGACTACAAGCGCCTCGAACCGCTCATGACCACCGCGGCGGATTCGATCAACCGGTCCGCCGTCGCTGCCTCCCAGGCGAACCAGCTCTATATGATGGCACGTTGCCGGCAGCTCATGGCGCGCATCGACGACTTGGGCCTGGCGGCATCGCCCGACCGTTACGCGACGCTGCGCAAAGCGCTCGACCTGCGGTTCGCCAACGACGCGCCTAGCTACGACGTGCTGCTGCACGAGAATCTCACCCCGGGCCAAGTCACCGCCGCCGCGATCGTCGCGGCCGACACCAACGTCTCGCCGGCGGTGATCGAACAGGAAGCAGTCAGCACTCATCGCTCGGTGGTCGACGTCGCCAACGAGCGCGGCATGCCGGCCGAAACGCTGGAGATCATGCTCGGTCTCGTCTACATGGACTACGCCGACGATCCCGACAAGGAAGCGCGCCAGCATACGTAACTTCGGCGGCGCACCGGGGTATGCGCCCGTTATGGACGGCAGTATGCGCGCTTCGGTCATGGGGGCAGCCGAGATCTTTCAACGGCTGCGCAGCACGATCAACGTCGGGGCAGTCCATGCCGGAGCGCGCAAGCCGTTCCGCTTCCTGCTGTGCGGCGACCCGGCCTTGATGTCCGAACTGCGCCGGCTGCTGCTCGACGGGCACGACGACGGCGGCTTCATCCCGCTCGATGCGGCCGCCACCCTCGAGACGATCGACCCCGGCGCCGGCCGGCGAATCGATATCGACGACGCGCGCTGTGTGATCTTCCTGGGCCGCGTCGGCGATCGCTCCGGAGCGCGGCTCGAGCTGCTCACGGGGCTCGGGCTGCCGATCCTGGCGCTCATCGTCGATCCGGCCGTCGCCGCGCCCAGCGGGCCGACGCTGCCGCCCGCAGCCGGAACGGTCGAGGACTACATCGTGCCGTCGATCGCCCGCGATGCGCTCGCCGGCCGTTTTCTCCCGCACGTCATCGACTGCTGCCGCGGGATCGAGATCGCCGTCGGCCGGCGCCTCCCGGCTTTGCGCGAGACGGTCGCCGCGAAGCTTACCCGCGACGCGGCGCTCAACGCGCTCAAGGTCGCCGGTGCCAGCGCGGTGGTCGACCACATCCCGCTGCTGGGCGTCGTGATCGGCGCGTTTGCGTCGGCGGGCGACATGATGGCGATCACCGGGATCCAGATGATGCTCATGCTGCAGATCGGCGCAACCTACGGCAAGGATCCGGATTTCGCGCGCGTTTGGGAGCTGCTGCCGATCGTCGGCGGCGGGTTCGGCTGGCGCGCGCTCTCGCGCGAACTCTCCGGGTTCATCCCCGTTGCGGGAATCTTCATCAAGGGCGCCATTGCCTACGCCGGAACCGTCGTGGTCGGCGAAGGCGCGCGCGTTTACTTCCAAAACGGACGGCACATGACCGCGGCCGACGGCGCGAAGCTGTATGAAGACACGAAGACCTCGGCGTTGGCCTTTGCGCGCGACAGCTTCGCGAAGCTGCGCCGCAACGGCAACGGCAACGGCAACGGCAACGGCAACGTCGGGCCGGACGACATTCCGCGCGACGAATAAGCCGCGCTAGTCGTCCGCGCTGCGGCCCAGATGCCTGAGCAGCGCATCGTCGTCGAGGTGGGCGAACGTCGCGCGCAGATGCGGGCGCACGCGTTGCGCGATTTGGGCCGCAAGCTCGCTGCGCGCGCGCGGTTCGAGCCCAGCGCGCCGGGCGACGTACCGTTCGACGAGTTCGCGCTCGCCGGGCGATAGCCCATCATCGGCGGGTGCGTCGCGCGCGAGATAAGCGCGCAGGTTCGCCGGCGCTTCCCCGCGTTCGCGCACGACGATCGTTCCGGCGGCGAAATCGCCCAGCCGTTTATTTTGGCGCGAAAGGATCGCCGACACGGCCGACAGCGCATACAGGCCGAGTGCGAATTCCAGCACGCGCACGATATTGCGCACGACCGCTGCGCCGAGGTCGATCGGAAATCCGGCGTCGCGCACGACCCGGATCCCGAGCGCGCGTTTCCCCGGCGTCCGTCCCGACCACCAGAGCTCGAAGATGATGAAGTAACCGAAGTACAAGAGAAAGACGGCGACGACACCGGCGGCGAGGAAGATTGCTTCGCTGCCCTTGGTGAGGTTCGGCGAGACCTCGGCCGCGGCGCGCGCCAGCGGTTTGGCCGCGAGCAGCATGCCCAACGCCAGCGCGACGGTCACGCCCAGTTGAATCGCGAGATCGACGCCGACCGCCAAAAACCGGCTGCCCACGCCCGCAAGCTCGTACTGGATCGAGATGCTTTCGCCGGTCCGGACTTCGAGCGTGCGTTCCACTCCACGCGCATACGTCCGGGGCCACGGAAGCCCTCGCACCGAAACGCGCGCCGATGCGGGAAAAGCGTTTCGTCCAGGGCGGCAAACCGCGCTGGGATCGGCTCGAGTCGCTCCTTGCGCAAGTCGACCGGCACGGCATCGGAGCACTCGATGCGAGCCGGATCGACGAACTCGCGCTCGGCTACCGCGCCGTAACGAGCGACTTGGCGCTGGCGCGCGGGCGCGGCTACGACGGTGCGCTCGTCGCGTACCTCAACCGGTTGGGCGCACGCGCCCACGCGTACGTCTATCTCGGTACGAGCCGCAGCGGATGGTCGGCGGTCCGGCGTTTTTTGGCCACGACCTTTCCGCGCGAATGCCGGCGTTCGTGGCTGCCCATTGCGACCTGCACGGCACTCACGATCGCCTGCGCCGTGATCGCGTACACGGCGGTGAGCCGCGAACCGGCCAACGCCTACGCGCTGTTGCCGCCGGCGGAAATTCCCGCCGTATCGCATGCGCTGCACGACACGAATTTTGGTTTCGATCGCGCGTTCGCGCCGTTGATGTCGTCGGAGATCATCGCCAACAACATTCGCGTCGCCGCGATCGCCGCGGCTGGCGGGATGACCTGCGGCCTAGTCACGCTGTGGATCATCATGCAGAACGGGCTGATGCTCGGCGGCCTCGGCGCCTTGTTTGCGCAGGCCCGCTTCGGTTTGGACTTCTGGGCGACGATCGCGCCGCACGGGGTGATCGAACTGAGCGCCATTCAGGTCGCCGGCGGAGCCGGATTGTTGTTGGCCGCGGGCATCGTTGCACCGGGGCGCGTGCGCCGCATCGATGCGCTCGTGCGCAACGCGCAGCGAGCCGGCACGCTGGTCATCGGAACCGCCGCGCTGCTCGTCGTCGCCGGAACGATCGAAGGTTTCGTTTCGCCGCAACGGCTGAGCCCCGACATCCGATTGGGGATCGGCGCCTTGACCGCGCTGGGCTTGGCGCTCTACGTGACGCTGGCCGGACGCATCAGCGACCCGCCTCAGCCGTGATGGGTGCCGGCGGCTTCGCTCGGTAGACCCTTCGGTTTGCGGCGCGGCCGCAAACGCCACCGCGGCTCGGCGCGCAACGCCGAACACCACGGATCGGGCGGAGCCCAATCCGTGTATGCTGTTAGCCTAGAGCAGCGAACGCGTTTTTACTTCCACGTAGGCGTCGAGCAGCGCCAGCGAAAGGTCGCGCGCCGGAACGTCGATCACGCCGATGCCGCGCGCGCGCAGCGCCGCCGCCGCCCGGTCTCGCTCCGCCGCCAGCGTCGTGGCGATGCCGGCCCGATAGACGTCGCCGGCCGTAGCCGGCTCGCGCTGCAGCGCATCCGCGATCGCCGCATCGTTCATGAGCACCACGAGCACGAGATGATGCGGGGCGAGCAGCGCGAGCGACGCAAGCACCGCTCCCGACGCGACCGGATCGAATAGGTCGGTGAAGATGACGATCAGGCTGCGCTTGCGGAACCGGCGGCGCAATTCGAGCGCGGCGCGTTCGTAGTCGGATTCCTCGAAATGCGGTTCGAGATCGCCCAGCACGTCGGTCAGCGCTGCCGTTTGCCGCGCGCCGCTGTGCGGCGCAAGCGCGGCGAGCGTCGTGCCGGCGAACGCATGCAGTCCGACGCGGTCGCCGGCGACCTGCGCGAACGACGCGATCGCCAGTGCCGTCGAGACCGCGTAGTCGAGCTTGCGCCGATCGCCCAGCCGCGCGCTCATCAGCCGCCCGGCGTCGAGTGCGACGACGATTTGCTGGCTGCGCTCGACTTCGTACTGCGCAACCATTACTTTTCCGCGCCGCGCGGTCGCTTTCCAATCGATCGTCCGAAACGCATCCCCGCCGGCATACTCGCGCAGGCTCTCGAACTCGCTGCCGAACCCGCGCCGCCGCACGCGCCGCAAACCTGCATCGAGCAGGCGCGAACGCAGCGCCAAATCGCCGCCGCGTTCGAGCGCGGAAAGGTCGGGGCGAATCCGGAGCGCTTCGACGCTGCCGATCCGCACGCGGCGCCGGATCAAACCCAGCGGCGACTCGAACCAGCCGAAGGCCAGTCCCGCCTGCGTCCGTCCGCGTTCACGCGGCAGCACGCCGATCCGGACGACGGTGCGGCCTGCGGGCGGCACGCTGCCGCGCGCGGGCGCGGCGCCGACCTCCAGCCGCTCGATCGGCGCCTCGAAGATCGCGAAGTGCAGCGGCACCGCCGCGCGGTTCACCACGCTGTACGTAAACTCGGCGCGGCGCGCCAGCATCAAGTGCGCGGGGATCGCGCGCGTGAAGGCCGGTCCGCGAGCGATCGCGCGCGCGTCCGCCGCGAAGGCCGCGAGCGCGGCGACGGCCGCCCCGCCGAGCACGAGCGGCCACGGGAGGACGCGGGCAAATACGCCGGCGACCAGCGCGAGTCCGGCCAGCGCCGCGATCCCGCGCGGGCCGACCCAGGCCGGCGGCCGTGCGTTCATTCGCTCGGCGCGGGGACCGCGGCCAGGATGCGCGTCACGATCGTGCCCGTTTCAACACCCTCGAGTTCGGCTTCGGGCCGCGCGATGAGGCGATGCTCGAGGACCAGCGGCGCAATTCCCTTCACGTCGTCCGGCGTGGCAAACGCGCGACCGTCGATGGTTGCGGCAGCCTGAGCGGCCCGGACGAGCGCGAGCGCCGCGCGCGGGCTCGCACCCAGCGCAACGTCGGCGGCGGAGCGCGTCGCGGCAACGATCGCATAGATGTAGGCTTGCAGCGAGGGGGAGAGAAAGACGGCGCGGACGCCGGACTGCGCGGCAACGATCTCGGCCCCGCTCGCAACCGTGGTAACGCCGGCCGCGTCGAGATCGCGCGCATCGAAACCGTCGACGGCGCGCGCGATGAGCGCGCACTCCTGTTCGGCCGACGGATAGACGGTTCGGCTGCGCACCAGAAAACGATCCAGTTGCGCTTCGGGCAACGGATAGGTGCCCTCGTATTCGATCGGGTTCTGGGTCGCGCACACCATGAACGGCGCGGGCAGCGGCTGCACGTCGCCGTCGATCGTCGCTTGATGTTCTTCCATCGCTTCGAGCAACGCCGATTGCGTCTTGGGCGGAGTGCGGTTGATCTCGTCGGCGAGCAGCAGGTTGGTGAACACCGGTCCGCGGCGCAGCGAGAACGTCGCGCTGCGCGGGTCGAAAACGTTGGTGCCCACGACGTCCGAGGGCATCAAGTCGGGCGTGAACGCGATGCGCCGGAATTCGAGGCCCAGCGAACGCGCGAGCACCCGCACCAGCAAAGTCTTCGCGGTACCGGGCACGCCTTCGAGCAAGATGTGGCCGCCGGCCAAGAGCGCGACCAGCAGCGCGAAGATCGTCTGCTCGTTACCGACGACGACGCGTTCGAGTCCGGCCTGCAAACGCTGCGCGACGTCCGTCGCCGTTGGGGTCATTGCCGATGTCCTTCCGTAGGGTGTACGCGAGCCTCGCGTGGGCGAGCAGTTCGGCGTCGGTTTCGACCGGGGCGGCGAGCGACGCGAGGAGCGAACGCCGGCCGTCGCCCGCCCGAACGTGCGCGAGCGCGTCGTGCGCCAGTACGTCGCGGGCCGCCGCCCGGGCGGCGATCCGTTCGTGCAGCGCGGCCAGCGCGGCGATGAACTCAGCCGAACTCGGCTCGCGCGGCGGTGCCAGCGGCAGCGGCGGCGCGCCGCGCAGTGCGCTGCCGATCAGTCCGGCGACGAGCGCGACACCGCCGATGGCCAGACTCACGCGCACGGGGATCGGCAGCGCCCGGTACCACGGCCGATCGATCAGCGCGCCGTGCAGGCCGTCGTCGAAGGCCGTCAGGCCGCC
>JBEKHC010000080.1:0-24417 GCA_050012475.1 Candidatus Velthaea sp.
TCTTCGCCCGAGCCATCCGGGCTTACGGACGCCTTCGAGCGAATCGTGCACGGCTTGCCCCATCAACGCGAATTTAGCGGGATCGAGATCGTCACGACCCGCACTCGACGCAATCGCGACGGGCTCGCGCTGAGTGTGATGGTCGATAACATCGGCAAATCGACCGGCGTCGACATTGCGACCTGCGAGCGGGTCGCCGCCCGCATCAACGTTGCGCTCGATGCGTTTAGCGAACCGTACACGCTCGAGGTCGAGTCGGCCGGTTTGGACCGGCCGCTGGTAAAGCCTTCGGACTACGAACGGTTTACCGGCGAGAACGTTCGCGTCGTGAGCACGCTTGCAATTCGCAATGCGAAAACGCACCGCGGAAAGCTTGCCGGCGTTCGCGGCACCAACGTCATCCTCGAAACCTCCGCCGGCGAACTTCCGATTCCGCTCGAGGTCGTGAAGTCGGCCAACATCGAATTCGATATCCGCGCCGATCTCCAGCGCGCCAAACGCACGAAGCACGAACAGAAAGACGACCGATGAATGCAGAGATGATCGCGGCGCTCCGCGAGATCGAAACCGAGCGCAACATTAGTTTTGAGATGCTGCTCGAAGCGCTCGAAGCGGCGTTGATCTCCGCCTACAAGCGGAACTTCGGCGGCGAGGCCAATGCGATCGTCACGATCGATCGGCAGACCGGCGAATACAAGGTGTATCACCGCCGCACGGTCGTCGATGCGGTTACCGATCCGAAGCTCGAAATCGCGAAAGTGCAGGCCGGCTCGCGTTATGAACCGGGCGACTATTTCGATGAGGAGGTGACGCCCAAAGACTTCGGTCGCATCGCGGCGCAGACGGCGAAACAAGTCATCGTGCAGCGAATCCGAGAGGCCGAACGCGATACTGTTTTCAATACCTATTCGGCGAAGCTGCACGACATCGTGCTAGGCATCGTGCAGCGCTACGAACAGCGCAACATGTACGTTCTGCTTGACAACAAAAACGAGGCGCTGTTACCCTTCTCCGAACAAGTGCCGCGCGAAAACTACCGTATCAACGATCGCATTCGCGCCTACGTGCTTGACGTGCGTAAAACGAATAAAGGACCGCTGGTCGTGCTTTCACGCGCGGCCGAGGGACTCGTTCAGCGGCTGCTCGAGTTCGAGGTGCCCGAAATCCAAGACGACATCGTTGAAATCATGGCCATCGCACGCGAACCCGGATCCCGATCGAAAGTCGCCGTGCATTCGCGCCGGCCCGACGTCGAAGCCGTGGGAGCATGCCTCGGCCCCAAATCGTCGCGGATCGCCAACGTTTCCGACGAACTGCGCGGCGAGAAGATCGACGTCATCAAGTGGGCGCCCGAGTCGGCGCAGTTCATCATGAATGCCCTGCAGCCGGCGAAGGTCCTCAACGTCGAATTGTTCGAGGACGAAGGAGTCGCGCTGGTGACCGTCCCCGACTACCAGCTTTCGCTCGCAATCGGCCGAGAAGGGCAAAACGTCCGGCTGGCTGCCCGCTTGACGGGTTGGCGTCTCGATATCACCAGCGAGGCCGAGGCCGCTGAGGCGCGCGAACGGTACCTGGCCGAGCGTGCCGACCGGACCGGCGAAGTCGCGGAGGAATCGGTCGAAGAAGAAGCGGTCGCATCCGCCGAGGGCGAAGCGGCGACGGTGCCCGACATCGATGCCGATCTGCTGCGCAAACTCGAAGAATTCAAGCGCGAGATGTTCGAGACGTAGAATGCCCGCGGTTCCGGTTCGGATGTGCGTCGGCTGCCGCGAGCGGTTCCCCCAAGCGACCCTCCGGCGATTCGTTCGCCAGGCGGAGGCCTGGGTCGGCGACCGCGGCCGCCGGTCCGATGGGCGAGGAGCCTACCTGTGTTCTCGCAAATGCGCCGAGCGCGTTGCAAAGAATAAACGGTACCTGGGGTTAAGTAGAGAGGCTCTGGTACAATGGTGACTCGGAACGGGTGCGCGGGATGCGAGTCCCGACTCACCCACGGGGAACGTCGAATGAAGTAAGCATTGCGGGGACGGCGACACGGCGTCCCCATTGATAAGGATCTGAATGGCAACCGGTAAGGTGAGAATTTTCGAGCTCGCGAAAGAGCTCAACATGTCTTCGAAGGACATGATCGCCCTGTTCGGGCGGCTTGGCCTGGAGGCAAAGAATCAACTCAGCGTCGTCGACCCCAAGGTGGCCGATCTGCTGCGAGTCCAACTCGGGAAGGCCGCGGCGAAGGCGCAAGCGGTAAAATCGGTTCCGGCTGCTGCGGCAGCGCCGGCCGCTCCTCCGCAACCTCCTCCCGTCGCACCGACTGCTGCGGTAGCTGCGGCGCCGCCCATTGTCGCGCCCGAAGCCGAGGTCAAGCCCCCGCCGCCTGCAGCGGCGGCTTCTGCGACCGTGAGCCCGCCCAAGGCGGCGGCTCCGCCGCCGGCACCGCCGCCGGTCCAACGGCCTGCTCCCGCGGCAGCGCCGGTCGCCGCGCCCCCGGTTTTCACGCTCAAGCCCGTGACCACGGTCTCGCGGAAAGCCGCACCGCCGGCTGCCCCCGTGGCGGCTGCCCCCGTGGCGGCTGCCCCTGCCGCGGCGGCTCCGGTCGTCGAGCCGCCCGCTCCCGTGCCGCCGGTCGAGCCCGCAGCCCCGCGCCCGGAACCAGCCGTCGCCAAGACCCCGCCGGCCAGCCGGCCGCCGGGTGGTTTGCCTGCCGGCCCCAACGGCGCGGCACCGCCGCGTCCGCGGCCGCCGCAGCCACCGGTCGAGGCCGCACACATTCCGACTTTGCGTCCCGTGCCGACCGGCCGATCCTCGATCGTTCCGCCGCGTCCGCCGGCCGCCCAGCCGGCGGCGCCCGCGCATCCCAACTCGGCGGCACCCGGGCCGGCCAACGGAATTCCGGGCCGGCCGGGCGTCGCACCGCGCCCGGGCACCGGTTTGCCCTCCCAGAACTACGGGCCGCGCCCGGGCCAACCCGGCGCGCCGGGGAATCCCGCCGCCGCGGGTGCTTCCGGCGCTCCGCCGGCCGGCCGGCGGCCGATGTCCAACGGTCCGTTCCGTCCCCTTACGCCGCCCGGTCCACGCCCGTTTACACCGCGACCGCCGGGCTCGCCGCCCGCTCCTGGGGCTCCCGGTGCTCAAGGCCCGGCGCCTAGTTCGGGCGGCGGCGGCGGACGCCCGGGCGGCCGCCCCGGCCAGCGCGGATTCGACAACTCGAAGAAAGATCGCGAAAAAGACCTGCTGCTCGAAAAGGCGCGGCAGCGCAAGCGCGGCTCGTTCGATGCTGCCCCGGCGATCCCGCCGGTCCACCTCGAGAGCATCGAGATCCCCGACGTGCTCACCGTTCAGGAGCTCGCCAATTCGATGATTCTGCCCGCGGCCGACATCATCAAAGAGCTCTTCAAGATGGGCACGATGGCGACGATCAATCAGAACATCTCGTCAGATCAAGCCATCGCGGTGGCCAAGAAGTTCGGCTTCAACGCTATCGTCAAAGAGGCCGGCGACGAAGTCGTCGTCGAGCAAGAAGAAGACAAGCCCGAACTGCTGACGGCACGGCCGCCGGTCGTGACCGTGCTCGGCCACGTCGATCACGGCAAGACCTCACTGCTCGACAAGATCCGCAGCGCGTCGGTGGCCGCGGGCGAAGCGGGCGGCATCACGCAAAAGATCGGCGCGTACACCGTCGAGAAGAACGATCGCAAGATCACGTTCATCGATACGCCCGGTCATGAGGCGTTTACCGCGATGCGCGCCCGCGGCGCGAAGGTTACCGACGTTGCGATCCTCGTGGTCGCAGCCGACGACGGCGTCATGCCGCAAACGCGCGAAGCGATCTCGCACATCAAAGCCGCCGGGGTGCCGATCGTCGTCGCGATCAACAAGATCGATAAGGAAGACGCGCAGCCCGACCGAGTCAAGCAGCAGTTGACCGAAGAAGGCTTGCAGCCCGTCGAGTGGGGCGGCAAGGTCGAAATGGTGGCGGTCTCCGCGCGCAACGGCAGCGGGATCGATCAACTGCTCGAAACCGTGCTGCTCGAAGCCGATCTCAAGGAACTCAAAGCCAACAAGAATCGGCGCGCGACCGGCGTCGTCATCGAATCGGCGCTCGACCGGGGCCGCGGCGCGGTCGCGACCGTGCTGGTTCAAAACGGAACGCTGCGCGTCGGCGACGTCGTCGTCGTGGGTGCAGCCTACGGCAAGATTCGGGCCCTCGTCGACGACAAGGGCAAACAAGTCAAGAAAGCCGGCCCTTCGATCCCCGTCGAGATCATGGGGCTTTCAGACGTTCCGGCCGCCGGCGATACGCTCATGGTCGTATCCGATGAACGCGCGGCGCGCGAAGCCGCTGCCAAACGGTCGACCAAACGGCGGGACGTGCGCGTGGCGGCGACCTCTGGTCCGCGCGTCTCGCTCGAAACCTTCATGCAGATGCCCGCGGACGGTGGTTCGAAGACGCTCAATCTCGTGATCAAGGCCGACGGCCAAGGTTCGGTCGAAGCGCTGCGCTCGCGCGTCGAGAGTCTCTCCAACGGTGAAGTCGGCATTCGCGTCATCCTCGCCGGCGTCGGCGGTATCACGCCCAACGACGTCAACCTTGCGTCGGCCTCGAACGCCGTGCTCATCGGGTTCAATATCCGGCCCGACGAAACGGTCAAACGGTTGGCCGAGAACGAGCAGGTCGATCTGCGCTTCTATCAAGTCATCTACGATGTCGAAAATGATTTGAAAAAAGCGATGGTCGGCCTGTTGGCGCCCAAGTTCCGCGAGATCGTGCTCGGGCGCGCCGAGGTTCGCGAGATCTTCAAGGTCTCCAAGGTCGGCGCGATCGCCGGATGCTACGTGCAGTCGGGCAAGATCACGCGCAACTCCAAAGTTCGCGTGCTGCGCGATTCGGCGGTCGTCTTCGATGGCGAGATCGAGTCGCTGCGGCGCTTCAAGGACGACGTGCGCGAAGTTACCGAGAACTTCGAGTGCGGGATTCAGGTTGCCCGGTTCGCCGATCTCAAGCAGGGCGACGTCATCGAGGCTTGGATGTCCGAGTTGGTTGCACCGGAACTGCAGCCGGCTTAGGTGGGTGGGTTGAGCGGGGGTGGCCCCATCGCGGTGGTGGGGACGCCCGCGTTTTCCCATCCTTGGGAAAACGCTGGTTGCGAAAAATTCGCTCTCGGCATCCTGATGGGTGCCCTCCCTACGTCGGTACACCCGCCGCGAATTTGTTCGACACCCCACCACCGAGATGGGGCCACCCCCGCGCAACATCAGGCTTTGCATCCTGCTCTGGGTTTGGGGCGTTTGTTGCTATGAAGCGGGAGCGGCAGGGGCGTATCGATCATGAGATTCAGCGTGCGCTCTCGAAGATTATTTCGCTGGATGTCAAGGATCCGCGGATGGGATTCGCGACCGTTACGCGCTGCGAAGTTACCCAAGATTTGATGTTCTGCAAAGTGTTTGTTTCGATCATCGGTGACCGGCATGTGGCGCGTCAAACCATGGATGCGTTGAAGAGCGCGGCAGGGTTCATTCGCGGCGAACTGGGTGCGGCCGTCGCGCTGCGGCACACGCCGGAGCTGACGTTCGTGGAGGACCGTACGACGGAACGCGCGATCGCGTTGTCAAAAACGTTGGAGAAAGCGCAGGTCATCGATGAGTAGCACGCTGACGGCTTCGGCGACGACGCAGGAGGTGGTCGCCGAACTGCGCGCGCGTTCGTCGTTCATGTTCGTTTCGCACGTCAAGCCCGACGGCGACACGCTCGGTGCGGGGCTTGCGCTCGGCCTCGCGCTCAGCGGCTTAGGGAAACGGGTCGGCTACTTCCAGCAAGATCCGGTGCCGCGCAATTTGCGTTTTTTGCCCGGTGCCCAGTTCGTTTCACGCGACGTGCCCGCCGATCTGCCCGCCGACACGCTGTGGGTGTTCTGCGACATGAGCGACTACACACGGGCCGGCGAGTTCTTGCCCAAAATCGACCGCGAGAACATGCTCAATATCGATCATCACTTGGGGAACTCGCGGTTTGCAAAACTGAACTACATCTTGGAGAAGGAAGCGTCGACGGGGACCTGCGTCATTCATTTGCTGCGCGCGCTCGACGTTCCGATCACCAAAGACGTGGCGACGAATTTGTTGACGACGATCATGACGGATACCGGGGCGTTCATGCACACGAACACCACGAGTTCGGTCTTGCGCGTGTCGGCGGATCTGATGGAAGCGGGAGCGGACAAGCCGCTGATCACCGAAGAAATCTTTGCGAACAAGCGCTTTGCGGCGACGAAGCTGTTGGGGATGGCGCTCGACCGCGCGCAGCTCGAAGACGGCGGCCGCTATTGTTGGACGTACGTCGACGAGGCGATGCTCGCGGCGTGCGATGCGGACGGCGAAGACACCGAGGAGATCGTGCAGCATTTGCGCGCGGTCGAGGGCGTCGAGGCTGCGGCGCTATTCAAGCATTACGACGGAGCGATCCGCGTGAGTCTCCGTTCGAGCGGCCGGGTGAACGTGCAGCTCGCTGCGGCAACGCTCGGCGGCGGCGGTCATTTCATGGCATCGGGGCTCACCTTCGAGGGTGAGTTCACGGCGGCGCTCGCTGCCGTGCACGCCGCGCTCAAAGCGCAAGGTTTGTAGTACCTGCTCGGATTCGTCAACCTCTTCAAGCCGGCCGGTCCGACGTCGACGCAGTTCGGCGCGCGGCTGCGGCGCATCTATGCACGTTCCGAGGGCGCGAAACTGGCGGTCGGACATTTCGGCACGCTCGACCCGCAGGCCGCCGGCGTGCTGCCCATCGCGCTCGGGAAGGCGACCCGTTTGCTTCCGCTCATCGAGGACCGGCGCAAAGCGTACGTCTGCACGCTGGTGCTGGGCCGCGCGACCACGACCGGCGATGCGGCGGGCGAGACGTTGACGACGAGGCCGGTTCCGGCCGACATCGACGGGCGATTGGCGCGTGCGCTGGGCGCCTTCACCGGTGCCATCGAACAAGTGCCGCCGATGTATTCGGCAGTCCATCACGGCGGACGGCGGTTGTACGAACTCGCGCGCGCGGGAGAATCCGTCGAACGCGCAAAGCGCACGGTGCGGATCTTCGGCTTGACCGTTCTGGGCCGCAGCCGCGCTACCGTGCGCCTGCGCATCGCCTGCAGCGAAGGCACCTACATCCGCACGCTGTGCGAGGATCTGGCCGCAGCCTGCGAGACCGTCGGACACATGGGCGCGCTGCTGCGCGAAGCATCGGGACCGTTCGTCCTCTACGAAAGTCTGACGCTCGAGCAGGTCGCCGCGGATCCCGTTGCCGCACTCGTTCCGCCCGAGCGGGTCATCCCGATTCCGACCGTCGTGCTCGACGGCCGCAAAGCGACGGACTTCCGCGCCGGACGCGTGGTCGCACTGGTGAACATGCCGGCGGGAAAGCACGTTTTCGTTCGCGACTCTTCCCGTTCGCTCGTCGGCGTGGGTGAAACCGTCGGTGCGCTATTGGCGCCGCGCCGGGTGTTCGATTGAAAATCTATCACCAATTGCCCGAGCACGACGGGCCGTATGCCGCCGAACGCGCTGCGCATCCGTTGGTCGTGGCGATCGGGTTTTTCGACGGTTTTCATCGCGGACATCGGGCGATCGTGCGCGAGCTG
Organism: Candidatus Velthaea sp.; assembly: GCA_050012475.1. Taxonomy (GTDB): domain Bacteria; phylum Vulcanimicrobiota; class Vulcanimicrobiia; order Vulcanimicrobiales; family Vulcanimicrobiaceae; genus Velthaea. The sequence goes on from JBEKHC010000080.1 coordinate 7,617, forward strand.
CTGCGCGTTCGCCGGCCCGGTGAACGCGCGGCGGTCATTACCTTCCGCGATCATCCGGCCGCATTTCTGCGGCCGGGTCAAGAGCCGCCGCTGATCATGACGCTCGAAGAACGTATCAATAGTTTTGCGCGTGCCGGCGTCGACGAAGCGTTCGTGCTCCGCTTCGATGCGTCGCTGGCATCGCTGGGACCCGCGGCATTTTTGGACGAGACGCTCGTTTCGCGCATCGGTGCGCGCGCGATGGTCGTCGGGGAGAATTTTCGTTTCGGGGCCAAACGCGCCGGCGATGTCGCGTTCGCGCAGGCGTACCTGGCCGAACGCGGGCTGCGCTTCACGGCCGTGTCGACCGAGGACGACGGCGGCGAACGGGTTTCCAGCACACGGGTTCGAGCGGCAATCAACGCCGGCGATCTCGCCGCCGCCGACCGGCTCTTAGGCGCTCCGTTTACGCTGCGCGGCCTGGTGGTGCTCGGCCATGGCCGCGGCCACGATCTGGGCTTTCCCACCGCGAACATCGTCGTGCCGGCGCAGAAGATGCTGCCGCCCGACGGCGTCTATTCCGCGACCGGCCGGCATGACGGGCGCGACTATCGCGGACTCGTTTCGATCGGGACCAATCCGACCTTCGATGGATCGCAGCGCACGGTCGAAGCCTGGCTGCTCGATTTTTCGGGCTCGCTCTACGGTGAGGAAGTCGCGCTTCGCGATTTGCGGTTCCTTCGCGCGCAGCGGCGGTTTCCGACCGTCGCCGAACTGCTCGAGCAGATGCGTGCCGATGCGGCAACGATCCGCTTCCCATCCTTCATCTGAAAGAGGCGTTCGATGAAACGTTCTCTCGCCGCCGGCATCCTTCTGAGTGCGTTCGCCTTTCCCGCCGCCGCTTCGGCGGTTCCCAAAGTCGGGCAGCCGGCGCCGGCGTTTTCGCTGCCGACCGTCGAGGGGCGCACGTTGACGCTGGCGTCGCTCAAGGGCAAACCGCTGTACTTGAATTTTTACGCGACCTGGTGCGGACCGTGTAACGAAGAAGCTCCAGTCATCGGGAAGTTGAGCGAGAAGTACCGCGCGCGCGGTTTGGTCGTGCTCGGGGTGAACGAACTGGAGGATCCCAAAAAAGCGCGGGAGTTTTTGACCGGCCACCATTTGCGCTATGGCGCGGTCGTCGACAGCGACGGTCAGATGGGCAAGGATTACGGCGCGATCGGCTTGCCCGTCCACATCTTCATCGATCGCAGCGGAGTTGTGCGAACGTATCGGCTGGGCGAGATGAACGGCGACGAAATCGAATCGGCGATCAGGGGCATTCTCTAGCCGCCCCGAGCCGGCGCGCTTACGATCGTGGTTTGGCGCAGGCGTCGATGGCGGCTTTGGCGTCGACGCGCGTGGCCTGCCAATTTCGCAATGCGAAATCATGTTCGGCTTGCGCGTAGTGCGACTGCGCAGCGGCGAGACGGTGGTCGCGTCGCGCCGCGCAGTCGTCGAGCGTGCCGCGGGCGAGCGCTAGGAATGAGTCAGCGTCGATCGCCGCGGCGTCGGCGCCGTACAAGCCTCCGGCAACGCCGGGCTGCTGTGTCGCGGCCGGTGCCAAAGAAGCCGCTGGAACCGGCGCCGGGACCGCCGGCAGCACTTGCGCTTGCGACGCCGTGGAAAGCGCCTGCAGCGCGCTGGCGTTGGCCCCGGCGATGTTGCCGCTGCGGTACTGTTGCACCGCCTTCACGTAAACGAACGACGCGGTCTGCGCGGCCTGCGGGTCGATCTGGGCCGCTCGCGCGATCGCCAGCCGCGCCGCGAACAGAGTGCTCCCGGTCGCGCCCAGCGGCGGCGGCGCCTGAGGCAGCACGATCGGCACGGGCGCGACTTGCGCGCCCGCCGATCCGCAGAGGGCGAACACGAGCGCTGCCGGCAATGCCGCGAGCGGGCCCGCCGCCGCGCCGGGTTTCACGCGGCGCGCACCGTGATCGCATTCCCGTCGAAGTCGACGTGCGCGGTCTGTCCGGCTTGGATTCGGCCGCTCAAGATCGCGCTCGAGAGCGGCGTCGTCACATGACGCGCGATCGACCGCGCGACGTAACGCGCGCCGCTTCCGGAATCGGTGCTTTGCTTGGCCAGGTAGCGGCGCGCCCCTTCGGTGAGCACGAGCGTGACCGAGCGTGCTCCGAGCCGCTCGGCCAACGCGCGCAACTGCAGTTCGACGATGCGTTCGATCTCCGGTCCGCCCAGCTCGGCGAAGACGACGATGTCGTCGATGCGGTCGATGAGTTCGGAACGCAGCGCGGCTTCGATTTCGTAGCGTTCGAGGTTGCTGGTGAGCACGATGAGCGCGTGGCGGAAATCGATCGTGCGGCCCTTCGCGTCGGTGACCCGGCCGTCGTCGAGAATCTGGAGCAGGATCGCGGCCACGTCGGGGTGCGCCTTCTCGATCTCGTCAAAGAGCACGACCGAATACGGGCGCCGCCGGACGGCCTCGGTGAGCTGACCCGGCTCGTCATGTCCGGCATATCCGGGCGGGGCGCCGAGCAGCCGCGAAACCGTGTGGCCTTCGGTGAACTCGGAAAGGTCGAGCCGAATCAGCGCCTCTTCGGTGCCGAACAGGGCGTGGGCGAGCGCTCGCGCCAATTCCGTTTTGCCGACGCCGCTGGGGCCGATGAACAAAAATCCGCCGACGGGTTTGCGCGGATCCTTGAGGCCCGCGCGCGCCCGGCGAATGGCCTCCGACACCGTTGCGACCGCTGCCGATTGTCCCACGACGCGCTCCTCGAGTTGCGATTCGAGCGCCAGCAAACCGGCGCGCTGCGCCTCGGTCAGCGAGCCCTGCGGGATCCCGGTCCAGCGCGAGATCACCGCCGAGATGCGCTCGGCGTCGACTCGCGCGTTGGCTTGCATCGAGGCCGTCGCGGCGGCTTCGTCGATCACGTCGATCGCTTTATCGGGCAGGTACCGATCGGCGATGTAGCGCGCCGCCAAGGTTGCCGCGGCCTCGATGGCATCGTCGCCGATGACGACTTTGTGGTGGGCCGCATACTTGGGCCGCAAGCCGCGCAGAATTTCGATCGTCTGATCGACCGTCGGCTCGGCGACGTTCACGGGCTGGAAGCGCCGCTCGAGCGCGGCGTCGGATTCGATGTATTTGCGGTACTCGTCGAACGTCGTGGCGCCGATGCACTGCAACTCGCCGCGTGCGAGTTCGGGCTTGATCATCGACGACAAGTCGAGCGAACCTTCAGCCGCGCCGGCGCCGACGAGCGTGTGCAGTTCATCGATGAACAAGATGATGTCGCGGGCGGCGCGCTTGACTTCGTCGAGGATGCGCTTGACGCGCGACTCGAATTCACCGCGGTATTTGGTGCCGGCGACGAGCGGTCCGAGCGAAAGCGCCAGCACGCGCTTGTCGCGCAGCGCCGCCGGGACATCGCCGCTCGCAATGCGCTGCGCGAGACCTTCGACGATTGCCGTTTTGCCCACGCCCGGTTCGCCGATGAGAACCGGGTTGTTCTTGCTGCGCCGCGCTAGGATCGAGACCACGCGCTCGACTTCGGGTTCGCGCCCGATAACCGGATCGAGCTCGCCAGCTTTGGCGGCGGCGGTGAGGTCGCGCGAATACTGGCCCAGCGTCGTCGCGGTGGCGCCGCGCAGGAAGCGTCCGATCTGTTCGCCGGCCGGATTTTGGGCCGGTCCTTCGCCCCCTTCACGGCGCCCGAAGCGCTCGATCGCGAGCGCCGCCCCGGCAAACAAGGTCGCCGCGGACATCGCGGCGCCGAAATATGGCAAGAGCGCGCGCCGGCGCCGGCGCGCGCATTCGTCGCACACCGCCGCGTCGGTCCACCGTCCGGCACGCAAGGCATAATCACGCACGCTCGCGGGCCGCGCGCGGCACACTTCACAGGTTTCGACCATTACACTCCCGGCTTACCCGCTTCAAGCAGCCCTGGTTTCGCTCCCCGCGGTCACCGCACGACGTAGGTCGCCGAGATCGAACTCGTAACGTCGAGGTCCGATGGGCTGATCGTCGTGGGCACCGGAGCTTCGGCCTTGCTCGCGAGGCTCATCGCTGCCATCGGCATGATTCGCCCCGGAGCCGGCTCGTTCCCGAGGCGCAGAACGCGCACGATCTGCACGTGAGCAGCGGCAGCGATCGCTTGAGCCTGTGCGTACGCGTCGGCGACCGCCGCCGCCATCGCCGCCCGCTCGACCGCGTGGCGGTCGCGGAATCCGTAGCTCACGCCGTTGATCTGGGTTGCTCCGGCCGCGGTCGCCGCGTCGACGGTGGCGCCGATTTGAGCCAGTGCGGCGACCTTGATTTCGACGTTGCGCGTAACGACAAAGCCGAACAGCTGGCCGGCCTGGACCGGCGTGTTGGGGCGCGGATTGAAGTAGGACTGGATCGACGTGGAGCCGACGTCGGCAGCGGCAATCCCCAGCGCACCGAGTTTGGCCAGCAGCGCCGCATAGCGGCGATTGTTTTCCGACAGCGCTCGCGTCGCGTTGTCGTCGTTGGTAACGATCGTTGCGGCAACCGTCGCGAGGTCGGGCGCGCGGGAAACGCTGCCCTGCCCCGTTACCGTGATCGTTGCGACCGGCACATCGCGGCTCTCGATGGCGGCGCGCGCTTGCAGCGGGGTAGTTAGGCAACCGGCCGCGATCAAGGCGGCGGCGAACGTGCGAATCTGCATGACGTCTGAACGCGCTCCGGTGCGCAAACGTGCTGCCAGGTTTCGATGAACCCTCCCGCGGGGAAGGAGTATCCCGTGCAGGCCGCTCCTGCCGGCCGCTCTTCTTGGAGGATTAACAAGTGGGTATTCTGAGTTGGATTCTCGTCGGCTTGGTTGCGGGTTTCCTGGCAAAGTACGCGGTGCCCGGTGAAGGCCCGGGAGGAATCATCGGCGACATCATCATCGGCATCGTCGGTGCGTTCATCGGCGGATTCATTTTCAACGCGTTCGGTCACTATGGCGTCTCGGGTCTCAATCCCTACAGCATCCTCGTCGCCTTCGTCGGAGCCGTGGTCCTGCTGTTCGTCCTGCGCGCGATCTCCGGCCGGCGCACCGTCTAACGAGTTCCCCGAGCGACCCCGCAAAGCGCTTGCTGCGCGCGCCCGTCGACTGGCGGGTGCGCGCTTTTGTTTGCACCTCGGTAAAGGACACCGGAAGGAGGCGGCTAAGGAAAATGCTTCCCCGACTTTACAAGAGAGGCGTATAGACCGTTTCATGGCGTACATCATTACCGAACCTTGCATTGGCACGAAGGACAAATCGTGCGTCGATGTGTGCCCGGTCGATTGCATCCACGGCGGCGACGACGACAAGCAGCTCTTCATCGATCCGGAAGTCTGTATCGATTGCGGCGCGTGTGTTTCGGCATGTCCCGTCGAGGCGATCTACGCCGACTCCGACGTTCCCGACAAGTGGAAGAACTATATCGAGATCAACGCCGCGTTCTACAAGCAGTAGACTCGTCGGCCGACCGGACGCACCGCCCGCAGACCATCGCCCCCGTCCCCGCAGCGCGAACGTGAGACGCGCGGTGGCGCGCGAGCTGATGGACGATCCGATCGATTCGCTGGCCGAACTCGAGGCCAATCTCGCCGACATCGAGTTCGCCAACCGTGCCTTTGGCGGCATCGGACCCGTGCTTCGCGAAGTGCGCCGTTGTCGGGCGCGAACATTGCTCGACGTTTGCTGCGGCAGCGCCGACGTGCCGTTAGCGATCGTTCGCGATGCGCGCCGGCGCGGCAGGCATATCGCGCTCACCCTGCTGGATCGCAGCGCTCAGATGCTCACGATCGCGCGCCAGCGTGCGCGCGGCGAAACGGACGCCGCCTTCGTGGCGGGCGATGCCGCCGCGCTCCCGTTCGCCGACGCGGCGTTCGATGTGGTCACCTGCAACTTGGCGCTCCATCATTTCGAGCCGGACTTCGCACGGCTGTTGTTGCGCGAATTGCGGCGCGTCGCGCGCACGATGCCGATCGTCAGCGACCTGCGCCGGTCGCCGGCGGCATATGCCGCCGCGCTTGCCTGGTCGCGCGTTGCTTCGCGCAATCGGCTCACGCGTCACGATGCGCCGCTCTCGGTCCGGCGCGCCTATACCGTGACCGAAGCGCGCGCGTTGGCACTAAGCGCCGGCTGGCCGGCGCCGTGCGTGCGCAAGGAAGCGTTCTTTCGACTGACGATGACCGACACGTCGTCGCTCGCGGCCGGAGGAACACGCTCCTGAGCGACGTCGTCATCGTCGGCGGCGGACCTGCCGGCAGCGCGACCGCGCTGCGCCTGGCGCGTGCCGGCGTCGACGTAACGCTCGTCGAGCGCACGCGATTTCCGCGGCGCAAGGTCTGTGGCGAATATCAAAACAGCGGCGCGGTGGAAGCGCTGGACCGGCTCGGTTTGCTCGAACGCGTTCGCGCGGTCGCGCAAACCTTGCGCGGCATCCGGTTGATCGCGGCGCACGCCCCGATGGTGGAACTCGCCTTCGCTCGCACCGCCTTGGCCTGCGACCGCGCGACGCTGGACATGCTGCTGCTCGACGCGGCCGTGGCCGCCGGGGTCAAACTCGTCCGCGGCCGGGTCGAGACGCTCCTATTCGACGGCCCGAGCGTCGCGGGGGTCGTCTACCGCGATGAAGTGGGCGAATCGCAAACGGTGCGCGCACGCTACGTGGCCGGCGCCGACGGGGCCGGCTCGATCGTCGCGCGCAAATTGGGTGTGACGCTGCCGTTGAGCCGTGCCCGTCGCTTCGCGGTCGGCGGACACTATCGCGGCTTCGGCGACCTCGACGGGTTCATCGAGATGTACGTCGGCGGAGAGGCGTATTTTGCCATCAATCCGCTCGACGCGGTGCGGACGAACGTGATGGTCGTCGTTCCGCACGCCGAACTCGGGCGCTGGTCGCGCGACGTGGACGACGGTGTGCGCGGCAAGGCCGCGGAACTGGGCGACGGCCGCCGTTCGTTCGCCAGCGTGCAGCGGATCGGCGACCGCGTGTCGTTCGGCCCGCTCGAACATCGCGTCCGTTCGCCGATCGCGCCCGGTGCGCTGCTCATCGGCGATGCGGCCGGCATGCTCAACCCGTTCACCGGGCAAGGCGTGTATCTCGCGTTGACCGGGGCGGAAGCCGCCGGCACCGCGATTCTGGCTGCGCTGCGCGATCGCCGCGCCGAGGCATCGGCGTTCGCGCGTTACGCCACCTATCGGACGCGCGATTTTCGCGCGCGCAGTGCGCTGTGCACGCTGGTGACCACGGTCGTCGACGTCAAGCCGCTGGCACGCCGCACGGCAAGCCGGCTGCAGCGGCATCCGGCGGCGCGTGCAGCGCTCGTCGACGCCATCGCCAGCCTCGTTCAGCCGCAGCGAGCCTTCGCTCCGGGTGTCCTCGGCCGGCTGTTGATTTGAACGTCACGACGACGGAGATCGAGATCGCCGCTCCGGCGGCCACGATCTTCGGTTTCGCCGCGGCCACCGCGCGCTGGCCGCTCTTCTTGCCGCACTACCGCTACGTGCGCGTTCGCGAACGCGACGGCCGGCGTCAAATCATCGAGATGGCGGCTTGGCGCGATTGCTTTCCGTTGCGCTGGATCGCCGAGCAGATCGACGACCCGGAGCGCCCGCACATCTCGTTTCGTCACCTCGCCGGTCCGACCCGCGGCATGGAGGTCGAGTGGCTGTTCGAACCGATCGGCGACCGCACGCACGTGACGATCGTGCACCGGCTCGATTTCGCCTTTCCGATAGCCGCAGCGTTCCTGGGCAAGTACGTTGTGGGTGAGTACTTTATCGAGGGTGTCGCGAAGCGGACGTTGCGCTGCATGAAAGCCATTTCAGAAGCCGCGGTCGGCGTTTGACGTCCGCGCATCGCGTCGTGGTGAGCGGGATCGGTCTCGTGACGCCGCTGGGCATCGGCAAGGACGCGTTTTGGAGCAGCGTCCTCGCCGGGCGGATCGCCGTCGATCGACTGAACCGGTTCGCGACCGCGGGGTATCGCTCGCGTCTGGCGGCCCAGATCGACGACTTCGATCCGGCCCTCTTTCTGAGCGAACGGCGGCGGCGCTGGATGGACCGCTTTTCGCAATTCGCCGTCGTCGCGGCACGGCTCGCGCTCGACGACGCGCGGCTGCCGCTCGCGGGCGAATATCCGGACATCGGCGTGTACGTCGGCTCGGCGCTCGGGGGCTTGGCGTATGCCGACGAACAGCACGACGTCTTTCGGCGCGACGGATTGGCCGGCGTGCGCCCGCTGCTTGCAATCTCGGTTTTCGGCGGCGCCTCGACGTGCAACATCTCGATCGAGTTCGGCTTTACCGGCCCCAATGTCGCCAACGGCAACTCGTGCGCGTCGGGTGCGGTCGCGATCGGCGACGCGTTTCGCGCGATCGCCCGCGGGGACATGCGCGCGGCGCTCGCGGGCGGGGTCGAAGCGCCGCTCTCGCCGCTCATTTTCGGCGCGTTTACGGTGATCCGGGCGATGTCGACGCGCAATGCTGACCCAAAGGGGGCAAGCCGGCCGTTCGATCGCGAACGCGACGGGTTCGTCATGGCCGAAGGGGCCGGCATCCTCTTCCTCGAGCGGCTCGACGACGCGCTCGCGCGCGGAGCGCACATCTACGGCGAGATCGCCGGTTTCGGTTTGACCAACGATGCGCATCACATGTCCGCTCCGCGCCCCGACGGTGTCGCCAACGCGGCGGCCATGCGCCGCGCGCTGTCCGAGGGCGGACTTCGGCCGAGCGACGTGGACGTCGTCAACGCGCACGGTTCGGGGACGCCGCTGGGCGACAAGAGTGAGGCGCTTGCCATCAACACGGTGTTCGAGGGCCGCGCCGTCCCGGTCACGGCGACCAAAGGCCAGCACGGCCATGCGCTGGGCGCGACCGGGGCCTGGGAAGCCGCCCTATCGCTGCTGACCTTCGCGCACCAAATCGTTCCGAAGACCGTCAATCATGAATATGACGATCCGGACTGCCCGCTGGCGATCACGCGCGAACCTTTGGAGCTTGCGCCCCGCGTCATCCTCAGCAACAGCGCCGGCTTCGGTGGAATCAATGCGGCGCTCGTCTTTCGCGCCTTCGAGTAACACGGCTGTCGCGCCGGTCGTCGTGCGCGACGTGCGCAAAACCTATACCGGCAGCGGCGACCCGGTCAGTGCGCTGGCCGGCGTGTCGCTCGAAGTCCGGGCCGGCGAGATGGTCGCGCTGGTCGGGCCGAGCGGCTGCGGCAAGAGCACGCTGCTCAACCTCGTCGGCTGTGTCGACCTCCCGACGTCGGGCCACGTCATCGTCGACGGCCGAGTGACCGACGACCTCGATGACGACGCGCTCACCATCTTGCGCCGCGACCGGGTTGGCACGATCTTTCAATTTTTTAACTTACTGCCCGCGCTCAATATTTTCGACAATGTCGGCCTGCCGCTGGTCTTGCAGCGCTTGCCGAAGGCGCAAATCGCGGCGCGGGTCGAAGCCGTGCTGGCCGAAGTCGGCATCGCCGATAAGCGGCAGGCGTTTCCGGCGCAAGTCTCCGGGGGCCAGATGCAGCGCGCGGCCATCGCTCGCGCGATCGTTCACGCGCCGGCGATTCTCTTGGCCGACGAGCCGACCGGCAATCTCGATACCGCGAACGGCGAAAAGGTTCTCCGTTTACTGCGGGCTCTCGCCGACGGCGGCCAAGCAATTCTGATGGCAACGCACAGCACGGAAGCCGCCGCGATCTGCGACCGGACGATCCGTATGCAGGACGGTTGCATCGTCGTCTAAGGACCGGCACTCCACTTCTTGCCGGGTTCGGCCGACTACTAGGGGGACAATCTCGAATTCCCCCTGCGAGGATCCTGCGTGCACTTTCCGTTTGGCGCCGACATCGGCCGACGGCGTGAAACACGGCTCGTCCTGGGCGCTGCCGCGTTGGAGCTGCTCGGTGCCGTGCTCGTCGTCTGCGGCGGAGCCTGGGCGTTCGCGGGCATCGTCTGCGGATGCGCGGCCTTGGGAGTGGCGCTAGGGCTGGTTCGCCGGGCGGTCACCGACGGCGCGCGGCACGCGCGCGAAGCGGCGGCAGCTCGGGCTGACCGTGCCGCTGCCGATGCCGCGAGCATTGGGGCGGCGCGCGAGCGCGATCGGCTGCGGGCCGCGCTCGATGCGAGTTCCGTTCGGCTGGTCGTGCTCGACGAGCGCGGCGAGCAGTGTTACACGGCTCCTGCCTTGGCGCCGTTGCTCGGCCCCAGCGGCGATGCGGCACTGCGTCTTTGGTTTGCCGGCTTCGTGGCGCGCATCGAAGCAAGTCCGAGCGGGAGCGAGCCCAGCGCGGCGGGCGACGAGCGCTTTGCGGTGCGCGCGATCCCGCTGGCGTTGGATTCGACAGCGGCCGGTCATGCGTTCGAGTGGCTGCCGCAGGCTGACGATTTCGCGTCCGGCGACGGGATCGAAGAGGCCTCGACGTTCGATTCGCAAGCGGAAGCGATCGTATCGGCTCCGGCCTTCGTCGAGCGCGATTTTACCATTGCGCGCCGCGAGCTCAGTGAGGGCCACGCCGATCTCGACCAGATCAGCGAAATCGTCCGCAACGCCGTCGACAGCCTCATTCCGTGCTTTGTCGAAATCTTTGCGAAGACGAAAGACCAGCAGAAACTCGCGCTGGCGCTGATTTCGCAAGCCAACAGCAGCGACATCGCCGTCGTCGACGTCGTGCCGCCGGGTGCGTCGGTCGAGAAGTATTTCAAGGAATCACTGTCGACGTTCCGGGATGCCGCCGACCGGCAGCAACGCACGTTCGAGGTCTTCGGCAATCTGAACGATGCGCTGGCGCGCGTCGACAGTAACATGGGCGCGGTGCTGCACGTGTTTGCCGAGATCGAAGAGATTGCGTTTCAGACCGATTTACTGGCGCTCAATGCCAAGATCGAGGCTGCCCACGCGGGTACGAAGGGTGCCGGCTTCGCGGTGGTTGCCAACGAAGTCCAGAAACTCGCTGCGCGCTCGTCGCGCTACAGCATCGAACTGCGCGACCGGGTCGACGCTTTGGCCACCGACTTGCGTGAAACGCGCGCGACACTGGCCGAGGCCGCCGCCGGCGGCGCGGCGACCGGACAAGAGTTCATCAGCCGCATCGAAACGATGACCGAAGAAGCGCATATCGTGCTCAAGGCCATGCTCGACTCGGCCGCGCGGCTGGCTTCACTCACCGACAACATCGGCACCAACGTTTCGAGCGCCGTTCGCGAGCTGCAATTTCAAGACATGGTCGCGCAACTCTTACAGCATCAAAAGGCGCGGCTCGACCTCATCGGTGCCGATCTCGGATCTGAATCGAACGCTGAACTGCTGAGCGGACACTCGACGCTGCACAAAGCCGTTTCCCAACACGACCTGACGGCCGGAACCGTCGATCTTTTCTAGGAGAGCTCTAAGATGGCAAAAACGATCCTGACGGTCGACGACTCGGCGTCGATTCGAAAGATGGTCGCGATGACGATCACCAGTGCGGGGTATGCCGTCGTGGAGGCCGTCGACGGCGAAGACGGGTTGGCGAAAGCCAAGCAGCACGACATCGCGCTCGTGCTGACCGACCAAAACATGCCGAAGATGGACGGTTTGACGCTCGTGCGCAGCTTGCGCGCGCTGCCCAAGTACAAGACGACGCCGATTCTGGTCTTGACCACGGAAGCGAGTCCGGAGATGAAGGCCAAAGGGAAAGCGGCTGCGGCGACCGGCTGGCTCGTCAAGCCATTCGACCCGACGACGTTGCTCGACGTCCTGCGCCGCGTTTTGGGGTAATGCAATGAAAATCGACATGTCGCGCTTCCACGATGTTTTCTTCGAGGAAGTGGCCGAGCATTTGGACAGTCTCGAACGCATTCTGCTCGAGCTCGATGTCACGGCCCCTTCGCGGGACGATCTGGACGCGATTTTTCGTGCTGCGCACTCGATCAAGGGCGGCAGCGGAACGTTCGGTTTCGCTGAGATGGCCGCGTTCACGCACCATCTCGAGTCGCTGCTCGACAAAGTCCGCAATGGGGAGATCGTTCTTACCGACAGCCTCGTCGACCTGACCCTGCGCGCCGGTGACGTCTTGCGTGGACAGCTCGTCCACTATCGAGAAAATGCACCGCTCGAACCGGAGCGTGCCGCAGCGCTGGTAACCGAACTGCAGGCCGCTCTCGAACAAGGCAGTGCCGGAGCGGCCGCAAAATCCAGCGCCGCTCCCGTGCCGGCCGTCGAAGCGCCGGTGGTCCGCATGTCGATCGCGTACACGTGCGGACAATCCGAGGCCGCGCGTGCCTCACAGCGCGACGGCGTCCGTTCGGCGCTCGATTCGATCGGCACGCTCGATGCGACCGACGATGATTTGGCGCAACCGACGTGGACGTACGAGCTTTTGACGTCGCGCGACGAAGCGACCGTGCGCGACCTTTTCGCGTTCGTCCAAACCGCAGCCGACGCGTTGCAGATCACGGTCGCGCCTCAAGAGCAAACGCATCCCGAAGCGCCTGCCGAATCAGCGAAATTCGGCTTCTTCGACGACGAACCCGATTTCTCGGCCGAAACCGAATCGGCAGCGTTCGGCTTTTTCGATGATGCGCCGGGCTTCCCGGCTCCGCTTGCGCAGACGGCGGAAACGCTCGTTGCGGGGACATCGGCGGTTGCGCCGCGGGCCGTCGCGGGCCGCTCGAAATCGAACGACTCGGGAACGATTCGGGTCAATCTCGACAAGGTCGACGCGCTCATCAACCTGGTGGGCGAAATGGTGATCTCGCAAGCGATGCTCGCGCAAGCGGCGATCCGCCAAGAGAGCACCAGCGAAGAGATGCGCGCCGCAATCGATCAGATCGCCCAGCATACGCGCGAGCTGCGCGAGGGTGTCATGTCGATCCGCATGGTGCCGATGAGCTTTATTTTCAGCCGGTTTCCGCGCATGGTCCGCGATCAAGCTTCGGCCTTGGGGAAGAAGGTGACGCTGCAGACGGTCGGCGACGACACCGAACTGGACAAGGGGCTCATCGAAAACATCGTCGATCCGCTCACGCACCTCATTCGCAACAGTCTCGATCACGGCATCGAGCCGCCCGAGGAACGGGTCGCTGCCGGCAAAGACCCGTGCGGCACGATCACCATGCGCTCGTCGCACCAAGGCGGCAACGTCGTCATTGAGATCATGGATGACGGCCGCGGGCTCAACCGCGAGAAGATTTTGGCGAAGGCGCTCAAGGGCGGCCTGCCGGTTTCGGCCGACATGCCCAACGACGAAGTTTGGTCGCTGATCTTCATGCCGGGTTTCTCGACCGCGGAAAAAGTCACCGACCTCTCGGGCCGCGGCGTCGGGATGGACGTCGTCAAACGCAACATCACCGGGATGGGCGGACGGGTCGAAGTGGCCTCGGAAGCGGGACACGGGACCCACATCACGATTCGGCTGCCGCTCACGCTGGCGATTCTTGACGGGCTGTCCGTCGCCGTCGGCGGCGATATCTTCATCATTCCGCTCGCGTATATCGTCGAATCGATGCAGCCCGACGGCCAGACGGTCAAGCCGATTCCGGGGCGCGGTCAAGTCTTGCACTTCCGCAACGAATTCATTCCGGTCATCGCGCTGCACGAACTCTTCGCGCTCGACCGTCGCTCGCAAACCTACGCCGACGGCATCTTCGTCATCGTCGAGAACGAAGGACTCAAAGCCGCGGTGTTCGTCGACTCGCTCGAAGCGCAGCATCAAGTCGTCATCAAGAGCATCGAGACGAATTTCCGCCGCGTCGAAGGAATCGCCGGCGCCACCAGCCTGGGCGATGGCCGAGTCTCGCTCATCCTCGATGTGGCGGGTCTCTTGCGCTTGAGCGGCGCCGTAGGCGCCGTCGCCTAGCACCGGCGACGGGATAAGCGCCGAGACGAACCCCGCTACACGCGGATGGCGCGCATTCCCATGGCGTCGAGGCTGGTCATGATGGTGCGTGCGACGGCCGTCAGTGGAACGATCGTGTCGACGCCGCCCGTTGCCACGGCCGCCTTGGGCATGCCGTAAACCACGCAAGTCGCCTCGTCTTGGGCGATGGTGTATGCGCCGGCTTGATGCATTTCGCGCATTCCCGCCGCGCCGTCGTCGCCCATCCCGGTGAGGATTGCGGCGATCGCATTCTTGCCGGCGACATTGGCAGCGGAGCGAAACAAGACGTCGACGGACGGGCGATGACGCGACACGGGCGGACCGTCTGAGAGTTCGACGACGTAGTTCGCGCCGCGCCGCGCGACGAGCAGATGCCGGTCGCCGGGTGCCAGGTAGGCATGACCGGGGAGGATGCGTTCGCCGTCCTCGGCTTCCTTGACGTGGATCTTGCACAGACCGTCCAGACGTGCCGCGTAGCTCTTGGTGAACAACGGCGGCATGTGCTGGGTGATGCAGACGCCGGGAGCGTCGGGCGGCAACAATTCGATGACGCGCGCGATCGCCTCGGTGCCGCCCGTGGACGCGCCGATGAAAATAAGCTTTTCGGTCGATGTCAGGTGCGTCGAGCGGCGAGGCAGGACTGCGTCGGCATTTCGTTTCTCGTCGACAACCAACGGAGCGAGGCGCGTGACGCGTGCCGCGGCGGCCGTACGAATCTTGTCGGAAAGCTCGTCGGCGAGCGCGCTCAGGCCGGCTTGGATCCCGAGCGCGGGTTTGGCGACGAAATCGACTGCACCCAGTTCGAGTGCGCGGAAGGTTGCTTCGGAGCCCGCCGCCGTGAGGCTCGAGATCATCAGGACGGGCATCGGCCGCAGGCGCATCAGCCGCTCGAGAAAATCCAGTCCGTTCATCCGCGGCATCTCGACGTCCAGCGTGATCACGTCGGGTTCCAGCGACTTGATCAGGTCGCGCGCGACGTACGGATCGGCCGCCGCGCCGACGGTGCACATATCGGGCTGCGCGTCGATGATCTCGCGCAGCAGCGCCCGGATCAGCGCAGAGTCGTCGACGATGAGGACCTTGATTTTCGCCATGGTGTTTTCCTCGCCCTAGAACAGATCGACCGTGCCGTGGGCCGGCTCGTGTTCGATCTTGGTGCGGTAGGTGGCTTCGCGCGCGGAAATCGATTGCGTCGAACGCAGATATTTCACGTCGACTCGTCCGGTGCCGGGAGCGAAGTACACCTTGCGCGGGTGAATGCCCTCGAGGTCGGCGGCGACGAGCTTGATGCCCTCAGCGCGCAAATATTCGACGATGAACTTGGCGTTCTGCGTTCCGACCGCCGCGTACGAAAAGGCGTCCGTCACGGCCGCGCCGCCGAACACTTTGGCTTGGAGCACGTCGCGCCGGCTGCCGCGTTTGACGAGCTCGCCGATGAGCAGCTCCATCGCTTGCAGTCCGAACGCGGCATTGGCCAGCGCCGAACCGCCTTCGCCGCGGGCGGGAAGCATGAAATGATTCATTCCGCCGATGCCCAGCGCAGGATCGCGCAAACAGGCCGCCACGCACGAGCCCAAGACCGTCACGATCACGTCGTCGTCGGCGCCCACGAGAAATTCGCCCGGCAGCACTTTGACGACGTGAACGCCCAAGCGATGATCGAAGAACGACGATCTGCCGTCCTGACGTTGAAACGGCGTTCTCATCGAACCGGCGCATACACCGTGCGCCCGATTTGGGCGAACAGGTGCGTGGCGTAGTGCAGGATCTCCGAGTGCCCGGTAACGAGGATCGCGTCGCTGCCCAAGAGCGTGTGAAAACGCTGCAATATCTGCAGCTGCGTTTCGCGGTCGAAATAGATCAGCACGTTGCGGGCAAAGATGACGTCGACGCTCGGTGGAAGGGCCCACGGGGGTTTGCACAGATTGAGCTGCCGAAACTCGATGGTCGCGCGCAGGTTGGCGGCGGCTCGGGCAAAGCCGTCGTGCCGGCCGGTGCCGCGCAGGAAGTATCGCTTGAGCAGTGCCGGCGGGACCTGATCGAATCGTTCGAGCGGATACACGCCCTGGGCGGCAGTCGCGAGGACGGCGGTGTCGAGATCGGTCGCGATCAGCTCGACGGGCGCCGGGGCCCGGCCGTAGACCTCAGCGAGCGTCATGGCGAGCGAATACGGTTCTTCGCCCGTCGACGATGCGGCGCACCAGATCCGCAGGCCGGGCGCCGTCCGGCGGCGCCGCACGTACTCGGCAAGAACGTTGAAATGATGCTTCTCGCGGAAGAACGCCGTAAGATTCGTCGTGAGCGCGTTGACGAACAGCTCGAACTCGTGGGGATCCGCTTCGACGAGCGAAAGGTACTCGCCAAAGCTGCGCAGCCCGTGCGCACGCAGGCGTTTCGTCAGCCGGTTGTATACCAGATCCGCTTTTTGCGAAGCGAGCGAGATGCCGGAATGATCGTAGATGAGGCTCCGCGCGCGCTCGAAATCTCGCGCTTCGAATGCAAATTCGCGCAGGTCATGCTCGACGATGGGTAGCGTGCTCATCCGTGATCTTCTGCCTTGCGGTTCGTCGTGGGAGCGGGGGAGCGAGCCTCTCTCTATCCATCGGCACAACGATGGTGCTGGCGGAGACGGCGGCTCGGGCGACCTCCCCGGTGTTACGCGAACGTTTAGAAGGTTTGCCAATCGGCGTCGTCGTCGTCGGCGGCGCGTGCGGGGACGAGCGCCTCGTGCTTGGCAGGCGCGGCGTGTTTGGCGGCCGCGGCATGTTTGGCGGGCGCCGCATGTCTCGGAAGCGCGGCCGCTCGGGCGGGCGCAGCGGCCCGTGGCGGCGCGGCCGCGCGGGCTCCCTCGGCGAGGGTGAAGACGCTGACGGAGGCGACCAGCGATTGAGCCAAGTCTTGCAGCGATCCAGCCGCCGCGGCGACTTCCTCGACGAGCGCGGCGTTTTGCTGGG
>JBEKHC010000081.1:0-24363 GCA_050012475.1 Candidatus Velthaea sp.
GCCGCTGCCGTGACGAGCGGGCAGGTGCCGCTCACGCGCCTTCACGACATGGACCAGCGCATTCTGCGCTCGATGTTTGCCGTCGGCGTCGTCGACAGCCCGCCCGTCATCCAGCCGATTCCCGCCGCCGCCGACGCGAGCGTAGCCCAGGCCGATGAGGAACAAGCCGCGGTGCTGCTCAAAAATAGTGCGGTAAACGGCTCGGCCGTGCTTCCGCTCAGCAAGAGCATCGGGTCGATCGCCGTGATCGGTGCGAACGCCGAAGACGGCGTCATCGAAGGCGCGGGTTCGTCGCAAGTCACGCCGGTGGGCGGACCCGCCGTGACGCAAGATAACCTGTTTCGTAACGCGACGTGGGATCCGTCCCCGCCGCTCACCTACATCGAAGCCGAAGCACCCAGTGCACACGTCACGTTCGCTTCGGGATTGACCGTGTCGACGGCCGTTGCGGCTGCCCAGTCAGCGAATGTCGCCATCGTCTTCGCCTACCAATTCATGACCGAGGGGACCGATGCGACCGATCTCTCACTGCCCAGCGGGCAGGACGCGCTCATCGAAGCGGTCGCCGCAGCGAATCCCAATACGATCGTCGTGCTCGAAACCGGCGGTCCGGTGAAGATGCCGTGGGCCGGTTCCGTCAGCGGGATTTTCGAGACGTGGTTCCCGGGGCAGCATGGCGGTCAGGCGATCGCGCGATTACTGTTCGGCGACGTCGATCCGTCGGGCCGGCTGCCCGTCACGTTCCCGCAAGCTGAGACGCAGTTGCCCCGCCCGGTGCTGGACGGGACCGCGAATCCAACCGTTCCCTTCGACGTGAACTACAATATCGAGGGCGCCGACGTCGGCTACAAGTGGTTCAATCTCAAAAACCTCACGCCGCTCTTTCCGTTCGGGTTCGGCCTCACGTACACGACGTTCCGTCAAGCGAACCTCGCGATCGGAACCAGCGCCGGCGTCCCCGTGATATCGTTCGACGATACGAACACCGGCGCACGCGAAGGAATGGACGTCGCGCAATGTTACGTGCAGCTCCCCGACGGCCAGGGCAATTCCGTGAACCGGCTCGTCGGATGGCAGAAAGTCGATCTGCTGCCCGGTCAGACGCAGCATGTCACCATTACGGCTGATCCGCGCGCGACCGCCACGTTCGATGCGACAACATCAACGCTGCGGATCGTTGCCGGCACCTACCCGGTGTTCTTGAGCTCATCAGCGGCAGCGGCCGGCGTCGAACTCGCGGGCTCCGTCACGCTGGGCGGACTCGTCGTCGGCCCCTAACCGAGCGCGGATCGCACGGGAAGGACTCGTATTGCTGTCGCAATTGCTCCTGGCGCGACGTCTGATTTATTGCGAACGACACGGGAAAGGGGCCACTATGAACGTTACCAGCCAGACTTTCAAGCACGGCGGCACGATTCCGGACAGTGCGATCTTCAACGGCATGGGCTTATCGGGCGGCAACTTGTCGCCGCAGTTCTCGTGGACGGATGTTCCTCCGGCGACGAAGAGCTTTGCGATTGTCTGTCACGATCCGGATGCGCCGACGTCGGGCGGCTTCTATCACTGGGTGATGTTCAATATCCCCGGTGATTGGACGGGACTGGATGAGGGCGCAGGCAGCAAGAAAGCCGAGGCCCTCGCCCACGGCGAAGTGCTCGGACACACCGACTACGGAGCGACCGGCTACGGCGGTCCGTGTCCGCCGCCGGGGCCGGCCCATCATTACAACTTCACCGTGTACGCACTCGACGTCCAGACGTTGCCGCTCAGCTCGTCGACGACGGGGGCGTTACTCGAATTTCAGGCCATCGCGCACACGCTCGACAAAGCGACCATTACCGGACTCTTCGCCCGGCCCGCGTAAGGCGGGCGTTGCCGGACAAAGACGAACGGCGCCTGAAGGTCGGCGTGCTCGGATGCGGTCCGATCGCGCAGGCCGTGCATTTCCAGAGCTGTACCAAAGCGCGCAATGCCGACCTCTACGCGATCTGCGATGTCGCGACCGATCTCGTCGAACGCTTTGCCTGGACGCATTCGCCGCAGCGGACCTTCTCGGCGTACGGCGCGATGTTAGCCGATCCGCAACTCGAAGCGGTCATCGTCGCCGTCTCGGACACCTTTCACGTCGCCGCCTCGATCCAAGCCCTTGAAGCCGGCAAGCACGTGCTATGCGAGAAACCGATCGGCACGGATCTCGCCGAGGTTGAGCGCCTGCGCGAGGCAGTGGCCGCGTCCGGCAAGTGCTTGCAGGTCGGCCACATGAAACGCTTCGACGCCGGTCTCCAAGCTGCGAAAGCGTTCATCGAGACGGATATGGGCGAGCTGCTGGCGCTCAAAGTTTGGTATTGCGACTCGACGCATCGGTATGCGCTCACCGATGCCGTGCAACCGCTGATCGTGCGCAGTTCCCAGACCAAAAAGCCGGCGGCCGATCCGAAAGCGGACCTGCGCCGCTACTACATGCTCGCGCACGGAAGCCATCTGGTCGATACGGCGCGCTATTTCGGCGGTGACGTCGTAGAAGTCGAGGCGCGTCTGCGCGAGCGCTTCGGTGCCTATTGCTGGTTTGTCGACGTCGCCTATGCCAACGGCACGCTCGGGCATCTCGATCTCACCGTCGCCGTGCGCATGGACTGGCACGAAGGCTTTCAAATCTACGGGCAAAACGGGAGCGTGCTGGGCAAAACCTACAATCCGTGGCTATTCAAAACCAGCGACGTGGACATTTTCGACGAACGAGATGCTGCCGTGCACCGCGTGCTGGGCGCCGACGGCCACTTCTATCGCCGCCAGCTCGAAGCGTTCGCGGCAACGATCCTCGATGGAGCGCCGATGACCGGTGCGTCGATCGAGGATGGCGTCGCTTCGGTCAGGGCGATGCTGGCCATCGCCGAGTCGGCGCGCAGCGGGCGGCCGGTTCGACTCGCCGACGTGTCGGGGCCGATCTAATGCAGCTTGGCATCTTCGCGAAAACCTTTGCGGGCCGAGACCCGGGCTCGGTCTTCCGCGCCGCGCGAGCGGCGGGCTACCGCGCCGTGCAATACAACATGGCGTGTTCGGGCTTGCCCCCAATGCCCGTCGAGATCCCGCCCGGCACGGCGGACGCGATTTGCGCCGCAGCCCGGCAAACCGGTGTCGCGGTGGCGGCCATTTCCGCCACCTATAATATGATCCATCCCGACTGCGCCGTCCGGCGGCGCGGCCACGCGAGCTTGGCCTGCATCGCCGCCGTCGCCCGGGAGATCGGCGCGCCGCTGCTCACGCTGTGTACCGGCACACGCGACCCCGCCGATCAGTGGCGCGCGCATCCCGACAACCAAACGCCGCGAGCCTGGCGCGACCTGCTGGTCAGTATCGAAACGGCGGTGGAGATCGCGGAACGGTATGGCGTCGCTCTGGGGATCGAACCCGAACCGGCAAACGTGGTGCATTCCGCCGACCTCGCGCGACGGTTGATGATCGAGATCGGCAGCCCGCGACTGCGCATCGTCCTCGATCCGGCGAACCTGTTCGCGGTTGAATCGTTGGACCGCCAGCGCGCGATCGTGGCCGACGCAATCGAAAAGCTCGCCGACCGGCTTTCCTTGGTCCATGCGAAAGATCGCGATGCGGCCGGCCGCGTGGTTACGGCCGGCACCGGCGTTCTCGATTACCGCTTTTATTTTCGGCGGCTGCGCGATGCGCGGTATACCGGCCCGGTCATCACCCACGGATTGCACGCCGAGGAGGCGGCGGATGTGGCGGCATTTCTCGAGCGCCGGCTTGCCGAGTTGAGCCCGGTATGATGACCGGCCGCGCGCACGACGTCGACGGTGTCCGCCTAGCGGTGTTGGAGCGGGGCACGGGTGCACCCGTGTTGTTCGAGCACGGCTTATGCGGCGACGCGCTCCAGCCCGCCGAAGTCTTTCCGCTTCAAGCCTTTCGTTGTCTGACGGTCGAGTGCCGTGGACACGGCGGCTCCGGCGCCGGCGACCCGCAGCACTTCCGCATCGCCACGTTCTGCGACGACATCGCACGCTATTTGGATCGCCGGCGGCTCGGTCCGCTAACGATCGGCGGAATTTCGATGGGCGCGGCGATCGCGTTGCGGCTGGCCGTCGTGCGGCCCGACCTCGTGAAGGCGTTGATTTTAGCGCGCCCGGCCTGGACCACCGAGGCCGCGCCCGAAAACATGCGCCCCTACGCGCTCATCGGCGATCTGCTCGCTACATTCCCGGCGGCAGAAGCGCGCAGACGCTTCGAGCTATCCGCGACAGCGCGCGAGTTCGCGCAACGAGCGCCGGCGAACCTCGCGTCGTTGCGCAGCTTTTTCGCGCGTGAGCCGCAAACGACGACGGCGGCTCTGCTTTCCCGCATTTCGGCAGACGGGCCAGGCGTGAGCCGCGCGCAAGTTCGCGCGCTCGACGTTCCGGCGCTGGTGATCGCGCACGACCGCGATCTGGTGCACACGCTGGACGTAGCCAACGAATTGGCCGCGCTCATTCCCGGCGCACGCTTGGCCGTCATTTCAGCGAAGGCGGATGACAACGCGCGTTACGTCGAAGATTTTCGCGCGGCTCTGCGGGCGTTTCTCGCGGAGTTGACGGCATGAATCCCGTTCGCTCATGGCTTGACGATCTGCCGCACGACCGGCATGCGTTGGCTCTGTGCGCAACCGTTGAAGCATGAAAAGCTGGTATGAGGTTTGATGATGTTTCCGAAAACCGCCGATGAATCCGATGCTGCGTGGCCGGACGTCGATCTGTCACGTTGGGCGCCGACCAAGCGCAGCCTGCATCTCTACACACAAATGCTGGGCAAGCTGCGCCTGGCATTGAGTCCGGCGCTGCCGAACTGGATGTTTACGGCGCTGCATCTCAACGCACGCGGACTCACGACCGGTTCGATGCCGTGGAACAGCTCCGCAGTCGAGGCGCTCATCGATGTCTTCGATTCGGCGATCGTCATCCGGAGCAGCACGGGAGCGGAACGTCGCATCGAACTCGTTCCCGCGCGCACGGTCGCCGAGATATTCGCTGCCTTCGGGAGCGCCCTCGCCGCGCTGGGCGTCGCCTGCCGCATCTCGCCGATTCCGCAGGAAGTCGCCGATACCACACCTTTTCACGCCGATACGCAAGCGCCGGCGTATGAACCCGCGGCCGCGCAGCGTTGGTTTCGCGCCGTGACGTCGAGTGCGGGAATCTTCGATGCCTGGCGCTCGCACTTTTTCGGCCGCTCCGGCATTCAACTTTGGTGGGGCGCCTTCGACCTTGCGCTGATCCTTTTCAACGGCCGCCACTTCCCCGCGCCGGCCGACCGGGGATATCTCATGAAGTACGACCTCGACGCCGAGCTGATGAATTGCGGACTCTACCTCGGTGACGAAAACACGCCGGCGTTCTTCTACGGCTATATCTTTCCACAACCGTCCGGAGCGGAAGCGTTCGCGATGACGCCGGCCGCCGTCACGTGGTCGACCGCGCTCAAAGAATGGATCTTGCCCTACGACATCGTTCGCCGGGCCGCCGAACCAGCCGCGGAGCTGCGCTCGTTCTTGGATGCGTTGTACGAACGTTGCGTGACTGACGCGGGCTGGGATCGAGCGCAGCTCTCATACGACGCGCCGCCGAAGCTGCTCCTCCGGCACAACGACGGAACCGAGCGCTGAAAGAAATGTGTGGCCTTCCCCACAGCGTTTGGTCAAGTTTTTCGGCATCGTTCGTCGAATACGACGCGCATGACGCGCTTGCTATTCAAGACGGCTCGTTATTCCGCGTGGAAGCACGTTGCCGAAAAAGCAGCCTACGGTAATTCGCGACCGCTCCTTCGTCGCGTACGCGATCGCTCGATACTGCGCCGGCTCAGTCCGTTATTTCGGCGTTAGCGCCGTTCAGCAACAAAGTTGGCTTAAAACGCACCCGCCTTTTGTCGGAAGTGCGCTTGCTGTGCGTCCTCGCGATGAATGACGTGCTCGCGGCGTCTATCCGCGTCGCATGCGTTCTCGCGGCGTCCGACCGGCGAAAGCGTCCACGGGTGCGATCGCGATGCGGGAAGAACGGCTTGGAATTCGAAAGCCGTGAAGGAGGCTGACCGTTCATTCGCGCCTGTCGGCCCTCGCACTCGTGCTCGCCGCCCTCTTTTCGGCGTCGCGACCGTTCGCCGCGGACGCGCGCGTGCTGGTCGCCACCGTCGGCAAGCCGGCCCCGGCATTCGTGCTCGAAGATCTCAGCGGCGCGCCCGTTTCATCCGCTTCGCTGCACGGCAAGCCGCTCTACATCAACGTGTTCGCATCGTGGTGTCCGCCGTGCCGGGTTGAGTTGCCAGCGATCGTACGCGGGTACAGCCGCTTCAAGGCGAAGGTCGCCTTCCTGGGCGTCGATGAGCAAGAACCAGCGGAGAAGATCCAGCCCTTTCGGCGCGCCATGGGTATCCGGTACCCGATCGCGATCGACCAAGGCCAGATGGAGGCGAGTTATCGTGCTCACTCCGTGCCGACGAGCGTTTTCATCGACCGCCGCGGGATCGTCCGGGCGCTCTACCGCGGGCCGATTCCGCCGCCGCTCTTGCAGAAATATCTCGAGCTGATCGCCGCATCGTAAGGAGACGGCTGGGTTGAACAGGGAACGATTTTTAGCCGTCACCAGCGCCGGTGTTGCGCTGGGCACGCGGCGTGCAGCGGCCGTGGCGCCGGCGTTCATCTTGACCGAACGGATCCGTCCGGGTGCGCGACTGTCGCTGGCCCAGCTGCTGGCGCGATACCCGACCGCGTTGGGCGGCGACCTCGTCCAGTACGAACTGGGCTTCGGTGCGGCCTACGACAAGCAGATCGGTTTCGGTCACGAGATCGACGGCGGCATGCGCCGCTCATTCGTGGAAACGCAGGTCGGAAACGGAGACCACGCCTGCAATCCCAACACGCTCAAAAAGGTGTACTTGAAGAGCAACACGTTCGCCGGCGTGTTTACTCCCTATCCGGCACTGACCTACGTCACGCGTTCGGGGAACATGCTCACGCGCTGGGGTGACGGCGTCGGGCCCGAGGCCGCCAATTTGCTCTTACTCGATACCCGAACGCTCTACGATCCGCGCCGCGCAACGGTCACCCACGTCGAGCCGGCAAATGTTGAAGTCGACGGCCGCGCCATCGCCGCGACCCACGTGAGAGCGACCTACCACTCGGCTAACGGTCAACAATTGCGCCGCGTCGAACTGTGGCTGTCGCCGGCCATACCGCTGGGCTTGGTGAAAATGACGGCCGTGGCGCCCGACGTGGACCCGTTCCATCTGAGCGTGTACAAGTTCGCCCGGCACTTCAAAACCGAGCTCGCGATGTCGCTCACGACCATCCGCGCGCTCACGCCCACCGGCGACGTTCCCGTCCTGCAATAAGCCGCTGCGATCGCAGTGGGCCGAGTCGCCCATTTTAGACCGATGCGGGGACCTTTTTAGACCGACGCGGGAATGAACGTGAACTTTCGCTCCTGGGCTTGATTGACGGCCGCCACGCCGGCTGGAACGAGCAACACGCCGGGCAAAAGGTGCGCGCGCAAATCGGCGTGGACGGTTTGCACCGGCTCGTCGGACATGCCGTACGAAACCGCAATGTCCGTGGCCAGTCCGGTCAAAGCGTTGTCGCAGGCGAAAAACGATGCTTTGCGTTTGGTCAGCGCTTCGACCGACGTGTCGTGATAGAAGCCGTGCATCTCGCTGCGCGCCGCAGCGGGATCGAGCGACGACGTCGCGCGGCCGTACGGATTTCCGCCGCCGGGTGCGGCGCGCTTGGCCGGATCGCCGCGACGCTGTTGAACGACGTCGAGCCGATACTTCTTCCAGACCGCATCGTCGAGCAGCAATGCAACCGACGTTCCGTAAAAGATTCCCAACGCGTGCAGCGTCCCGGCACCCTCGCCGTAGTCGAATTCGTAGGCGTTGAGCGAATTGAGCATCAGCGCCCCCGCCGTGCCGTCAGCCAGCGCGTGCGAGCCGAATGCTTGCCGATGGGCGAACGGCAGGTTCAGGCGCTGCTCGATCGCCGCGAAATCGTAGGGGCCGGCCGCCGCGCTGACGCTGGGTGATCCGGCAACGTGGGCCGCCGCGAATACGAGTGCCGAGGCGCCGACAAAGGTGCGTCGTGACTGCATGCCGCCCGCTGTTCGCGACCCCGCGGCGCTTTCCGTTCGCGCGAAGGTGTGATACGATGCGGCGCGCGGAGCACGCCGGGTCATCGCAGGCAAGCGTTGTCTGAGGAAAGTCCGGGCTTCATAGGGCAAGGTGCAGGATAACGTCCTGTCGGGGTGACTCGAAGGAAAGTGCCACAGAAACAAACCGCCGGTTTCGGCTTGCCGAAAACTGCCGCTCGAAGGGCGGGGGTTTGGTGCTTTTAGCACCCAACCCGTAAGGGTGAAATCGTGAGGTAAGAGCTCACGGCGGTCCGCGGAGACGCGGCCGCGGGCAAACCCCACCTGAAGCAAGATCGCTCGCTAACCGCGGTGACGCGGCGGCCGGCCCGGCCGCACGAGCTGCATCGCAACGAGCCGTCCGGCGACGGTCGGCCCAGATAGATGATGACCCCCGCGTTCGCGCGGGACAGAATCCGGCTTACAGGCGTGCTCCGCGCCTGTGCAACTGCGGGAACCCCCCGCGCGTCTTACCGAATACTGGAGTCCCGCCTCGCCCGCGAGGCACGCGCCCTACGGAGTGAAACGTGGCCCATTTCGATAAAAATCTGACCGTTGAGAACGCGTTCAAGACGCACGCCGGCGCCCGGCGCGTCTTTGCCAAATTTCATCTCGGCGGCTGCTCGAACTGCTCGATCAGCGAGACGGAAACCATCGAGCAAGTGAGCGAGGGCTATGGTATCCCGCTCGACATGCTCATGGCCGAGCTCGAAAAACTCTTCGACGCGCCAGCGCTCGCGGTCGGCGATGCGGTTCGGCTCCCCGATGAGATTCGCTCGAAAATTCCGCAACTGGCGAGCGTGCCGGAGATCGGGCGCGTGACCGAAACGACGGCCGGCGCATACGTCGTAGAGTTCGGCGAGGTGCGCCTTCAGGGGCTGGCCGAAGATTTCATCAAGGCCGAACCCTCCGCAACCCCGGCCTAAAGGCGAAGCGGCCAGGGAGGCTCGGATTTCGTCCTGGGCTAGAAGCCTAGGGCGAACTTTGCGTTAGGAAATGAGCCGCGTAACCGGGACGCCCGGCGAGACTGCGAGGGATGCACAGATTTCGTCCTGGGCGAGAAGCCTAGGGCGAGCTTTGCGTCAGGAAATGAGCCGCGTAACGACGACGCCCGGCGAGACTGCGAGGGATGCACAGATTTCGTCCTGGGCGAGGAGCCTAGCGGCGAAGTTTGCTTGAGCAAATGAGCCGCGTAGCGACGACGCCCAGGGCGAAATCTGTGCATCCCTCAGATTTCGTCGAGCGGGCGGCGCTGGCTAAACCCCTCGTCGGTTCCGTGCCAGTGGCCCAGCGTCGTCTCGCCGGCCTTCCAGCACAGGTAGATGGGCCGGCCGTCGCGTAGCGCCGGAAAATCGAGCAAGCCCAAATCGATGCTCTTGACCACGCAGCCGTAGGCCTCGATGCGATTGATGAGCCGCACAATTTCGGCCTTGAGTTCGGTGAAGCGCCGCGCCGAACGACGGTCGTGAAGGCGCTCGGGACGCGTTCCGCGCACCGCCGGATCGAATTCGAGCAGCTTGATTGCAAGCTCGCGCCGCTTCAACCACAGCTCTTCGAGCAGCGGTGAGAGGACGGGGATGAGGGCGTTCGCTTTTTCAGGCGAGAAGAGTTTCATAATGCGGCGTCTTGTCATCGTAACTGGGCTGTCAGGCGCCGGCAAGAGCCAGGCGCTGAAATCGTTCGAAGATTTGGGCTTTGCCTGCCTGGACAATCTTCCGCCCGTGCTGTCGCCGCAATTCGTCGCGCTCGTCAAACGCGCCGAACTCGAACGCGCCGCGATCGCTCTCGACGTCCGGACCCTGGGACCTTTCGGCGACGCGATCGCAGCGATCGACGAACTCTGGTCCAACGGCGACAAGCCCGAGCTGCTGTTCCTCGACGCCGACGACGCAACGCTCGTGCGCCGCTACAGCGAAACCCGGCGCCGGCACCCGTTGGGCGAACAAAGCATGCATCTTACCGATGCCATCACCGCCGAACGCGAAGCGCTCGCGCCGCTGCGCGATCGGGCCGACCACGTTTGGGACACCTCGCGTTTGACGCATGGTATGCTCAAAGAACGCATCGAAGCGACGTTCACGAGCGGCGTGAAACACATGCAGATCGCCATCATCGCGTTCGGCTTCAAATACGGCGTTCCGCTGGACTGCGACCTAATGTTCGACGTGCGGTTTCTTCCCAATCCGAACTACGTGCCGGTCCTCAAACCGTTGACCGGAAACGACGCGCCGGTCGCGGCCTTTCTCGAAGTGCTGCCCCAAACCGAAGAGTTTCTGGGCCATCTGCTGCCGATGGTCGACTTTTTGCTGCCGCAATTCCGGCACGAAGGGAAGTCGCAATTGACGATCGGCATCGGCTGCACGGGCGGCCGGCATCGCTCGGTGTACCTCGCACGGCGCCTCGAAAAACATCTGTTGGCCGCCAACGAAGCCGCGGTGACGGTCGAAGAGCGGGATTCGGGTCGATGAAAGCGCCCAAGACCGTTCAGCGCTCGATCGATCTCATCCGCTGGCTCCTGCCGGGGTTGGGTGTCAAACGCTGGCTCATCGTCGCACTCGTCGGCGCGATCATCCTGGTCAACGGCGTCTCGCGCTGGCTCACCGAGGAAGGCTCCAACTTCCAAATCAACGAGTTCGTCGACAGCATCGCGAGCGATTTCGTCAATCCGGGCTATCTCTCGTACATCTTCATGGCGCTGGGCGTCATCTTGGTCGCGCTGGGAATTTGGCGTTGGCTGAACTCGATCGTGAGCGCGATGATCCCCTTCGGCAAAGAACGCATGATCGACGCGCTCTATGCGACGCGGCTCAAGAGCGGCTACAAGATCGTGACCATCGGCGGCGGCACCGGTTTGTCGACGATGCTGCGCGGCCTCAAGCGCCACACCTCCAATCTCACCGCGGTCGTAACGGTCAGCGACGACGGCGGCAGTTCGGGACGTCTGCAAAAGGAACTCGGCGTGCTCCCCCCCGGCGATATTCGCAACTGTCTGGTCGCTCTCGCTGACGACGAAGCGCTGGTCACCGATCTCTTCCGCTACCGCTTCTCCGAAGGCGAAGGCCTCACCGGACACTCGTTCGGGAATCTCTTTCTCGCGGCGATGACCGGCATCACCGGCAACTTCGATGAAGCGATCAAAGTCTCGAGCCGCGTGCTCAACATCAAAGGGCGCGTGCTGCCCGCGACGCTCGCGATGTCGCGGCTCTGCGCGACGCTCGTCGACGGCACGGTCATCGAAGGCGAATCCAACATTTCACACTCGACCAAACCAATCGCCGACGTCTATCTCGATCCGCCCTTCGCTGCGCCGCTGGCCGAGGTCATCGAAGCGATCCGCGATGCCGACGCAATCGTTTTGGGGCCGGGGTCGCTCTACACCTCGATCATGCCGAACCTGCTCGTCGATCGGATCGCGCGTGAAGTCGAGGCGGCCAACGGCGTACGGATTTACGTCTGCAACGTGATGACGCAGCCCGGTGAGACCGACAGCTTCACCGCGTCGGCCCACGTGCGAACGTTGCTCGAGCGGGCGAACGCGCGTGTCTGCGATGTCGTCGTGGTCAACGATCAGCTCCCGCACAAGCTGCGCGACGCCTACGCCGAAGAAGGCCAGCTGCCGGTCGAGGCCGACACGGCCGCGATCGAACAGCTCGGCGTGCGGGTCGTGCGCGCCGCGGTCATCAGCGAAACCCAAAACGTGCGCCACGATTCCGACAAGCTCGCCGCCGTTGTCATCGGCATCATCGACGAAGCGGTCGCCGCGCGCGCATCGTTCGTAAAATTCCGCTCCACGCCCTCGGGCGCGCCAGCAACCTGAAGCGTCGCGACCTAAAGCGTGGCGATCCGGGCGAAGCGCGCGGCGGCGGCGCGCACGAGTTCCGGTGCGCGCGCCATTGCGTCGGCAAGCGCGAGCGGCCCATCGGCTACCGGCAGACACACCACGCCCGCGGCAGCCAATGCACTTTCGGCTTCCGGCGCGACGCTGCCGCCGAACGCGACGACGGGGATGTTGAGCGGCCGGGCCAAGGCGGCAACGCCCGCGACGACTTTCCCGCGCAGCGTCTGAGCGTCGATGCGACCCTCGCCGGTGATGCACAGCGTCGCCGTCGCGAGCGCAGCGTCCAGCCCGCGCACGTCGGCGATGAGCCCGAAACCGGGCGCCAGCCGTGCGCCGGCAAACGTAGCGAAGCCCCAGCCCAGCCCGCCGGCGGCACCCGAACCCGGCAGCGCGCGCAGGTCGGGCCGTCCGGCCCGGACCGCCGCATCGGCAATCCGGCCCAGGACGCCGTCAAGCGCCGCCACGTCCGCGGTGGAGGCGCCTTTCTGCGGTCCGTAGACGGCTGCCGCCCCGGCGGTGCCCAGGAGCGGATTGTCGACATCGCAGGCGACGGCGATGGGCGTGGCTGCGAGCCGCGCGTCAAGTGCGGTCACATCGATGCGCGCAAGCCGGGTCAGGTCACGGGGCACCGGGGCGAGTTCGCTGCCGGCGTCATCGAGAAAGCGCGCGCCGAGCGCGGCGAGGGCACCCGCGCCGCCATCGGTCGTCGCGCTGCCGCCGATCCCGAGAACGATGCGCCGGGCGCCGCGGTCGAGCGCATCGCGCATGAGTTCGCCGGTCCCGAAGGTCGTCGCGCTTAACGCATCGCGCCGCTCGCCGGCCAGGGCCAACCCCGACGCTGCGGCCATCTCGATGATCGCCGTTTCGCCGTTGCGAGCATACGTCGCCTCGACGGACTCGCCCAGCGGTCCGCGAACGCGCACGGTTCGGGCAATCGCGCCGGTCGCCAAGAATGCATCGACCGTGCCGTCGCCGCCGTCGGCCATCGGCACGCTAACGTACGTCGGCGCGTCGCCCCAGACATCGCGCATTCCGGCGATGAGCGCTGCCCCGATCGTCGCCGCGCCGGCGCTGCCCTTGAACTTATCCGGTGCGACGACGACCCGCGTCGCATGCAGTGCGGTCTTTATGCGTTTTTCTTCAGCGCGATATCGAGCTTGAGCGTTTCGCCTTTTTGCGGCGAGATGCTGTACTGCGACTGCACCGCGGTGTAGCCGGCCGGCGCCGTAATCTGCACTTCATTCGGACCGATCGGAAAATTCGGAATCTTGTAGGTGCCGTCGGCTGCGGAGGTGCTCGTCAGAATGACCGATCCGGTGACGACCGCACCCGGAACCGGTTGGTTCGTCGCAGCGTCATACACGCGGCCGGTGACGGTTGCGTAATTCTGGGCCGGCGGAATCGCCGGGCCGCCGCAGCCGGCAAGCCCAGCGATGATGGCTAGGAGAGCGAAGCGAGCGCGTGTCATGGCACGCGGGCTTCTCGCTAAGCGACCGCCACGCCCTCTTCGGCGTCTTGCCGATCCATGTTACTGCTCTTCTCCTCGAGCAGCCACCGATTGGCTCCCTCGCGCTTGGCGTCCGAGACCCGCGCCTTCAGCCACGCCGCGATGGCTTCGTCGGTCGTACACGTTTCGAGCGCTGCCTCGAAAGCCCGCGCCGTGACGCCCCAGCGATCGAAAACGCCGCGATCCATGGGACACGGATAAATGTAATCGTGAATAGTGCCGTTACGCGCTGCGCGCGCCTTGTCGTACACGCGCGCAAGCCAGAGAAATCCCGCGATGTTCTCGCGTCCGCGACGCGGAAAGTCGTGCCCGCTGCGAAAGTCCGTTGCCACCTGGTGCTCCTTCTTGCCTGGGCGCCTCGTGCGGCGCCGCTAATCATTGGACGCAGGCAGCGTTCCCGCAGTTGCGGAACCGCGAAACCTCATGATTACGACGCCCGCGAACACGGGACACCCGGTCTATTTCCAGGATGCCCTCGAAGCCGTCGGCCGCACGCCGCTGATCCGGCTCAACAAGGTCGTCGACGGTGCGCCGTGTCTGGTTCTCGCGAAGGTCGAGTACGTCAATCCCGGCGGGAGCGTCAAGGACCGCCCGGCCGTCGAGATGATTCGCGACGCCGAGACCAGGGGTCTGCTCCGCCCCGGCGCGACGATCATCGAAGCGACCAGCGGCAACACCGGGACGGGCCTGGCGATGGCGGCGGCGATCCGCGGTTACCGCTGCATCCTCGTCATGCCCGACAAAATGTCGAAAGAAAAGATCGATCTGCTCAAAGCGTACGGCGCCGAAGTCGTCGTCACGCCCACGAACGTCGCCAACGAATCACCCGAGTCGTACTATAGCGTCGCCAACCGGCTCACCGCTGAAATCCCCGGCGCATTTCAGCCCGATCAGTGGCACAACACCAATAATCCCGACGCGCATTACCGCACGACCGGACCGGAGATTTGGGAACAGACCGGCGGCGCGATCACCCATTTCGTGAGCGGCATGGGAACGGGCGGTACGATCTCGGGAACCGCGCGTTTTCTCAAAGAAAAAAATCCGGCCATCCACGTGGTCGGCGCTGATCCCGAGGGCTCGATCTACTCCGGCGACACGCCCAAGTCGTATAAAGTCGAGGGGATCGGCATGAGCTATCTGCCGCAGACCGTCGACATGCGGGTGATCGATCAGATTTTTCGCATCTCCGATCGGGAAAGTTTTCTGATGGCGCGGCGAGTGGCGCGCGAGGAAGGGCTGCTCGTCGGCGGATCGTCGGGGACCGCCGTCGCGGCGGCAATGCGCGTCGCGGGCAACTTGCCGGCAAGCGCGGTGCTCGTCGTCATCATGCCCGATTCCGGCCGCGGATACATGTCGAAGATCTTCAACGACGAATGGATGGTCGCCAACGGATACATGGGCGACGACAAACGCAAAGACACCGTGGGCGACGTGCTGCGCTCCAAACAGCCGCTGCCCCCGATGATCACGGTAACCGAGACCGCCGCCGTGCGCGAAGCGCTCGACCTGCTGCGTAAGTTCCAAATTTCCCAGTTGCCGGTGACGCGCGGGAGCGAGGTCGTCGGCGCGATCAACGACGTCGGCGTGATGCAAGCCGTTTTCGACCATGCCGATCTGCTGCACAAGCCGGTCAGTGAAGTGATGGCCCGACCATTTCCGATGCTCGAAACCGACGTCGAAGTCGACCGCGCGTACAAACTGCTCACGCTCTCGAACGCAGCAATCGTTGCGACCGAGGGCGGGAAACCTGTTGGCGTGCTCACCCGTCAAGACATCATCACCTTCTTGTCGGCATCGAGCGCCAACGCGACGTAACAAGATTGGGGTCTTCGCCCAATCTCCATGGCGTTCGACCCGACTGGCCCAAGCCGCGCGTGGCGTTTGCGCTGCGTGCAAGCCGCATGGCGTTTGGCGCTGCGCGCCAAGCCGCGCCCGGCGTCTGCGCCGCGCGCAAAGCCGCGTGAGGCATTTTAAGGATTCGCACCAGGACCGCGAAATGGGGGACTCATGTTTGCGCTCGTCGTTCGATTCGATCTGCAGGCCGGGCAGGGTGCGGCGTTCGACGAACTCATGGCGCGCACGCTGCCGGCGATTCGCAGCGACGAACCCGGCACGCTAGTCTACGTCTGCTGCCGGATCGAAGGCGCGCCGGACGCGCGGCTGTTCATGGAAATCTATGCCGACCGGACCGCTTTCGAGCAGCACGAGCGAACACCGGCCACCGTACGCTTTCTGGACGAGCGAACCGGCCTGATCGCCGCCAGCCGCGTCGAGTTTCTCACCCCGTACATATTTAAGCTCGGCTGCTCCGAACCGGGGCCAACCGGGCTTCGCGCACAGAGCAGCGAAGGCGCAGACCATGGACTTTAGCACGCGCGCGATTCACGCCGGACAAGCCGCCGATCCCACGACCGGAGCGACGATCGTCCCGGTGTACCAAACCTCCACCTTCACCCAACGCGGCATCGGCGAGAACCAAGGCTATGACTACAGCCGCACCGTGAACCCGACGCGCACGGCGCTTGAAACGCAATTGGCGGCGCTCGAAGATGCGCGCTACGCCTCGGCGTTTGCCAGCGGGATGGCGGCGACTTCGGCGGTGCTGAACCTGCTGTCCGCGGGCGATCATGTCGTCGTGTCCGATGATTTGTACGGCGGCACGTATCGGCTGTTCACCAAAGTGCTGGCGCGGTATGGCCTGACATTCAGCTTCGTCGACATGAGCGATCCGGCCGCGGTCACCGCTGCCGTTCGAGCCAACACGAAATTGTTATGGATCGAAACGCCGACGAACCCGCTGCTCAAACTCGTCGATATCGCAGCCATCGCTGCGCTCAAACCTGCCGGGACGATCGTCGCCGTCGACAACACGTTCGCTTCGCCGTACTTTCAGTCGCCGCTCGTCTTGGGTGCCGACGTCGTCGTCTACTCGACCACCAAATATATCGGCGGCCACAGCGACGTCGTCGGCGGCGCGGCGCTGACGAACGATGCGGCCGTCTTCGAGACCATTAAGTTTCATCAGAATGCGGTGGGCGGCGTGCCCGGCCCAATGGATGCCTGGCTTACCATGCGCGGCGCGAAAACGCTGGCTATTCGGATGCGCGAACACGAAAAAAACGCGCTGGCCGTGGCGGCATTCCTCGAAGGGCGCGACGACGTGGCCCACGTCTACTATCCGGGCCTGGCCTCGCATCCGCAGCACGAGTTGGCACGCCGGCAAATGCGTGGTTTCGGCGGCATGGTGTCGTTCACGCTGCGCGGCCCCGACGAGCGCGCGCGCGAATTGGTCAAGCTCACCAAGCTGTTCAGCTTAGCGGAGAGTTTGGGCGGCGTCGAGTCGCTCATCTCGATTCCGGCCAGCATGACCCACGGTTCGATCCCCGCAGCGCAGCGCCGGGAACGCGGCATTACCGACGGCTTGGTGCGCCTTTCGGTCGGAATCGAGGGCATCGACGATCTCATCGCCGATCTCACCCAAGCACTGGATGCAACGCTAACGTACGCAACGCTGTAATCGCCTGCGCGACGTCGGGGAAAAGTCCGCGGGGCGGCCGATGATTCCAATCACCGCGCGATAAACGCCGTCAAGTGTTCGCCGGGCCGCCCCGCTGGATCGACTTCCGATCACAGCGTACCATCGGTCGAAAGTCGGGATCAATCCGTAACCGCTACGGATTTATGGAGAATGTCCTACGGAGCTGGCCGAGGGCATGCTTGAGCACCCGATTAACTTAGCCTTGATCCAAGACCGCCGTCAGCGCGGGCAGTGAAATCTCGTAACGGTACCCGACGTTGCGATGGTCGTCGTCGAATTCTTCGTGTCGAACGTCGAGGCCGAGATCGCGCACGCGCCGCGTGAAGACACGTGCTCCGATATCGAGGCCGTACTCATCGCGCCGGCCGCAGTCCAGATAGCGCAGCCGCAGCTGCGTCAACGCAGCTTTCGCACCGGCGACCCGTTCGACCGGGTCGTAGGCCAGCCAACGCGCAAAGACGTCGTCACGCAATTCGCCCGTTTCCGGATCGAACGGCAGGGCGAAGTCGAATGCCCGCGCGCTCAAGGGCGAATAAGCGGCGGCGTACCCGAGCATCTCGATCGTCGTATAAAAATGCTGCGGGCGCTTGGGCCGGCGCTCGAATTCCTCGACGAACGCCTGAGCGCCGCCGAACGCTTCGAGCGTTCGCTGGGTGGTGGGAAACGCCGGAAAATGCGCGTAGCGAAAATACGTATCGCCGCTATGCGACGCAAACGCCGCGAAGGTTCCCGGATGCGCCAGCGTCAAGTGCAGCGCGCCGAATCCGCCCGACGATTTGCCAAAGACCGCACGGCCGCCTTCGCGCGCGATCGTCCGGAAGTTCGCGTCGAGGTGGCCGACGACATCGCGTACGACGTACGTTGCGTAGGCGCCGTTGTGGACGGAATCAAGGTATTGCGAGCCGCCCAGGCGGGTGTTGCCGTCGACGAGCGCGAGGATCGCCGGCGGCATCGCGCCGCGCTGAACGAGGCGGTCGATCCATTGGACGACGTTGGTTTCCCACGGCCGCGTCGCGACGAGCGCTCCCACGTCCCCGGTGTATCCGTGAAGACCGTACAAGCACGGATAGCGCTTCGAGCCTTCGGCGTCGTAGCCGGGCGGCGTGTAGACCGCCAGTGCACGGTTTGCCGCATCGCCGAGCGGGTTGTTCTGCAACGCTGCGCTTTCGATCCGGTCGACGTGCAGTGTCCCCGCGAGCCCGAGCAGCCGGTTGAAATCACTCACGGCGCGATTCTTGCACCGGGCAACGCTCCCAAGCCTTCCGCCGGCGCATCGGATCGGCAGTTGCCCGCACGAGGGCCGCGCACCGCTGGCCCCTAAAGCCTGCGGCGATGAGACGAAGCAGCGTCGAACGGCCGGTGCGCGCTTGCATCGTCGGCGCATTGCTGCTCATCGCCGCATTCGTCCGGCCGGCGGCCGCGAACGCGCACTCGTTTTCCCAAAGTGCGGTCGTCGAGCGCGATGGCAACCCGACGCTGCTCGTCGACGGCCGTCCGTTCTTCTTCTATGGCGCGGCGTTTTTTTACGAGCGTATCCCGGCTTCACGCTGGCGCGCTTCGATGCTCGCGCTGCGCGTGCTGGGTTTCAATACGCTCGATCTGTACGTCCCGTGGAATTGGCACGAACTCGCCGACGGTGACTTCGATTTCGACGGACACACCAACGCGCGACGCAATCTGCGCGCGGTGTTGGCGCTGGCGCGCGAACTGCACTTCAAACTGATCGTGCGGCCGGGACCGGTGATCCGCAACGAATGGCGCAACGGCGGCTACCCGGCGTGGCTGCTGACGCGGCCCGAGTATGGAATGCCGCTGCACGACGTGCTCGAAGGCCGGTATCCCGCGACCGCGACGCTGCAGAACGCGAACTCCGACGACGCAGCCGCGCAGTGGCTGGGCAACGCAACGCACATGGCGTACGCAACGCGTTGGCTGCGCACTGCCCTGCGTGAGTTCGTTCCCTATGCCGATCTCGTCGTAGCAGTTGCGCTCGATGACGACCAAGGTGCGTACATCGACAATCAGACCTGGCCCGCACCGCATTTCCAAGCGTATCTGCGAACGCTCCAAGCCGTCGTGCGCGGCGTCGTCGGCCTGCAGCTCCCGCTGTTCATCAACACCTACGAGATGAAGGTCACCGCATCGGCGCCGGTGTGGGCGATGGGGAATTGGTATCAGAGCGACGCCTATTCGATCGGCGAACACGACCGCACGTCACTCGAATTCAGCACGGGCTTGCTGCAAACTCAAACGCGCTATCCCGTCGGGATCAGCGAGTTTCAAGCCGGCTGGCTTGCCCCGCCCGAGGATCCGGCGCCGCGGCCGGCCGATCCGACCAACACGACGCTCGCACTGCATACGCTGTTGAGTTCGGGCGCGCGCGGTGTCATCGATTTCCCCGCCCAAGACACGGTCGCGCCCGCGGGTTGGGAGGCGCCGTTCGCCAACGAGTTTTACGCTTGGGACGCGGCGCTCGACGTGGAGCTCGCGCCCTCGGCGCGGTACGCACCCACCAAGCGGTTCGGCGATCTCGTCCGTACTGATGGTTCGGAACTGGCGGACGCGCGGCGGCTCGCCGACGGTGCGATCGCCTATCTCACGTCGGCTTACGACGAGCGCAAACAAACGAACGCCGACGTGTTCGCGATCGTCGCGCGCACCTTGGAAGCGCAGCACGCCTGCCGTGCCCGGCACCTCGCCTGCGACCTGATCGACCTGCGCTTCACCGGCGGCGCTGCGCTTGGGCGGTATCCGTTTCTGATTCTCCCGCGCGCCGTCGCCCAACCGTTTGACGCTTGCGTGCGCAAGCACCTGACGCAGTACCGCGCCGGCGGCGGCCGCATCCTGAGCGCACCGCCCGACGTCGTCTCACCGCAGGCCGGCGGGATCGCCGATGCCGTCGTGCTCGTCGCTCGCGACGGCGCGG
Organism: Candidatus Velthaea sp.; assembly: GCA_050012475.1. Taxonomy (GTDB): domain Bacteria; phylum Vulcanimicrobiota; class Vulcanimicrobiia; order Vulcanimicrobiales; family Vulcanimicrobiaceae; genus Velthaea. Next base: position 19,969 of record JBEKHC010000081.1, read on the forward strand.
CTTTTTTGGATATCGTCAACTACGACACCCATCCGCACGCCGTGGCCGCGACGCGGATTCGGTTGCCGGGCAACCGGACGTGGAACGTCGCACCGTTCCGCGTCGCTCCACGGGACGCCGTGTTGCTGCGCTTCGATCCGTCGCGGCGGCCGCGTTTTGCTTCGTTGCGCTCACGCGTTGCGTCGCGCAGCGAACGATCGGCAGACATGCAACGTCACGCGGCCTCGCACGCGGCGCCGGCGGGCTGCTTCGACCGGTCGAACCAAAGCGGAGGCGGCACACCGAACGAAGCGCGAATGAGCGAAGACGACCGCGCCGCCGATGGATATCCGCGGCTGACGCTCGCAAACAGCAGCGTCAGCGTGACGTTCGCGCCCAATGCCGGCGCCCGGGCCTTTCTCTTCGCCCCCGAGAACTGCTTGGCTGACAACGTTTTCACGACGGTCGGCGCCTTGCGCGACGACGTGGCGATTCAGCCGCCGCTTTCCACCACTGACCGCATCGGACAATATACCCGCTCGTTTCCGGCCGGGATGTTCAACCGGCCGTACGCGATCACCGCGCGCGCGACTACTGCCGATTCGGCAGCCGCAACACTGGCCTACGCTGCGCCGGATGTCGTACCGAACGGCGCGCGCTTCGAACGCACGATTTCCCTGCGCGCAAACGAACCAGCCTTCACCATCGCCCAGCGCGTCACTTTTGGGGCCGGGCGCGACGCCGCCGGCCAGCGCGCCGTGCGCTATGACTCCTTCGACGCCCGGGACGCGACGCTGCTCGACGAACGCGCAGCGGGAGCCCTGGGATTCTTCTATCGGTCGGCGCGGCGCGTCGCCATCGTTGCCTGGCCGCGCGGCGAGGTGGAAGCCGCCACCATCATCCCCGAGCGCACGTCGACGGTCGTCCGACTGCAGTTCGCCCCCGGCCCCAGCCGCACGCGCTACGCGCTCGAAGTGGCGGTCGACCTCGTTGCGGCGCGCGCCGCGCTCTTGAAAGAACAGGCTGCCGTAGCCGCGAAGCGCTAGTCGCCGCGGGGGCGTGGCGAAATGGTAGACGCAGTTGCCTCAAAAGCAACCGAGTGTGAGCTCATCTCGGTTCGAGTCCGAGCGCCCCCAGGTCAAAATCAGCAATTTGAGCACGAATCAGTCTGGAAATTTCGTATGTGGACTCAAAAAGCCGAGCGTGACTCAATGGGTTTAAGTCCAAAATGAGTCCAACTTTGACGGGCGCTCCTTAGGGAAGCAAGCGCTCGTCGAAGACTTCGACGCAATGTCTCTCAGTTACCACGACAGAGGTCGGTTTCGATCTAGCCACGCGATCTGGATCGGGATCGCCGCATCTTGAAATGGTTCGGCTTTCGATTTCCAAAGCGCCGCTTCGGCTTCATCGCGCTGGGGCTCGGGGTGCCGGCCGTGCTGCACGGCTTCTACGACAACTTCCTCGGCTTTGCGCCGCTGTTGACGCTCGCTTCCGCCGTCGTCAGCGCGAAGGCGAGGTAGCCGAGAATTCGCTGGCAATCGGCGTGCGATATGACACTAGGTGTTTATGTGGCAGCCTGGCCTCAGACTTGAGACCAGCCCCCATCGACCGGAAATTCGGCGCCGGTTGTGAAGGTCGCGTCGAACGCGAGGAAGAGAACGGCCTTCGCGATTTCCTCCGACGTGCCGAAGCGCTTCATGGGGACCATACCACTCGCAATATGTCCCTTCATCTGGGCGACCGCATCTTTGTCGAACGCCTTTTCGAGGATGCCCGTGTCGATGGGACCGGGCGTGACCGCGTTGACGCGAATCTCCTGAGGTAAAAGCTCAGCGGCGAGCGTCCGAGCGAATGATCGCAGCGCAGCCTTGGCCGCTCCGTATGTGGCTTGGCCGGGCATTCCCTTGACGTTGGCGATCGAGGTCGTGAGGACAACGGAGCCTCCCCGGCTGATCAGCGGCGCGAGCTTCTGGACCGCGAAAAACGGTCCTTTGGCGTTCAGGTTGAACATCTCGTCGTAGATCGGCTCGGTCACGCTTTCGAGAGGCGTTGGAATACTGAACCCGGCGTTGACGAAAAGCAGGTCGAAGGTGTCGAACTCCGCCTTCACTCGAGCGGCGAGGGCGTCGATGTCCGTCAACGACCGCGCGTCGCTCGAAACCACGATGGCGCCGTTGCCGAGTTCCTTTTGTGCCGATTCCAGGCCAGCCGGCGAGCGACCCGTCACCAAAACGCGCGCGCCCCCAGCGAGGAGCATCTTCGCCGTGGCGAGCCCCATGCCGCTGGTGCCGCCGGTGATCACCGCGCGCTTCCCTTCGTACCGTTCCATGTGTCCTCTCCCTGCGACCTTAGGGCCGCCTTCATAGTTTTGAACTGTTTTGTATGATAATGACCGAGAAGGCTGCGGTCAAGGACTTTTGAACGATTTATTTCAAAATCACGCAGCGCCGCGATAGACGACACTACATAGCGTATAATCGCCTGCTAAACCGGTCACCACGACTAAATCGCCGCGACCGGACTACTTCAGGACACGCCAAGGATGCGGAGGGAAAGTCGACGCCGGAGACCTTGACGACGGCCTGCCACGCGGCTTCTTGGCTGGCGCGATCGTGGAGGTGCGGCTGGCGCTGCGCCTCGATCGGGCCGGTGACGAGAGCGATCGAATGTTCCATGGGCGCCTCCATAGTGAGGGGAAAGGTCGCGTCGTGCGGCCCCGCAACGTCAGGGCCGCCTTGCCATTTCGAACCTTTCTGTACAATAATGGATTAGATCGCCAAGGGCAAGGAGTTTCAAACGAAATGATTCAAAAGGCCGCCCGGCCGCGCGGGCGACCGCGCCTCTTCGACGAGAAAGCCGCGCTGGAAAAAGCGACCCAGGTGTTCTGGCTCAAAGGCTACGACGGCGTGACCATTGACGATCTCGTCGCCGGGATGGGGGTCGGGCGGCCGAGCCTGTATTCCATCTTTGGGGACAAGCGGACGATTTTTTTGCGTGTCCTCCGCGCGTACGCCGAGAGGAAGGGCATTTTCGCCGCGGAGGCACTGCTCTCGCCGCAGGCTCTGCGCGACTCCATCGCAAGCTTTCTGAGGTACGCCGTCACAAGTGCCACCGAGGAAGGAAGCGCCCCGGGATGTCTTCTCATGTGCGTCGCGCCGCTCGTGGACGACGCTGAGGTCCAGCAGTTCATACAGAACGCTGCCGCTGGCGCCGTGGCCCTCGTAGAACGTCGTTTCCAAAGCGGGATCAGCGCGGGAGAAATCCCATCTGACTTTCCGGTCGCCGAACGCGCGAGCCAGGTCCTCGACCTTGCCCGCGGTCTGACGATGCGTGCGCAGATGGGCATGTCGCGTACGACGCTCCTCAAGGACGCCGAGAAAGCGGCGGACGTGATGCTCCTGCCGCGCAATTCTTAAGCTGCGGGTAGTCGCGGTCCACGGCGCTGCCGTAAACGGCGCGACGTGGATGCCGCTCGAGCGGATCTTACCAGTCTCCGTAGAGTTGATCGCCGATGATTTACCCGGGCTCGGCGAACACCGCGATGAGGCCTTTGATTTCACGACCGCAGTTGGCGGCATCGTTGCTGCCGCTCGCAGCACGGGTCCGCGCACCGTCCTCGTCGGCGATTCGCTCGGCGGGTATCTGGTCTTAGCTGCCGGAGCGCAACTCGGAGATGCCATCGCCGGAGTGGTTGCAGCGGTGGCGGGACGAGTGATCGTCGAGCCAAACGCTCCGCACGGCGTCGGCATCCTCCGCCCCGCGGCCTTTGCCGGAGCGATTGCATCGATGCAACGCATGAAATGAGCATCACCGCATGTAGAGCCACGCGCAACGACGTCCAGCATCCGACATACAAGGCATGCCACACGAACCAACCGCCGATAGGGCCCATTACCTCAATCGTGTCGCCGACGGCGACGGTGTTCACAAGGTACGGGGATACGGCGCCGCCAGCGAACAGTTCGATCGTCAGTTCGACGCGCGAACCGTCGGGCGCGTTCCCGATCGAGAACGTGCGAGCGGGCGTCGTACCGTCGGGCGTCGTTGGACGAACGACGACATGCTGGCCCGCGACATGACCCGGCCAGTCAGAAATATCGAACACGAGCGTGCTCGCCGTCGGCGTTTCGCTTCGGCGTTCGACAATCTTCGCGGCGCGCCAGGCAGGCTTGTTCGTAGACGCTGTCGCTAGGGCCGGCAGCCTTGATCCATCCGCTGCCTGAACGTATTGACCATCTGTTCCGACCAAGGATCGCCACCGTCCTCGGGCGGTGGCATCGGGCCCGCGCTGACGACGCCAAAAATGCTCTCCGCCTGCTTCGCGAGGCAGACTCATTTGCTGAGCATAAAACTCTTCTTGGCAAGCGACCCCGGCGCAGGAAGGCGGCCGTCGTCGGCCTTGCGCACACGGATGAC
>JBEKHC010000082.1:0-23909 GCA_050012475.1 Candidatus Velthaea sp.
CAGGCACCGTTGCTCGCTCGGCTGCCGATCGACGAACACCTGGTCGAACTCGCCGACTTCGGACGGATCGAGGAGCTCGACGATCCCTTCGTCGACCAGCTGGCTGGCCGGCTGAGCGGGATCCTGGCCGCGCGGCCGAAGCCGCAGCAAACCATTTCGATCATCTAAGTTCCGGTCAAGGCACGCCGCCGGCTGGGTCGATCGCCGCGATCGGCCAGTCGGCGAGTTTGCCGAGCGCCCCCTGCGGGAGCCGGGGACCAAACACGATCGATTTCGGCCGTTCGGCCGGCGTCAAGCGGGCATCGAGGTACGGCCAAAGCTCGGCCAGCAGTGCATTCGGGTCGTGACCGGACTGCGGAACGACGAAGGCTTTGAGCCGTTCGCCCTCGTCGGGCCGCATGAGCCGGACCGCTGCCTCCGCCACGCCGGGGTGCTCGCGCAGCACGCCGGCAACCCTTTCGGGAAACACGTTGCTGCCCCCGACTTGCACGGCGCCCTCCGCCCGGCCCGCCGGGCGGACGCGTCGTGACCCCTCCCACGTCAGCCGGTCCGGCGCGACGAACGTGCGCTCCGAGCCGTCGGCGCAGCACCGCACGAGGTCGCGTTGGTCCGCCCCGCGCCGCCAGAACGAGAATAATTCGTAGGCCGCGGCGGGGTCGTCGCGCCAGCCGATTCCGGCCGTTTCCGACGATCCGTACACGTCGATAAAACGCGCCATGCCGGCGGCGCGCACGCCAAGTGCAACGTCCGGCGGACAGGGCGCCGTCGATGTTACACCGGTCGCACCGGCGGTGAGACGCGGGACCGTGCGCACGAACGCGCGCCAGAAATCCGGAAAGCCGACGATGACGTCGCCGCTTTCGACCAACGAGGCGAGCCGGGCCGGCGCATGGGCACGAACATCGACGACGGTGCACCCCAACCGGGCCGGAAGCAGCACCGTGAACAAAAATCCGTAGATGTGGTGGGCCGCAACCGTTGCGATCACGCGGCGCGCACCGGCGAACAGCTGCGCCGATTCGGCGACTTCCGCTTCGAGGTCAGCCAGCGCGTGCACGCACCACTTCGGCTGCCCGGTGCTGCCCGAGGTGCGAAAGGTCAGCTCGGCCGAGAATCGCTCGAGGCCGCGGGCGACCGCGGTGGTCCAGTCACCCACCGTGGGCGAAGCCAACAGCGAATCGTCGATCCCAGCGTGGTGCAGATGAACCGCTTCCGCCAGCGCCGTGGCCAGCTTTAGCCGCTCGAGCGAATCGGTTCCCAGCTCGTCTTCAATTCGAACCGCATCCGCCCACGGCAAGCCCAGCGGCGCGCGGCCGGGCCGGATCTGCGCGAGTTCGCCGGCGAGAAGATCGCAGACGAACCGGTGCAGCGCCGCCCGGTCATGCCACCATCGCCCTACGGCTTGGCCGCCTTCGTGCGATAGGACGCGTCGACCGCGTTCATCTTCTCCACCTTGCGCGTCGACGCGCCGCCGGCGAAGTCCGAGGCCAAGAACGCGTCGACGACCGATTTCGCGAGCTCCGGTCCGATGACTCGCGCGCCGAGCGCGAGGATCTGGGCGTCGTTGCTTTTGCGCGCGCGCTCCGCGCTGTACACGTCGTGGGCCTGCGCGGCGCGCACGCCGGGCACCTTGTTCGCCGTAATTGCCATCCCGATGCCCGTGCCGCAAATGAGGATCGCCCGCTGTTCGCGACCTTGCGCAACGGCGTCGGCGACCTTCTGCGCGACGTCGGGGTAATCGACGTCCGGAACCGCCTCGGCGCTTGCAATGCCGAAGTCGTCGACTTCCACACCGCGATCCTGCAAGTGCTTGACGATGATGCCCTTGAGACCGTAGCCGGCCTCGTCGTTGCCGATTGCTACCCGCATGCCGTCACCGCTTCGCTTCGAGCTGCGGTTCGGGCGCGCTTCCGTCGAGCGCGTGCAGCACCGTCCGCAGGATCAGCGCCGTGGAGGTGGCCCCGGCATCCTGGTGACCGCGCGTGCGCTCGCCGAGTTTTGCCGCCCGGCCGCGCTTGGCGATCATATCGCTGGTCGAGAGCGCACCGGCATCCGCCGCATCGCTCGCCGCGCGCAGGGTTGCGATGGCATCGGCGCCGCCGGCTGCCGCGGCCGCGGCGGCGTCGGCTGCCGGGATGAGGGCGTCGAGCATCGTCTTGTCACCCGCTACCGCCTTGCCGCGCACTTGGACGCCTTCGACCGCGGCTTTGAGAATCGCAGCCACCGCGCTGCCGTCGAGCGCGGGCGCCGCGTTGGCGGCGGCGCCGGCGCGGATGAAGGCGGTGCCGAAGATCGGCCCCATCGCAGCGCCGACCGCGTTGACCAGCGTCATGCCGATCTTCTGGAACGCCGCGCCCAGCGTCGCGGGCGGTTCGGCGGTCAGCGCGCTCTGTACGGCCCGCGCGCCGATCGTCAGACTGACGCCGTGGTCGCCGTCACCGCCGACCGCGTCGAGCGTCGAGAGCATGTCGGCATTGGTTTCGATCGCAGCGGCGACGACGTTCACGACGTGCAGCGTGTCGGGCGTCTGCGCCATTATTTGCCACCCGCGGCGGGCAGCAGCACGATCTTGAGCGAGTCCTCACCGCGCTCCATCGTCTCGAAGCCCTTCTTGAAATCGGCCAGCGGGAATTGGTGGGTGTTGATGCCGCGCACGTCGATCGTGCGGTCGGCGATGTAGCGGATCGCACGCGGATAGCAATACGGCCCCAGATGCGCGCCGAGCACGTCGAGTTCTTTGCGGTCGCCGATGATCGACCAATCGACGGTCGTTTCGTCGGTGAACACGCTGAACTCGACGAACCGCCCCAGCTTGCGGATCATCTTCATGCCGATGTTGACCATCGGCGCATACCCGGTCGCCTCGATGAACACGTCGCAGCCGTAGCCGTCCGTGAGCCGGTTGATCTCCGCGAACACGTCGACTTCTTTGGGATTGAGCAGCACGTCGGCGCCCATGCGCTTGGCCAACGCCAGCCGCGACGGCTTGGCATCGAGCGAAATGAGCAGTTTGGGATTGCGCAGCCGCAAACCGCCGAGCATTCCCAGCCCCAACGTTCCGGCGCCCGCGACCACGACGATGTCGTCCGGCTCGACGGCCGCCCGTTCGACCGCGTGCAGCGAACAGGCCAACGGTTCGACGAGAATCGCTTCCTCGATCGGCACGCTGTCGGGTACCTTATGAACGATGGCTTCCTTGGTATAGATCATGTACTCGGCCATCGCGCCGTTCACGTTGTTCTGGAAACCGTAGAGATCGTGCTTTTGACACATCCAATATTGGCCGTGATTGCAGAACCGGCAGTGCCAACAGGGCACGATCTGTTCGGAGATGACCCGATCTCCGACGGCGATCTTGTGCTTGTCTGCTGCGCCTTCGCCCAGCGCGACGACCCGACCGATGAATTCGTGGCCGGGAATCATCGGCGGCTTGACGTAGCGCGGCTGCTCCGCATCGCCCCAGAACGAGGGCGCGCCGTGCCAGGTCTTGATGTCGCCCGCGCAGATTCCGACCGCCTCGACGCTGGTGAGAACTTCGAGCGGCCCCGGCCGCGGGACGGGCACCGTTTCGAGCCGGTAGTCGCCCGGACCGTGGCAGACGACGGCCGCCATGGTTGCCGGGATGCTGGTGGTCGCAGGAATGTCCGGCGTCGTGATTGTCATGCTCATGCGAAAGGCCCCTCGATTTCGTCAGCTCGGATGAAACTTTGTTTCTTGCCGAAGAACGTGTAGACTACGGTAATCCTTTACCCGCCGACGTGTCAAGAAGCTCCAGAGCGGCGTTGTCCGGGCTGAACGCGAACGCGATCGCAATGGAGGTACATGGCTAGCATAAAGGACGTGGCGGACCTGGCCGGCGTATCGGTGGCCAGCGTTTCGCGCGTGCTCAATACGAGCCGGCCGGTCGCCGCCGCCACGCGGGAACGCGTAATCGCCGCAGCGCGCCAACTCAATTACAGCATCGACCAGCGCGCGCGAGCGATCCGGCTCAAAAAATCCGGAACGCTGGGCCTGATCGTCGCCGACGTCGGCAATCCGTTCACCGCACAAGTCATTCGCACGATCGAAGCCGTGGCCTACCGGAACGGCAACGACCTCTTTTTGTGCAACTCGGACGAAGATCCCGACCGCGAGCGGCTCCATTGCCAGGCCATGGCAGCGCAGCGGATCGGCGGCGTCATCGTGCTGCCGGTAACCTTCAGCGGCGAAGCCTTCGCGCCGCTGGTGGGGAACGACATCCCGGTGGTCTGCCTCGACCGCAAGGTCGACGATCGAGCGCTCGATGCCGTGCTGGTCAACAACGACGCCGGCGGCACGATGGCCGCCATCGCGCTGTTCGAGGCCGGGCATCGGCGCATCGCGGTCATCGGCGCAAACCGTACCACGCCCGGGCGCGATCGCGTGATCGCGTTCCGCCGCACGCTGCTCGAACGCGGCGTGACGCTCGAAAACGACTTGGTGCGTGAAGCGAACTACAAAGAAGAAGGCGGCTACAGCGAAACGGTTGCCGTCCTCTCGCCCGAAATTCGGCCGACGGCCCTGTTCGTCGTCAACCACCCGATGACGATCGGCGCGCTGCGCGCGATCCGCGATTTAGGCTTGCACGTCCCGCGCGATTTGAGCCTCGTCGCCTTCGACGATCCGACTTGGGCGCCGCTGCTCGACCCGGCGCTTTCCACCATTCGTCAGCCGACCGATCAGCTGGGGACGTGCGCCGCCGAAATGCTGATCGAGCGGGTCGAGGGCCGCTACAGCGGACCCGCCCGCCTCATCCTGCTCCAACCCCAGTACATGGACCGCGCTTCGGTCGCAACCGTCCCCCCGAGCGCACCCTTGCTCGTATCGCGCAGTTGAGCGAGAAAAGCGCGGATGCCGTTGACAGCGCGTTGGTAAAGGATTACCATACGGCTCACGTGCAAGCTATTTCCACCACACCACGAGTTCCGCGGTGCCCTGAGTCATCCGCCGGGCGAAAGCATTGCGATATTTTCGAGCGGTGGACTCATGGCGCGCCGGCCCGCTGACGAAAGCCGCCTCGGGGCGTCACCCTTTGCCCGTCGTATGCCGCGGCCGCGTATCAGACGATTACTTTCACGCATCCCGGTCCCATTGGCCCGCCGCACGGCAATCAACCCGGATGCGTGCTCCTCTGCCAAGTATTCGCGCCGCCTTCGAACGGCGCGGGGAACCGGGTCACCGCATGCAGCCGCAAACTCGCCACGTTGGACGGCTCTGCTCCGGCCGGCGATCGGCGCGGTGCACGGCCGCAGCACAAACATTCAACGCGCAGCGAAGAGGCAGCGAAGGTTGATGGTTGTAATTGGTGAGGAACGTTTCGTCACGTTGCCCTCCCGGTCGCCGCGCTCGGGATCGCGGCCGCTCTCTTGCTCGCATTCATCCACGCATCGAACATCCCCGACAAGAACCTCGGCTGCCCTCAGTTTCGTGCCGTCAGCGCAATTCGCGCACGGCCAAACGGCGGCAGCTTTTTGAAATCTCGTTCGCGGTCTTTCGTCTAGGAGCAGTGAAAGAGTACTATGGCTAAAATAAAGCTCGAGCAGTTGACCAGGAAGTACGGCCCCGTCACCGCGGTCGACAACGTGAATCTCGACATCAACGACGACGAGTTTCTCGTGCTCGTCGGACCGTCCGGATGCGGGAAGACGACGACACTGCGTATGGTTGCCGGATTGGAAGACATCACCAGCGGCAGCGTCTTCATCGGCGATCGCCGGGTCAACGATGTCGAGCCCAAAGACCGCGACATCGCGATGGTCTTTCAAAGTTACGCGCTCTATCCGCACATGAGCGTGTACGACAACATGGCGTTCGGACTCAAGATGCGCAAGGTGCCGCCGGGCGACATCGAACGGCGCATCCAAGAAGCATCCGCGATGCTGGGCATCGGTCATCTGCTCAAGCGCAAGCCGCGCGAACTCTCCGGCGGTCAGCGGCAGCGCGTCGCGCTGGGGCGCGCGATCGTGCGCGAACCCGCAGTGTTTCTGATGGACGAGCCGCTCTCGAATCTCGACGCGCAGGTGCGCGCCAATACGCGCACCGAGCTGTTGCGCATCCATCAGCGGGTCAAGAACACCGTCATGTACGTGACCCACGATCAGGTCGAGGCGATGACGATGGGCGACCGGATCGTCGTGATGAAAGACGGCATCGTGCAGCAAGTCGCGGAGCCCAAAGAGATCTACGATCACCCGGGCAATAAATTCGTGGCCAGCTTCATCGGCTCGCCGCCGATGAACTTCCTCGACGCCGAACTGCAAATGAAGGGCGACTCCGCGGTCCTGAGCGGACCGGCTTTCGCCTTCTCGATCAACGGCACGTCGGCGCAAAAATTGGCGGCGCTGCCCTCGCGCAGCGTCACCATCGGCGTGCGTCCCGAAGACGTCATCGTGCACAGCAACGGTGCCGTCGCGGCCGCCGGCGGGATGCGTTCGCGCGTCGACGTCGTGGAAACGCTCGGCGCCGAACAACATCTGTTCCTGATGGCCGACGGCAGTTCGCACGCGTTGCTCGCGCGGGTCAACGCCGATTTTCACGCCAAAATCGGCGATCAAGTGAATGCCACCATCGACCCCGCGAAGCTGCACGTGTTCGATCGGGAAAGCGGGGCCGCATACTTGTGAAGAAGCTCATCAATGATCCGTTCGCCGTCGTCGACGAGATGATCGACGGTTTCATCGCGGCGCATCCGGATCTGGTCAAGCGCGCCCCCGGCGGCAACGGCCGCGCCGTGGTCCGGGTCGACGCACCCATCGCCGGGAAAGTCGGCGTCATCATCGGCGGCGGTTCGGGACACGAACCGGCCTTCATGGGCTACGTGGGTATCGGGTCGGTCGACGGCTGCCCGGTCGGCAACGTCTTCGCGTCGCCGTCACCGGACCCGATTCTCGCCGCAACCAAAGCGGTGAGCGGCGGCGCCGGCGTGATCTATTCGTACGGCAATTACTCGGGCGACGTGATGAACTTCGATATGGCCGCCGAAATGGCCGGTGCCGAAGGCATCGAGGTGCGCACCATCCTGGTGACGGACGACGTCGCCTCGGCGCCCAAGGGCCGTGAAGACGAGCGGCGCGGCATCGCCGGCGGATTCTTCGTGTACAAAGCAATGGCGGCCAAGGCGCACGAGAAAGCAACGCTTGCCGAGGTCGAAGCCACCGGCCGCAAAGCCAACGACCGCACGCGCACGATGGGCGTCGCGCTCGCGGCGTGCACGGTGCCCGCAGCCGGCCGGCCGACGTTTTCGCTCGCCGAAAACGAGATGGAGATTGGCCTGGGCATCCACGGCGAGCCCGGGATGCGCCGCGGTCCGCTGGAAACGGCCGACAAAGTCACCGACGCGCTGGTGGATGCGATCCTCGCCGACATGCCGCTGGGCAAGGGCGACCGGGTTGCCGTTCTCGTCAACGGCTTGGGCGCCACCCCGGCGATGGAACTCTACATTATGTTCCGGCACGCCGCAGCGCGGCTCGCGGCGATCGGCGTAACGATCCACCGCAGCTATGTCGGCGAATACGTCACGTCGCTTGAGATGGCCGGCGCGTCGATCACGCTGCTCCATCTCGACGACGAGCTGACGCGGCTCATCGACGCAGCGGCGAACACGCCGATGTTCGTTCAGGTCTGACAACTGCTCCGGTCGCCGACTCTCTGCGACCGTGCTGCGTCCGACGAACGTCGAAACAGTGCCTTCCGCCGCGGATTCGTCCAAGGCGAACTCGCGGCGGAAGCGCGATGCCAGCTTAGGCGATGTGAACTTCGTTGGTTTCGACGGCCGACGTGCCAGCGACGCCTTTCGCGATCCCGACGAGCTGATCGATGATCTCTTGCGAATGCACGTTGCCCTTGAACACGATCGTCGTGCCGGTCTGCGACACGTACAGATGCGGCGCGTCCTCGACGCCGGCATCATCGAAGGCCTTGACCACCCGCTTGGCCAGACCGCTCTGATCGTACGTGCCGTCCGGACCTTGGCGTTCGATCGGAACTTCTGCGGTCGCGGTTGCCGTCGCTGCGTCGGCGGCAGGCGCGCTTTGGTCGCTTGGTGCGCTGTCGTGATGCGGAAAAAGACGATCGAACCAGCCCATATGATCTCCCTTAGATCAGCGGAAGCTCCGCTGCAGCAGTAATTACGAGGCCAGCGTAGCAGCCGAAGATTATCGTTCCTCTAAACGACAGCCCTCACGCAGGCTTGCCCGGCTTGGCCAGTGACCCGGGGCGCCGCCTCCGACGATACGACAAAAGGCCGCGGCTTCCCCCGGCGAATTTTGGGCGGCATGGAAACCATCGTCGCCGCACTCCCGACGCTGGCGCAAATCCGGCAAGCCGCGCGCGAAGTCTACGCGGTCATGCCGGCGACGCCGCAGTATGCCTGGCCGCTGCTGAGCGAACGCATCGGCTGCGAGGTCTGGGTCAAGCACGAAAACCACACGCCCGTCGGCGCGTTCAAGATTCGCGGCGGAATCATCTACTTCAATCGCCTGCGGGAACGGCACGACATCACCGGCGCAATCGGAGCGACGCGCGGGAATCACGGCCAATCGCTGGCCTTCAACGGCACGCGCACCGGCATCCCGGTAACGGTCGTCGTGCCGCACGGCAATTCGCCCGAAAAGAATGCCGCGATGCGCGCCCTGGGGGCGAAGATCGTGGAACACGGGAACGATTTCCAAGCGGCGCTCGAGCACGCCGGAATCCTCGCCGCCGACGAAGACCGGCACTTCGTGCCGTCGTACGCGCCCGAACTCGTCTGCGGCGTGGCGACCTATGCGCTCGAGCTCTTCGAGCATGCTCCGCCGCTCGACGCGATCTACGCGCCGCTGGGCTTAGGCTCGGGGCTCGCGGGTCTGCTCGCGGCGCGCAACGGCCTGAACGCGGCAACGGAAATCATTGCGGTGGTCGCGGAGGGCGCGCCCGCCTACGCGCGCTCGGTCGAGGCGCGCCGCATCGTCGAGGCCGATGCACAGACGATCGCCGACGGCATGGCGTGCCGCCGGCCGGTGGCCGCCGCGCTCGACGTGTTGCTCACGCACGGCGTCCGCTGCGTGCAGGTCAGCGATGCGGAGATCGAGTCGGCGATGCGGCTGCTGTTCTCGACGACGCACAACGTTGCCGAGGGTGCCGGCGCGGCTGCCCTCGCCGCTGCGCACAAGGATTTCGCGCCCGATCGGCGCCGGGTCGGCGTCATCCTGTCCGGCGGCAACGTCGATCGCGACACCTACGCGCGCATTCTCGCCGGCGAATCTGGACGCTTTTAAGCACGGTTACGAGCGCAGCGAGAAACGGCGGCGCAGCGACTCGTTGAGCAGCGCGCTGCCGATGAGCAGCACGCCCAGACTGAAGGGCTGCCAGATGCCCGCAGCGGCGCCCAGCGCCAGACCGATGCCGTTGTACAGGAAGATCACGATGAGGCTGGCGAGCAGAATGCCCAACACGTCGCCCTCGCCGCCGATGATGCTCACGCCGCCGAGCACCGCGATCGTGATCGCCGCTAAGTTCATCGTCGAGCCGACGTCGGGCGTGGCGCTGGCGCTCAGACCGGTCTGCACGACCGCAGCCAAACCGCAGATGAAACCCGCTGCAACATAGGCCCAGAAGCGCACGCCCCACACGTCGATTGCCGAGAAGCGTGCCGCGAGCGCATTCGTCCCAACGCCGTACAGGTACCGCCCGCTCACGGTTTTCACCAGCACGAACGACAGAACGAGCGCCAGCGGCAAATACACGAAACCGACTTGGAACGGGATGCCCTGGCCCACGATCTTCGGCACCCAAGCGAAACCGGGAACGTCCTGCACGTTGCCGTTGCCGATCGTGATGAGTTCTGCGGGGAATGAGGACGGCAGTTCGGGCTGCGTCGCGTCGGGCAGCGGGCGCGTGTTCGTAATCTGCAGCGCAATCGCCGCGTAGCCGTAAAACGTCGCCAAGGTCGCAATCAGCGGCGGGATGCGGATCACGCTCACGAGCACGCCGTTGACGGCGCCCAACACCGCACCGGCGACGACCGCGCCGCAGATCGCGAAACCAATCGGTACGCCATGCACGATGTTGAGGACGCCGAGAATCATCCCGGACAGCCCCAAGATCGAGCCGACCGAGAGATCGATCGCGCCGCCGCCCGAGAGGATGACGATGCTTTCCGCGAGCGCGACGAGCGCCAGCGTCACCCCGTTCTGAATCACTTGATAGATGTTGTACGGCTGCCAAAAGTTCGGCACCACGAACGAGAACAGCACGACCGTCGCGACGAGCACCGCGGCGAGTAACGCGCGCCGCCTCATACGATGCGCCGCCGGCGATGCTGCAGCACGTCGGCCGCGACCGCAACGAGGATCAGGATGCCGACGATGAGACCTTCGAGCAATCCAACCGTGCCGATCGTGATCAGCGCGTTGTGCACGGCCTCGACCAGCAGCGCACCCAGCAGGCCGCCGACGATCGTGCCGCGGCCGCCCAAGATGCTCGTGCCGCCGATGACCGTCGCGGCTATGGCTTGGAGCTCCAGGCCGCTGCCCGCGTTGGGCTGCACGGTTCCGGCCTGACCGAGCTGAATGACCGCCGCGAACCCGACGAGCACGCCCATCAAAACGTACACCGAGACGGTAACGAGCGGAACGTTCACCCCGGCCAGCCGGGCGGCTTCAGCGTTGCCGCCGACGGCATAGATGGCACGCCCGAGCGGACGATACACGACGAACGCCGTCAGCAGCGCCGCGACGATCATCGTCAGCCACCAGGCATTCGGGATTCCCAAGAAGAGGCCCAGCGCCAGATCCTCGGCGATGTGCGGCGGGATCAGCCAGTTCTTCCCGAGCGCACCGATGTGCACGGCGCGGATGATGTTGAGCGTGCCCAGCGTGACGATGATCGGATGAATCCGCCCGTATGCCACGAGCGTTCCGTTGAGCACGCCGACGAGCGCGCCGACGACGAGTGCGGCGAAGATCGCGAGGATCAATCCGCCGCCAGCGATGATGACTTTTCCCGCAGCAAACATGCACAACGCCAGCGCCGAGCCGACCGATACGTCGATTCCGCCCGTCACGATGACGAGCGTCATTCCGATCGAGACCAGCGCGACGACCGCGACGTTGGTGAAGATCTGCTCGAGGTTGCCCCGGCTCAGAAACGTCGGGTGGGTAAAATCGAAACCGATGCTGCCCAGGATCAAGATCGCGAAGACGATGCTCTCGCGCCGCAGCGCCAGATCGCGCAGTCGTCCCCAACCGGCGACCGGCGGACGCGCGAGCGCCGAAGCCGATGGGGCCAGGGCCGGTTCAGGATGCAGCGGTTGCATCGAGCCGGGGAGCCTCCATCGCGGCGGCCAGGACGTCTTTTGCTTTTGCGCCGCGCGGGAACGTCCGGCTGATCGCGCCTTCATGCATGACGATGATGCGGTCGGAGAGTGACAACACCTCGGGCAGCTCCGACGAGATCATCATGATCGCAATGCGTTCGGTTTGCGCAAGCCGCACGATGATGTTGTGGATCTCTTGTTTGGCGGCCACGTCGACGCCAGCCGTCGGCTCGTCGAGAATGAAGATTTTCGGATTCGCGGCCAGCCATTTTGCCAGCACGACTTTTTGCTGATTGCCGCCCGACAACGACGCCACCGGCGTGCTGTAATCGGGAGGTTTGATCGACAGATCGTGCGCGTACTGCTTGGCGATCTCGCGTTCGCGGTCGGCGCGCGTGACGGTGCCGAAGCGGCTCACGCGCGGTAAGATCACGACCGTTTCATTGTACGCAACCGGCAAGGCCGAGAAGAGTCCCTGGCCCTTGCGGTCCTCGGGAAGATAACACACCCCGGCTTTGACTGCTTCTGTCGGCGAACGGAACCGAACGGGCTTTCCCGCCAACACGATCTGGCCGCTGTCGGCCGCTTCTTCGCCGAAAATCGCGCGCGCGACCTCGCTGCGTCCAGACCCGACGAGCCCGAAAAAGCCGACGATCTCGCCCGGCCGCAGTTCGAACGACACGTTGGCGAACGCGTCGGCGCGGGTCAGCCCGCGGACTTCGAGAATCGGCTCGCCCGGCTGCGCGAGGGCATGATCGGCTTCAGCGCTGAGCGCTTGGCCCGCCATGACTTCGATCAGCTGGCTCGTCGTGACGTCGCCGATGTTCCAGGTGCCCTTGGATTCGCCGTCTTTGAGCACCGTCACGCGGTCGGCGATCGCGAACACTTCTTCGAGCCGGTGGCTGATGTACACGATCGCGACGCCGCGGGCGCGCAGGCGGTTGATGATGTCGAACAGCCAATGCGCTTCGCGTTCGGTCAAGATCGCGGTGGGTTCGTCGAAGATGATGACCTTCGGCTCGGTGCTGCGCGCTTTAGCGATCAGCGCGAGTTGACGCCGCGCCAAACTCAGGTCGGCGATTGGGGCCGTAGCCAGGCCCGGTTCGACGCCCAATTCGTCCAGAAGTTCGACGACGCGTGCGATTTGCGCGCGGTGATCGATGTTGCCGAAACGGCCGCGGATCTCACGCCCTAAGAAAATGTTCTCGGTGACGCTCAGCTCGGGATAGACTTGCGGATCCTGATAGACCGTGGCGATGCCGGCCGCGAGCGCTTGGGCGGGCGCCGCGAGCACGAGCGGCGCCCCGTCGAGAACGATCGTCCCGCTATCGGGGGTGATCGCTCCCGACAAGACCTTGATCAGCGTCGATTTGCCGGCCCCGTTCTGACCCACGAGCCCAACGACCTCACCGCCGACGACATCGAAATCCACCCCGCGCAACGCCGCGACGCCGCCGTAGGACTTCGAGATCCCGCGCATTTCAAGCACGGCGGTTATCGCAGGCGGACGCGCGCAACGCGTCCGTCTCTACGTTCCCAGCGACCACTAGAACTTGTATTGGTCGATGTTTGCTTTCGTAAACGTCGTGGGTGGTCCTAACAGGAGCATCTTCTTGCTCGCGTCGTACGCGATCTTGCCCAGGCCCGGGACGTCGTTCTCGGCTTGGAACGGCTTGCCGGCCGCAAGTTGCGCGCCGGCCCAAACGGTGAGGTATCCGAGTTTGCCCGGATCCCAGAGCACGAAGCTCTTCGAGGCGCCGTTCTCGATATAGGGCTTCATGCCCGACGGCAGCGCGACGCCCGTCACGAACACTTTGCCGATCTTCTTGAGTTCGGTGACGGCCTGCGCCGCGCCGGGACCCGACGTCGTGCACTGGCCGAGGATGCCTTTGAGATTGGGATGTGCCGTGATGAGGTCGCGGCTGTCAGCGACGGCCTTGGCCTGATCTTCGCCCGAGTACACGACCGCGACGAGCTTCATACCCGGATACTTGTCGGCCGCGCGTTTCTTTTCGATCGCGATCCAGCCGTTGAGATTCTGCGCCGCGGGACCGCACGAGTCGATCGCCCATTCACCCTGCTTCCCCATCTGATCGGCCAGCGAGTCGAGCGTGGCGTTTCCGATCGCACTGTCGAGCGCCTGGTTCACGAAAACGAGGCGTCCGCTCGACGGCGCGTCGGTATCCGAGGTGAACGTTTTGATCCCTTGCGCTTGAGCTTGCGCGAGGGCCGGAGCCAGAACGGCCGGATCGTCGGGCGCGACCGCGATCGCATCGACGTGCTGCGCAATGAGCTGCTTAACGGTTTGAACCTGCAAATTCGCATCGGCGGTCGTCGGACCGTTGTAGACGAATTTCACGTTGAATTTTTTCGCGGCTTCCTCGGCGCCTTGCTGCATGGCGTTGAAATAGCCGATGTTGATGAGCTTCGGCACGAACGCGATGCTATATTGCTTGTCCTGCGCCGCCGCCGGACTGAGCGAGGTGAGGCCTATGGCCGAGGCGGCGCCGAGCGTCAGCACACGCCGAAACAAACGCATCTCCACGAGTACTCCAAATCTGCGGATGGAAAAATAACGTTCCGTGAGCGAAATTGAGCGAATCTGTCGTTTCGCGAAGTATAGACCGGGAATGAACGCCGCGCAACCCATGCGGCGGCGAAAAGCTCTCCCAGCAGGCGGCCTCCAGAAAGGCGGCTTGCGGCGAAGCCGCAACGCGACGGGCTGCGCGTAGCGCAGCCCTCTAGACCGGGGGCGCTTCCAGCCGCACGAGTTCCGGATCGTCGGCTTGCTGCGTGCCGTACGTTAGCATCTTGAGCCGCACACGCTCGATCTCGTCATCGGGCAAAATGCACGGCTCGCCGACTTGTGAGGCGTAAACGTACTGGCGAGCCAGCATTTCGATGTCGAACGTCCGCCGCAGCGTGCCGCCGAGCGTCGCGCCGATGACGAGCAGTCCGTGATTGGCCATCAGACAGGCCTCGCGTTCGACCAGCGCGGCGAGCACGTTGTCGGCCAGCTCTTGCGTCCCGTAGGTCGCGTACTCGGCGCAGCGAATCGTCGGGCCGCCGCCGACGGCAACGTAGTAGTGCAGCGCCGGAATGGTGCGGCGCAGACACGCCAGCGTCGTCGAATACATCGAGTGCGTGTGGATCACGACGCCGGCATCGGGGCGGGCGCGCAAAACGCCGCGGTGGATGCGCCATTCCGTCGTCGGTTTGAACGGCCCGAAGTAGTTCCCGCGGGCGTCCATGACGGCGATGTGCTCGGGCATCATCTCCTCGTATGGAATACCGCTAGGCGTGATGAGGAACCGCTCGCCGTTGCGCACGCTGATATTGCCCGACGTGCCTTGATTGATGCCCAGCTCCGTCATCTTCCGGCACGTGCGCACGACCTCTTCGCGCAAAACCAGTTCGGAAACGGCGGCGGTATCGGGCGAATGCGCAGGCATCTTGACGCGCTTCGCTCAGCGGTGCAACACTGCCTCGTCCCGCATCCGGCCGCGCGCGGCGCTCGGCGGCCCGGCGATGCGCACCTCGATCCCGCGGTCGCGCAGCCCGCGCAGCATCTGCGGATCGGCGGCGCCGTCGGTTACCACGATGTCGATGTCGGTCACCGGTCCAAAAAAGCTCAGCGCTGTGCGCTCCAACTTCGACGAGTCCACCAGTGCGACGACGCGGGTCGCATTCGCGATCATGATTTCCTTCAGCGCCGATTCAGCCGGGCTCGCTTCCGTCAATCCGCGTTCGAGCGAGAGACCGCGGGCCGAAATGAACGCGGTGTCGGCGAAGAGCCGGCGCAGCATCGTTTCGGCCAGCGGTCCGGAAGCGGACAGCGACGTGAGCCGAATGCTTCCGCCGATGAGCGTCGTCGTAATGCCCGACCGGCGGCTGAGCTCGCTCCCGATCGGCAACGCGTTGACGATCGCGTGCAACTCGATATCGCGCGGCAACCGCTGCGCGAGCGCCAGCACCGACGTCGACGCGTCCATCATCACCGTCGAGCCCGGTGCGACCAGATCCAAGGCGGCGCGTGCGATCGCGGCCTTCTCCGGAGCCCGCTCGGCAACGCGCAGCTTGAACGTTCCCTCCAAGCCGAGCGCTTCCGCCGAGCGCGCCACGGCGCCGCCGTGCGTGCGCGTCAGCAGACCGGCGTCGGCCAAATATTTGAAGTCACGACGCATCGTCTGAGCCGAAACGCCGAAGCGGCGCACCAATTCATCGACGGTCAGCACCGGATTGGCTTTGAGCAGTTCGGCCAGCGCCATGCGGCGCTCGAACGCCAGCATCAAGATTCGAGCCGCGGTCCGTCTAGCCGGTCCGGCCGAGCCAAGCGACCGAGGTTAGATCGCTGCGGCAAAGCAACATGAATTGACAGAATCGATCATATGTGATTAGAGTGCTGCATGACGGCCGCTGTGTCAAACGCGCACCTTGGTTCGGTGCTTGCCCGGCTCACGACGCGCTCGCGCGGCCTGGGCGCCGATCGAACGATCTGCAACTGGGGCGGCGGCAACACGTCGGCCAAAACGACCGAACTCGATCACGCCGGCCGATCGACGCGGGTGATGTGGGTCAAGGGCTCCGGTTCCGACTTGGCGAGCGTAACGCCCGAGTCGTTCACCGGCTTGCGCCTCGATGAAGTCCTCGTGCTGCGCGAGCGAGAGCGCCTGCCCGACACCGAGATGGTGGCGTATCTGCGGCGTTGCATGACCGATCCCGACCGGCCGCGGGCGTCCATCGAGACGCTGTTTCACGCGTTTCATCCGGCCGTCGCGATCGATCACACGCACGCCGACGCCACGAATTACTTCGCTTGCGCCGCCGACGGTGAGCGGCTGGCGCGCGAGCTTTTCGGCGACGAGCTCATTTGGATTTCGTACCAACGGCCGGGCTTCGGGCTCAGCCGGCGGATCGCGCAAGCCGTCGAGGCCAAACCGGCCGGGAAGCTCGTCATCCTTCAGAAGCACGGCTCGATCACCTGGGGCGACGACGACGATGCCTGCACGCGTTCGACGTTCGGCATGCTCGCGCGGGCCAAGGCGTTCGTCGAAGCGCGCTTCGCGACGCGGCCGGCGTTCGGCGGCGAACGTTGCGCGGCGCCGGCGCCCGAGCAGCGACACGAGATCGCTGCGGATATCATGCCGATGCTGCGCGGCGCCGTGTCGACGGTCAAGCCGTGCGTGCTGCGCTACGAAGATGCGCCCGACGTGCTGACGTTCGTCAACTCCGTCGACGCGCCGCGCCTGGCCGCGGTCGGCGCGGCTTGTCCCGACCATCTCGTGCACACCAAGGTCCGCCCGATGTTCGTCGACTGGACGCCCGATCGCAGCGTCGACGAACTGCGCACCGCGATCGCGGCCGCGGCGCCCGAATACGAGCGCGCGTACTTGAAGTATCTCGATGAGAACGCGCAGCAAAATCTCGACCCCGACGCGCAAACGCCGGTCCTGCGCTCGCCGGCCGCCGACGTCAACCCGGCGCCGCGCGTCATCCTCATTCCCGGCATCGGGATGTTCACGACCGGCAAAGACGCGCAGAACGCGCAGATCTCGGCCGAACTGTACCATCGGGCGATCGCCGTGATCCGCGGCGCCGAAGTGCTGGGCGGTTTCGTTTCGCTCACCGACAGCGAAAGCCACGCCGTCGAATATTGGCCGCTCGAGCAATACAAACTCAGCTTGATGCCGCCCGAACGCGAATTCGCGCGCCGCGTGTGTCTGGTCACCGGCGCCGCCGGCGGGATCGGTTCGGCGATCTGCCGCCGGCTCGCCGCCGACGGAGCGCACATCGTCGTCACCGACATCGATGCCGCGGGCGCAAGCGCTGTCGCCGACGAGTTGTGCGCGAAGTTCGGCCCAGGCCGGGCCGTCGACGTGGCGATGGACGTGACGAGCGAAGACAGCGTCCGCAATGCGTTCCGCCAGGCCGCGCTGGCCTACGGCGGCGTCGATATCGTGGTCAGCAACGCGGGCATCAGCTCGAGCGCGCCGATCGCAAAAACGACGCTCTTTGACTGGAAACGCAACAGCGATATTCTGGGCACCGGCTATTTTCTGGTCGCGCGCGAAGCCTTCCGGCTGTTGCAAGACCAAGGCCGCGGCGGCACGATCGTCTTCATCGCCTCCAAGAACGGACTCGTGGCCGGCAAGAACGCGTCGGCGTATTCGGCGGCTAAAGCTGCGGAGCTGCACTTGGCGCGCTGTCTGGCCGAAGAAGGCGGCGCGGCGGGGATTCGCGTGAACACCGTCAATCCCGATGCCGTCCTCGAAGGGTCGCGCATCTGGGACGGGCGCTGGCGCGACGAGCGCGCCGCAACCTACGGCATCGCGCCCGATCAGCTCGAAGAACATTATCGCAAGCGCACGGTGCTCGGCGTCAACGTCGTGCCGACGGACATCGCCGAGGCCGTCGCGTTCCTGGCATCGCAGCGGGCCGCGAAGAGCACCGGCAACATTCTCAATGTCGACGGCGGAGTAACCGCGGCATACACCCGCTAGTGGCTTCGGTGCCGGGGGATACTGCGGCATTGATGCACCTTCATCAGTGCATCGCCGTCGATCTGGGAGCCGAGACCGGCCGCGTCATCATCGGCGGCGGCGGCGAAGACGGGGTGTACCTGCGCGAGATCCACCGTTTCCCCAACCGTCCGGTGCGCACGCCGGACGGCCTGCATTGGGACGTGCTGCGCATTTTCGAGGAGATGCTCACCGGCATCGAACTCGCGCTGGCCAGCGCCGACGACACCATCGTCTCGATCGGGGTCGATTCCTGGGGCGTCGATTACGGGCTCTTCGACGGCCGCGGGCGTTTGCTGGGCAATCCCTACCACTATCGCGACTCGCGCACCGACGGCATTCCCGAGATGTATGCCGAACGCGTGTCAGCCGCTCGGCAGTACACGTTGACGGGGATCGCCCAGATGTCGATCAACACGCTCTATCAGCTCGCGGCGCAAAAGAGCGAATCCGACGGCGCGTTGGGGATCGCTCGTTCGCTGCTGATGATCCCCGACATCATGCATTACTGGCTGACCGGCACGCAGGTGGCCGAATTCACCAACGCGAGCACGAGCGGCTTGCTGGGCGTCGACGGCCAGTGGGCCGACGAACTCATCTCGGCCATCGACATCCCGCGCCGCATGTTCGGCGAACTCGTCGAACCCGGCACGATCTTGGGACCGACCCGCAGCGCGCTCGATTTCGGCCCGCGCACCCGTGCGCTGCGCGTCGTCGTTCCGGCGACCCACGATACGGCTTGCGCGGTGCTGGCCGCGCCGCTGCACGTTACGACCGGCGACGACGTCTGCGCGTACATCAGTTCGGGCACGTGGTCGCTCTTAGGTCTCGAACTGACGCAGCCGATTCTCACCGAGGACGCCCGCCTGGCGGGATTCACCAACGAACGCGGCGTCGCCGGCAGCGTTCGCTTCCTGCGCAATATCATGGGGCTGTGGCTGATCCAGGAGTGCCGGCGCGCTTGGCACCGCGACGGCGGGGACGATTACAGTTACGACGACCTCACCGCGCGCGCGGCGACCGTCGAATCGCCCGGGCTCATCGTCGATGTGGACGATCCCGAACTGCTGCACCCCGACGACATGCCCGCAGCGATCGCCGCGCAGCTCGCGCGCGGCAGGCAGCGGGCCGAGCGCGACCCCGTCGCGCTCACGCGCGCAATTTTCGAGGGCCTCGCGCTGCAATACCGGCGCTCGATCGCCGACGCGGAACGGCTGGCCGGCGTGCGGGTCGGGGCGGTCGCCATCATCGGCGGCGGTTCGCGCAACGCCCTGCTCTGTCAGCTCGCCGCCGACGCTTGCGCGCGGGTCGTCTACGCCGGTCCGGCCGAAGCCAGCGCGACCGGGAACGTTCTCGTTCAGGGCGTCGCCGACCACGCGCTATCCGATTTAGCGCAAATCCGAGATTTCGTGAAAACGACCGCCCGTCCGCGCATTTTCGAGCCGCGCAGTGCAACGACCATCGATTGGGCGGCGCGCGACGCTGCGCTCTCGAGCCTGCGCCAAAGCGGCACACCCGAAAGGATCCCCCATGTTTGATCTCACCGGCCGAACCGCGCTCGTCACCGGCGGCGCCCGGGGGTTGGGTTTGGCGATGGCCCGGGCACTGGGGACGCAAGGCGCGCGGCTCATGCTCATGGATCGCGATGCCGCTTCGCTCGATGCGGCGGTCGGCACGCTCACCGGCGAAGGAATCGAAGCGCGCAGCGTGATCGGCGACGTGACGGTTCCGGCCGACACCGTTCGCGCCGTCGCCGAGATCCGCGCCGCCTGGCAGCGCGTCGACATCGGCGTCTGCAACGCGGGCATCGCCCTCAACGTGCCGGCCGAAGACATGACGCTCGAGCAGTGGAACGCGGTCATGGCCGTCAATTTGACCGGCGTTTTCTTCACCGCCCAAGCCTGCGGACGCGCGATGATCGAACAGAAGTCGGGTTCGATCGTGGCGATCGCTTCGATGTCCGGATTGATCGTCAACGTTCCCCAGCTGCAGACCGCGTACAACGTTTCGAAGGCCGGCGTGATCATGATCGTGAAAAGCTTAGCGGTCGAATGGGCGCACTACGGTGTCCGCGTCAACGCGATCGCGCCCGGGTACATGCGCACCGAAATGACCGCAGCGTCGTTCCAAGAACCGGCGCGGGGCGGCGTCTGGCTCGATCTCACGCCGATGAAACGCGCCGGCGAGCCGCCCGAACTCGGCGGCGCCGCCGTTTATCTCGCATCAGACGCATCGAGTTTCGTGACCGGCCAGACGCTGGTGGTCGACGGCGGTTACGTGTTGCGTTGACGCGAGTCAGCCGGTCCGCACGGGCATAGTGCTAACATCCGAACGTGAAGTAGTCGAACGACTCTAGAGAGTTTGTGAGGTTTACCTTAGTCTAATTCGCTATAGGCTCGTTGCGAGGCCGGCTTCAGCGGCGCCGCTTGGTGGAAAGGGTCGATCTCATTCTCGAACCAGCAGAAGTACCCGTGCCGGCCCTGGCCGGGCACGCGTCGCAAGACGAGATCAACGCGATCGTCACGTTGGTTCCGCGAACGTTCCGCGCGAACGCGCTGTGGGCGGTGCCGTTGCTGATCGATACGGCGCGCGCGGGCGGAATGACGCATTCGCGGCGCATCGCCTACGTGCTCGCGACCGCGCAGCATGGGTCGCATTTCGGTGCCCGGCTGGAGGAAACGGGAACGGGTCCGGGAGCGGACGGCGTCGATCGGTCCTTCGACCGTTACGAACCCGGGACGGCGCTGGGTACCACGTTGGGCAATTCCGAACCGGGCGATGGCGCGCGTTTCCGCGGCCGCGGCTTCGTCCACGTCCGCGGCCGCGCGGCGTATGCCACCTGGTCGCAGCGCCTGGGGATGCCCGAGCAGCCCGTCGATGGGACCCACGTCCCGTTTTTCGTCGCGCATCCCGAAGCGCTGGCGCGGCCGAGCATTGCCGCCCAGACGCTGGTGCAGGGCATGCGCGACGGGCTCTTTACCGGAATCGCATTGGGCTACTACGTCAACGAGAAGAAAGCCGACTACTACAGCGCGCGGCGCGTAGTGGGCGCTTGCGAGCACGCCCGCGACGTCGCGGCCATCGCGGTCGAATTCGCGCGGGCGATCGAGGAATTGCAAAACGATCGCCACCGCGAGCACATGGCGCGCTTGGCCCACATCCGCGCGCTGGATGCTGCCGGGCGCGATCTCGTCAAGGAAGTCGGCGACGCCGTCGCGCGGCTTGCCGAGCGCGGTGAGAACATGCCGCCCCCGCAGGAAGTGATCGAGTGGAACGGCGAGGCGCGACAAGGCAAATTCGTCCAGCTCGACAGCAACACGTGCGCGCTGCACCAGGGCCGCGGCACGTACATCCGGCTCGACGTCCAACGCGACCTCAACGGGATCGTGCCCCCGGAAGCACGCAACATGGCGCTCAAACGCTCGGGTGACGTTCGCCTGGCGGCTCGGCACGGCGAAGTGAACTTCTGGCGCTAGAATCGCGCTGACCGACGCTCGCAAGACCACGGAAACGCTTGAGGAGCGCCGAATTCGGGAAACGCTTGATGGCTGGGGCAGCCATCGTCTTTCGGACTTGGACGATGCCGCAGAAGGCAGGTGAACACGTGAAACGACCGCAGCTCGTTCTGGGCCTGATCTGGCTGATGATGTTCGTTGCGTATTTCGACCGCATCAATATCACCGTTGCCGGTCCGGCGATCGTGAAAACCCTGGGGCTGGAGCCGGCCGCGTTCGGCTTGGTCTTGTCGGCGTTTACCTTCGGCTACGCGCTCATGCAGATTCCGGGCGGCGCGCTGGCCGACCGTTTCGGTTCGCGTCCGCTGCTGATTTTTGCGCTGGTCTTCTGGTCGGCGTTCACCGGTCTGACCGGGCTTGCGACCTCGTTGACGGTGCTCGTCATCGTCCGAGTGTTTTTTGGCCTGGGAGAAGGGCTCGAAAACGGCGCGCAATTTAAATTGATCGGCGACTACTTCCCGTCGCGCGAGCGCTCGGGCGCGAACGCGGCGTTCCTCAGCGCGCTGTCGCTGGGACCGGCGATCGCGGCGCCGCTGGCCGGATGGCTGGTGGTCCAAGTCGGTTGGCGCGGGCTCTTCTTTTGGTTCACGATTCCTGGGCTGCTCGTCGCGATTCTGTTAGCGTTCTTGCTGCCGCGAACGTCGGCTCCGCTGGCCTTGGAACAGGGCGCGAAGCGCAGCGGCGGCTGGGGCGAAGCGCTCGGCGCCCGCCCGACGTGGCTGGTATTCGCTGCGTATCTTTGCTTCAACGTTGCGTTTTGGGGTTTCATCGGCTGGATGCCCAGCTATCTGAACGCGACGCGGCACATCGCGCTGGCGCAGCTGGGCATCGTCGCCGCGCTGCCCTATTTCTGCGGCTTCCTCGGTACGATCTTGTGCGGCTGGCTGGGCAGCAAAGTCTTCGTTCGGCACCGGGCCGCGCTCGTGGCGACGGTGTATCTCTTGGCCGGCGTTTCGCTGTACGTCGCGTTCAGCGCGCAGACGGTCGGGCAAAGTTTGGCCGGGCTCTCCTTCGCGGCATTTTTCTTGTACGGCGGCTTCGGACCGTTCTGGGCGGTCGCGATCGACTTGATCGCCGCCGACATGCGCGGCGCGATGACCGGATTCGTCAATTTCGGCGGCCAGATCGGCGGATTCTTCGCGCCGATCGTCGTCGGCGCGATCGTCGGCGCGACCAAGTCCTATTCCGGCGGCTTCGTGTTCATGATTTGCGCGCTGCTGCTCTCGGCGGCGAGTCTGCTGTGGCTGCAGACCACCGGCAGCCAAAGCTCGGTCCACGACCTGCAAGAAGAACCGGCGCTGCGGCCGGCGTAGCCGGTCACGGTCCGGTCCGTTTGCGCGGGCAAACGGAGGCGCCCGCGGCGCAGCGGGTAAATGCCGCCAGTCATGCGTGGCTTTTGGAACGGTACGGCGGTCGGATTCGTGGTCGGCTACTCGGGGGTGCGCCTGCGCACGGCGTGGCTCGATCGCGAGTCGCCTTTCCCGACAATCGCGGCACCCGATCCCGAGACGTACGGCGCCGCGCGCCGCGGGCTCATGCTCGCCGGCGTGCTGCGCTCGACCGCTTCATTGGCGATGACCGCCTTCGTGATCGCGCGACCGGTTGAACGCGCGCTGCAACCGGTTCCGCGCTGGCTGCAGGCGCCAGCGTTTATCGTGCTCTTGGGCGTGCTCGACGGCCTGCGCGATCTGGGCGCGGATTATGTCGAGTCGCACGTCATGGAGCGCACCTACGGCATGTCGGAGCAAACCGCCGAAGCGTGGGCGAGCGACCACGTGAAAGCCGTCGGCGTGGGCCTCGGGATCACGATGGTGGTCGCGGGGCTCGGCGACGCCATCGTCCGCAAGGCGCCGCACCGCTGGCCTTGGATCGCGATCGGGGCGACCCCGCTGCTGCTCACGCTCGCCAACGTCATCGCTCCCAACTTCATCATGCCGCTGTTCAACACGTACACGCCGTTGCAGGGCAACCTCGAACGGCGCATCCGCGACCTCGCGGCACGGTATGGCGCCGGCGACGCGGCGATCCTGCGCTTCGATATGAGCCGGCAAACCAAAAAAGCCAACGCCTTCGTGACCGGCGTCTTCGGCACGCAGCGCATCGTGCTCGCCGACACGCTGATCGAAAAGTTCGAGGAAGACGAAACGCTCTTCGTCGTCGCGCACGAGTTGGGGCACTACGTGCGCCGCGATCCCTGGCTCTCCATCGCAGTCGGCACGCTATTTACTGCCGCAACGATCGGCGTGGGAAGTCGTGCCTTGCGCAAGTCCGGCCGCCGGTTGGAGACGCTCGTCGACGGGGCTCGATTTGCCTTCTATGCGTCGACGTTCTCGACGCTCGTCGCGCCGTTCATGGCCGCGATCTCGCGCGCGGTCGAACGCCGCGCCGACGTCTTCGCCGTCGAAGCAACCCACGATCCAAAAAGCGGAGCACGCGCCTTCCGGCGCCTGCGCGATCAAAATCAGGCGGAAGACGAGCAGCCGAAATGGGCGGAGTTGCTGTTCTCAACTCATCCTTCGCTAAAATCGCGGATCGCGCGGCTGGAGGCGCAGGCGTAGGTTGGGG
>JBEKHC010000083.1:0-23732 GCA_050012475.1 Candidatus Velthaea sp.
CCGGTCCGCCAGCCAAGCCGGATAGTACGCGCTGTAGTCTTCGGGCCAACCGGTCACGACGATGCGCCGGCCAAGGTCCTTTTCCACGTACGCCGCGTAGGCCAGCGGCGTGGCGTACATCCACGGTGCAACGACGATTGCATTCGCCGGCGTTTCGCGCACGACGCGCGCGATGAATTGCCGCGCCGAATCGTCTTGCGTGATAAAAAACGCGCCGCGATTCGCGTACGCGTCGGCGCCGGCGACGAACAGCATCAGCGCGCTGAGCACGGCGATGAGCGCGCGCGGCGCGACGTGCAGGCCGCCGCGCGCGAGCAGCTGAGCGCCGGCACCCAGGAACAGTGCGATCGCCCAGTAGGACGGCAGAAAATAGCGTTCGGGATCCGACTCCGCCGGATACGCCAACACGAAGAGCACGGGCAGGAACGAGCCGGCGAACAGGCCCACACCCGCTGCGGGCATCTGGCGCACCACGGCCACCGCGCCGACCAGCGCGATGAGCATCACGCCGCCTGCCAAGTCGCCGATTGCCGCTTGGCCGTACCCGGTGGGCAACGCGCGCAGCACTGCCGGATCGGCCAGCCGCGCGAGCGCGCCGGGAGCGCCGAATTCACCGCCGCCGACCTCGGCGCGAAAGCCCGCCCAGGTCGAGGGATGATCCGCGTCCCAGAACGGGCGCCCCGGGGGCAGCCCCAGCGCGAGGGTCGGATCCAGCCGTTGGGCGTAGACGACCGCGCTGCGCACCGGCAAGTAGGCATAGCAGGCGGCGACGATCGCCGTCCCTAGGCCCAGACAGGCGGCAGCCTGACGCAGCGACGGCCGGCGGCCGAAAGCTGCCAACGCGATGCCCGGGACGACCAGTACCATGCCGCTGTGGATGGACAGGGCCAGCGCGGCCGCGATTGCGCAGCCGACCAGAGCCGACACCGAGCC
Source organism: Candidatus Velthaea sp. (assembly GCA_050012475.1). Taxonomy (GTDB): domain Bacteria; phylum Vulcanimicrobiota; class Vulcanimicrobiia; order Vulcanimicrobiales; family Vulcanimicrobiaceae; genus Velthaea. The sequence goes on from JBEKHC010000083.1 coordinate 934, forward strand.
GGTGCGGTCCCAGCGCAGCGCCGCCCAAAAAGCCGCCGCCACCGCGGCGAGCGCCAGCGGGTGGACGTCGGCGTAGACCGCGTGTTGCCAGGGCACCCGGGTCACCGCGAAGACCAGCGCCGCGCTGCAGGCGAGGACGGGGCTAACCGCCAGCTCGAGCAGGGTGGCTGCCAAAGCCAGGGCCGCGCCCGCCATCGCGACTGCCGAGAGGACGTTCATCCGGTACGCCGGGTCGCCGAACGGCACGGCGTGCGACCACACCCAGCCGATGAGGACGTACGCCGGGAAGCCCGATGGGTGGGCGATCCCCAAGATGTACGGCACGGTCTGCAGTTCGCCGGTGTCCCAATACTCGACGCCCGATTGCAATGTAGCGACATAAATCGCAAGCGGGACCACGAATGCGAATGCCAGCGCGACCGTAGGACCGAACGGACGAAGGCGGTAGGTCAAACGCGTGCAACTACGCCCATGATGCAGTCAAGCCTTCCCCACGCACCGCGTGTCGTCATCGCCGAACAATTTGCCGAACGAGGTCTCGCGGTCTTACGCGAGCACGGGATCGATATCGACTCCCAAGTTGGACGAACGCGAGCCGAACTCGTGCATGCGCTCGCCGAGGCTGACGGACTGATCGTCCGTTCGGAAACGCGCGTCGATCGCGACTTGCTCGCTGCCGGTCCAAAACTGACGGTCGTGGCGCGCGCCGGCGTCGGTGTCGACGCCATCGACGTTGAAGCCGCGACCGACGCCGGCATCATCGTGCTCAACACGCCCGGCGCGAACACGATCGCCGCGACGGAACAAACCTTCGCGCTGATGCTCTCGCTCGTGCGCTTCACGCCCTCGGCAGTGCAGTCGCTGCGCGAAGGCAAATGGGATCGCAAACCGTTCATCGGCACGGAGCTGTTCGGCAAGACGCTGGGCATCGTGGGCTTGGGCCGGATCGGCGGCAACGTCGCCCTGCGCGCCCGCGCTTTCGGCATGAACGTCATCACGCACGATCCGTACATCAGCGCCGCGCGGGCCGAAGCCTTCGACGCCAAGCTCGTCGGGATCGAGACGCTGCTCAAGACCGCCGACGTCATCTCGCTGCACGTGCCGCTGACCAATCAAACGCTGGGGATGATCGACGCGGCGAAACTCGCGCTGCTGCAGCCGCATGCCGTGGTCGTGAACTGCGCGCGCGGCGGCGTCATCGTGGAACGCGATCTGCTCGCCGCACTCGACGCCGGCGTCTTGGCCGGGGCGGCGATCGACGTCGTTGCCGAGGAGCCGCCGCCGCCCGGCGGGACGGGCGCGCTGCTGCATCGTCACCCCAAGGTCTTCGCAACGCCGCATCTGGGCGGCTCGACCCATGAGGCGCTCGAACGGATCGCGACCGAATTGGCTCACGATGTCGCCCGCGTGCTGCTGGGCAGCCCAGCCAACGCTGCGGTCAACGCGCCCGTTCCCGACGGCCCCGAAGCCGCCCGCGTCCTGCCGTTCGTCGACGTGGCGTATCGCATGGGGCGCTTCTATCCGCAGTTCGCGCAAGAAACGCAGCTGCCGAATTTCGCGCTGACGCTGCAGGGCGAGATCGCGGAAGCGCCGCCTGAGCCGCTCGTCCGCGCCTTTCTCTCGGGTCTGCTGCAGACCACGACCGATCGCCGTGTTTCGATCGTCAACGCCGACTCGATCGCGCACGAACTGGGTGTGCACATCGATGCCCACGGCGAACGCGGAACCTCGATTTACGCCAGCTCGCTGCGGATCTCGGGCGGGCAAACGTCGATTACCGGCACGTCGGTGAACGGTTCGGCGCGCATCGTCGAGGTCGACGGCTACGAGATCGACGCCACGCCAGTGGGCGCGATGCTCATTACCCAGCATCGCGACGTTCCCGGAATGATCGGCAAAGTCGGCACGCTGCTCGGCCAGCAAAACGTCAACATCTCGACCATGCAGGTCTCGCGCAATGCCATCGGCGGCGACGCGATCATGGTCCTGTCGGTCGACCGGCCCGCCGACGAAGCGACGATCAATGCGCTGCGCACGGTCTCGGGCATCAACTCGGTGCGTTCGCTGGCGATTTAGCCCGGTGCGTGTCTATGTCGCGCGGCACGGCGAGACGACGTGGAATCTCGCCGGGCGCTATCAAGGCCGGCGTGAATCGGCTTTAACGGCCTTGGGCGTGCAGCAAGGCTTCGCATTGGCGGAAGCGTTCGCGCACTCGCAGCCGCGCGTCGAACGCATCGTCGCCAGTCCCCTGCTGCGCTGCAATGCCACCGCGCGGTTCGTCGGCGACCGCCTGAACCTGTCCGTCGAAAGCGATGACCGGCTGCTGGAGATCGCCCACGGAACCTGGGAAGGCCGGCTGCGCGACGAGATCGCCGCCGATGACCCCGATCGCTTTCGGGCCTGGAAAGAACTGCCTGGCCAGGTCGGATTCGAGGGCGGGGAAACGCTCGAACAGGTGCGCGCGCGCTGGCAAAACTTCGCGGCATCGTTTCCGGACGGCGGCCCGGCGTTGGTGGTGACCCACGATGCGGTCGTGCGAGTCGCGATCCTGACCGCGCAAGACCGTTCCCTCGACGAATTGTGGAATGTCGACGTCGAGAACGCCGGCTTCGCCGAATTCGAGGTCGCCGCCGGCCGTTGGACGCTCGTGCGCGAGAACGTCAACGAACATCTCACCGGCCTGCAGGCCTCAATCGGCGGTCAAGCGCTTTAGCGGCACGCATTTCCAGCGGTCCGTGCTCCCCGGCGCGCCGGCCGCAAACTTATTCTTCGCCGTCGAAATAGTCCAAGGGTTCGGAGCGAATGAGCCGGCGCTCGGGGCTGCGCACTGCCCATTTGTCGCTGTCCGGAAAGTAATTGGACTCGCCGATCGGATTGTCGGCGACGACATACAGCACCAGGTCGACGCTGCCATCGTTGGTGATTTGATGCGCTTCGCCGGGCTTGAAGAGGAACGCGTCGCCGGTTTCGATCGCAGTGGTTCCCTCGGCGTGCCGAACGACGCCGCCGCCCGAGATGACGTGATAGAATTCCCACTGCGCGCTGTGCGAATGATAGATATACGGCGTCGCTCCGGGCGCAACGCGGCAGATCTCCACATCGAACGGATGGCGCTCGTCGAGATTGCGCGACGTGGGGACTCGGCCCAGCGCTTCGGAGATCTGCTTTCCGGCGCCCGCGAAGCGACCTTTGGGCGACGACCACGAGATCTCTGCGACATCGGCAGTATTGACCTTGCGCATGTACTCGCCGCCTTTCGTTAGCGGTCGACCTCGGACCGGCCCGGCGGGGCCTTGGCCGGAGCCGGCGCTTGCGCCGCCGGGATCTCCGGCGCGAGCGCGTGCGCGGCGGGCCGGCGGTTCTGCGTGAAGGTCGAGTCCGGGAGCGTCAGCGGGAAGCGGTACGTGTAGAAGGTGAGCTTCTCGGTCGCCGATGCAGCGGTAACCGTCGCCCGCGCGGTTGCCACGTACGGCACCCACCAGCGCGCGTTCAAGCCGAACGTGATCGTGCCGGCACCTTCGTTCATCCCCGTCGCGAAGCCGATGCTCAGCGGCAAAAAGCGGACGCCGTCGATCGCGATATCGGTAACGGCGAACGGCCGCGCGGCATTGGGCGTCAAGCGGAACACGTAGTCCAGGTGGTGACCGTCTTTGCGCGGCCCGACGTAGGCGAAGGTGTAGTTCGCCGCGCGCGGCGCCAGTGACGTCACCGTGTACCGATTGCGCCGGCCGCGAAAGATGCGCACTTTGGGCGGACTCAGACGCTTTCCGTCGACGGTCAGCGTCTCATCGCGCTCGTCGTTCCCGTTGCGAAATACGCGGTGAGTTTGAAGCGTGTTGCGCAATCCGGTCTGCTCGATCTTGTAGTCGAACGTAAGCACGCGCGGCTCGGTCACTTTTTTTAGCGCCGCTTCGTAACGGGCGAGGACGACGGCGGGCGCGACTTCGGGGAACTCCGGAGCTGCCGCCGGCGCCGCGGGCCCGGCGATGATTTGGGCCAGCGACAGCAGCATGGCGATCACGCGATTGCGCGGCGCATCGCCGCCAGCGCGGCTTCGGCGCCGGCGACATTCTTGCCGCCGCCTTGGGCTTGCGCCGGCGCGCCGCCGCCTTTGCCGCCCACGAGCGGCGCTGCCGCGCGGACCAGATTTCCGGCGTGCACGCCGGCCTTCACCGCGTCATCGCTGGCGCTTGCGAACAGCGTCGCCGTCTCGCCATCGATCCCGACCAGCGCAATGACGCCGCTGCGGAGCCGCGAGCGGATCGCACCGGCCAGCGTCCGCACGGCCTGCGCATCTGCTTCGGGAACGACGGCCGCGACAAGCGTCGTTCCGTTCACTTGCTCGGCGCGCTCAACATAGGCTTTGGCGTCGGCCGACGCCAGCCGAACGTTTATTTCAGCCAGCGCTTTCTGCAGATCGCGCACGTCGGTCTGCAGACGGTTGACGCGCACGACGAGCTCGTCGGGCTTCGCCGACAGCGTTTCGGCAAGTTCGGCAACCACGTCTTGCTGGTTTTCAACGTACGATTCGGCGGCCTTCGAGACGACGGCTTCGATCCGGCGCACGCCGCTGCCGATCGACGCTTCACTCAACAGCAAAAACAGGCCGAGTTCGCCGGTCGTGACGGCGTGCGTTCCGCCGCAGAATTCGACCGCCGGTCCGGCTTTCACGACCCGCACGAGTTCGCCGTACTTCTCTCCGGCCATCGAGATTGCGCCGCTCTGCAGCGCCTGCTCGATCGGGAGCTCCTGCGTTTCGAGCTGGTAGTCGGCCCGGATGAGCTCGTTGACCCGCTGTGTCACCGCGCGCTTCTGGACCGGGCTGAGCGCGCCGGACGGACTGCGGAAATCAAAGCGCATGCGATCCACGCCGACCCACGAACCGGCCTGAACGACCTCATCGCCGAGAACGTCGCGCAAAGCACGCTGCAAGAGATGCGCCGAGGTATGGTGGCGACGGATCTCCTCGCGCCACACCGGATCGACGCGCGTGCGCACCACTCCGCCGACGGAGAACGAACCGCTGACGACCCGCCCGATGTGCGCGATCGCTTCGCCGGCGTATTGCGTGTCGGTGACCTCGAACGATCCGTCGTCGCCCGTGATCGTTCCGCGATCACCGATTTGGCCGCCTTTTTCGGCATAGAACGAGGTCCGGTCGAGGATGAGCTGCCCGCGGGCGCCGGCCTCGAGCACGTCGACCGGGGCTCCGTCGATGAGGATCGAGACCACCGTCCCGCCCGTTTCCAAACCGGCGTACCCCTCGAACGTGCTGCGCAGCGCCGGCAGATCGGCGACGCTCACGACGGCGCGTTTTGCGCGCGCGTCGGCGCGCGCGCGCTCGCGCTGTTCGTTCATCTTCGCTTCAAAACTAGCGCTGTCGACCGCGACGCCGCGCTCGGCGGCGATTTCGCGCGTCAGCTCCGACGGAAAACCAGCCGTGTCGTGCAAGCGAAAAACGCTTTCGCCGTCGAGCCGCGCGCTGCCGTCGGCGAGCGCCGCGGCGATGAGACCCTCGAGCATCTCGGAGCCGCGGTCGAGGGTCCGCACGAAGGTTTGCTCTTCGAGCCGCAACGCGTTCTGCACGTCGCCCAGGCGCTTGTCCAAGAACGGATAGCCCGACCGCAACGACGCGGTGACCGCGCCGGCGAGTTGGGCCAGGAACTCCTTGGGGTAGCCCAACAAGCGTCCGTTGCGAATCGCGCGGCGGATCAAGAAGCGCAGCACGTAGCCGCGATCGGTATTCGACGGATAGACGCCGTCGGCGATCAGAAACGTGACGGCCCGGGCATGATCGGCGATGATGTTGCGTCGCACGAGCTGCTCGGCCGGCGCCAGGGTCGTCGCGCCGACCGCGGGCTGAGCGGCAATGAGATCGGCGAACAAATCCGTTTCGTACATCGACGCTTTGCCGTTGACGACCGCCAGCATCCGCTCAAACCCGGCGCCTGTATCGATGTTCTTCGAAGGCAGCTCCGTGAGCGCACCGTTGCTCGCGCGATCGTACTGCTGAAACACCAAGTTCCAAACTTCGACGTAGCGGTTGCCCAAGTTCGGTCCGGTGTCGCCGGGTCCGGCCGCGTTGGCCTCACCGGTGTCGTAGAAGATCTCCGAACACGGACCGCACGGCCCCGTCGGACCCATCGTCCAAAAGTTGTCCTCGTCCCAGCGCGTGATCCGGTCCGGCGTCAAGCCGACTTCGGTTTCCCACAGCCGCTGCGCCTCGTCGTCGCCGACATGCACGGTGACGTACAGCTTGTGCCGCTCAAGCCTGAGCACGCCGGTGAGGAAATCCCAAGCGAAACGGATCGCTTCGCGCTTGTAGTAGTCGCCGAAGCTGAAATTGCCGAGCATCTCGAGGAAGGTTCCGTGGCGTCCGGTCCGGCCGACGTTCTCGATGTCGCTCTTCGCCCCGGCGACGCGCAAGCAGCGCTGCACGGTCACCGCACGCGGGGCGGGCGCGGGGACCTCGCCTAGGAAGGCCGGAACGAACGGTTCCATCCCGGCGATCGTAAAGAGCGTGGTCGACATCGCATCCGGAATGAGGCTGGCCGAAGCGACGTGCGCATGGCCGCGCTGGACGAAAAAGTCGACGAACGCGGCGCGAAGTTCACCAGATGTCATAGCAGCCGAAGAAGGTTCAAAGCCGAGCGGGAAAGGCCCTACCGGTCGGGGATGATGGCCTGCAGCACGACCGGGTGCTCGCTCTGCGCCCGCGTCCTTCGCTGCGTACATCGCGGCATCGGCGTATTGAAGCAGACTATCGGCGTCGGACCCGTCGCAAGGATAGACCGCGACGCCGATACTGGCCGTAATGCGCAGCTCCGGAACGTGCGCGATGACGAACGGTTCCGCGAGCGCCGCCAGCATTTTTTCCGCCACGCGCTCGGCGTCGGTTTCGCCGGGCGACGAAATCGTCGCGCCGCACGCACGACTGCATGCGCCCGGGCAGCCGTCTGCAGAATCCGATCGCCGGTCTGGTGACCGAAGGTGTCGTTAAACGATTTGAACCGGTCGATATCGATGAACAGCAATCGCCATCATCGAACCCTCGCGTTTGGCATCGCGAAACGTCCGCTGCGGCATTTGTCCGAAGCGTGCGATCGGCAATTTGGTCAGCGTATCGTGATGGGCGAGAAAGAGCGTGCGCTCCTCGGCGCGGCGTCGCTCGATGGCACGCGAGCGCTTACCGATCCGCGAACGAACGTTCCGTGCCGTCTTGAAGTCGTGCGCCGACCAGCTCGAACCCTGTCCGCGCACGATCTGCTCTTGCTCCTCGTTGATTCGATCGTTGCAAAGTCTTAATAGTTAGAGCATGTTGATTCGAACAGCGCTCAACGCGGCTACGTCGTCAACGCGACCAAGCCGTTCCGCTTTCATGCCCGAGAGCTCCAAGGGGTATTCGCGCTGACGATTCTCGCTGATTCCACGTGCCGGAGACGTGGGCACCAGCTGCGCGAACTTTTGGTTAAGTCGGAGCTCGGCACTTTGGGCCGCGATGCATCGGCTTTCCGCAAACGTCCGATACCTCCAGCATGGTGCTGCTCGGGATCTTCGCGTTTTGCCTGACGATCCTCACCGTCTTGGGGCTGATCAGCGGCTGGATTTTTCTGCTCCCGCGCAACCATCGTCCGCGGGGGAAACGGCCCGAGACGACGTGTCGCTTCGCCTCGGCGGGGATGGGCGGACGCCATATATGGTTTACCGTTTCCCTGAATCGCTGCCTCAACGTCGGAACGTCGGAAAGCGGCTTGTTCCTGGCGCTGTTTTTTCCGTTCGGCCTGGTGTCGCGACCGTTGCTCGTTCCCTGGGATCGCGTTCGATTTGCCGGCCGGTCGCGATTTCTCTGGGGCCGGTACGACCGCTACGCCTTGGGCGACGGCGCGTGGCCCCAGATCCACCTCTCGACCGATTCGGCGGCCGGGCTGCTGGTCGCGCGGAGCTACGCGCGGTACAGCGCAAGCCCAGGGCCGGCGCCGGCACTGCTCGCGCGGCGCTGGCCGCTGCAGTACGAAATTGCGGGCGCAGCAGCCGCAGCACTATTGAGCGCCAGCGTTGCGTTTGCGGTGGTCGAAAACGTTCTGGCGATTCAAACCGGAATCGTCCAACACGATCGAGCGACGTATACCCAGTCGACGACGGCTGCGGTTGTCGGCACCGACGCTGACTTTCACAATGCGCCCATATATCGATACGCCGTGGGCGGCGTACCCTACGCAGGTCATGCGTGGCGAACGTACGATGCGCGATCGGGGCGACCATTCGCGGTCGGCGACAGGTTGCGGATTTCGTATAACCCCGCCAATCCCGCTGATTCAACCGCGCGCGCGCTGCCCACGATCGACGATATCGAGATCATCAACCGCCAGTTACGCAGGGCGCCCGTGGTGGCGGCAGCGGCAGTGTTTAGCAGCGCGCTGTGGTCGATTTTCGCGGGCCGGCGTCGCGAAGCCCGCGCGCGCTATTTCGGCGCGAACTCGCTTTCCGGATAGAGCGCGCCTAACCAGTTTGCCAAATCGATGGCGTGAACGCTCGCAGCGTGTGATTCGTCGGCGACCATATCCGAGTCGATCGTCTCATAATCTTTGAGCATGGCATAGCCGAACTTGGGCACCCACGTATCGTCGGGGTATTTGGCTTGCCAATCGCGGAGCGCATCTTCGGCTAGGATGAGCTTGTGACAGAATCCGGCCGCGACGTCTTCGGCTGCGTTGTCCGCCCGCGCATCGATGTCATAGATGACGTTGCGCACGCCCAGAATGCTCAGTTTGAGATGCCCGAAATATTCGTCGGCGGGAGCCTTGGCGTGATGATGGGCGATCGCATTCGTGGCCGGGACGGCGGCAACGACGGGTACGGGCGCCGCGACAGGCGGCGCGCCGTCATCGGCGGCGGCGGGCAGGCTGGTGACGGCGAGCAGGAGCGTGAAAAAACCAGCGCTTACGAAGCAGCTCATGACGGACGATCGATCCCCGGCTTTCTGTGACCTCAAGGTCGTGGGTGGAAGAGGCTCCAGAAAAGGATAGCAACGATCGGCGAAGCAAGCAAGCTATCGGTTGCAAATGTGCGCCCGATGCGCAGACAGTCAGAGCCGAGAGAACGTCGCATCCAGCGCCCTACCTGCATCGCGCTTTCGATATGCGCGACGCTGGCAAAGAAGCGCCACTGCGAGCAAGGGCCGCAGTTCGACCTGCGCTTTTGCGGTCGCCGGATAGCCTTACGCGAAGGCGACGCAACGGGGGTAGCGTCGCGGAAGAACGGCAAATGCGGAGTTTATCGCGTGCCCGCCACCGCGCCGGCCGCACAATCACCGCGTAAGGCCGCTACATCGCTACATCGACAGCGAGGTGCCGAAGACGCGCACCGCCGGCCCGAAGTGGGCGCTTCGTCGGATGAAGAAGGCGTGGGCCAAGAAATCAGCGTTCCGATCGTGGCAAAGCGCGGGCTGTGCGTGGCGAGCGCGGTCCTCGGCTCTCAGCTATCCTTGGCTAGAATGGCCTCAGTGCCAAACTATATGGCCGTGATTAATCTGATCTTGGGCTTCCAATACGGCCGCCACAATCTCCGGATCCTCAGATACTTCCAGAGTTTCCCCAACCTCACGCATGAGGCGCTGAAACAACCGGAAAGCCTCCATCTCGCTCGCCGGCACGACCGCAGCGCTGGGCTTCGAATGTCGAAGAATAAGCGTAGCGAAGCCATTTTCCGCATCGTCGAGGATGCGATTAAGTTCACCGCGCGCAGCTCCAGCGGCGATTGTGCGTTCCATTTCTTTCCTAAATCTTCCGGTGTTACAGCCGGCATCAGCGGGCTACCGTCATGCTTTATACCACATAAGGTGTCGCAGTGTCAAGTATTTAGCACTTTCTTTTGTACATTTCCTTGTATACTTGCTACACATGTGGTACGTTGAGGCAACGTGAAACCGAAGACGCGCCCAGAGTCGATCGCTTCCGCAGCTGCCCCAAAGACAGTTCGCCTCGGCTACTCAGTCTCTGCGGACGAATTCTACAAAAGGCTTCCGGCAAAAACGCAGGCCGCGTTGGACCGCAAGCTACGTGCGTTCGGCGAAAATCTATCCATCGGCAAGCCGCTTGCTAAGGAGCTTATCGGATTTTACCGTGTAACCGTCGGCCGAATCCGGGCGATTGCGGCCTCTTCCGCCTCATCTTCGATCGAAGCTGTCCTCAAACTCGAGAACGGGATTGTCATCGTCTATGTACTGCACATCGGTCAGCGGAAAGCCGGCTCCAAGGACGACCCTTATGATCGAGCTGTTCAGGCATTGGCCCGCGGCGACAGCGATGCAATCGAAGTAATGAGGCTGCTAGTCGAGCAAGTTAAGGCGAAAGGACCTGCGATTTTCGACTCCGACTAAAGCCTGCTTTCCGAAAACGCGAAAGGACGTCGTCAAGAACGGCACGCCCGTGCCGCCGCCGGCGGACACGTCCGACACCGAGCGATCCGCGACAGCGGCTATTTTTCTTGCAGAACGTTGCGCAACTTTTCGAGCGCTTTTTGCTGGAGCCGCGAGACATGCATCTGCGAAACGTTGAGGCGTTTGGCAATCTCGGTCTGCGAGACGCTTTCATAAAAGCGCAGATACAGGATGACGCGCTCGCGTCCGCTGAGCACTTGGAAGGCGCGCTCGAGATTCGCGCGATCTTCGAGCAGGTCGAGCGCTGAATCGTTTTGTCCGACGTAGTCGGCAAGCGTTTGCGACTTCTTGTCGCCCTCGCCGTTGAGTTCGGTGTCGAGCGAAAGCAGGTTGTAGGCTTGACCGAGTTCTTGCGCTTCGAGAATATCTTCTTCGGATGCGCCGAGGTGCGAAGCAAGCTCGGCAACTGTCGGCGAGTGGCCGAGTTTCACTGTCAACTTCTCGATTGCCCGGTTGACCGCCAAATTGAGTTCTTGCAGCCGGCGCGGAACTTTGACCGCCCAGCCCTTGTCGCGAAAATAGCGCTTGATCTCGCCGACGATCGTCGGCGTCGCATACGTCGTGAATTCGACGCCGCGTTCGAGGTCGAAGCGATCGATCGCTTTGAGCAGCCCGACGGTGCCGACTTGGATCAAATCGTCGAGTGCTTCACCGCGGTTGGCGAACTTCACCGCGAGATAGCGCACCAAATTCAGATGCGCGACGACGAGATCGTTGCGCAAGCGCTCGTATTCCGATTCGCCGACGTTGTTCGGCCCGGCGTCGAGCGACCGGTCGCCGCGAACGACGGAGAAACGTGCGAAGATTTGCCGCGCCCGGTTGCGGTCCCAGCGTTCTTCTTCCACGTGCGGGGTTGAACTCATGAATTAAAGCACTACTCCGAGACGCGCTTGATCATGACCAACTCGGTGCCTTCACGCGCATCGACCCGGTACGTGACTTCATCCATAAGGGCGCGGATCAAAAAGACGCCGAGCTCTTCCGTGCGCCGGCCCTCGGCGAAACCGGTGTCTTTCTCGACGGACTCGAGCTTGTGGCCCACGCTGCGGTCGCGCACGCTCACGCGCACTTCATCGCTCAACACTTCGGACGTTATTTCGATCCGATCCGCGTCGGAACCGTGCTGGATGCAGTTGGTGCAGGCCTCGGCGATCGCGAGTTTGATATCTTCGATCTCATCGACGGAGAAACGCAGGCGGCTCGCGACCGCGGCCACCGCGAGGCGCGCCACGGCAACCCACTCGGCCCGGGCCGGGATTTTCAGCTCGACCGTATCGTCGGTCGGCACACTCGCAACGGCGGGATTCACACGAGCGCCTTCATCGCGCCTTGCTCGTCATCGAAGATGCCGAAGATCTTCACCAAACCCGTAATGTCGAAGATCTTCTTGATCTGCGGATTCGTGCAGACCAAGTTGACCGAGCCGCCGTGTTCGCGCACGCGCTTGAGCCCGCCGATGAGCACTCCCAACCCGGTCGAATCGATATAGCGAACCTTCTCCAGGTTGATAACCAGATTGTAGTGCTCCTGGTCGATCAGTTCGGAGATCGCGTCTTTCACTTTGGGCGACGTGTAAACGTCGATCTCCCCGGTGAGGTCGACGACGTACGCGTCGCCCTCGGACTCACGAACGTTCACTTTGATATCCACCGATTCTCCTACATTTCGCTTTCGAGTATGCTGCGTTGGTGCGCAGCGGCATCTTTGCCTTCGGCAACCGCGACGTCGAACCGCGCTCGAGCGTCTTCCACGATTTGCTTCCCGCGCGCGAGCAGATCGTTCGCCGATGCGGCGACCTCGTCGGCCGCCGACTGCGCGCTCTTCGACAGATCGTCCGCTGCCTCGCGCACGCTGTGCGATGCTTCGCGGGCCTTCGCCCGCAGCCGGTCGCGGGTCTCATCGCCGGCTTGCGGTGCGACGATCATCGCGATCGTCACGCCGACCAAACCGCCGATGAGCAAACCCGTAAAAAACCCCGGCGTCGCGCTCTCCGGTTCGGGCACGATCTCCGTTTCCGTGACGTCATTCACGAATGAACTCCGTCGCGTTCGCGCAGCGCCTGCTCCGGTGACACGATGTCGACTCGACTCTTGCCGTTGACGAAACTGCGCAGGCCCGCCGTCAAGCCGGTGAGCGTGACGCCCACATTGACGATCGCCGGGCCGACAGCCTCGTTGGCTAGACCGGACGTCTTCACCACGCCGCTGGCGACGGTTTCCAACGAACCGACCACCGCGCTTAAGCGCGCGATCGTCGCGTCGGCCGTGTCGGCGATGCCGCCCACGTGCCCGAGCATTTCGGCGACCGGAGCGGAGAGCGCCGCCACTTGCCGATCGACCTCATCGAGCGAGGTATTCAAGCGCCGCAATGTCCCCGCGATCGCCGAGCACACGACGAGAACACCGATCCCGATGAGCAAAACGCCCAATCCGGCACCAACGGAAAAAATAAGATGGGGCCAATCCGTTGAGGCCGTCAAGACCGAACCTCCGACTGCTCGCTAGAGCCACTAAAACCCGATACCCACATAATGTCTCCTCTACACGATGGCCGCACTGGCGCGGAACTCCGCGACGAGCGGCGGTACGATTGCAATCACCCGATCCACTTCACCAGCCGTGGTCGCGTGTCCCAACGAAAAGCGCAAAACGCCTTTTTGGTAGTTCTCCGGCAAACCAAGAGCCCTGATGACGTGACTGGGCTCGAGCGAGCCCGCGGCGCACGCGCTTCCGGCGGAGGCAGCAATGCCCTCCAAGTCGAGCCGGATCAAGAGCGCCGTCGCCGGCGTATCGGCAAACGCGATACTGCTCACGTTTGGCAGCCGGGGCGCATGCGCGGCATTGACGCGCGTGCCCGGGATCGACGCCGTGAGATGCGACTCGAGCCGGTCGCGCAGGCCGGCCAGTCGATCCGGATCGTCCCTTCGCTCGACGTCGGCAAGCACGAGGGCAAGGGCAAGGCCGGCGATTCCGGCGACGTTCTCCGTCCCCGCGCGCACACCGAACTCTTGGCTTCCGCCGACGATCTGGGCGGTCAGGGGCGTTCCCGAACGCACGTACAACGCGCCGACACCCTTGGGCCCGTAAAACTTATGGGCTGAAATCGAGAGCAAGTCGACGCCCAGCGCACCGACATCGAGGTCAAGCAGCCCGGGAGCTTGCACCGCGTCGGTGTGAAACACGACGCCGGCTCGCCGGGCGCGGGCCGCCAGATCGGCGATCGGGGCGATCGAACCGAGTTCGTTGTTGGCGAGCATGACGGAGGCCAAAGTCGTTTGGGGTCGCAGCGCGGCCGTGAATGCGTCCGGATCGATGAGCCCGGCTGCATCGACCGGCAAGCGGGTGACTTCCCAGCCCGCGCCTTCTAGAACGTCGAAGGCGCGCAGCACCGCGCGATGTTCGGCGACACTGGTGACGACGTGCCGCCCGCGCCGATCCGCCGCGTGCGCCGCGCCGATGACGGCCAAACCGATCGCTTCCGAACCGCTGCCGGTGAAGATGATCTCGCGCGGTCGAGCCCCAAGCACGCCCGCTACCCGGGTCCGCGCGTCGTCGAGCACTGCCCGGGCGGCGCGGCCTTCGGCGTGGATGGAGGACGGGTTCGCGGGAGCGTCCCCGAGCAGCGGGAACATCGCCGCGATGACTTCCAGGCGAACCGGGGTCGTCGCCGCGTAATCGAGATAGATGCGCTTCACGGTCCGGCGTCGCGCCGCTCGTCGATCCAGGCGCGCAGCCGCGCCTCGTCGCCTTGCCGGGTCGGCTCGAAGTACCGGCGCCCGTCGAGCGCCGCGGGCAGATTCGACTGGAGCTTCATGGGCGGCGGCCCCTCGCCGGCGGCATCCATCGCGGCGTACTCGGTGTGCGCGTATTTGTAGCCCGCTCCGTAACCCAACCGGCGCATGAGCTGCGTCGGCGCGTTGCGCAGGTGGACGGGGACGGCATCGTTGCGCGTTTCGGTCACGTCGGCCAGCGCGGCGCCGTAGGCGCGGCCGACGGTGTTCGATTTGGGCGCCGTGGCAAGATAGAGCGTCGCGTGGGCGAGCGGATAGAAGCCTTCAGGCATACCCACGAAATGGACGGCTTGCTGTGCCGCCATCGCTAAGGGCAGCGCGTGACGGTCGGCCAGCCCGATGTCTTCACTGGCGAGGATGACCAGCCGGCGCGCGATGAACAGCGCGTCTTCGCCGCTTTCGATCATCCGCGCCAAGTAGTACACCGCGGCGTCGGGGTCGCTGCCGCGGACGGTCTTGATGAAGGCGCTGATCGTATCGTAGTGCGCGTCGCCGCCTTTGTCGTACGTGCGCGCGCGCTTTTGCAGCGCATCGGCGATGGTCGCTTCGTCGATGACGGGAACGCCGGCGGCGCCGGCCGGTGCTGCAGCCGCCGCGAACTCCAGCGTGCCCAGTGCGACGCGCGCATCGCCATTGGCCAAATTGACCAGCGCGTCGAGTGCGGCCGGTTCGATCGTCACGCCGCTCTCGCCCAATCCGCGCTCGGGATCCGCGAGCGCGCGCAGCACCAGCGCGCGGATGTCGCTATCTTCGAGCGACTTGAGCACGAACACGCGCGAGCGCGAGAGCAGTGCCGAGTTGACCTCGAACGATGGATTCTCGGTGGTCGCGCCGATTAGGGTGACCGTACCGTCCTCGACGTACGGCAGCACCGCATCCTGCTGCGCTTTGTTGAAGCGGTGGATCTCATCGATGAAGAGCACGCTGCGCCGGCCGGCGGCCTTGAGTTTCGCGGCGTCGGCAACCACGCGGCGCAGGTCGGCGACGCCGGCGCTTACCGCCGACAGCGCGGTAAAGTGCGCGCCGGTTTGCGCCGCGATGATCTGGGCCAACGTCGTCTTGCCGGTGCCGGGCGGTCCCCACAGCACCATTGAAGGGACGGCGTCGCTCTCGATCGCGCGCCGCAGTGCGCGGCCGGGCCCGACGATGTGGTCCTGGCCGACGAACTCGTCGAGCGTTCGCGGCCGCATGCGCGCGGCCAGCGGTTCGCGCACCGTTCCGCCGGAGCCGCCGGCGGCGTCGAAAAGTCCGAGCATTCTGCGCTACTTCGGCTTGGACGTCGCCTTCGCCGCCGGGGTCGGTAAGGTCGAGCTGGCGCCGGGTTCGGGCTCGGCGGACGGCAGCACCGCCGGCTGCGTCAACACGACCGGATTGCCGCTGGTACTGACATCCTTGGTCAGCGTATTGTAGTGCACCGTCTGAGCGCTGAGCATCTGATCGCCGTCGGCAAGCTGGACGTTGCCGCTCAGATCGAGCGCATGGTCGCCCTGGTCGAGCCGGCCGGTCTGGGCGGTGGCCCGCCGGGTGCCCTGCACGTACACGACGTTGCCCGAGGCCACGTAGATCTTGCGCTTCGAATCGACTTGCAATTCGTCGCACTGCAGGGTCGCCGGGCCGCCCTCGGGCGCCGCGCCGGGCTTCGGCGCGCCCGCGCTCTGACCGTTGTCGTGCATCACGACGTGACCGGTAATCGTCACCGTCCCGGCTTTGTAGTTGCCTTTCGCGCTGTCGCCGACCACGTCGGTGCCGGCCCGAAAAAACCTCACCCGATGCGGCATAGTGAAGCTGCCATCGTTGAGGTTCGAGTTCGTTTGGTCGGTTTCGATGCGGAAATCGCGCGTCACCACGCCGCCCGGCGCAGCGGCGATGGTTGCGATGAGCAGCCCGGCGAGCCCGGCGTTACGGATCGAAACCTGCACCATTCCTCCGTGAATAACTCGCCCGGCGGGCGAAAGTTCCGCGCCGCTCAGATGGCGACGCGCTGCCCCGTTCCGATCGCGACGCATGACATCGGATCTTCGGCCACGATCACCGGGATGCCGGTAACTTCGCCCAGCAAGGTATCGAGCCCGCGCAAAAGCGCGCCGCCGCCGGTCAAGATGACGCCCCGATCGATGATGTCGGCTGCAAGCTCCGGCGGCGTCTTTTCCAGCACGCTCTTCACCGCTTCGACGATCGCCTGCACCGGCTCGGAAAGCGCTTCGCGAATCTCTTCGCTCGTGATCTTGACCGTCTTGGGCAAGCCGTTGATGAGATCGCGGCCGCGAATCTCCATTGCCAGTTCGGATTCGAGCCGGTATGCCGAACCGATCTTGATCTTGATCTCTTCGGACGTGCGCTCGCCGATCATCAGATTGTAGACGCGCCGGATGTGGCGGATGATCGCTTCATCGAGTTTGTTGCCGGCCACGCGGATCGATTGCGAGACGACGATCCCGCCCAACGAAATCACGGCCACGTCGGTGGTGCCGCCGCCGATGTCGACGACCATGTTGCCCGACGGCCCGTCGATCGGCAGCCCGGCGCCGATCGCCGCAGCCATCGGCTCTTCGATGATGTCGACCGAACGCGCGCCGGCGAGTTTGGCCGCGTCGCGCACCGCGCGTTCCTCGACCGACGTGATCTCGGCCGGAACGCAGATGACGACGGACGGCTTGGGCCGGAAAATCGAGGCGAAGAATGAGCGGTTCTTCATCACTTTTTTGATGAAGTAGCTCAACATCGCTTCGGTGACCTCGAAGTCGGCGATGACGCCGTCGCGAAGCGGCCGGATCGCCTGAATATGGCTCGGCGTTTTACCGAGCATCTGGCGAGCTTCCTCGCCGACAGCAAGCGTCTTATTCGTCCGGATGTCTTTGGCGACGACGGACGGCTCGCGCAGAACGATGCCTTTTCCCCGCACGTACACCAAGACGTTTGCGGTGCCGAGGTCTATCCCGATATCGATGGTACGTGTACTCCAATGAATCCGAGGACGCGAAGCGCCGCGCAGACGTCAAGGCGCCCCGATGAAGCGGACGAACGATGTCGAGTTTTGCCTTCGGGACGCACGAGCGAAATCCCCGATGGCGACGACGCGGTTTGCTTTCGTCGCTGCGCGGCTGATTTGCTGAAGCAAACTTCGCCGCTATGCTCCGCGCCAGGAAAAAATCAGAGCATCCTTTTTAGGATACGCGGGGAAAGGCACTCGTCTCGAACGTTCCGGTCGGTTCCATGAAGGGCACGATCCCGCTCGAGCGTTGGACTTGCGCACCCAGCGACGACAGCATCTCTTCGAGCCGCTCGTAGCCGCGATCGATGTACTCGAGGCCAATGATCTCCGTCTCACCGTTGGCGGCCAAGCCTGCGACGACGAGCGCGGCGCCGGCGCGAATGTCGGGCGCCTCAACCGGCGCGCCCGAAAGCGGCGACCCGCCTTTGATGAGCGCGGTGTTGTTGTCCATCGCGACCCGCACGTCGGCGCCCATGCGCCGCAGTTCGTTGATGTACTGAAAGCGCGCGTTGAAGATCGACTCCTCGACGACGCTGGTCCCGGGCGTCGTGCACAAGAACGTCAGCATGGGCGGCTGCAGGTCGGTCGGGAAGCCCGGATGCGGCGCGGTTACGATGTCGGTTCCGCCTTTGATCGACGACGCCTCGGCGCGCAGCCAATCGTCGCCGCTGGACATCTTCACGCCGCACTCGCCGAGTTTGAGCTGCAGCGCGGTGAGATCTTGCGGGCGACAGCGCGTTACGGTGACGTCTCCGCGCGTGACGGCTCCGGCCAAAATCAATGTTCCGGCGACAATGCGGTCGGCGATGATCGTATATTCGACGCCGTGCAGCGATGCAACGCCGTCGACGCGCATCGTGTCCCCGCCGATGCCCTCGATGCGCGCACCCATCGCGACGAGAAAATTCGCCAAGTCGACGACTTCGGGTTCCATCGCCGCGTTGCGGATCGTCGTCGTTCCGCTGGCCAGAACCGATGACAGCATCGCGTTCTTGGTCGCGCCGACCGACGGCGTGCGAAACTCGATCTGCGCGCCGTGCAGCCCCTTGCCGGAAGCTTGCGCGATGAGATAGCCGTGCTCGTTCGTCACGGTGGCACCGAGGGCGCGCATCGCCTGCTCGTGCATATCGGTGGCCCGGGTGCCTAAAATGCACCCTCCCGGCAGCGAAACCTCGGCCCGGCCGAAGCGGCTCAGCAGCGGACCGACGACGTCGAAGGAAGCGGCCAGTTTGCGCACCAGCGTCCACGGCGCTCGATAGGTGGCCACGTTGCTGGCATCGATCGTGATCGTATTGGGTCCGTCGAGCGACAGCCGCGCCCCGAGCGCTTCGAGCAGCGACCACATGACCGACACGTCGGTAATGCGCGGCACCCGGTGCAACGTTACCTTGCCCTTGGCCATGATCGCGGCGGCCATGATCGGCAACGCCGCGTTCTTCGCGCCATGCGTGTCGACCGAACCCTCTAAGCGCAGACCACCCTGAACGCGCAACGTGGTATCGAGCCGGTCTAAGATATTCATGCGTCGCGCCGTTCAACGCCCCGCGGCGTGCTGGAGGTTGCGACGCCCGCCGCCAACGGACAACCGAGCGGCTCGCGGCAACGTTCGGTCCCAGGGCGATATCCAACCATCGTTAACGGACGAATTCTCCGCGCGGCGGGCCGATCTTTGCACGGCATTTGATAACGGACGGTAAAGTGATCGGGCGGCATTCGACCTGCGGGAGGGATCATGGCTCGAAGCATCATCGCGCCGGCGGAGCGCGTCACCAATCTGCGCTGGGGCATCGCCCTGGTGCTCGGCTTCGGCGTGCTCGTCAACTACATCGATCGCGGCGCGCTCAGCGTGGCCGCGGATCCATTGAAAACCGACCTGGGCGTCGGGCCCATCGAGTTCGGCTTGCTCAGCAGCGCGTTTTTCTGGATCTATGCGTTGGCCCAGGTTCCAATCGGCGTGCTCCTCGACCGCTTCGGCGTGATGCTGCTGTCGCGGATCAGCGCGCTGTTGTGGACCCTCGCCTCGGTTCTCACCGCCGTGGCGCCGAGCTTCGGCTTGCTGTTCGCGGCGCGCGCCTTTTTGGGGATCGCTGAGGCGCCGACGTTTCCGGCCAACGCCAAGGCGGTCGGCTATTGGTTTCCGCGCGGTGAGCGCAGTTTTGCGACCTCGCTCTTCGATTCCGCCGCGAAACTCTCGAACGGCATCGGGGTGCTCTTCACGGGCTGGCTGCTGGTGATGTTCGGCTGGCGCGGCATGTTCTGGACGACCGCCGCCCTGAGCCTCGTGTTCTTCGGCCTCTTCTACATCTTTTATCGCAACCCGAGCGCCGACAAGCGCCTCACCCACGCGGAGGCGCAGTACATCAAGGACGGCGGCGGTGAGCCCGAAACGCCGGCCGGCGAAGTGCCGCGCGGCCCGGGTTTCGGTTATCTGCTGCGCCAACCCAAGGTTTGGGGCTTGACCCTGGGTTTCAGCGCCTACGACTATCTCTTCGCGCTGCTCTTGACGTGGCTGCCGACGTACCTCAAATCGACGTTTTCGATCAACATCGTGAGCGCAGGAGGATATGCGTTGCTCATCTGGGGGGTCGCGACGATCAGCGACCTCGTCGTGGGCGGCTGGCTGGTGGATTATCTGATCCAGCGTGGTGCCGATGCGAATCGGGTGCGCAAGACCTTACTCATCGCCGGTCTGGTGATCGGCTTCGCCGTCATCGGCGCAGCATACACCAAAGATCTCCATGTCGCGGTTTTTTGGATGACCATCGCCGCCGCCGGAATCGCGTTTCACGCGCCGGTGGCGTGGTCGATCCCTGGATTGATCGCGCCGCGCAACAGCACCGGACAGATCGGCGGTATCATGAATTTGTTCGGCAATCTTTCGAGCGCCGCAGCGCCCGCCGCAACCGGCTTCATCGTCGCGCAAACGCATTCGTTTTCGACCGCGATCGTGACCGCCGCCGTGATCTTGCTCGTCGGCGTCGCCGCCTACGTCTTCGTGCTCGGCCGGATCGAAAAAATTGCCGAACCGGCCTGAGTCCGCCGCCGACGCGGCGGAGCCGATCTTCGTCGGCATCGATCTCGGCACGAGTGCCGTCAAGGTGCTTGCGGTGACGACCGGCGGCCGCGAGATCGCTTCGGCCTCGACCTTCTACGGGCTGTTGGCACCGCAGCCCGAATTCGTCGAGCAGGACGCCGACGCCATCTATCGGGCGACGATGCAGGTCTTCGAGCGCGTCCTCGCCGACGTGCGGCTGCGCGGCAGCCAAATTGCGGCCGTCGGCTTCTCGAGCGCGATGCACGGCATCCTCGCCGTCGACGCAAACGGCGAGCCGCTTTCGAACGTCATCACCTGGCTCGACCGGCGCAGCGCCGCGATCGCCGACGGCTGGCGCAGCGACGGCACGGCGCTCGACCTTTACCACCGCACCGGCGTCCCGACCCATCCGATGCTGCCGCTGGCCAAGCTGCGCTGGCTGCGCGACAACGACCCGGCGCTGTTCGAGCGCGCGCATCGTTTCGTCGGACTCAAAGAACTGTTCATTTTTCGCTGGACGGGCGAATGGCTCGTCGATTGGGGTCTGGCCGCGGCGACGGGTTTGTTCTCGATCCATGCCCCGCGCTGGGACGAACGCGCGCTCGAACTCGCCGGCGTCACACCCGAGCGGCTGTCCCGTCCCGCACCGCCGTCGACGGCGCTGAAAACCTTCCGCGCTTCGCTGGCGCGCGAACTGCATCTGGCCGCGGACACCGCGGTGGTGTTGGCGTCCAGCGACGGCGCGCTGGCCAACATCGGGATCGGCGCCGCGCTCGCCGGCGATCTGGCGCTGACGCTGGGGACGAGCGGAGCGATCCGCGCGCTCGTCGATGCGCCGGCGCTCGACGATGGCGGGCGGACGTTCTGCTACTACGCCGACGACACGCATTATATCGTCGGCGGTTCGACCAGCAGCGCGGGAGCGTCGCTCGATTGGATCTTCGCGCTGTTGTTGGCCGAAGTCCCCAAGGAACAGCGCTTCGCGCGCGCGGTCGAATTGGCCGCAGCAGTCGCCCCGGGCGCCGACGGACTCGTCGTGCTGCCGTTTCTCTCGGGCGAACGCGCGCCGTACTGGCGCAGCTCGCTGCGCGGCGCGTTCGATGGCCTCGACCTTTCGCACGACCGTTCGACGATCGTGCGCGCGGCATTCGAGAGCGTGGTCTTCGGCATGCACGCCGTCTACGACGTGCTCCGGGCAACCGCGGGCGACGCGCGGCGGCTGCTGCTCTCGGGCGGACTGACCAAAGCGCCGCTCGTCCGCGGCCTGCTCGCCGACGTGTTCGGCTTGCCCGCCGTTCAGCCGCATCAGCAAGAAGCGTCGGCCTTCGGCGCCGCGCTCATCGCCGCGCAAGCCATCGGCGCAATCGCCGACGCTACCAAGAGCGCGCAAGCCGTCGGTTACGACGAACCGACGGAGCCGCAAGCCGAGCTTGGCCCCCCGTACGCCGCGGCATGCGCGCGGTACACTCGCTTCGTGCGGGCGCACCTCGACTTGTACGCGTGAAGCGAGGCGATCCGCTCGCGTACGCAGCGATCCTCGTTCTGGCGTCGATCTGGGGTTACAATTGGGTCGTCATCAAAGTCGCGACGCACGACGCCGACGCGTTCTCGGTCTCCGCGATCCGCACCGCCGTCGGCGCAGCCTGCCTGTTCGGCGCGCTGATCGCAACGCGCCGCTCGCTGCGGCCGCCGCCGTTCTGGCCAACGCTGACGTTGGGCCTGATGCAAACGACGATCTACACCGTGCTCCAAGTGTTGGCGATCGCGACCGGCGGCGCGGGGAAAACGGCGATTCTGTTCTACACCATGCCGTTCTGGATCGTGATCATCGCTTGGCCCGTGCTGCACGAGCGCATCTCGCGCAGCGGCGCGATCGCGTTGGTGCTGGCGGCGGCCGGTCTGGCGCTCGTCGCGACGCCGCTCGATTTGACGCATGGATTGATCAGCAAAGCGTTGGCCGTCGTGGGTGCGGTTATTTGGGCCGCGAGTTCGGTGTATGCGAAGCTCGTCAACTCCAAAGACGGTACGGATCTGCTCGCCTTGACGATGTGGCAAATGTTCCTTGGATCGCTGCCGCTCATCGCTGTCGCCACGCTCAATCCCAATCGTCACGTTGCGTTCACGCCGGCCTTTCTGTTGGCCATCGGCTACATCGCGCTGCTTGGAACCGGGCTCGCGTGGCTGCTTTGGATGTTTCTCTTGGCGCGCTTGCCCGCGGGCATCGTGGGCGTCGCGTCACTGCTCACCCCGGTCGTCGGCGTCTGTGCGGCCTGGCTGCAATTGGGCGAGCGACCGGGCAGCCTCGAACTCTGCGGCATGGTTTGCATCGTCGCGGCTCTGTTTCTCAACCTCACCCCGTCACGGACAGCTGCTCTGCGAACGACCCCCCTGCCTGATTAGCAGCAAGACGGCAAGCTCGCCGTCGCGCTCGGCGATGCGTGGAACAAGGGTCTCCGTATCTAGGCCGGTCGGGCGACGGTCAAACGCTACAATCTGCGCGACCTGATCGTCGCCGGATCGCAAAGCCGAGCTCTATCGTGCGCGA
>JBEKHC010000084.1:0-21811 GCA_050012475.1 Candidatus Velthaea sp.
GCGGTCGTGGCATGGAGAGCCGATGCTGGGCCCGCGCGAAAGCGTCGTGCGGTTAACAGTGCGCGCGCGGCCGGCGACAAGTATCTTGACCGGTTGACGACAAGTATCTTGGCCGGGTGAGGGCCCAGGCTTGAAGTTGGAGGACAGGGGCCGCAAGGCCCGACGCAAGGTCGAAGGCTCGTGGAATGCCCGGCGAAAGGATCTCCGATCACCGAGTGCTCACGTAAAGGGCCAAACGCCGAGCGCATTCGCAGGTCGGCGCGCTCTTCAGCGGCGGCTCCGGCGATGGCGAGCGACTCACGGCGGCGACTGCAATCCCGAAGAACCTTGTCAGGGATCTGGCTGACCTATTCCTCGGGGAATTGCGAGAGCGCGCGCCGGGCGCGTGCCAGCGCGACCGTTTTGGCGGGACTTCGCCGGATGGGAAATGCCAGCGCGAAGTCGAGTGGTTCGAGGACAGGGACGACAACGCGATAGCGCGCGGCAAGCCGAAGGTTCGGCAGCGTGAACCGCAAGCACAACCTAAGCGCTTTGCGGAGCGTGAGCGGCGTGAAACGCAGCCGAGGGCTAAGATCGTTGGGGACGCCCAGACGCCGCAACACATCGGAGAAACCCAGCGACCCGTTGTAGCGTGTCGGCGGCAAGACAAAGGAACGCAGGTCGATGTGTGCCGGCAAGAGCAACCGAGCGAATGAAAAGAGCAGAGCGGTATTGGGAGCCGCGCTGTAATACGTTCGCGCGATGATCGCCGGGCGACCGAACACCGCGGCGAAACGATCGAGCAACGTGCCGTAGTCGAACGGCGGACCGCTGCCGCCGTCCCAAACGTAGCATCCGTGGCGCAAAACATCGCCAAAATACGTATCGAATGACGACCGGTAGCCGTGCCGAACGCCTTCGGCGTATACGGCGCTGCAGTACGATGCTTGTGCACGCAGATAGACCACGATGCGCGGCGTAAAGCCGGCTGCGACGATGCCGTCGCGTAATCGGGACAGCGCTTGGGGAGCGTCGTGAAGAAACGAAAAGTCCTCGGATGATATGCACGCGACGCTTGCATCGCTGCGCTGCAGCTCCTGGACTACGGCGTCCAAGCCGCCGCGCGTTGGATCGAACGCCGGGTTGCCGAGGAGTTCTTTTGCAAGCTCGTGATGGGCGATGACTCCCGAATCATCGACGCTGCCGGCAATGGGCAGCACGACGCCGTGTTCCTTGAGCCGCGCGCGATTAATCGCCAAGAATCCTTGAATCGACGTCGTCCCGGTCTTGTGCGTTCCGATATGGACGAAACAAATGCGGCTTGGCGGCTTCATCTTGCTAACGCAGTTCTCGCGGCATCCGGCGTTTCTTCGGAGCTCCGTGCTTACGTTCTTGCGCCAAGCGTTTCTGAGTTCGGGGAACGCGGCCGGCCGCGATACGTCAGGATCACGAGAAGGCGCCGTTCGCCCCGCACCGGCAGTTGCGAAACCTTGAGCCGTTCGTTCCCGGTAAGTGGAGAAATGACGAGACTTCCGCGAAGAGTGCCGCAATGAACATCCTCGTCACCGGCGCTGCCGGTTTTCTCGGCTCGCATCTCGTCGATCGTTTCCTCGCCGACGGCGATAGCGTTGTCGGGGTGGACAACTTCGTCACCGGGTCGGAGAGTAATCTGGCGCACATCGGCTCGACCCGGCGATTCTCATTCGTTCGTGCCGATGTCTCGCAGCCGTGGACTTGGGCGTCGGATACCGTTCGCCCCGACCTGATCATGCACTTCGCCTCGCCCGCAAGCCCCGTCGACTACGGCCGTGAGCCGCTCGCGACGATGGCGGTCAACGCGTTGGGAACGATGCACAGCGTCGAGGTCGCCCGCGCGACCGGCGCGCGACTGGTTTTCGCGTCGACGTCGGAAACCTACGGCGACCCCCTCGAGCACCCGCAGCGCGAGACGTATTGGGGCAACGTCAACCCCATCGGTGTGCGCGCCTGCTACGACGAAGCCAAACGTTACGGCGAGGCCTATCTCACCTCGGCCGTGCGCGAACTAGGCATCGACGGCCGCATCGTGCGGATCTTCAACACGTACGGCCCGCGCATGCAGCCGGGCGACGGCCGCGTTGTCCCCAGCTTCTGCCTGTCCGCACTGCGCGGTGAGCCGCTGACCGTCTACGGCGACGGCCGCCAAACGCGCAGCTTCTGTTACGTCGACGATCTCATCGATGGAATCGTCCGCCTTGCCAAACGCGACGGCCTCGCCGGCCGGGTCGTGAACATCGGAAGCCCGCACGAATTCACCATCCGCGAGTTGGCGCAGATCGTCGCCGAACTCGCGGAAGTTCCGCTCGCCGTGGTCGCGTGCGACTTGCCGCCCGACGACCCAACGCGCCGGAAACCGGACATCAGTCTGGCTCGAGCCCTGCTTGGTTGGGAGCCCAAGATTGCGTTGCGCGACGGACTCCTGGCGACACTCGATTATTTTCGCTCGCTATCGACGGCCCGAGCCGTGCGCTAGTACGCGCACCGCCGGCGGGGTTGCGCGGCGGTGCGATTCGGCGAGTCTAAACCCGTCCCGCGAGGCTGCGGCTCGGCTCCTTCGAGCGTCCGACCCCGATATACCGCAACCCCTCGGCCACGACTTTCTCGGGATCGAAGATATTCCGCCCATCGAAGACGACGTTCCCGCGCATCAGCTTGCGGACCATCCGGAAGTCGATGTTCTTGTACTCGTTCCACTCCGTCGCCAGCAACAGGACGTCGCACTCGTTGATGGCTTCGTACATCTGGTTGCAGTACGTGATCGCGTCGCCGACTTCGGCCCGCGTCCCCTCGATGGCGATCGGGTCGTGGGCGTTGATCGTCGCGCCTGCGCGCACCAAACGATCGATGAGATGAATTGCCGGTGCCTCGCGCACGTCGTCGGTATTGGGCTTGAAAGCCAGTCCGAGAACGCCGACGGTCTTGTCGGCGACCGAACCGCCCAGAGCCTGCTCGATCTTGGCGAACGTCCGCGCGATCTGGGCGCGGTTGACGGTCTCGACCGAGCGCAACAGGGTCGCATCGTAGTTTCGGCCATCGGCGATCTTCTCGAGCGCGCGCACGTCTTTGGGGAAGCACGATCCGCCATAGCCGATGCCGGGATTCATGAAAAGCGTGCCGATCCGATGATCGAAGCCGATGCCGCGCCCGACGGACTTCACATCGACGTCGAGCAGCTCGCAAATGTTCGCAATCTCGTTCATGAACGAGATCTTCGTTGCCAGAAAGGCGTTGGCGGCGTACTTGATCATCTCGCTCGTGCGCACGTCGGTGACGACGAACGGCGCGTCGAGCGATGCGTACAGGTCGCGCATGACCGCTTCGGCTTGCGGACTGCTCGTGCCGACGACGATCCGGTCGGGCTGCATGAAATCGGCGACGGCCGATCCCTCGCGGAGAAATTCGGGGTTGCTGACCACGTCGACGGGATGGTCTTCGAGCGCGTTCTCGGCGATGATGGCCGACACCATCTCGCCGGTCTCGACCGGAACGGTCGATTTGGAAACGACGATCTTCGGACCATTGAGCGCTTGCCCGATTGTCGCCGCGACCTCCCGCACCGCCGACAGATCGGCGTTGCCGTCGTCGCCCATCGGCGTCCCGACCGCAATGAAGACGATTTCCGAAGCGCGCACGCCGGCCTCGACGTCGCTGGAAAACGAGAGCCGCCCGGCATGCTTGTTGCGCACGATCATCTCGAGCAGCTGCGGCTCGAAGAACGGGGCTCCACCGCGGCACAAGACGTCGATTTTGCGCTGGTCGTTGTCCAGACAAATGACGGTATTTCCGAGTTCCGCGAAGCACGTTCCGGTGACTAATCCAACATAACCCGTTCCGATAATTGCGATTTGTCTCATCGACGTCACCCTCTCCCCAAAACTAGGAATACGACAACACGGTAGGAACGAAAAAAACAGGCGCTATGAAGCATCCGCAGACGCTTCGGCTACGCTGCCGCTGGATAGATACGCTGGATAGATAATAGGAACTGTGCACCGTCATTTGACGTAGCGTTTGAAACAATGTACCGCGTTCGTCTTTTCGGATCGTATCAGAGTAGTTACACCCTTTAACGAAATATCATGCGTTGCCGGGCGGGTCGTATTGGCCAATGACACAACGGCGGGATTAGAATGTTTTGACTTTCGCTAATCCCGAATCGCGGAAGATCGTCTCGACCTGTCCGATCGTTTGCGGTTTGGCGAAATACGCGACCACGTAGCGGCCGGCGTCGAGCGCGTCGACGTAGTTGTCCACTTCGGAATCGGGTATTTCGAGGTCGGCAAGCCGGTCCGAGAGCGACTCACTCCGGAAGTACGACATGCCCCGCCCGCTGCTGCTGATGCCGGGAACGAAAGCCGCGTTGTCGCCCGTCATCAGCCCCGGCCCGCTTTGCCGTCGTGCGATGCCCTCGGTCGAATCCTCACCGGAGATGAGCTGGATTGGATCCAGCGGCAGCCCGGCGCTTGTGAGTGCCGTTTCGAGTGCCTTGATATCGCCGGTTTGCGAGATGCCAGTGACGACGAGACCCAAAGCAACCTCCGCCCAGACGACCGGTAGAACTCGCTTCGCGACCATGGCCGGCGCGCCTTTCGTCGCCCGTCAAGCGCTCAGCACGAATCGTTCCCGATGGCGACCGCTCATAACCGAAGCATCGCTGCTGCGGAGCGCAGCGCAGCGCAGCTACTCCGGTCGTCTGTCTGGGCAAGATCACCACTCGCGGACGCCAGCAACTCAGGAGCCAAAGGGCCTAATGTGCGCGTTCGCTCAGCTGCGGCGGGCGCGACGTAGGCGACCGAACAGCATTGGCGGCACGATTCCAGCCATCGGGCCGGCGCCGACATCGACGCGAAGCACACGATCCAGAACGGCAATGTTCAGGGCGAGGTTTTCATCGGCGGGCCGCCGATCGGGGGACGTCCGCCGATCGGCGAACTGAACCCGAACGGCGGTCCGCTTCCGGCCGATCGAACGAACGCCAAGACCGCCGCGCCGATCCCGACCAGCCACACCAGCGCCGTAACTGCCCAGCCAACGATCGGGACGATCTCCGCGGCGCTCACCACGACCAAGCCCAGCACGAGCGCAATCAACGGCGAGGGCGTCACCTGCGGCAGGACCAGTTCGCACAACCGCCGACCCACCAGCAGCGCGACCGCGCCGGTGCCGAGCCAAACGCCGGCGAACAGCGCCGCCACTTCGAGCATGATGAGCGGGATGCCGATCAGGCTGAGAATGAGCAGAATCGCGACCGGAACGACGGCGATGAAGGTCGCCACGCCGACCGCCGCCGCGAGACCCGGATGGCGCTCGACGCGATCGAGGGCCAAGCGCATGCGCATCGGAAACAGCAGGAACATCAGGACCACGATCGCGCTCGAGGCCAGCTTGACGAACAAGCGGCGGTCGCTGCGCGCAAAGCCGTCGAAACCCGACGACGCAGCGACCAGCGGCGTGAGCGCCGAGCCCGCGTCGTTCCAAACGCAGTGTTCGTCGCCGTCGACGGTGCCGGTATCGAGGACGCTGCACGAGCCGCCGATGACGTTGACGTTGCCGGTCACGTGGCCGGCGATCGTCGCGTTGCCGAACACGACGTTGAGATCGCCGTCGATCGTCTCGTCGGGGTCCACGACGGCATCGGAAAAGAACTTCGTCACGCTGCCGTCGTGCGCGTGCGCGAACGCCGGCAGCGGCGCGAACGCCGCCAGCAAACCGACCAGAATGCCGAGCAGGCCGGCGCGGATCACGGCCGCAGGCGCTCCGCCAATCGCGGCCGCACGTACTTGAGCGCGAGGCCGAAGCCCGCCACGAGCAAGACGTCCAGCGTCAGCAACGCCCCGAGCAGTGCGGTGAGCACGTTGCCGCCCCGTCCGAACAAGCGCGCGACCATGCTGCCGAGTCCACCGATCGCATCGGCGATGCTGCGCGCGAAATCGAGCACCGTGCCCGACAGCGCGTGCATGGCTTGCGGGGCGAAGAGCAACGCGGCGCCCGCAATCAGCCAGGCCCCGGCGAGATACGAAACCACATAGGCCCGAATCGGCGGACGGTACGGTGCCGGTGCGCGCAACGCGCGGGTTTCCGACATCGTCGCGCACGTGAAGTTCGGCGCCAGCGGCACTTGCCGCGGCGTGTTCAGCAGCGCATCGACGACGCGCAATTCCTCGAACACGCCGCGACAGCCGGCACAGTCGTCGAGGTGCGCAAGCAATTCGGTACACTGCGCAGCGGCCAGCTTGCCGTCGAGAAACCGCTCGAAGACCGCTTCAGCTGAACTGCAGCTCATGGAAGCCTCCGAACAGGGGGGACTTTCGGCCGGCGTCCCGTGTCGCGACCTCCTCGCGTTCTTTCATCTTATGCGCGAGCGCCATTTTGCCCCGATGGATCAGCGTCTTGACGTTGCCCAGCGAGAGGCCCATCGTGGTCGCGATCGTCTGATAGTCCATGTTGTCGTAATAGCGCAGCGCCAGGACCGTGCGGGTCCGCTCGGGCAACTCGCCGAGCGCGGCGCGCACTTCGGCCTCGGCTTCGGCGCGCAGAACGCCGCCGGCCGGATCCGCCTCGAGCGACAGGTCGGGCAGGGCGCTTTCGATGGTCCGCTCCGTACCCAGATCGGTCGTCGGCGGC
Organism: Candidatus Velthaea sp.; assembly: GCA_050012475.1. Lineage (GTDB taxonomy): Bacteria > Vulcanimicrobiota > Vulcanimicrobiia > Vulcanimicrobiales > Vulcanimicrobiaceae > Velthaea. The sequence continues at coordinate 6,643 of JBEKHC010000084.1, forward strand.
CGGCGCAGCGACTTGCCCAGGAACGTCCGCACGACGTTGCGCGCGATGTGGTACACCCAGGTCGAGAATTTGCCCAGTTCCGGATTGAACGTGCCCAAGTGGGCGTACGCCCGCAGGAACGTCTCCTGCGTGAGGTCGGCGACGTCGGCCGAAGAACGAACGCTGGCGCCGATAAAATTGGCGATCCCGCGCTTGTAGCGGTCCACCAGCACGCTGAAGATCTCACGATTTCCAGCTAAGACCGAGCCGACGAGAGCTTCGTCGGTCTCTTCGATGGCGATCATCCACCCCTCACGATTCCAGAGCACCCCCGCTCGTCGCGGCCGCCGGGCTCACTCGCAAAATACCCGCCGGCCCGGCAAAAGTTCCGGGCGGCGGCACTCGGCAGGCGAAAGTATCGGCTGGGCTTTGGGGGGAAGAGGCCCGCATGCATGTCTTGGTGACCGGTGGCGGTGGCTATATCGGGCTCGAACTCTGCCGTCAGCTGCTCGACCGCGGTGACCGGGTGCGGGTCGTCGACCGTCTGTTTTTCGGCGCTGGGCCGCTCGAACGACTGCATGACGAAAGCGATGGCCGGCTGACCTGCGTCCACGGCGACGTGCGCGACTGGGATCCGGCCTGGCTGGACGGAATCGACGGGGTCAGCCATCTGGCCGGGCTCTCGAACGATCCGACCGCCGAGTACAATCCCGAGGCGAACTGGCAGATGAACGCGATCGCCACCGAACGGCTGGCCGCGGTCTGCAAAGAACGCGGGGTCGAACGCTTCGTTTTCGGCTCGTCGGCCTCGATCTACGACGGCATCGGTCCGGGGATGTTCGACGAGCGCACGCCGGTCGAACCGCGCGGCGCGTACTCGAAATCGAAGAAGTATGCCGAGGAAGCCCTCGAGCGGCTGAGCGACGACCGCTTCGCGCCCACGATCCTGCGCCAGGGGACCGTGTACGGCTACAGCCCGCGCATGCGCTTCGATCTCGTCGTCAACACGTTTCTCAAAGATGCCGTGACCGTGCGCAAGTTGTATCTGCACGGCGGCGGGTGGCAGTGGCGTCCGCTCGTCGCGGTCAGCGACGTCGCGGCAGCGCACATCTTGTGTTTGACGGCCAAGCCCGATCTCGTGCGCGGCGAGATCTTCAACGTCATGCAAGAGAACTACCAAGTCCGGCAGCTGGCGATGCTCGTCGCCGGCTCGCTGTCGCTCGTCGGCCGCAGCGTCGAACTCGTCGACGCGCCGCTCCCCAAGATCGTCCGCGATTACCGGATGACGAATCTGAAGATGACGCAGCGCTTGGGCTTCACGCCCGCCGTGACGGTGCTCGAGTCGATCGACGACATGCTCAAGCGCATCCCGCTCGACAACGTCGCGCTGCTCGCCGATCCGCGGCACTACAACATTGCGTGGATGAGCGTGCTCGAAGAAGTGCACGCCTCCCAGCGCGGCTTCGCGAGCATTTACTAGGGTGTGTCTCGGGAGTTCCAGGCAAAGATCGCGGAGGATTTTCGTTCGGATCGAGGAGAGATGAGGTGGGTGCCCTCGGCTTCGCTCGGTGCACCCGGCGAAGCTGTCGCTTCGTGACCGAAGAACGACGATGAGCCGGACGAAAAGACGAGCGAGATTTTGTATGCGAACTTCTGAGACAGCACTCTGATGAGCGCAGCCGGACCGATCGGGATCCTGGGCGCCAGCGGACAACTCGGCGCGGCGCTGGTCGAAGCCTACGGCAGCCGCCCGCTCCTAACGCCGTCGCACGGCGAGCTCGACATCGAAGACACGGCCGCGGTCGCCGCGTTCCTGGCCGCAAACCCGTTGCAAGCGCTCATCAACTGCACGGCATTTCACAATGTCGATGAATGCGAGCGCGTTCCGGAGCGGGCGTTCGCGGTGAACGCGCTGGCGGTCGACCGGATCGCCAAACGGTGTGCCGCGGCGAACATCGCGTTCGCCACGATCAGCACGGACTACGTCTTCGACGGGACGCTCGGGCGCGCGTACACCGAGGCCGACGCGCCCAATCCGCGCTCCGCGTACGGCATCTCGAAGCTGGCCGGCGAACTGCTGGTGCGGCGGCACGGTCCGGCGCATTTCATCTTCCGGCTCAGCGGCGTGTACAGCGCCTCGGGCACCTCCAACAAAGGATATACGTTCATCGAACGCGTTCTCCAGCAAGCCGAACGCGGCGAGCCGCTGCGCATCGTCCGCAACATGACCTTTTCGCCCACGTTCGCACCGCATGCCGCCGCCGTCATCCGCGACGCGATCGACGCGCGGGCGTATGGAACGCATCATCTCACGAACGCCGGCGCCACCACGTGGTACGATTTCGCCGCCGCCGCGTTCGCGCGGGCCGGCCTCACGCCGGAAATCGAAGCCGTCACGTACGACAACTTCGGTTCGAGCGTGAACCGGCCGCTGTACTCGGCGCTCGTGTCGACGACGCTGATGGCGTACGGTATCGCACCGCCGCCGCCATGGGAAAGCGGGCTCGACGAGTATTTGCGCGGCCGCGCCGCGCGGCGCGCGACGGCGGCACGCGGCTAGATGGAAGAATCGGGTTTCGAATCGCGCGGCTTGCGCCGTCGCGACGTGCTCAAATTGCTCGGTGGTTCGCTGGCGGCGGTCCTGGCCGGCTGCAACGACGGCGCACCGAGCGTGCGGCCCGCGGCGGGTTCGCCCGCGACCCCGACGGTTTTCGGCTCGCAACTTTACCCGGGCGACGACGCCGCGCGTTCGGTCGGACTGCTCGCCGCGCTGGGCGCGAGATACGTTCGCATCAGCGTGCAGGTGCCGGCGGCGTTTCTCGACGCCGTGGTGGGTGCGGCGAGCGCGCACGGCCTGCGCACGATTCTGCTTTCCGCGTATGCCGCCCAGCCGGTCGATCTCGCGGACTACGCGGCGGCGACGGCGCAAGTGCACGCGCGCTATGCCTCGGCGAATCCGATCTGGGAGATCTGGAACGAACCGAATCTGCCGCAATACTGGAACGGGCCGCCCGATGTCGACGCCTATGTCACGCTCTTGGCGGCAACGACGACGGCGCTGCGCGCGGCCGGCGCGACCGATATTTGGACCGGCGGGACGAGCGGTGTCGATCTGAACTGGATCTACAACCTCGTCGCGCGCGGGGCGTTTCGCTCGGCCAACGGCTGTGCGGTCCACAGCTACAAGCCGCCCGGTTACGCGCGCACGGAATACATCCAGGCCGTCTCGTTTTTGCCCGGCGGCGTCGGGTTGCACACGACGGAAACGTGCATCGCGAGTTCGGTCGGCGATCAGTCGCAGTTCTTTACGCAGATGTGGTATCTGCATCGGGAACTCGAACTGCCGACGCTGGTCTGGTGTGAATTCCGGGACGGCGACGCCGGCCCAGCCCCGCCGTTCAACGAACCGTACGGCTTGGTCAACCCGAACTATTCGATCAAGAGCGTGTATGCCGCGGTGCAGCTTGCGCTCAAATCGAATGCATAAGCAGACGCGGAACCGCCCCACCCGCTAAGCGACCGGAGCGCACGGCGCGTACAGCGACACCGATTCATTCGCCATCTAGCGAATCCGTTGCCGGCTGCGCCAAACGAAACAACGGCGGAAGTTCGCTGCGCGGTCCGGAATTTTTCAACTATCATGCAACTGCGGATCGACACCGGAGCCGTGCACAAAGCGCGCCGGCTCGCCGAGGCGATCGTCGACCCGATCGCCGCGTTCATCGGCCGTCACACGACGGTTGCGGTCGAACGTTCCGTCGTGCGCTTACTCGGTATCGACGGTGTCGACGCCGACGGCGTTCCGCTGCCGAATCGGGTGGTCGATGCGCTGGCCGATCCGGCCGCCGGCGCGGCGCGCGTCATCGGCGCGGCGATCGCCGAGACTGGCCGCAGCCCGCAGGGCATCGCCGAGGACCTCGCCGCCGGCAGGCCGCTGCCGGATGCGAACGCGACGCCGCCGGCCGCCGGGCGCGCCGCGCTTGCGCCGTACGTCGCGCGCGCCTTGGCTCAGATCGACGCGCGCCGGGCGGAGCGCGACGAACGCTTGCGCCGTCTGCCGCAAGGTCCGCCGCCGCTGTTGTACGTCATCGTCGCGAGCGGCGACATCTTTGAAGACCGGACTGCCGCCGTCGCCGCCGCCGAAGCCGGCGCGCAGATCATCGCCGTCATTCGCTCGACGGCCCAATCGCTGCTCGACTACGTGCCGCACGGGATCACCACCGAAGGCTTCGGTGGAACCTACGCCACGCAAGAAAACTTTCGGCTCATGCGGGCGGCGCTCGACGAGATCTCGGAGCGCTTGGGGCGCTACGTGATGCTCACCAATTACGCCAGCGGCTTGTGCATGCCTGAGATTGCGACGATGGCGGCGCTGGAGCGGCTCGACATGCTGCTCAACGATTCGATGTACGGCATTCTCTTTCGCGACATCAACATGAAACGCACGTTCATCGATCAGCATTTCTCGCGGCTGATCACCGCGCGCGCCGGCATCATCATCAACACCGGCGAGGACAACTACCTCACCACCGCCGACGCGGTCGAACAAGCGCCGGCGGTGCTGGCCTCGCAGTTCATCAACGAAGCGTTTGCCCATCGCGCCGGGTTGCCCGATGCGCAAATCGGTTTGGGCGACGCCTACGAGATCGATCCCGATCTGCAAGACGGTCTCCTGTTTCAAATCGCCCAAGCGCAGCTGGCTCGGCAATGCTTCCCCAACGCGCCGCTCAAGTACATGCCGCCGACCAAACACATGACCGGGGACATTTTCAAAGGTCACCTCATCGACGCGATGTTCAACCTCACCTCGGTGATGACCGACCAGTCGATCCACCTTTGCGGCATGCTGACCGAAGCGATCCATACACCCTTCGTCGGCGACCGGGCCTTGTCGCTCGCCAACGCCAAGTACGTGATGGGCACGGCGCGCCACTTCGGCGACGAAATCGAGTTCAAGCGCGGCGGCACCGTCGAAACGCGTGCGGGCGTCGTGCTGAACGAAGCAGTCGAGCTATTGCACCGCATCGCCGCGCGCGGCTTGATGGAAGCGATCGCCGCCAAAGCGTTTGCCGACGTCGCCCGTCCGTGCGACGGCGGGCGCGGATTCGAGGGCGTCATCCCCAAGGACGCGGCGTACTGGAATCCGTTCGAGGACGCGCTGCGTCCGCTGGCCACGGCATGAAACTGGTACGACCGTACGGTGACACGCTCGACGACGGCGCCGTGCAGCTCTCGTTCACGCTGCCGATCGAATGGAGCGAAGCGGCCGACGAGTCGGCTCGCCAACTCGTGGTCAAAATGGGCTTTACCGACGTCACCATCGCGGAAGGGCGGAAGATCGCTTCGGGTTTTTCCTTCTTTGTCGTCTTCGCGCGCACGCCGGTCGCCATCGACGTCTCGACGATCGCGGCGACGCGGACGGCGCGCGAGAAGCTCGACATGCCGGCGGTCGACGAACTCATCCGCAGCCGGATCGGGCGCAAGATTCGCATCGCCGGCGCGTGCATCGGTACCGACGCGCACACGGTGGGCATCGACGCGATCCTCAACATGAAAGGATATAAAGGCGACTACGGCCTCGAGCGGTATCATGAATTCGAGGTCTTCAATCTCGGCGCGCAGATCGCGGTCGAGGAACTCGTGCGCTTCGCCAAAGCGCGCAGCATCGACGCGTTGCTCGTTTCGCAGGTCGTGACGCAGAAGGGCAGTGATATCGCGAACTTCACCGCGCTCTCCGAATTGCTCGAGGCCGAAGGCTTGCGCGACGACATCGTCCTCGTTGCGGGCGGCCCTCGCGTCACCAATTTGCTCGCGGCCGAGCTCGGCTACGATGCCGGCTTCGGCCGCGGCACGCTGCCCAGCGAGGTCGCCGCGTTCATCGCCCGGCGGATGGCGGATCGCGTTTTGGCTTGAACGGCGCGCGAGCTTTTGTCGTCGCCGCGGCGGTCGCGTGCGTCGTTGCCGCGCCGGGCCGGGCCTTGGGCGTCGACCGGCGCCTGGGGGCGGGCAACGCGAAACCGGCGCTCACGGGTCTGCCCTGGGATGCCGCCGCTACGGCGAGCCTGGCCGCCGATATCGACGGGCTGCTCGACGGCGCGCCGGTGCTGCGCGGCGCGCACGTCGGTTTGCTGGCCGTCGATACGCGCAGCGGCGCGGTCGTCTACGCGCGCAACGCCGACGACGCGTTCGTGCCCGCCTCGACGCTCAAGCTCTTGACCGGAAGCGTCGCGCTCGCGAATTTGGGTCTGGGGTATCGCTTTCAGACGCAGGCGCTCGTCGACCCGGCGAGCGCGACCCTGACCGTGCGCGCCGAGGGCGATCCGCTGCTGAGCGTCGCCGACTTGAACGCGCTGGCGCGCAGCGCGCGCAGCGCAGGGATCGCGGCCCTGCCGCTGGGCGTGCAGGTCGACGCCGGCGCTTTCGATGCCGTGCCGTATCCGCCGGGCTGGGTGTGGGACGACGTCCCGTACGACTACGCGGCCGTCGTGTCCGCGGCGGTCATCGAGGAAAACGTCGTGCACCTCAGCGTGGCGCCCGGTCCGGCCCGCGGCGCAGCCGTTCTGGTCAGCGGAGCGCCGCCGCCGTTCGAGCATTTCCCGCCGCCGCCCGACGGGTGTCCGGCGACGCCGGCGCTCGCCGTCCGTGTGAAGGCTTCAACCGCCGACACCGGCAGCGCCGACGCGCTGGATCTCGCGCGCACGGGCGGCTGCGTCGACGTCATCGGCGAACTGCCGCTCGGCAGCGCGCCAGAGACGCTCGATGCCGCGGTGCCGGATCCCATCTGGTACCTGCGCGAGCTGACGCAGTATGCGCTCGCGCGAGCCGGCATCGCAGTTCCGTCCGGCGGCACCGGCGGCGGCTCGGGCATCGCGCCGGCGGCGGCCCGCACCGTCTGGAGCCATGCCGGCGAACCGCTGACGGACCTGCTGGCCGACATGTGGTGGCCCAGCGACAATCTCATCGCGGAGGTGCTGCTCAAAGCCGTCGGCCGCAAGCAAAGCGGCGGCCCCGGCACGACGGCGAGCGGGATCGCCGCCGAGCGCGCTTGGCTCACCGCGATCGGGGCCGATCCCGCCAAGCTGACATTGGCCGACGGCAGCGGCTTGTCGACGTACGACCGGATCACGCCGCGGGTCCTCGCCGCGATTCTGCAAGCCGGCTGGAATGGACCGTTCCGCGACGTCATCCTCGACGATTTGCCGCTCGCGGGCGTGCGCGGAACCTTGCGTGAGAGTTTGCGCAGTTCGCTCGCGGCGGGGCGGACCTTCGCCAAGAGTGGAAGCATGAACCACGTGCGTGCGCTCGCGGGCTATCTCGCGACCCTCCACCACGGCGCGCTGACGTTTGCCTGGACGGTCGATGATTGGATGGGGACCGACGACGATCTCGATGCCCTGCGCGCGCGGGTGCTCTCGCGTTTTATCGGGGATTAGCAGGATTCGCGGCGCTGAACGCGCCGCGAATCCATGGCGTTTGGCGCTTCGCGCCAAGCCGCTTGGCGTTTCGCGTTCAGCCGATCCGCGTGGCGTTCGGCTTGAGGCCCAGCTGCTTGGCGTTCAGCCTGCGGGCGAGCTGCATGGCGTTCGGCCTGCGGGCACTGCGCCCGTTCGGTTTGCGATTGTGTTGGCGATGGGCGTGCTGCTTGCGGCTTGCGGACATCGGGCGGCGGTGCCGAAGCGGCCGGTGGCGACGATTCCCGTCAGCGCCGTGGTGGATCTCGTGCCGTTGGGCCTCTCGCCTGACGGGGAAGACCGGCTGCTGGTCCGGATGCGCTATGCGGACGCGGACGGCCGGCGCGCGCACATTCCTCCCGGCGGGCACGTCGACGTGAGCGCAGACCGCGGCGAGGTGCAATGGCAGCCGCGCGCCCGTTACGGGGATCCGGCGGCGATCGTCCGGCTCACCGAAGCCGGCCCGCTCAAACTGCGCGTGACCAGCGACGTGCCGCGCGTCCCGCGGCTGCTCACCGCAGCGACGAATACGCTGGCGTGGCGTTTGCCGCCCGTAACCGCGCGGGCTCTGGGTCCGCACGCGGTGGTCGTCGGCTGGTTTCCGCGCGTTCACGACGGGAGCGTGAGCGTGACCCGCCGCGCCGCAAACGGGGAGCGCGTCACGTTCGACATCACTGCTCCGGCGTCGTCATTTCGCGATTCGACCGTTGAGCCGGGCGCCCAATACACCTACGACGTGCGCCGCCCGGCGGCCGGCCGCATCGAGGTCGGCGTCGGCGTGCCGCGGGAATTGCCCGTGTCGACCATCGACGCGCTGCGCGGGAAAGCGATGTGGCTGTCGTTCGATGAGGTTGGGGGCTGGAACGTCGAGGCGATGCTCGATCGTGCGCAACGCGCCGGTTTACGCGCGATCGAGCTGCGCTTTTGTTACGGTGAATACTCGTACGTCACGCCCGCCCGGCGCGCGGCGATCGACCGCTTCATCGACGCGGCGGCGCGCCGCGGCATCGCGATCGTCGCTTGGACCGTGCCCCGCAACGCTTCGTTCGAAGACCTGGCCGCCAACGTCGCCTCGGCCGCCTATCGCACCGCAGCGGGCAATGGGATACAAGGCTTAGCCGTCGATCTCGAGCGGGGCGTCGATTTTCTGGGCGGCGCCGAGGATCCGCGAACGGCCCTCGCAACGTACGTGCAAAAATTACGCGAGGCGGTCGGTCCGCGCGTGCTCATCGCCGCGACCGTCGAAGATCCGGTGATCGAGCCGGCAGCGGCGCAAGAGGTGCCATACGCGAGGATTGCCGAGGACGCCGATGTGCTGCAGCCGATGACGTACTGGCGCGTGCGGCACGCCGGAGCGTCGCTCGCGGGGATGCGCGCCGAGCTCTCCGCTTCCTACGCGCGGCTGCAGCAGCTCGCCGGCGACCGCATCCCGATCGATATCGGCGGTCAAACGGCCAATCTGGATAGCCATTTCGGCGCGCCGCCGCCCGAAGAAGTTGCCGGGAGCATCGTCTTGGCGCAGCAGCTCGGGGCGCTGGGCGAAACGTTTTTCGATTGGGACGCGACCTCGGGCGCGCAGTGGACCGCCATCGGCGCGACCCCGTGGAGCGCGACGGCCGTCCTTCTAGGCCCGCGGGTCGCTCAGGGCGTACCCCTGTGTGTGGGTTGCGCGCCGCTCGCTGGGCGCGTGCTGAAATAGGGGCTGACTTGGCGCAGAAAACGGCTTTGATCACCGGCATCACCGGTCAGGACGGTTCGTATTTGGCGGAACTGCTGCTCGATGAAGGCTACCGCGTCATCGGGATGACGCGCCGCACGTCAACCGACGTGCACGAGCGCATCCGGCACATCGCGGACCGGATCGAATTCTATTCGGGCGACTTGCTCGATCAAAGTTCGATTACCGCGATCGTCGCCGACGTGCGGCCCAGCGAGATCTACAATCTGGCCGCCCAGTCGTTCGTCCCGGCATCGTTTTCGCAACCCGTGCTGACTGGCGAATTCACCGCGCTAGGCGTCACCCGGGTGCTCGAGGCGATCCGCGCCGTCGATCCCAAGATCCGCTTTTATCAAGCGTCGAGTTCGGAGATGTTCGGCAAAGTCTGCGCGGTGCCGCAGAACGAGCACACCCCGTTCTACCCGCGCTCGCCCTACGGCGTCGCCAAACTCTACGGCCACTGGATCACGGTCAACTATCGCGAATCGTACGATCTCCACGCCTCCAGCGGGATCCTGTTCAACCACGAAAGCGTCCCCGGAAATACACCGATCATTGTTCGCCGCGGGAATCTGATCGACATCATCCCGATTGCCGAACTCGTACCGGTGCGCGAAAAAGGCGCAAATCATCAAGACGTGAGCATCGACGGGGTCGAAGTCTGGGATGGTCGAGAATTCGTCGGTGTTCTCGGCGGTTCGGCTTACAAGCATCGCCCCGTCACTGCAAACAAAGGTGTTCGCCGCATCGAAGCGCGGTGCGGTTCGGTGACGACCACAGCCGAGCATGTCGTCTTTCTGGAGGGCGAAGAGCGAGCTGCAGGCACGGTCGCTGCGGGCGACAAGATGTTGCGCGGATCGTTCCCCGATGTCCCGACGTTCACGACGCTGAACCTTGAGACGGCGTGGATGCTGGGTGCCTTCGTCGGCGACGGTTCCGTGTCAGCCGACGCGTCGGGACGTGACTGCTGGCAACGGGTGACGTGCGGCTCGACGGCCTATTTAGCGACCACCTCGGGGTTCACCGGCGAAGTTGTCGGCGCACTCGCGCTCAACGGGGCGCCGACGTATCTGGAATGGTTGCGTCGCGAATGCTATACCGATTCGAAGCACAAGCGGGTCCCGCGCGTCGTTCTGAACGCCGGCCCGGAATGCTGGCGAGCGTTCCTGGCGGGCTTTAACGCCACCGACGGCCTCAAAGCGGGCAACGGCAAGTATCTCTATAAAAATTTCAAAACCAATTCGCCCGTCCTGGCGATGGGGTTGTGGTGGATGGTCAAGCACGCCTTGGGCCAAGATACGGTGCTCAACGTCGAAGTGGGAAGCGAGGAGCGCCCGGGGCCGTTTTACTCGATCAACCTGCGCTCGCCGAATGCTGCCGGCAAAGGCGCGCACTTGCGCAAGGATCTGCGCGAAGTCAAGCGGATCGTCGAACAGCCGCATTTCCAAGGCTGGCTGTATGACGTCACGACCACATCGGGTCGATTTGCCGCCGGTATCGGAGACCTCGTCATCCATAATTCGCCCCGCCGCGGCAAGGAATTCGTTACCCGCAAGATTTCCGACGGTGTCGCGCGGATCAAGTTGGGGATCCAAGATGAACTGCGGCTGGGAAATCTCGATGCGCAGCGCGATTGGGGTTTTGCCGGCGACTACGTGCGCGCGATGTGGCTCATGCTGCAGCAGGACGCGCCCGACGATTACGTCGTGTCGACGGGGCGCACGCATTACGTGCGTGACTTCGTGCGGCTGGCGTTCGAGGCGGTCGGTTTGGATTACGAACCCTACGTCGTGGTCGATCCGCGCTTTTACCGGCCGGCCGAAGTCGATCTGCTCATCGGCGACCCGGCGAAGGCCAAACGCGTTCTGGCCTGGGATCCGGCGGTCACGTTCGAGGCGCTGGTCGAGAACATGGTCGCCGAAGACCTCAACCGCCTGCGCCCGCTCGTGGCGCATTGACCGAGCGGTTGCGAGTATCGTAAGCGGGATGCGCGTCCTCGTTACGGGAGCCAACGGGTTCGTCGGCCGTCACCTCTGCGCGGCCCTCGAAGAACGCGGTCACACCGCCGTTGCCGCCGGACACGCGCGCCAGGGCGGCGACGGCGTGCTCCCGCTGGATCTCCAAGATGCGCTCAACGTCCGCGGGGTCGTCGACCTCGCCCAGCCCGATGCGGTCGCCCATCTGGCGGCGCAGGCCTTCGTTCCGGCGTCGATCGCCGATCCGTGGACGACCCATGACATCAACGCCGGCGGCACCCTGCGCCTGCTCGAAGCGATTCGCGGCTTTCGCGGCGAGCGCGGAACCAACCCGCGCGTGCTCGTCGCGGGCAGCGCCGACGTGTACGGAGCGCAGCCGCTGGCCGCGTTTCCGATCGTCGAGACCGCGCCGCTGCACCCGGCGAATCCGTACGGCGCGAGCAAAGTCGCCGCTGAAGCCTACGGTCTCGCGGCGGCGGCGGCGTACGGCATGGACGTCGTCGTCACGCGCGCGTTCAACCATATCGGGCCCGGTCAAGACCGGCGTTTCGCCGTGGCCTCCTTCGCTTTGCAACTGGCGCGGATCGCGGCCGGCGGCAATCCGCTGCTGCTCGTCGGCAACCTCGACGCCGAGCGCGACCTGCTCGACGTCCGCGACGTCGTCGCGGCGTACGTGCTGCTGCTCGAAGGCGGCGGTGAAGCGGGTGAAGTGTACAACGTCGCCAGCGGTCGCGCGACGGCGATGAAAGACGCGCTGCGGCAGCTGGTGACCATCGCCCGGGTCGGTGTCGAGATTCGCGAAGATCCCGAGCGCTTGCGGCCTTCGGACGTCCCGCTGACGCTGGGGAACGCCGGGAAGCTGCGGGCCGCGACCGGCTGGGAACCCGTCATCGCCCTGAACGTAGCGCTCCGCGGCGTGTACGCGGACGCGCGCGAACGGGTTGCCGCCGATCCGCACGCGAACCCGGCGGTTCGATGAACGGCAAACCGGCGTCGTTGGACGCCTTCGTTTTTGCCCAGCGCGGCACGCTGCTGGCAATCCCCGCCGCCGCTTTGGCGGTGCTCGGCAAACCCAGCGCCTTTTCGATCGCGGTGGGATTGCCGCTCGCGTTCGCGGGCGAGGCGATTCGCGCGTGGGCGGTCGGCTACTCGGGCGTCACGACGCGTTCGAATGCCGTGGAAGCTCCCGCCCTCGTCACTGCCGGTCCTTACGCGTACGTGCGCAACCCGCTCTACGTCGGCAACTTCATCACCGCTGCGGGGTTCGCGTTAGCGTTCACCGGCGGAAATCGGCCGCTCGTTCGGCTCGGGATCATCGGCGGGGCTCTGGCGATCATGGTCGGCGTGTACGGCGTCATCGTGCCGCATGAAGAGGAGTTCTTGCGCACCACCTTCGGCGCGGCATTCGACGAGTACGTCGCCAGCGTTCCGCGAATTTTTCCCGCGCTTGAACCCGCCGCTGGGCAATCGGGGTCGTATGATCCGTCCGTGATCGGCAAGGCCGAGTCGCGGACGTTCATCACCTTCGGTGCCATGCTGGCCACGCTGGCATTGAAGGCTCTTCGAGTGTAGGTTCATGCTGCACCCCGCTGCCGACCATCACGCGCACGAGCACGACCATGCGGCCGCCCACGATCACACCGCGGTCGGCCCGGGCAAGCTGAAGATTGCGCTGGCCGGCACCGCGTTCGTCGCGTTGCTCGAGCTCGCCGGCGGTCTGCGGGCCGGATCGCTGGCCTTGCTCTCCGACGCCGCGCACGTCACCATGGACGTCGTCGCGTTGGCGATCGCACTGGGCGCGAGTTTGCAGGCGACGCGTCCGGCAAACGTGCGCCAGACGTTCGGTTTCGCGCGGCTGGAGATCCTCGCTGCGCTGGCGAACGGCGGTTTACTCTTCGGCATAACGATTGCGATCGTCATCGAAGCGGTCCGGCGGTTCTTCGCACCGGTCGAGCCCGAGGGCGGACTCATGCTGGCGGTCGCTGCCGTCGGGCTGGTCGTGAATCTGGCGATCGGCACGATGCTCGTCCGCGGCATGCACGGCAATCTGAACGTGCGTGCCGCGGTGCTGCACGTCGCCGGCGACGCGCTCGGCGCGCTGGCGGTGATTGTCGGCGGCGCCGTCATTTTGGCCACCCACGCCGCGTGGATCGATCCGGCGCTCTCACTGTTCGTGTCTGCGATCATCATCGCCGGCGTCGCCGGCATCGTGCGCCAGGCCGCGCACGTCTTGCTGGAAAGCGCTCCCGATCACGCCAACATTCCGATCGTCGCAACGCGCATTCGCTCCTTTGCCGGCGTGGTCGACGTGCACGATCTGCATGTTTGGACGATCGGCTCGGGCTCGCACGTGTTGGCGGCGCACGTCGTCCTCAACGATCGGCGCATCAGCGAGGCCACCGCAATTCTGCAGCGCATCGACGCGGCGATGCGCGACGAGTTCGCGATTTCGCATGTCACCGTGCAGTTCGAGTGCGAAAGCTGCGATCCGACCAACAACATCATTTGCACGCAAGTCGCCGCTCGCTGACGGGAGCACGGCGAATCCGCTGCGGGAGCGCTTGAACGCGAATCGAATTTTTCGCTGTCATGCTTTCGAAAACCGTCGTGCTCTCCGTCGCTCGCACACCATTCGGCCGCCTCGGCGGCGCGCTCGCGCCGCTGGGCGCAACGACACTGGGCGGGGAGGCGATTCGCAACGCCGTCCGCCGCGCCGCGATCGATGCCGCCGAGATCGAACAGGTGATCATGGGCCTGGTGATCGCCGCAGGGGTGGGCCAGGCGCCGGCGCGCCAGGCCGCTTTCAAAGCCGGATTGGCGAAGACTACGACCGCGGAAACCGTCAACAAAGTTTGCGCTTCGGGGATGCTTGCGATTGCGTACGCCGCCCGGGCGATCGATGCCGGCGACGTGCGCGTCGCCGTTGCCGGCGGCATGGAGTCGATGTCGAACGCGCCGTACTTGCTGCCCGGCGCGCGTTCGGGTTATCGCTTCGGTGACGCCGTCGTGCGCGACGCGATGATTCACGACGGGTTGTGGGACTACTTTTTCAACGAAGCGATGTCGACTTCGACCACCAAGGTCGCCGCCGAACTCGGCATCACCCGCGAATTGCAGGACCGGCTGGCCTACAACAGTCACCTTCGCGCACGCGCGGCGCACGATGCGGGCCATTTCGACGCGGAGATCGTGCCGATCCGGGTGGCGACGAAAGCGCACGGCAAAATCGTCGTCGATGCGCTGCCGGGTGTGGCGCGCGAGCGCATTCCGGCCGCAGCCGGGGCGCGCGGCGGCAGCGTGTGGGATCACATCCCAACCCAGAATCTGGTCGCCGATCCGCAGCAGTATTCGCCGTACGTCACCGGCGATGTTCCCGCGCTGTGCGTCGAACGCGACGAACCCGTGCGCGCCGATGCTTCGCTCGAAGCGCTGGCCCGGCTCAAACCGATCGACGCCGGCGGGACGATCACTGCCGGCAACGCGCCGGGCGTCAACGACGGCGCCGCCGCGCTGGTGCTCGCCCACGCAGACTATGCGCGGTCGAACGGCTTAGAGGCGCTCGGAACGATCGTCGATCACGTCAGCGTCGGCTGGGATCCGCCGTACCTCGCGCTCGTTCCGGCCATGGCGGCGCAGAAGCTGCTCGACAAGCACGGCCTGGAGACGAGCGATATCGCGGTGTGGGAATTCAACGAGGCGTTTTCTGCGGTGGCGCTGACGTCGTCGGGACAGTTGGGGCTCGATGTCGATGCGGTCAACGTGCAGGGCGGAGCGGTGGCGATGGGCCATCCCATCGGGGCTTCCGGCGCCCGGATCGTTGGGACCGTCGTCAGTCAGCTGCGGCGGCGCGGCGGGGGGCTTGGGATTGCCGCCATCTGCAGTGGTGGGGGGCAGGGGGATGCGGTTCTCGTTCGCGTTGGGTGATTTGGTGGGGAGGTCCCGGGGGCGGCATGGGGAGGCTGCGGGGACGTCCGCGATTTCCCATCCATGGGAAATCGCTACTGCCAAAAATTTCGCTCTCGCCATCTTGGCTCCGCGAAATTGTT
>JBEKHC010000085.1:0-22197 GCA_050012475.1 Candidatus Velthaea sp.
TCTGGGTTACTTCGGCGCGCATCGTCGCCGCAGCGAAAAAATAAAGGGATTGAAAACCGACAGGAAGCCGCGAACAAGCAGGTGCACTCTGGGATACTGGGCCCACACTAGCACACAAGCGGTAGTTCGTCCACGGCTCCCGGTCACCGGCGCTGAAACCCACATGCGGCGGGACGTATTTCCTAACTTACTGCTTCACCTCAAACGAACGCTCGCCGTCCGAACGGCAGCGGCCCAACATCGATCACGACGCACGACGTGCGAACCGAAAGGGGGACACCATGGCCGTCGAGCCCGCCGCTCGTGAAGGAACGTCGGCTTTCGAAACGATGGCCGAGCCGGCCCTCAATCCCGAACTGCGCGCGGCGCTGGAAGCGGCATTTCCGGCGCAGGCACTCAAATTCGACGAGATCTATCGCGCCGTCTATGGACGCGACGGATCGTACTTCGCAAGCATTGCTGCGCATCGGATCGCGTTTGAACGTTCCGATCACGCTGCGGGCCGGGGGGAGCTCGCTGTGCGGACAAACGGTGGGAACCGGCGTCATCGCCGATCAACGGTTCGCGTTCCGCGGCAGCGAACTGCGCGACGGCGGCAGCAAAGTGTGGTTCGAGCCCGGCCTGACGGTTCTCGGGCTCAATACGGTTCTCAAGCCGGCCGGCAAGAAGGTCGGTCCCGATCCGGCGTCGAGCCAGGTCGCGATGATGGGCGGCGTGCTCGCGAACAATGCCAGCGGGATGCAAGCCGGCACGAAGTACAACGCCTACGAAACGCTGGCCTCGATCGACTTCGTGCTGCCCAACGGCAACCGCTACGACACCGCGCGGCCGGACGACCGCGCGCGTTTCGTGCGCGACGAGGCGGCGACGTACGCCGGGCTTGCCGCGCTGCGCGACGAGGTTCGCGCGAACGCCGAACTGTGCGCGCGCATCCGGCGCAAATACGCGATCAAGAACGTCTCGGGTTATGCGATGAATTCGTTCCTCGATCACGACGAGCCGATCGATATCCTCGCCCACCTGCTGATCGGATCGGAAGGGACGCTGGCCTACATCGCGTCGGCCGAACTCTTCACCGTGCCCATCGCTGCCGACCAATCGAGTTCGCTGCTGTTCTTCTTCGACGTCGTCCAAGCGGCGGCGTCCGTGCCCGCGCTCGTCGAGAGCGGCGCCGCGGCGATTGAATTGATGGATATCGCGTCGCTGCGGTCGGTCATCGGGCGCCCCGGCGTCCCCGAGATCGTCGCGACGCTGCCCGACGGTGCTGCAGCGTTGCTCATCGACTACCAAGCCGCCGATCGAGCCGCATTAACGGCACAACAAGAGCACGCCGAGGCGGTCATCGCGACGCTTCCGCTGCTGGCGCACCTGCCGTTCAGCACCTCGAACAAGGAACGTGCGCTGCTCTGGACCGTGCGCAGCGGCATCTTTGCCAGCGTCGGCGGCGCCCGCACACCCGGGACGACCGTCATTCTCGAAGACGTCGCGGTTCCCGTCGAAAGTTTGGACAAGCTCATCTTAGGTCTGCAAGAGCTGTTCGCAAAATACGGGTACGACGGCGCGGTGTTCGGCCACGCGAGCGTCGGCAACATCCACTTCCTGGTGACCGACGATATGGGCGACGCCGCGCGCGTGAGCCACTTCGGCTCGTTCATGAACGAAGTCGTCGAACTCGTGCTGCGCTACGACGGTTCGCTCAAGGCCGAGCACGGGACCGGCCGCGCGATGGCGCCCTTCATCCGCGCGGAATGGGGCGCCGACGCCTATCGCGTGATGAAGGAGCTCAAGGCGCTCATCGATCCCGGCAACCTCATGAATCCGGGCGTGCTCATCAACGACGACCCCAACGTACATCTCGCCCACATCAAAGGCATGCCGCTGCTCGGCGACCCGGTCGCCGATCGCTGCATCGAGTGCGGCTTCTGCGAATGGGTCTGTCCAACGCGCTATTCGACGTTGACGCCGCGCCAGCGCATCCAAGCACACCGCGTGCGGCTCTCGCTGGACAATGCGGGCCAGCAGAGCCGGGCGCGCACGATCGCCCAGCAGTACGAATACGAAGGCCGCGAATCATGCGTCGCCGACGGCATGTGCCAGACGGTCTGCCCGGTGGGCATCAGCACGGCGTACATCACCGATTACGATCGCGCCCAAGCCGCATCCCCGGGCGCGGAGAAACTCATGGAAGCCGCCGCCCGCAATTTTCTGCTGTTCGAAAACGCGGTGCGCGTTGCGCTCGACGGCGGCAGCGCCGTTCAAAAGATCGCCGGCAACGCCGCGATGCCCCGGCTCACCGAAATGCTCGCCAGGCTGCTGCCCGCCTTTCCGCAGTGGTCGCGCAGCATCGGCCGCGCCCCCGCGCGTCCGCATACGCCGCCCCGCACGGCAGAAATCGTCTACTTTCCGGCCTGCGTGACGCGCATGATGGGCTCGTCGGCACTGGGCAAGGACAATGTCATGGAAACCGTGCTGCGGGTAGCGCACCGCGCCGGCGTGCAGATGTACTTGCCCAAGAGTGCGCGCGGGCTGTGCTGTTCGCAGCTCTTCGCCCATCAGGGATTCTCTGGGGCACAGCAGGTGATGGCGAACCGCATCGTCGAGGCGATGTATACCTGGAGCGCCGGCGGCCGGGTGCCGATCATGTGCGACATCACGTCGTGCGCGCGCACGCTGCTGGCCGAACTGGAGACGGAGATGTGGGGCGACCGGCCGCGGCTCCTCACCGAAGCCAATGCCGCCAAATACAAGCAGCTCAAGATCGTCGACATCGCCGAGTGGCTGCACGACGATGTGCTGCCGCGACTGGAGGTCAGTCGGCCGAAGAACTCGGTCCTGATGCATCCGACGTGCGCGTGTCATCAGCTGGGGCTCGAAGAGAAGATCGAGGCGATCGGCAATGCGTGCGCGCGCGAAAGCACGACGCCGTTTAGCGCCGGCTGCTGCGGTGCCGGCGGCGATCGCGGGTTCCGTTATCCCGAAGGAGCCGCATCGGCGCTGCGCGATGAACGCGCGGAGCTCGCCGGCCGCACGTTCGACGGGGCGTATTCGTTTGCGAAAAGCTGCGAGATCGTGCTAAGCGATCACCTGCCGCACGCGTTCGAGTCGATCGTGTATCTCGTCGACGAAACGACGTCCGCCAAGCGCACCGGCCCCGCCTAGACGCGCGGCACGAATCGACGCCCGAACGTCCTATGCGGCTCTGGTACGCTGAACGATCCATGTGGCCGTCGCGCGGGCGTTGCCCCGTCCCTACGGAACGATCACCTTGTCGCTGAAGAGCCGTCGCTGCTCTTTGCCGGTTCGACACGCACGACGATCACGTGCAGGTGGCGGGGGCCATGCGCACCGCGCACGATCGTGAGTTCGATGTCGGCGGTGCGCGACGGCCCCGTTACGAAGTTGACGGTGCGCGGCATGAACGCTGAGCCCGGCTGCGCGCGCCGCAGTTTCGCGAACGCGTCCTCGTAGGAGCCGAGCACGTCGGAGGCAGCGAGCACGACGACGTGCGTGTCGGGCATGAAGTTGAGCGTGGCCGGGCGGTCGGCGCTTGAAACGAGGACCAGCGTGCCGGTCTCGGCCACAGCGGCAAAGCACGGCGTGACGCTGACAAGGTCGTCGGACTCGGCGCGCCCGCGCCCGATCTCGAGCGCCGACTCGTCGTGCCAAGGAATCCGGTCGAGCGCCGGATCGGGCGACATGCGCAGCCGCGTCGGCAGATCGTGTTCGGTCAGATACGCGAGCAACGCGGCCGGGACGTCATTGTACGACGTCACGTGAGCGAAGGTCGTGCCGACGTCTTCGGCAAGCCGCTCGAACAGCGCGAGACGGCCGGTTTCCGGTCCGTTCGCCCGCGCCGGGATGAGGTTTGGCGCGTGCGCGGCGACCCGCGCTTCGAGCCGCTCAACCTCTTCGGCCGAGAGCGGACCGCGGCCCAGACCGGCGCGGATGCGCGCGAAGATCGCTTCGCCGGCGCTCATCACGCGCGCCAGCGGCGCACGCCCGCCTGCCATTGTTCGCTGAACGTGCGCCCCTCGGGCGCCGGCAAGTCGCGCGCCGCGGTCCAGCCGCCCGCAAGCGGCAACCGCGCGAAGCGGCCCTTGGGTCCGGCGAGTTTGGCCAAAGCGGCGACGGCGACCCGCGTCGCCAAACGGTACAGCCGCGGACGCCGCGCGAACCAAGCCCAGAAGCGAATGCCGGCCCGCTGCGGCGCAGGCGTCAGCTCGCGCTCGAACGACTGCTCGCGCCAGTAGCGCATGATGTTCGGCAGCGGGATGCGCACCGGGCAGACGTCCTCGCATTTGCCGCAGAATGACGAAGCGCCGGGCAGGTCCGCTGCTTCCTCCAAGCCGATGAAGTGCGGATCGATTGCAGCGCCGATCGGGCCGGGATACACCCAGCCGTAGGCGTGACCGCCGACGGAGCGATAGACCGGGCAGTCATTGAGGCATGCGCCGCAGCGAATGCAGCGCAGCGCGTCCTGCAGCTGCGTGCCGAGCATCGCCGAACGGCCGTTGTCGACCACCACGACGTGGAACGCGCTGGGACCGTCGAGATCGTCCGGACGTTTGGGGCCGGTCGAGAACGTCGTGTAACACGTGACCTCTTGACCGGTTGCCGAGCGCGCCAAAAGCCGCAGCAGCGTGCACGCGTCTTCGAGCGTCGGCAACACTTTTTCGATCGACGCGATGACGATGTGCATTTGCGGCAGCATCTGCGTGAGATCGCCGTTGCCTTCGTTGGTCGCGATGATCGTCGTCCCGGTTTCCGCAATGAGGAAGTTCGCGCCGGTGATCCCGACGTCGGCTTCGAGATATTTGCGGCGGATGATCGCGCGCGCTTCGCCCACCAGCGCTTGGGCGTCTGTCAACCGTTCGGTCTTACCGTACTGCCCGTGATTGGCGACGAAGAGATCGGCAATCTGTTCTTTGCTGAGGTGAACCGCCGGCACGACGATGTGGCTGGGGGGCTGATCGGCAAGCTGGATCACGTATTCACCCAGATCGGTCTCGATCGGCTGCACGCCGTTGGCTTCCAAGAACGGGTTGAGCGCGATCTCTTCGGCGACCATCGACTTCCCTTTGGTCGCGGTCTTGGCCTCGACACTGCGGCACAGCGCGAGGATCGTTTCGCGCGCCTCGCGCGCCGTCGCGCACCAATGCACGTGGCCGCCTTGCGCGACGACTTCGCGCTCGAATCGGGCGAGATAGAAATCGAGATTGGCGAGCGTGTGATTTTTGATCTCGACCGCGCGATCGCGCAACGCGTCGAACTCGGGCAACCGCGCCACGGCCGCGGCGCGCGCTGCGCTGAAGCCGCCCGTTTCCATCCGGCGCAGTGCGCCCTGCAGGATTGGATCGGCCATCGCCGACCGGGCGTTGGCTTTGAACGCGTGACTGGTGATTTTCATGCGACGGGCGCCTTCACGGCCGCGTCGCGCCGATGCCCGGAGCCGCGGTCAGTCCCGCTAATACCTCCGCGACGTGGCGCACCCTCACCGCCGAACCGTCGCGCTGCAGTTTCCCGGCAATGTTGAGCAGACAGCCCATGTCGCTCGAAAGCAGCGTGCCGGCACCGGTCGCGACGACGCTGCCGGCCTTCTTGCGCACGATGTCGGCGGAAATGTCGGAATACTTCACGCAAAACGTTCCGCCGAACCCGCAGCAAACATCCGCATTGGGCAATTCCGTCCGCTGCAAGCCCGCAACGGAGTCCAGCAGCCGGCGCGGCTGGGCGTGCACGTTCATTTCGCGCAACGCCGAACAGCTGTCGTGATAGGTGACCGCGCCGTCGAACCGCGCATCGACGCGCTCGACGCCCAGCACGTCGGTAAGAAACGAAACGAGCTCGTAGGTGCGGCCGGCCAGGTCCGTCGCCGCCTCGCGGAAACTGGGATCGCCGGCGAACAACGCGGGATAATGGACTTTGAGCATTCCGCCGCACGAACCCGACGGCACCACGACATAATCGAATTCACGGAACGCGGCGATGACCGCGCGTGCGATCGCGAGGGCGTCTTGGCGGTCGCCGGAATTGTACGCGGGTTGACCGCAGCAGGTCTGCGCCGCCGGAACCGTCACCCGGCAACCGGCGTCTTCAAGCAGCTTGACGGCCGCAAAGCCGACGCTGGGGCGAAACAGATCGACCAG
Organism: Candidatus Velthaea sp.; assembly: GCA_050012475.1. Classification (GTDB taxonomy): domain Bacteria; phylum Vulcanimicrobiota; class Vulcanimicrobiia; order Vulcanimicrobiales; family Vulcanimicrobiaceae; genus Velthaea. The sequence goes on from JBEKHC010000085.1 coordinate 6,147, forward strand.
ACAGGTAACGAACAGGCCGACTTCGAGGCGCGCTGTCTTCATCGTACCTCCGTGCGGAGCAGCCGAGCCGACCCTCATAGGTGCGCGCGAAGTCCGAGCGCTCCTTCAAGGGGTTTTCGACCGGCGTCGAAGTAGCGCTGGGTGACGAACCGGTGGCGTATCGTCCCTGGGCCCGGCCAGGAATCGGTTTGGGACTATCCGCGACCGCCGCGTATCGAGCGCGTCGCTGTTTTGTTGTGCGTCGAACACGGCGGCCGCGAGATCGCGCGCAGCTCCGGCGGCTGGCGGGTGCTCGAAACGAGTCACCCCCCGGTCTACTATTTGCCGCCCGAGTCGATCGCCGCCGCGGCCTTGCGCCCCAATGACCGGACGTCGTTTTGCGAATTCAAAGGCGTCGCCCGCTATTGGGATCTCGTCGAGGGCGACCGCGTCGTCGTGGCCGACGCCGGCTGGTCGTATCCGTCGCCGGCGCCGGCCTTCCGAGCGCTGACGAATCATATTGCGTTGTACGCCGCACGTCTGGACGCGTGCTACGTCGGCAGCGAGCGCGTCACGGCGCAAGCCGGTGATTTTTACGGCGGCTGGATCACGGCAAATATCGTGGGGCCTTTCAAAGGAGCGGTCGGGACATGGGGCTGGTAGACGCAGCGCACGCCGGCTCGTCGACGTTCCACGGAGCCGACTCGGTGCGGGTGCCCAACGAGTGGAGGGTGCTGTTCTGGAGCCTGGCGTGCATCGCCGCCGCCGCGCCGCTGCTGGCTTATCTTTTTCCGAGCTTCGCGGCGGGCAAGGAGATCTCGCTTTTGGTGATCGGCGCGCTGCTCTTCGTAACGTTCGCGCGCGGACGGCTGATCGGCGGGAGCCTGCGCGTTCACCCCGGGCAATTCGGTGACGTGTACGCGATCGCGCTGGAATGCTCGCGCGCGCTGCGCATGCCCGTCCCCAACGTGTTCGTGCGCGACGACCCGCTGGTGCCGATCGTCGCGGTCGGGATCGGCGAACCGTACTCGCTGATCGTCTCCGCGCGCTGGATCGAGCATTTCACGCCGCAAGAACTGCGCTTTCTCATCGGCCGCGAACTCGCGCACATCGATGCCGGGCACACCCGCGTCACCTCACTGCTGAGCGTCAGCGGTCGAGAGAATGCGCTCGTGAGCGTGTTGTTCGGAGCATGGCTGCGTCGCATCGAATACACTGCCGATCGCGCCGGGCTGCTCTGCTGCGCGTCGCTCGACGACGCGCTGTCGGCGATCTCCGTATCGACGTTCCAGCTCGTCGGGCGGACGATCGATCCGGCGGCCTTCGCCGAGCAGCAGCATGAGATCGATGCCGAGCGCGGTCTGCGCATCGGCGAATGGGTTTCGTCCAATCCGTACGCCGGCAAACGCATCGCCGCGCTGCGCAGCTTCGCCCGCGATCCGTCATACCTCCAGTGGTCGGCGCGCTTCGCGCAATTTCGCGTCACGCCGTTCGTTGCGCCGCCGCTCCCCGCCGGCGCTGTGGCGCGCCGCGCTTACGCCAATTTCCCGCGGCGCCTGGCGGCTTTCCTGATCGATGCGATCGTCATCGAAGCGCTGCTGCCCCGCCTGCCGCTGCAGATCGCCAGTGAAACCGCCGCCGACCCAACGCTGCCCAAATGGCTGCTCGACGCGGTGCGCCACCATCCGCACCTGTTTGCGGCGGTCGACAGCAGCGGCGGCTGGGGCGTGCTCGTCGCGATGCTGTACTACGTGCTGCTCGTTGGGCTGGCCGGCCAAACGTTCGGCATGATGATCGTCGATCTGCGCGTGATGACCGAGCGTTTCGGGCGGGTCGGGCTCGGGCGGGCGCTCGCGCGTTTCGGCTGCCTGGTCGGATCGATGGTCTGTGTCATCGGCATCATCAAGATCTTCAGCCGAATTCAACCGTTCGAAAAATGGTCCGGGACGCGGCTCATCGCCGGAACGGCCTACATCCGCAGCCGGGATCGGCTTACGGGGCAGCCGCTCGAGGCGGTGCCGCCGTTGACGTCGCTGTCGCCGTAGCCGCGCGCGCCGGCGATGGTCGCGGCATCGGGTGCCCGCTGCCGATCATTTTGCCGCGCCGCTGCGCGTAGATTTTCGTGAATTCGGCGCCGAAGAAGAGCGTCAAAGCAGAGTAATAGATCCACAGCAGCAGCACCAAGAGCGAACCCGCGGCGCCATACGCCGACGCGGTTCCGCTCTTGGCCAGATACAGACCGATGAGCGCTTGTCCGATCACGAACAGCAGCGCGGTGATCGCCGAACCGATCCAAACATCGGACCAATCGATTTTGGCATCGGGAAGAATCTTATAGATGCAAGCAAAGACGAGCGTCATGACGGCCATCGAAACGAGATAGTTCACGTAGGTGAACACGGTGGCCGCGCCCGGGAACGGCAGTACGTGAATGAAATACGTCGACACGACGGCGAGCACCGCCCCGATCCCGAAGGTCAGCAGAATCAAGAAACCCATCACCAGCACCATGCCCAGCGAGGCGATGCGCTGGCGCACCGTCAGCCAAACGCTCTGGCGAACGCTTTGCTTGCCCGGCTCGACGTGCCAGACCGTATTGAGCGAGTCTTGCAGCGACGCAAACACACCCGATGCGCCCAAAATGAACGTGACCCACCCGATGATCTGCGCGATGATGCCCTGGTGCGGCTTGGAGAAATTCGCCGCGACCAGATCGCGCACGGCGTCGGCGGCTTGGGCACCGGCGCGCGCGCGAATCTGATCCAGCAGTTGCGCTTCGACGTTGCCGTGCGGATGATCCAACCCGCCGCTCAGCGCCAAGCCCGTTCCGGCAATCGCGATCACGATGATCAGCAGCGGCGCGATCGAAAAGACCGTGGAAAACGAGAGCGCAGCGGCCATTCGCGGCGCCTTGTCTTCGCTCCAAGCATTGAACGTATCGCGAATTAACGCGATATCGATGCGTGCCGGCCGCGAATCACCCTTGACCGTCGGCAGCTTCGTCCTCAAGCGACCGGAGCTCCGTCGTTACCCGTCGTCGAGATCTTCGTCTTCTTCGTCGTCTTCGTCGTCGTCGTCATCGCCTGGGTCGATATCGGGGTCGAGGGCCAGGGTGTGCTGCACTTCCTCGCGCTCGACCGGCGTGCTCGAGCGCTCTTCGGTCAGGTCGTCTTCGTAGAGTGTCGTGCGTTCCATGGGCGACAGCGTACCCGACGGGGGCCCCCGGGAAACCGAGCCAACCCAAAGCGGGTTGGCACCGGCGTGAGAGCGATCCAAATCCAACGTCACGGCGGCCCCGACGTGTTGGAACTCGTCGACATCCCGGTTCCCCAGCCGGGCCCCGGCGAGGTTCGCGTCAAGCAGACCGTCGCGGGGTTGAACTACATCGACGTCTATTTGCGCATGGGCATCTACCAGCGCGAGCTGCCCTTCGTTCTTGGACGCGAGGGTGCGGGGACGGTCGACGCGTTGGGCGCGGGCGTCACGGAATTCGCGCTGGGCGAGCGGATCGCGTATTTAGATGCGGCGCACCTGGGCGGTTACGCCGAATATGCGGTGGTCGCGGCCGCCGAGGCGGTGCCGGTGCCCGCCGGTGTCGACGACCGCACCGCGTGCGCCGCGATGCTGCAAGGGTTCACGGCGCAGTATCTCGTTTCCAGTACGTACCCGGTCGCATCCGGCGAGACGATCCTCGTCCAGGCCGCGGCGGGCGGTGTCGGGCTGCTCTTGACGCAGCTGGCCAAGCTCGCCGGCGCGACGGTCATCGCCACGGCCGGCGGCCCGGAAAAAGTCGCCCTCGCGCAAGCTGCCGGCGCCGATCACGTCATCGACTATCGGGCGACCGATTTTGCTCCCGAGGTCGAGCGGCTCACGGCCGGGCGCGGCGTCGCCGTGGCATACGATTCCGTCGGCCGCGATACGTGGGAACGCAGCCTCGCCCTCTTGGCCAAACGCGGCTATCTGGTGTGCTACGGCGCTTCGAGCGGACCCGTGCCGCCTATCGATCCGCAACGCTTGTCGGCGGCCGGTTCGATCTACCTCACCCGTCCGACCCTGGGCGACTACAAGCGCACGCGCGACGAACTGCTGAGCCGCATGAACGAACTCTTCGGGCTCATCGCCGAAGGCAAACTCAACGTTCGCATCGGTGCCACCTATCCGCTGGCCGCCGCTGCGGACGCGCACCGCGATCTCGAAGCGCGCTTGACCACCGGTAAGGTCCTACTGCTGGTCTAGATGCTCTGATTTCGTCCTGGTGAGGAACATCGCGGCGAAGTTTGCTTCAGCAAATGAGCCGCGTAGCGACAATGTCCAGGTCAAGATCAGAGCATCCCTGAGAGGGTTAGTCGTTTGCGGCTAGGAGGTTCGCCGCGTTGAGATCGAGCCGGTCGGAGCGAATGACGATTGCGTCGGGGTGCGCGGCGCGGATTGCCTCGCCGAAGATGCCGGCGTTGCCGACGAGCACCAGAAACGGATCGGCGTCGATGTGCGCTGCGGCGAAGCCTTGTACGTCGGCCGGCGTGACCGCCGCGATGCGCGCCGCGTAGCCGTCGAGATCGGCGAGCGGAACGTCATAGAGCGCGAGCTCGCCCAGCGTTCCGGCGATACCGTCGAGCGTTTCGATGCCGCGATAAAACGAACCCAGAACGGTCTCTTTGCGCGGTGCAAGCTCGGCCGGATCGACCGGCGCTTGGGCCAGGCCAGCGAGCGTCGCGCGCACCACGCCGACGGCTTCGACAACCTTGCTGTGATCGACGAGCGTCGACGCGACAAACATTCCCGGATCGCGGCGCGTCACCAGCTGCGCGCCGGCGCCGTATGAAAGCCCGCGCTTGACGCGAATCTCCTGGTTGAGCCGGCCGGAGTATCCGGACAGCACCGCCGTCGCGACCGTGCCCGCATAATACTGCGGCGAACTGCGGGCGATCGCCACCGAACCGGCGATGATCGCGGTGCGGCCGGCATCGGGTTTGTCGATCACGAGGACGCGCGCCACCGGCGGTGCTGCCGGCTGCGAAACGTGAAGTGATAAGGCTTCGGACGGTGCGGTCCAATCGCCGAAGACCTCCTCGACGAGCTCGAACGCATCCTCGGCGACGATGTCGCCGCCGATGACGAGCACCGCATTATCCGGGCGATACCAGCGGCGGTGAAACGCCGCGATTTTGTCGCGGGTGAGCGTCGCGAGCGTTTCGGCGGTGCCCGCCAGCGGATGGCCATACGGGGACGCACCGTAGGCGACGCGGCTGGCGACGAGCCGGGCCAGCGAACTCGGATTGCTGTACGTAAGCCCGAGGTCGCCGATCGATTTGGTCCGCACGCGTTCGACTTCGGCGGCGGCGAACGCCGGACGTTGCAGATCGCGAAAGATGGCAAACGCGTCGCGAAACACCGGCGTCGTCGCGCTGACGCTGACGACGGACGCGTCGTAGCCGGAATTGGCGTCGAGCCGGGCGCCCAGCGCGTCGACCTGCTCGGCGATTTCGAGCGCGGAAGCATGGATCGTGCCGGTCGTCAACAGCGAGGCGGTCAGCGCGCACAAACCAGCCTGGGCGTCCGTCTCACTCGCACCCCCGCCGCGCACGATCAGCTGCGCGGCGATCAGCGGCACCCCGAGCGCCTTGGGGCCCGAGCGCTGCGCGAAGGCAATCACCCGCAGGCCGTTGGGCAGCGTGCGTTCGCTGGGCGTGGGCAGCGTGGCGCTGCGCGGAGCGCTCGGAGCGGGCGGCGTCGTACCGGCGATCATTGCGGCAGATATTCGACAACGGTGCGGTTGTCGGCGTGTAAATACGTTGTCGCGACCCGCTGCACGTCCTCGGCGGTCACCGCCAAATAGCGCACGAGGTCGGTATTCACCGCGCCGGGATCGTTGCGCTCGATCGCCGCGCGCACGAGCGAAAGCGCGATCCCGTTGTACGTTTGACGGCCGCGCACGAACGAGCTGGCGATCTGAGTTTTTGCGCGCTGCAACTCTTGCAGACTGACCGGCTCGCCGCGCAGGCGCGCGATCTCCGCATCGAGCGCTTTGCGCGCGTCGGCAACGTCGCTGCCGCGGCTGAGGACGACCGAGAACTCGAACAAGCCCGGGTGTTCGCGCAAATCGGCTCGCGCGTACGCGCTCGTCGCGAGCTGTTTGCCGTAGACGAGCGAATGGTACAACCGGGAACTCTTGCCTGCCCCCAAGATGGTCTCGGCCAGATCGAGTGCGGCGCCGTCGGGGGTGTTGGCGGCCGGAATATGATACGCGTAGTCGACGGCGGGCAGCGGAACGTTTGCGGCTCGATAGTCGATCGTGCGTTCGGCCGTTTGCGGCGGTTCGACGAGCGTGACGCGCGGAACGTTGCCGGCGGGCTTGGGAATCGCTCCGAAGTAACGCTCGATCCAGTCCTGCGCCTGAGCGGGCTCGAAATCGCCGACCACGACGAGTACCGCATTGTCGGGCCGATAATACGTGGCATGAAACCGCACGACGTCGTCGAGCGTCGCGGCATTCAGGTTACCGGGATCGCCGATCACGCCGCGCTTGTAGGGATGCACCGTGTACGCTTCGCGGTTGACGAGTTCGTCGAGCATGCCGTACGGCTCGGCCAGAATGCGCTGATCGTATTCGCCGATCACCACCTCGCGCTCGGTGATGAAATTCGATTGCGTGATGCGCAGCGCAGCCAGGCGATCCGCCTCCGCCCACAACAGCGTCTCGAGGTGATTTGACGGAACGACCTCGTAGTAGTTCGTGATGTCTTCGGCGGTGAAGGCGTTGTTGTATCCGCCGACGTCTTCGGTCAGCCGGTCCATCGTCTCGGGCGGCGTGTTCGCCGTCCCCTTGAACATCAAGTGTTCGAAAAGGTGCGCAAAACCCGACCGGCCCGGCGGATCATCTTTCCCGCCGACGCGATAGCCGACATTGATCGCCACCGACGGCACACGATGATCCTCGACGAGCAGCACGCGTAACCCGTTCGCCAGCGTGCGGTCGGTATAATCGACGGGCGCGAGCGCAATCGATGCGCGCGCCGGGGACGGAACGGTTCGGGTCATTTCCACGCAATCAAAAAACGCAACGAGGGTGCTCCTTACTCGATTGCGCTCGAGCCGGTCGATATCTTTCCGGTTCGCGGTCCGAAGTCGAAGCCGACGCTCGCCATCAACCGACCCCTCGGTGTCGGCTGCGCGGCGGTCGCGACGGGCAATTCGAGCAAAGCTCGTCGCTCGAAGCGAAGATTCTTTGAAACGTGACAATTCGTTTCATCAAACGCCGACGTGTTTGCGCTTATACTCGTCGTGCAATCCGTTGCGTGCCTGCATTGCTCCGTTTTAACATCGGCCGGCACCGGCGTAAATTCGATAAACCAAAGGTTGCCGGCGGAGAATTTTGTCACGTCCGCCGGCGTAATCTGCCGTCGGGGCGAGCGTGATGCGTCGGAGATCCGCTGCCCCGCCGTTGGCAACTCCGTTGCGCGGCAGTGCGAGCGTGATTCGTCTTCGATTTCGTTCGGCGAACCAGCGGTTGCCAGGCGGACTGGCGATGCTGGTCATCCCGGTTGCTCCTTATATGATCTGGTTGGCTATGATCTGGTTGGCGCGCACTTCGGGAGGTACGGGTTGCCGTCCGGGACCCGCTGCGATGTCGAACGGTCCGGCCGGCGGCGTGGCGCGGCTGACCTAGACATCGAACATACGTTCGAGTTATACTATGCTCCCATGACCTTGCCTTCCGCGTTTACCGAACTCCGCGAGCGGTTCGATCAGCGCTTTCGCGATACGTCGCAGGCCGCGTTCACGCTGGCCGACGAGGCGGTCTTGCGGACCGGAATGCTCGAATTCGACCGCATTTTGGGCGGCGGGCTGCCGCGCGGGACGATTGCGACGCTCGAAGGGGCGCCGAGCTCGGGCCGGCTGGCGATTGCGGCCCGGCTGCTGGCCGTCGCGACCTCGGCCGGCCTGGGTGCAGTCGTCGGCACCCCGACGTTCCCACCGGCCCTGTCGGCCGCCGGGGTTCGGCTCGAGCGGCTCCTGATCGTCTCCACGTCGGAACCCGTCGGCGCGGCTCGCGCCGCCGACATCCTTTTACGCTCCGGAGCCTTTTCCGTCGTTGTGATCCCGGCATTGCCCAGCGGTCGTGGAACGGGCTCGGCGACCTGGACGCGGCTGGCGAGTTTGGCCCATCGCGCGAATGCCGTCCTGATTGCGGTGGGATTTCAAGCATCGAGCGAACTGCGGTACTTCGCCTCGGTGCGGCTCGAAACGGCAATCGAGCGGGTGCGCTGGAACGGGCCGCCCGGACACTTCGGAACCCTCGCCGGTTACGACGTGCGCGCGACGGTGCGCAAGCACAAACGCGCCGTGCCGGGCGCCAGCGCGCTCATCACCTGCACGACATTCGAGGCTCACGCTCCGCTCGTTGCGCTGCGCGAACACCTGCTTGCGACAGCATCCGCGCCGGCGCGCACGCGCGCGTCGACCGCCGTATAACGACCCGTCGAGCCAAGGCCCGACGGGTCATTGCAGCGGCCAAAACTCAGGGATCGTCTGGTTTCGTCCTGGCGAGGAGCCTAGCGGCGAAGTTTGCTTTCAGCAAATGAGCCGCGTAGCGACGAAGTCCCGGCGAAGGGATCGTCTGGTTTCGTCCTGGCGAGGAGCCTAGCGGCGAAGTTTGCTTCAGCAAATGAGCCGCGTAGCGACGAAGTCCAGGGCGAAACCAGACGATCCCTTCAGATGAGTCCGATGAATTTGCTGGTAATTCGACCGCTTGCCGATTCCGGGCGATCGAGCAATTCGGTCGCGAACCGGATGAGCGATCGGAATTTCGACGTGATCGATTTCATTCGCGATGCCTCCAGAACAGACGAGACGCGACCAAAATCCGCATCTCGTCCAGCTATTATATAGCAACTGCTGCTAACGTCAATTGTATCGCCGAACTCTTGATACATTCAAGCCAAATCTTATAGAACGAGGAGTGGAAGACTTGTCTAGTGAGGTTGAGCCGACCATCGCCGTTTCGAAGCCAAACCAGACCCTTGGCCTGCCTGCCTAGGACAAAAGACTTGTTTAGACGAGCTTCGATCGCCCTCGGACGGCATCAATAGTTATCAAATCATTATGAAAGACGGCCGATCCGGACCAATGGTTTAATCTGCCTGGAATGTTTACAAAAGCGGCGCTGGGGCCGGGCTTGAAACGGCGCGGGCGACAATTCGCTTGCAAGCGAACATGTGTTCGATTATAATGGGCTCCCATGCCCATCATCTGCGTTCTGGCTCCGGCTTTTCGACTGCACGTCGCCCGCTTGAGCGATCCGGACGTGCCGACGGCCGGCCCGGTCCTCGTCGCCGATAAACCCGAGCGCGGCCGCGTCATCGAGTGCTCCGCTGCCGCCTCGGCTCTGGGCGTCCGGCCGGGGATGACGCTCGTTCAAGCCCAAGCCGCCGCTCGGGATGCCCGCGTCGTCATCGACGACCCGCGGCACGACGCCGGCATCTGGCAGGCGATGCTCGAGGCGCTCGACGCAGCTTCGCCGCTGATCGATGATGCCGGCTTGGGCTGCGCGTATCTGGAGATGCACGGGATCGAGGGCGGCACGGCCGGCTGGCTGGCCGCCGTTCGCGGGGCGCTGAGCGGCTTCGATTTGCCGCTGCGCTTGGGTCTCGCCGCCAATCCGTTCGTGGCGCGCGCCGCGGCGCTCGTTGGCGATGGAACCAGTCTCGACGACGGCATGGCGGCGGATTTTCTGGCACCGCTGCCGCTCGAAACGCTCGAGCTCGACACCGCCACAATCGAACGGCTCGCGATCTTGGGCATCCGCACGCTGGGCGAACTCGCCGCGCTGCCGCACGGTCCGTTCGTGCGGCGGTTCGGGCCGGAGGGTGCGGTTTGGCACGACCGTGCCCGCGGGATCGATCCGCGTCCGCTGCGCCCGCGCGCCCGCGCCATGCGCATCGACCGCACCCTTTATGGCGAAGGCAGCGCGTCGAGCGAAGATCAGGTGCTCTTCGCGTTGCGCACGCTCGTGGGCCGAGTGGTCGACGACTTGGAAGTCGCGGGCAAACGCTGCGGCGCGCTCGTGCTGGGGTTGGAGTGCGAAGACGGCGACGTCCATGAGATCACGACCCGCGTCGCCCAGCCGACCGCGCAGCCAACCACGCTCTTCGAATTATTGCGGGCGCGCTTGGAAGGTGTCGTGCTCCGTTCGGCCGTCGTCGGCTTGCGGCTTGCGGCTGGGCACTTGGAAAACGGCGGCGTTCAAATCGCGTTGTTTGCCGCGGGCGATCCCGACCCCGACGCGCTGGGCATCGCCATCGCGCGGCTCGACGCGGCGCTGGGCGAAGATCACGCGTTGCGAGCGCGGGTGGTCGAGGGTCCACGCATCGAATCGCGCTATGCCCTCGAACCCTTTACGCTCGACACCCCGGCGAACACCGCCTGGTCCGCCGGTGACGCGTCCGTTTCGGCTCTACCGGGGACGGCCGCCGTCCAATTGCGCCTGATCGATTCGACTCCCGTCGATGTGCTGCTGCGCGCCGGAATGCCGCGCTTCATCGGTTCGCCGCCGCAAGCGATCATCGACGTCGCCGGACCCTGGCGCGTCGATGAAAGCTGGTGGACACCGGCCACCGGCGGCGGCACACCGCTGATGCGCGATGAATACGACGTGCTGCTCGAAGACGGGGCGCTCGTGCGCCTCGTCCGCGAAGGCGAACGCTGGAGCGTGCGCGGGATGTACGACTGAGGATTCGGGGCTTAACTGAGGATTCGGGGCTTAGACGAAGTCTGAGCCCCGCACCTCGTTGAGGCGCCCAGTGGCGACGTCGAAGATGAACCCGCTCACGCGGTCGCGATGCAGCAGGTGTGGATCGGCTTTGATGCGCGCGATGCCGGCCCGCACGTCGGTGGCCAGATCGTCGAACGCATTGAGCGCATAGGGCGGTTTGAATCCCGTCTCGGCGGCGATTTGCGCGCGCAGCGCGTCGTCGGTAAACGTCAGCATGCCGCAATCGGTATGATGAATCAGGATGATCTCATTGGTGCCCAGCAGCCGCTGCGAGATGACCAGCGAGCGAATCGCGTCGTCGGTGACGACACCGCCGGCATTCCGAATGACGTGCGACTCGCCTTCGTGTAAACCCAAAATACGATACACGTCCAAACGCGCATCCATGCACGCCACGATCGCCGTGTGTTTGGCCGGCGGCAGTGGGAGCGGCCCCCGGAACGTGCGCGCGTAGGCGTCGTTGTTGCGCAGGTATTCGTCGGTGACCGTGGCCGGGGTCGCGATATCCGTAACACTCATCGAAGACACTCCTCAAAAGCAGAACGACAGAGCAAAAAAAAGTCCCCCTCACCATCGGCGAGGGGGACGACGCATTCACGAAACGCTGCGCGAAAAAGCCGCTGCCTCAACCGATCCGATCCGGCGGCCGACAACAGACCAACGAGCAATGCCCGCGCAGCGATTTCACGCTACCTACCGACACCGTCCGCGCAGCACTGGATGCAGCGGCGGCCGGTCTGCCGTTCGTTAGACGGCTAACCGGTCGACGTGACCGTCAAGGCGCCACGCCGCGATCCCGATGAGCGAGCCGCTCTCGATGATCGCAAGCAGTACGCCCGCGACCAGCCCGGCGAGCGACGCATCGAAGATCGATGCGACGACCACGGCCAGCACGAACGGCGGAACCAGCAGCGTCGCCGTCATCCCCAAGCGCAGAACCGTCACCGGCCCGCGCAAATCCACTGGACCCGGAAACAGCGCGAACGTCGCAAAACCCACCGCGCCCAGCAAACCGACGAGCACGGGCATCCCCACCCCAAAGAAGATCGTGCCGGCCGCCGATCCGCCGCTCAAGGCGAACGTCAGCGCGATGAGTTCGAGCGCCGCGATCAACGGCCACACCCGCGCCAGCACGAGCGCACAGAGCCGCTCGAACAACGGCGCCCGGGCCAACCAAAACAAGGGCCGCCGAATTTCGCCGGTGATCGAGTTCGTCGCCGTGATGCCGATGATGCCGATGACGAGCACCACGTTGACGATGATCCCGCCAAGCGTCGTGAAGAACGCTTCGCCGTCCGCTTTCGCGATCCGCGCGGCGCTGAACCCGGCCACGCAGCAGAGCACGGCAGCGCCCACGATATATTCACGCTTCGTGCGGCGGCCGAACTCGACCATGGCTTTCCAGATGAAGATGAATACGCCGGGCGGCGCGGGCAGCGAAAATTGGCGGCCGCGCACGACCGACACGGGTGCGGTGCCTTTCTCGCGCCGCTTGTGCCAGCGCTCGAGCCGATCGATCCGCGCAACCGAAAGCGCGTACAATTCCGGATACGCATCGCGACCCGCCGACGCCAGCACGACGATCGCCGCGGCGGTCAGCGCAAGCACGGGGATCAGCCATTGCGGATGCGGCGACAGCAGCACGCGTCCCGGGTGCCAAGCCGGCACGGCGGTCAGGATGAAATGCGCAAGCTGCGGCGGCAACGGCAGCGGCGAACCCGCAACGAAGTCGCGCACGGCCGGCGCGATCGCGAGCACGACCAGCGGCGAGAAGATTATCCCACACGCCAAGCTGCCCAGCCGGGGCAGCATCCGCCGCGGCACGACGACCACGGCCGATGCCGTGACGGTCGCCGAACCCAAGATCAAATCGATGATGACCGTGGCCGCACCCAACTGCCGCGGCCCGAACAGAAAGATGAAATACGTGAACGAGAACAGCAAACGCACGCCGCGCGCCAGCGCTTCGCGCGCCTGCAAGTACGCGATCGCCAACGGCGCCGGCACCGGCGAGCCGATGATGAACCGCGCTTCCGCCCGGCTGCGAAAAATCCCGACCGCTCCCAGCCCGCTGGCCAGCGAGAACGCCAGCGTCGCCAGCAAAATGCAGACGAAATAATCCGCCCGCGCAAGATCGCTCGTCCCGCCGTGCGTCGCGCCCGGTCCGCGCGCAATGCTTCGGCTCCAAAAGAAAAACCCGAGCACCCCGAGATACCCGATCCAAACGGCGATCCGGCCCGGCGAGCGCAGCCCGCGCCGAACGTCGTTGACGATCCCGCGCCGGTCGGCGTAGGCCAGGGTCAAGAGCGCGTTCACGCGTGCGTGATCGCGAGAAAAACGTCTTCGAGCGTCCCGCTGCCCATGGCGTGCAGCTCATCGATCGTGCCGCTCGCCACGACGAGGCCGGCATTGAGAATGACGACCCGATCGCACAACGCCTCGGCAGCCTCGAGCTGATGCGTGCTCAACATGATCGAGGTCCCCGTCGCGCGCAAATCGCGCAACACCTCGCGCAAGCCGCGCTGGCCTAGCGGATCGAGACCGATCATCGGTTCGTCGAGCAAGAGCACCGGCGTATTCGCGAGGACCGTCGCCGCGACCAGGGTTTTCTGGCGCATCCCTTTGGAAAGATCGCTGCCCAGCGTATCGCGTACGCCGTCCATGTTGAACCGTTCGAGCAGTGTCTGCCCGCGCGCTTCCCAGCCCGCGGGCAGGCGCGCCAGCCGGGCGACGAACACCAAGTGTTCCCACACCGTTAAGAGCGGGTACACGTCGGGCGTTTCCGGGATGAGCGAAACGATGCGGCCGCGGTCGCGGCCGAGCAGTTCGCCCGCGTAGCTCAGCGTGCCCGAGTCGGGACGCAGCAAGCCGCACAGAATGCCGAACGCCGTCGATTTACCCGCCCCGTTGGGACCGATCAGTCCGACGATCTCGCCGGCATCCACCGTGAACGACACGTCGACGAGCGCGGTTGTCCGGTTGTACCGCTTGGCAAGGTGCTCGACGACGAGGGCAGGCTGACGCATCAAGAAACGGTTCGGAACCGGCGGTGGCGTTCTCTTCCCGGCATGTGTGGACGACGCTAAGAAAAGAATAATTCGACGTGCTGTTTGCCCAAATCACCGATACGCATATCACCCGCGACGGCCCCGAAGCAGGCTATCTCGCCGCAACGATCGCTTGGATCAACGCGTTGCGGCCGCTGCCCGCTGCCGTCCTCGTCAGCGGCGATACGGTCGACGACGGCGGGCTCGCGCAGTACGCGGTGCTGCGCGACCTGCTCGCACGCTGCGCTGCGCCGGTGTACGTCGTCCCCGGCAATCATGACCGGCGCGAAGCGTTGCGCGCGGTCCTGCCCGGCGCGTATTTTCCCGGCACCCCGGGCGAACGGCTCGATTTCAGCGTCGACATCGGTCCCCTGCGCATCGTCGGACTCGACACGTCCGAACAGCGCCGAACGGGCGGCATTCTGCGCGCAGCGCCGCTCGACTGGCTCGACCACTGCTTAGACGCCGCTGCCGCGCGGCCGACGCTGATCTTCATGCATCATCCGCCGTTTCGAACCGGCGTCAACGCTGCCGACCTGTTCGGCTTTGTCGGCCTGGCCCGCTTTCGCGCGATCGTTGCCCGCCGGCCGGCGGTGCGCCGCATCATCGCCGGCCACATCCATTGCGAGCGCCGGGCCGAACTCGGCCAAGCCTTGGCGACCACGAGCATCAGCAGCATCCCCCAGCGGGTGCCCGAACTGTTCGAGGGCGGCCGTCTGTTGGGCTTGCGCCGCGAAGCGCCCGGGTTCGCAACCCACGAATGGCGAACGGACGGTTTCGCCTCGATGACGTTCGTCAACGCCGGAGACGGCCGATTCGTCGCCCGCCCGGCCGGGTAGAGCCGGAAGTATGCCGATCACCGCCGTTGACCCGCGTTCCGCGCTCGTCGTCATCGACATGCAGAAAGGGATCGTCGCGCTGCCGACGGTGCATTCGGCGGCGGCGGTCGTCGAAAACGTCGTGCGTTTGGTGAACGCATTTCGCGCCACCGGACTGCCCGTCGTCCTCGTGCATGTCGGCTGGTCGCCGGATCTCGGCGACCAGCTCAAGACGCGCACCCAAGCGCCAGCGCCCAGCCGGCCGATGCCCGCTGATTTCAGCGACTATATCGAAGCACTGAACGCCGACCCCAAGCGCGACATTCTCATTCTCAAACACCAGTGGGGCGCGTTCTACGGCACGGAGCTCGACCTGCAATTGCGCCGGCGCGCCGTCACCAACATCGTCATGTGCGGGATCTCGACGAGCATCGGCGTCGAATCGACCGCGCGCGATGCGTTCGAGCGCGGCTATAATCTGACGTTCGCCGCCGACGCGATGACCGATCTCAATGCGGACGCTCACGACCGTGCGCTCACGATCATCTTTCCACGCATCGGCGAGATCGGAACCACCGCCGAGATCCTCGCCCGGCTCGCCTGAACCCGACGGCCGGCGAAGCCGCGTTCTCTTAATCGCGGCGCGCGGAGAAACGCAGCCGCACGTAGTCGGCTGTCCAACGTCCTTGCCCGTCGCGCAGCACCGGAGCGAGCAGCGCCGTGACCGCATCGAGAATCGCGCCGCGCTCGTCGGGCGGGGCAACGGCCGTAAACGGATTGCCGAACGTATCGAGCCAGGCCCGAAGACCGGTGGGCAGCTGCGTCGGACGCGCGAACAGCGCGATTGTTTCGAGCGCAAAGCCGTTGGCTTGGAGCCGGTCGGCGTATTCTTCGACGGTCGGGAAATACCACGGCGAGGCCACGGCGAGACCGCGCGCTTGTAAGGTTGCGGCGAGTGCCGTGCGGATCGCGGCCACGTTGCCGTGACCGCCGAATTCGCCCACCAACCGGCCGCCGGGCCGCAGCGCTCGACGGATCCTCTGCAGCACGCGGTCGGGGGCCCCGATCCAATGCAGCGCGGCGTTGGAAAACGCGGCGTCGAACTCGTTTTCGAAAACGATCTCTCGCGCATCCATCAGGCGCGCGTCGAGCCCGCACTCGCGCGCGGCAGCGGCCAGTTCGGGCGATCGATCGATCCCTACCACCGTTGCGCCCGAATGCGCGATTTTGAGACTCAGCGCGCCGTCGCCGCAACCCACATCGAGGATACGTTCGCCCGCGCGCGGCGCCAACAAGGTGACGACGGGCTGTCCGAGGTCGGCGACGAAGCGCGCGTTTTCCGCATAACGGCGGGCATCCCACGTTTGGGCGTCGGCGGAGTCGGGCATTGCTTTTCTCCCTCGAGCACGGCAACCGATGGCTTGCGTTTCGACGCG
>JBEKHC010000086.1:0-21643 GCA_050012475.1 Candidatus Velthaea sp.
TGACCGTAAGATTTATCAGCGCCGTCCACCGTAGGCGCCAACAGCGTGCGCAGCGTCATAGCACGTTGCTTTTGTCGAGCTTTGGTGCGTTGGGACGACGGAATGCGCACGGCGCAGCCCTCGTGTCCCGGTTCATAAAAACGGTGACACAAAGCGGACCGGATCTTCGTTCGCGGAAAGCCGGCTCGCGACTGTCCTCTATTTATGAACCGAGACACGAGTTTCGTTTGCGCAGCAGCACGGTGACTGAGCGCGGTGCGACGGTGTACGAGAGTGATTCGATCGGTCGAGCGCGATCGATCTCGTCGACGATGTCGTCGGGGCTGTCTCGGCTCGTATCCACGATCCGGAGCCAAGCCGATGCGTCATCAGCCTGGACGGCAAACGTGAGCGGCTCCCAGTATGCGTTGAGCATCACATAGAGGTCGTCGTCGTTTTCCCGGTCCCCCCGCAGGAGCCACGCCACCGACCGAGAGGCCTCCGTCAAGTCCGGCGACGGGCCGACGCCGTGCCAACGAACATCGCTCTCCCAGAAGGTCGATCGTGCGACCGAAGGGTGGCGCTTGCGGAATGCGATCATCATCGCGAAGAAACGGAAGACGTCGCGGTGCTCGTCCAGACGCCGCCAGTTCAGCCACGTGACGGGGCTATCCACGTTATACGGATTGGTGTTGCCGCCTTGAGTCTGCAGGAACTCGTCGCCGGCTCGAAACAACGGCGTGCCGTTTGAGAGCATGATCAAACAGCAGAAGTTTTTCGCCTGCCGCTTGCGTAACCGCATGACCTCCGCGGCGACGCCGGTATCGCCGTCCGGGCCGCCGCAGTTCCAGCCCTCCCGCGTCGTATAGGCGACTAGATCGTAGAGCGTCGGACCATCGTGCGAGGCAACGTAGTTGACGCTTTGATAGGGGCGGTACGAGTCGGGGGGGCCCGCCGGAAAGACGTCGGTGCTGCCGTGGACGCGGGTCATCAAATCCGGCACGCACCCCGGAGCGCCCTTGACGAAACGGCGTGCGGTTTCACGAAACCGGTCGTTCCATTGGCGCCAGTCGATGCCGGGAAAGCTGCGCGCAAAAGGCTGATTGCGTGCACCTTCGTCGCCGAGCTCATAGTTGGGAAAGCGCGGGTTGCCCTCCCACGGCTCCGCGATCAGCCGCACGCTCGAAAGGTACGGGTCCATCGCGATCTCACCGAAGATCGGCGGGTCCTCGTACGCGATCGTGCCGTCGGTATTGCGTGAGAAGACCGAGGCGAGATCGAAACGGAACCCGTCGATGCCCAGCTCGCACACCCAGTACCGCAGGCTTTCGATGACGAGCTGGCGCACTGCTGCGTTCGAGCAATGCAGGGTGTTGCCCGTGCCGGTGTAGTCCGCATACGGACGCGCCGGATCGGGCGACGCCATATAGTACGTGCTGTTGTCGATGCCCTTGAAACTAAAGACTGGTCCTGACTCGTCGCTTTCGTTCGTGTGGTTGTAGACGACGTCGAGATAGACTTCGATGTCCGCCGCGTGCAGCGCCGCCACCATCGTTCGAAACTCGTTCGTCTGTTCGCCCGGGACCGACGCGTAGTCGTGCTGCAGCGCGAAGAACGCGAGCGGCATGTATCCCCAGTAGTTCGGTTCCGTGCGGTCGAACTGGAACACTGGCATCAGCTCGATGGCGGTGATGCCGAGCGCTTGCAGATACGGGATTTTGTCGATCACACCGAGGTACGTGCCGCGGCGGTCCTCGGGGGCGCCCGAGCTCGGATCTTCCGTAAAGCCTCGTACGTGCATTTCGTAGATCACGAGCGCACTATCGTGCCGCGGGCGGCGACCCGCGTCGAAAATCGGTAAACCGGCTCTGACGCGCGAAACCTCGCGAGCGAGTAAGCCGAGCGGTGCCCGTCCGTCATTCGCTCCGGGCTCGACGGCGGCGCGGCGGTCAAATCCCGGTGGAAAGAAGACGCCGCGCGCGTATGGGTCGAGCAGAATCTTCCGCGGGTTGAATGCATGCCGCTCGAAACGGTCACCGGACGGCGGCGGCCCGTCGATGCGATACGCGTAGTACTTGGCATCCCCCAGGAGTGCGTCCGAAACCCGGGCGTGCCAGACGCGGCCGGTTCGATTCTTGCGGAGGTCGAATTCGAGCCGGAAGACCGGTTCGACGAGGTTCGTCGCACCATAGCAAAGCAGCGTCACCGCGGTCGCGTATTTCGAATAGATCGCGAAATTGAACGCTTTGCGTTCGGCCAGCCACGTCGCGCCAAGCGGCTTGGCAGAGCCGTCACGGTCGCTCCATCGTCGAGCTTGCTGCATTCAGTGCGCGCTCGTCTTACGCCGGCGGGGCGACGTTCCGCAGCAGTTTGATACGATGGGGTTCACGGTGCTTCGATCGTATCCGACGGTGGTCTGCGGCTCGATCTTCAGGACGAGAACGAGTAGTTCAGGCCGAAGTTATTGTCCCAGTACGTCGTGCCGGCGACGGTGAGAAACGCTGCGAACTGACCGCTTTCGCCGGCCCCGACCGGAGCCACGATCTCCCAGAGCTCGGCATTGGGCTGATGAGGCAAACGCACCGGAGCGAGCGACTGCAAGTAACTGCCGAAAGCGTTCTGCAGAGTCAGCCAACCATCAGTGGTGTAGACGATGGCCACTTGTTTCTCGAAGCCGATATTCTTCACCAGGAGGTTAACCGCAAGAGTTCCGCCGGCGTCGACTCCCCAGGTAAGGCCCAAAACGTTGCGATTGATCACTGCGGTTCCAAGTCCGAACGTCCCCTCCGCAACCCGAGTGTCGAGGCGATAGTAGTGTCCTCCGTTCGTGTCCAAGTAGAGATCTGCCAGATCTTGGTAGCCGACACCAAAGCGGTCGATCAGCGACCCAACGCTTGCTTCCCAAATTTCGGCGTTGTGCGGGACGGAACGGCTATAGCTGCAGGGGTGGAAGTTCCAGGTATCCGTGGAAACGTCGTGACCCCAGATGCCGACGTACTTGGCAAAGGCTAGATTCTGTACGAGCACCAAAAAGTTTGAAGAGTAGCGTGAACTTCCCGTCTCGCTTCGAGCGACACTAGCTTCTGCCCGCAGCAGCTCGACCGCATTCATGACCAACCGCCTCCTCTGGCCGCTTCGTGATGTTTCCGTCTTTCCGCTAGGACCCAAAGTGCTTCACGCTCGGCGTGCGACTCAGCGGCTTTCAACCCAAAGCGAGGCGCTGTGCCGCAACGCGGATCGCTGGTGAAATCCCCTTGAAATCCAGACCGATCCGGTGCTCGATTCCCGAAGCGGTTTGCGCTCGGGAAATGCAGCGAAAACAACGGCGTTAAAGATGGTACCCTGAAGTCGAAACCGCCCTCGACTCAGGCGCTTTATTGAACAGGTGCGGAAATAACCCCCGGGCCGACCGCCGCCTTGGGCGTAGCCGAATCCGCCTTCGGGCCGCCAAGGAGTCCACGCGCGACGCGAACGCGGCGCAGCGCTGTGACACTCGGTCGCTGTCGCCGCGCGCGGGTTACCGCAAGAAAGGCCGGCGGGCTTTCAAAACTCGTGCGTGAGGATCTCGCTGGTACGCCGCGAAAGCTCGCTGCCGTAATCCGTCCAGATCCCCTGGCCCCAGTATCGGTAGCAGCTCGTTTCCGCGGTGAGCAGGTGGAAGAGCGCGTTGCGGTAGCGCGCTTCGTCGGTGTGGACGCCTGGCCTCAGCGCCCGCTCGTGGAACAGCGAGCTGGCCTTCTCCATGGGAATGAGAACTTGGTCGTATCCGCGGACCCAGGACATGTCATTGGTCCAGCTCCCGCCTTCCATATGGAAGCGTCCGTCCTCCCGTCGGAGCTCATCGATCACCGTGGCCAGCCGCTCGGGCCCGTCGCCCGGCGCCATTTTGTCCCAAATGCGCTTTTGGAAGATCGGCCGGATGACGGGCAGGTCGTCCGGGCCGATCCCGGTCGAGTACAACCGTTCGAGATACTCGGTCGCGTTCACCATCGGTGTCCGGGAGCCCGAGCACTCACGCACGACCTCGAGATACTTGGACGGAAACTCGTTCATCATCACGCCCCCGTTTTCGCCGTCGGCGATCTGGGTGACGAGCGGGGGGACGGGCTTTCCCGCGAGATCAACCCGCGACAACCCTTTGGCTTCATAGTAGGGCTGCATCTGGGCGACCAGCTTGGTGTCGCTGCCTTGCGTCTTGATGATGGCGGTGATGCTGGCGGTCTCGCCGCGCGAATTCGTGCATACCAGCCGATGCGGCAGGTGTGGTCGCGAAAGACCTCGTCCGTCGAGTTCTTCCACGGTATGCACTTGCACGAGAACCCATTCGTAACCGCAATCCGTCAATGTTTTGACGAACTCGTAGGCGACGTCGGGATGATTGGGCAAAGCCATCTCGGACGGTGAGAAGCCGCGAATCCGCCCGAGGGCTTCGAGTCCGAAGATGGCCGCAAAGTGGTGCTGCCAGGCGCGAACGTGCAGGCGAAAGTCCTGAATGGGGGTCGAGGGTGCCACGGCATGTCCCCACGGAGCGCCCAGCCACTCCACCGCCCCGCGGTAGTACGGGTCGCAGGTGATCTTCGCCAAACCGTCGAGCACATCGTTGGCTCCCATCTGGCGCAACCCGTGGAGCAGCGTTCCCGAATACTCGAGCATCACGCGCGGCGCAAAGCCTTCGTGCAGCAACTGCGGCACGAATTCGGCCATGCGTTTGTAGCACCACAGAAAAACCGGAGCATTGTGGTTGTCGCCGATCCCCGGGTTGTCCATCATCGCTTGCAGGTTGCCGATGGTCGCCGCGGTGTGGAGATCGCTCCCGCCCGCGGGAATGAGCGGCTGGTGCATGTGCAAGGCGATTGCGAAGGCGCTCTCGATGTTCCCAAACCCTTGCGTGCCCGCGGGCAGAAACACCGGACGCGTTCGACCCTCGCGCAGTGCGGCATCGATGCGGTCCTCGGCCCCGCAGATGTTGGGTAGTCCGTCGACGTACTCGGGCAATTCTCCCATGATTCTCTCCTCCGTTACCGGCTCCGCCCGGCGTTCACTTGTGGCGGATGTGCTCGTAGATGTTGATGTAATGTTGAGCCGGTGCGGCCCACGAATGATCTTGACGCATGCCATTGACGATGAGCTCACGAAACTCCGTCGGGTAGGAAGACCAAAGTCCGACGGCGCGGTCGAGCGCCGATTCGACGGCAATATTATCGGTCTGGTGGAAGACATACCCGTTGCGCTCTCCGGGCGGCCGGTCCGAGTAATCCCGATCGAAGACCGTGTCGACGAGTCCCCCGACCGCCCGCACGATCGGAACCGTGCCGTACTTCAGGGCGATCATCTGCGACAGGCCGCACGGCTCGAAGAGGCTCGGCAGCAGAATCATATCGGCACCGGCGTAGATGAGATGCGACAACTCTACGTCGAAGCCGATCTCGAGGTGGCAGTCGGGGTGGTCGTTCAGAAGCCGCTTGAGGTGCCAGAAGTGATCGTTGATGGCAGGCTCCGCAGCCCCGCCCATCACGACGACCTGCACTCCGCGAGCCAGCGCGTAAAAGATGGCGTGGTGGATGAGGTGGACGCCCTTCTGGCGATCGAGCCGGCCGACATACGAGAGAATCGGCTTGAAGTCTTTGCGGAGCAAAAGGCGGTCGCGCAGCGCTTCCTTGACGGCGTATTTCCCGCCGAGCTCGTCGGAGGTGAAATGTTGAGGGATGAGCGGATCGATCTCCGGATTCCACACGTCGTAGTCGACGCCGTTGAGCACGCCGCCGAACTTTCCGCGATGCGCGTGCAGAACAGGTGCCAATCCCTGTGCCTGCTCGGTGTACAAAGCCTCCCGCGCATGTTGCGGTGAGACGGTGGTGACGAAATTCGAATAGACGATGCCGCCCTTCATGAGATTGAGTGCGGCGTCGTTGGCGGTGTCCCGCAGGCGTCGGTAGTCGAAGAAGTGCGCTGGACGGTTCAACCCCGTCGCGCGGAGGATGAACTCGCCGGTCACCCCTTGGTGCGCGAAGTTATGGATCGTGTAACAGACTCGCTGGTCGTGCATTCCGATTTGTTGATACATCTCGAAGAGCAGCACCGGCACGAGGGCGGTTTGCCAATCGTGGCAGTGGATGACGTCGGGCCGGCGATTCGTGCGCAGCATGAACTCCAGCGCCGCCTTGGAAAAGAATGCGAATCGCGTGACGTCATCGGCGAAACCGTACAACTGCCCGCGGTTGAAAAAATTGTCCGGGGAATGCGGGTCGATAAAAAAACAACGCCTGCCATGGGCGAGTCCGAACCAAACCGTGCAGCGGATCGATCCCGAGTACCAGGGGACCCAGAGGTCATGGTACGCGACCGAGAGCCCCTCGATCCGGTCGTAGCGCATGCAATCGTATTTGGGAAGGATGATGTCGAGGGTGTGCCCACGCAGTTCCAACTCGCGGCTGAGGCCCAAAATGACCTCGCCCAATCCGCCCGCTTGCGCCACCGGCGCACACTCCGAAGCAACCATTACGACGAACATGGCAGCCTTCGTTCCCTTCCCTCAGCCCCGGCCAGCGTCGGCTTCACCGAAGCCTCCCGACGTCGTCTGTCCGACGAGTCGGACAAATACCTAGGAGCGCGATGCGGCTTCGCCCAGCAGCCAACAAGCGACGTCGAGATCGTCGTTGCAGCGTTGCACCCACGCGTCGCCCCAGAAGAAATTGCAGCTGGTTTCGGCTCGCAGGACTCGCCACTGAGCGTCTCCCAGTAATTGGTAGAGGCGTGCATCCTCGCTCCTGCAACCGGCGGCCCTGCTCCAAGCCGCATGGACGGCATGGCTCACCCGGGCGACTCGCTCGAGCGCTTCTCGCTGCGGGCCTGATCCCGTCCATTGGACGAAGCCGGTTCCGCTGTGCCAGCCGGTGTTCCACGCACCGGTACGAACCCGCACCTCACCTTCGGCTCCATGGGCTTGGAGGTAGTCGTCGATGAACGTGGGGCGGATTCCGGCGCTCTGGTTCGAGCGCACTCGCTCGAGGAGATCGTGGTAGAAATGGCCCCAAAAGTTGTTCGGCATCGACGTGTTCCGGAACCAGCCGCCGTTGTCGCCGTCGGTAGCCGTCGTGACGAGCGGCGGAAAACTGCAGAATTTGGTTCTCGCGCCGACCTCTTGGATGAACCAGCCTGCGTCGAGACCGCTTTCCTGAGCGTCGGAAAGCTCGCGGTCCCGCACGACGACGATGATCTCTTCACCGCCGAAGCGCGCCCAATGCGGGCGGTAACGCAGTTCCTCCCAGCGCATCGGCGTAACCGCTTCGACATGTTCGCTGTCAACAATCACGTAACGATATCCCGCGCGCCGCAGAGCCGGGATGAGTTCCATACAAAAACCCATTTCCGGCGGCCAGAAGCCGCGGAATTCGGGCCGGCTGAACAGATGCCGCGCGATTCCGAGCCAGCGCCCAAGCTGCTCGTCCCAATCTTGGGCCGGGATGAGCGGCAGTACGGGATGATAGTACCCGGTGCCGAGGATCTGTATGATGCGCGTATTTTGCAAGTGCCACAGCAGCGAGCCGCAATCGACGATTCCGTAGGCATCGTGTTGAAATTTCGGATCAGCCAGCGTCTCGAGCAGTGTTCCCGATACGGACAGATGCACGCGCGCGACGTCTTCGTAGCCCCAAAGCGCGCGTGGAATGCGGTCGATCGCCCACAGGATCTCGTTGGCCATCCAATCGCCGCGGTGGAGCATGTCCTCAAGGTTTCCCGGTGGCTGATGCAGGTTGAGTACCAGGGCGAACTGAGCATCGATCATGTCCGGGCCTCATTGGGAAGCGGGTGTGCCGCAATATCGCTGGTTCGCGCTTCAGATAACATCTAAGATTTTCGAACCGGTCGGGGCGATGAACCAGAAATTGACTTACGCTGAGCATTGCCTACGCAGCCTAGATACTCCGGTTGTCCTACGGTACCAGAGGCCGGGTGTCGGGTCGATCACCAATTCGACAAGCCGCTTTGGTGGTCACGCTCGACCGACTTGGTGTCTTGAACGATCCAGTTGCGATTGTCACCTGGTGATCCCGAACACCGTCCGGAACTGCATCGACCTGCGCGATTTCTGTCAGCTTTTCGATCCCGAAAAGTGGAGAGATGGTGCGCCGGTCCCGACGAGTTTACGCCGCGGTCAATCGCGCGCGCAGCCCCACCGGTGAGATCGCGTGAAAGCCTGCGCTTCAACACGCCGCGATCTTGGTCTTTGAGCAAATGAGTTTGAACATGATGTGGATTGCGCTGCGCGCGCAATCCTTCGCGTTTGGGCCTATGGATTCGTCTCGGCTTCGCTCGACGAACCCCCCAATCCGGAAGGTGTGGGCGTACGAGCGCAGCCGAGGGCACCCATCCTGTCGTCGCCTGTCCGACACGTCGGACAAACTAGGCGGAAGAGTGAGTCAGAGTTCGTTTGTAGTCGCTTGGCGCGGACGTTCGCTGCGCAGCACGTCACAGAGCGCGGCGAAGCGCCGGTCGCTGCCGATCGTTTCCAAGTCCAGGCTGAGCTTACGGCGCCAGTTGGGGTATTGTTCGGTCGTGCCGGGGACGTTGACCGGGAGTACTTCGCCGATGGCGTCCTCGATTTGCATCATGACGATCCGCGCCGGCGAACGCGCGAGAAACCGGTGCGCGGCGAGGAGCACGTCTTCGGCGGCCGGTTTGTCGCAGTCGAGGTCGCCGCAGCGGCGCAGTGTCGAAATGAGCCGTTGCCGGTCGACATCGCGCTCGGCCCGTTCGCGCGGCACGAGATTCGGGTCGCCGACGCCCAGAGCTGCGCGCAGATCGATGTCTGAACCGGCAAGCCACGCCGCGAACGTCGCGAGGTCGTGCGTGCCGGTTGCCGCCAGACTCAGTGCCGGATAGCGTTCGGCGGGGATGAAGTCGCCGTTCGAATCGCGCTCGAAGAACAGGATGCGATACGACAGCACGCCGGCCCGTTTCATCCGTTCGCGAAACCCGTCCGGCACCGTCCCCAAATCCTCGCCGATCACGCTGCATTTGGCGCGCGAGCTCTCGAGCGCGAGCACGCCCAGCAAATCCTCGAACGGGTACTGCACGTACGTACCTTCCGATGCCGAACGTCCGCGCAGCGACCAGAACAAACGCGTGAGCGACATCGCGTGATCGATGCGCAGCGCGCCGGCGGCGTGCATGTTGGCGCGAAAGAGTTCGGCGACGGTGCGATAGCCGTCGCGGGTCAGCGCGTTGGGATCCAGCGGCGGTAAGCCCCAATCCTGGCCGTCCGGATTGAGCAGGTCCGGCGGCGCGCCTACACTCACCGACGGAACGTAGGCCTCCGCATCGATCCAAGCATCGGCGCCGTTGGGGTCGACGCCGACGGCGAGATCGCGATAGAGTTCGACCTCGCAGCGGCGGGCGAAGTCGGCGGCTTTCTCGAGTTGACGGCCCGCGTGATACTGGAGATATTTCGCGTACTCGATGGCCGGCCGCTCCGCCTGCGTGAACGTCTTGACGTCGTCGGTGCTCGGAGTGCGATAGGTCGGCGGCCAATCGGCGACGTGCGGTCCGAAGCGTTCGGCGAGCGTCTCGAAAATGGCGAAGCGCTCGAGCGCGACGCCGCCGGCTCGAACGAAGATCCGAAAGTCGTCGTCGAGGGCCGGCCGGGCGCCGAGCACCTTGAAGCAGCGGCGCAGGATCGCGTCCTTCGCGCGCGCGACGCCGGCGTAGTCGACGATCGAGGTTGTCCGCAGCGCCGTCAGCGTCGCGGTGAACGCCGGTTCGCACAGCGCGGAGCGCACGCGCGGGTCGGCGGCCTCGGGGACGGCTTCGACGTCGATGTAGAGCCAGTTCAGGAATCGGCGCGACGTCGGCGCGTAGGGACTCGCGGCGCTGGGATTGTTGCGGTGCGGCGCGTGCAGCGGATTGAGCCCGACGTAGGTCGCGCCCACGTCGGCCGCCAGCCGGATGAAGCCCAGCAGATCGGTGAAGTCGCCGATGCCCCAATTGCGCGCCGACCGCACCGTGTAGAGCTGAATGGCGATGCCCCAATCGCGCTCGCGCGGCGAAACGTACACGCAGGATGGAACCACGATGAGCGCGGCTTCGGCGGTGCCGTACACCCCGGCGTCGACGGCGATGCGGTGATAGCCCAGCGGCAGCGCCGCGACCGTGATGCGCCGGCGGTCGTACGGAACGCGATCGCGATCGAAGCGGCCGACGACGGGGGCTTCGCGCAATTCGGCGGTTCCGCGTGCGACCGTCCCGTCTTCGTGCGCGATCGTCCAGTTCAAGCGTTCGGTCCAGCTCGTCGCCGGCAGACTCACCACGAACGCGGGCTGCACGTCGTCGCGAATGACGGTCGCCGGGGCGATGATGCGCTCGCCGCCGCTCGCCGGCCGGAGCAACGCGGCGAAGGCATCGCGCGTCGCCTGCGGGACGATCCGTTCGACGCCGAAAGCGTCGACGTAGCGTTCGTCGATCGCGTTCACAACGAGCGACCGGCGAACACCGCGAGCGAGCGCGTTCGGAGTTTGTACTCGGCGGCCCGCTCGAGCGAGACGTTCGCGACCGGTGCGCCGTCGAGCGACGTGTCGAGCGCCAGTGTCCACTCGATTTTGTCGGCTTCGGGCAGTTTGAAGCCCACGTCGATGTCGGCGGCGTTGAAGAGCATCGTCAGCAGCGGGCGGGCGCCGAAGTATACGCCGATGGCCCGTAATGGCTGGTGCCAGTCATAGGGCGTCATCTCGGTACCGGTATCGCGCAGCCAGGTGATGTCTTTGCGTTTGGTATTGGGCAGGAACGAGCCGCGGAAATACGCGTCGCTGCGAAACGCCGGCAATCCCTTGCGCATCCGGATGACCATCTGCACGAAGCTCGTGAGCGCCAGATCGCGATCGGTGCGCGCGTTCCAGTCCAGCCACGAGATCTCGTTGTCTTGACAGTAGGCGTTGTTATTGCCGCCTTGCGAGTTGCCGAACTCGTCGCCCGCGAGCAGCAGCGGGACGCCCAGCGAAAAGAACAGCGACGCCAGCAGATTGCGTTTTTGCCGTTCGCGCAGTTTGAGAATCTCGCGATCCTCGGTCGGGCCCTCGACGCCGCAATTCCAACTTTCGTTGTCGTCGGCCCCGTCGCGGTTGCCTTCGAGGTTGGCTTCGTTGTGTTTGTGATTGTACGAAACGAGGTCGGTGAGCGTGAACCCGTCGTGCACGGTGACGAGGTTGATGCTCGACCGCGGCCGCCGGCCGTCCCAGGCGAAGAGATCGCTCGAACCGGCCAGGCGCGACGCCAGCTCGGGCAGCACGCCGTCGGTGCCTTTCCAGAAGCGCCGGATCGTGTCGCGATAGCGGCCATTCCATTCCGACCAGCCCGGCGGAAAGTTCCCGACCTGATAGCCGCCCATGCCCAGATCCCAGGGTTCGGCAATGACTTTGACCCGAGAAAGGACCGGATCTTGGGCGACGGCTTTGAAGAACGCCGCATCGCGCGCGTAGCCGTTCTTTTCACGCGCGACCGACACCGCGAGATCGAAGCGGAAGCCGTCGACGTGCATCTCTTCCACCCAGTAGCGCAGCGAGTCCATGACCAGCTGCAGCACCCGCGGATGGCGCAGGTCCAGCGTGTTGCCGCAGCCCGTGGAGTCATCGTAGTAGCGCGGGTCGTCGCCCGCGCGGTAGTACGAGCGGTTGTCGATGCCGCGCAATGAGAGCGTCGGGCCGAGGTGATTGCCTTCGGCGGTGTGATTGTACACGACGTCGAGGATGACTTCGATCCCGGCGTCGTGCAGCAGCTTGACCATCGTCTTGAACTCGCTGAGCCCGCCGTTGAGATAACGCGGTTCGGGCGCGAAGAACGCCAGCGAGTTGTAGCCCCAATAATTGCGCAGGCGCCGTTCGACCAGAAAGCGGTCGTCGATGAAGGCATGTACCGGCAACAGTTCGACCGCCGTGATGCCCAAGTCCACGAGGTACGAGATGACCGCCGGCGACGACAGCCCGGCGAACGTTCCGCGCAGCGCGGGCGGCACGCCCGGGTGCAGCTGGGTGTAGCCGCGCACGTGCAGTTCGTAGAAGATGGTTTGCTGCCAGGGAACGTTCGGGCGCCGGTCGTCGCCCCAGGTGAAGGCCGTGTCGACGACCACGCCTTTGGGGATGCCCGACGCGTTGTCGCGCCGGTCGAACGAGAGATCGCCGTTGCGCGCGCCGATGCGATAGCCGTAGTTCGCATCGCTCCAGCGCAAGCTTCCCGAGAGCTCTTTGGCGTACGGATCGACGAGCAGCTTGTGGTGATTGAAGCGATGACCGTTGGCCGGATCGTAGGGTCCGTAAACGCGGTAGCCGTACAGCGTCCCCGGGCGCGCGTCCGACAGGTAGCCGTGCCAGACTTGGTCGGTGTATTCCGGAAGCTGGTGGCGCATGAGCTCGCGCCGGCCGCGCGAGTCGAAGATGCACAGTTCGACCCGTTCGGCATGGGCCGAGAACAGCGCGAAGTTGACGCCCTTGCCGTCCCAGGTTGCGCCGAGCGGAAACGGCAGCCCCGGGCCGATCCGCGAACGCGAGGTGATCACCAGGCTTGGGCCGGCCGGCGGGCGGCTTCGGCGAAGCCGAAACGCGACGGGCTGCGCGTAGCGCAGTCCGCTAGGAGACGAGCAATCGGGCCAGGCTCGGCAGAGCCTCGGCATAGGTCGGATGGATGTGGACCGATTGCTCGAGTTTCTGCCACGGACTGCCGGCCTCCATGTGTGCGAGAAAAACGTGGACGAGTTCGCCGGCCTCATAACCGACGAGCGTCGCTCCTAGAATCATGTTGCTTGTTGTATCGACGACCATGCGATAGAACCCGTTCGTTTCGTTCCATTCGATGGCCCGGGCGACGTTCTCGAGCTCGAGCGTGACGCAGCGGACCTGGTGCCCGGCCTGCAGCGCCGCCTCGTGGGTGAGTCCGACCCGGCCGACCTGCGGATCGGTGAAGACGGCGTAGCCCAGCACGCGGTCGGCGCGCGTGCGCGACAGATCGCCGCCCAGGATCGCCTTGAGCCGCCGGTAGTCCTCCCACGAGACGTGCGTAAATTGCGGTTGCCCGGCGACGTCGCCCAGCGCGTACACGCCGGGAACCGACGTCCGCAGATGCTCGTCGACGGCGATATAGCCGCGCGCGTCCAGCGCGATCCCGGCCGCTGCGGCGCCGGCCGGAATGTTCGGGGCGCGGCCGGCAGCGACGAGCAGCGCTTCCCCGGCGACCTGCGAGCCGTCGGCCAATTCCAGCGCGTACGTCGTGCCGTCGAACGTGACGCCCGTCGTGGTCGCGGCGAGGTGGAGCGTGATCCCGTCGCGCGCGAACGACCGCTGCAGCGCCGCTGAAACGGCGGGCTCCTCGTTGGTGAGCACGCGCTCGGCGCTGTGCACGATGTGGACCTCGCTGCCGCAGCGTGCCAGCCCTTGGCCCAGCTCGAGCCCGATGTAGCCCCCGCCGATCACCAAGGTGCGACGCGGCAGCACGGTTTGGTCGAAAAATGTCAGATTCGTCAAGTAGGGCAGCCCGGCGATGCCGGCGATCTGCGGGATTGCCGGGCGCGTGCCCGTATCGACGACGATCGTGGCGGCGGTATAGTGCTCGCCGGCGGCCGCCAAGGTGTGCGGCCCGGCGAAGGCGGCTTCGGCGCGCACGAGTTCGATCGCCGGATGCTTGGCAAACTTGGCTTCGACGCCGCCGTTCCAGTCGGCCACGACTGCCCGCACGCGCTCCATCACCGCCGGAAAATCGACCCGCACGTCGGCCTTGACGCCGATGTCGGCGGCGCGCCGCGCCCGGCCGGCGGCGTGCGCCGAGGCCAAAAACGCCTTGGAAGGCGTGCAGCCCACGTTGACACAGCTGCCGCCCAGTTTCCCGCGCTCGAACACCACGACGCGTTTGCCGGCGGCGGCAAGATCGATTGCCAACGGCACGCCGCCCTGGCCCGTACCGACGATCGCAACGTCAAAGTCGTGCATGATCTCCTCGAACGATCACCGGCGGCTGAGCAGCGAGACCGGTACGTCGAAATCCCATGCCAGCGGCGGACGGTCGGAACCTTCGTACTCGGCGATTTGCTGGATGAGTTTGGCGACCAGCGCGGTCCATCCGGTCTGATGTGAGGCGCCCAGCCCCGCCCCGGTGTCGCCGTGAAAGTATTCGTAGAAGGCGATCAAGTCGCGCCAGTGCGGATCGGTTTGAAAAAGTTCTTGCGCGCCGTTGACGGGCCGCCGGCCCGCCGCATCGCGCCGGAAGATGCCGATCAGGCGTTGCGCCATCTCCAAGGAGATGTCCCAGAGCGAAAGCTCCCGTCCCGAACCCGTCGGGAACTCGATCTTGAACTCGTCGCCCAAATAAAAATGAAAGCGCTGCAGCGATTCGATGAACAGGTAATTGAGCGGAAACCAAACCGGACCGCGCCAATTCGAGTTGCCGCCGAAGGTTGCCGTCGACGATTCTCCCGGCTCGTAATCGACGCGAAACGTCGCGCCGCCGACGTTGAGCAAAAACGGGTTCTCGGCGTGAAACTTCGAGAGGGAACGCAGGCCGTACGGACACAGGAACTCGTCGTCGGCGAAGAAGTGGGTGAGCACGCGTTTGAGCTTTTCGGGCGTCACGATCGCCATCAGGCGCCGCTCTTCGAGGCCTTTCTTCTCCAGGTGGGCGACGTTCTCGCTGAGCTCGGGCCGGTTTTTGATGAACCAATCGATGCGTTTCTTGAGCCGCGGGAGTTTGTCGAGCGCGCTGCTGGAGATGGTTTCGACGGCAAAGAGCGGGATGAGTCCCACCATCGAGCGCACTTTGAGCGCGATCCGCTGGTTGTCCGGCAAATACAGCTGGTCGTAGTAGAAGCCGTCGAAGTCATCCCACAGACCTTCGTCGCCCGACCGCAGCGAATTCATCGCATCCGCGATATAGAGAAAATGCTCGAAGAATTTGGAGGCGATGTCCTCGTACACCGGATCGTGCTTGGCCAGTTCGACCGCGATCACCAGCATGTTGAGCGAGTAGACGCCCATCCAGCTGGTGCCGTCGGCCTGCGCGAGATAGCCGCCGGTGGGCAAGGCGGCGCTGCGATCGAACACGCCGATGTTGTCCAAACCCAGGAAGCCGCCCTGGAAAACGTTCTTGCCGGCGACGTCTTTGCGGTTCACCCACCAGGTGAAATTGAGCAGCAGCTTGGTGAACACGCGTTCGAGAAAAGTGATGTCGCCGGTGCCGTAGTGCTTGGCTTCGATCTTGTACGTTCGATAGGCGGCCCACGCCTGAACCGGCGGATTGACGTCGTCGAACGACCACTCGTAGGCCGGAATCTGGCCGTTGGGATGCATGTAAAACTCACGCGTGAGCGTGAGCTGCTGCGCTTTGGCGAAGCCCGGATCGATGATCGCCAGCGGGATCACGTGAAAAGCCAGATCCCACGATGCATACCAGGGATACTCCCAGGTGTCGGGCATCGAAAGAATGTCGTCGTTGTAGAGATGGATCCAGCCGGCGTTGCGCCCGCGCGACCGCGGCTCGGGCGGCGGCGGCATGAGCGGATCGCCCATGAGCCAATCGCGCACGATGTAACAATAATACTGCTTGGACCACAGCAGTCCGGCAAAGGCCTGGCGCTGGATGTTGCGCTCGTCGTCGCCGAGCGTGCCGGGGATCGCGCTGCGATAGAAGAGGTCGGCTTCGTGACGGCGCTGATCGAAGACGGTATCGAACTCCCGATCGATGCCCGGGCTATCGGCGCGATCGGTCAAGCGCAGCCGGATCGTTTGCGTTGCGCCCGGATCGATCGTTGCGCGGTAGTGCAGCGCCGCTTTGGTGCCGACACGCGCGCGGTTGATCGCGCGCGTGTCGCCGCCGACCACATACCGGTCGATCCCGTCTTTGGTGTAGCGCGTCGGGCTCTGTGTTCCGAACGCTTCGCGATAGTTCGTCTCGTTGTCGGTAAAGAGCCGGTCGCGCGCGTTCGTATCGTGAAAGAACCAGCGCTTGCCCAGGGTCGCATGTTCGAGCACGAGCGCTTGGGCGTGCTGCGCCGAGTCCGCGATCGAGGGTTTGTGCACGCCCGTGCTCCAGGCCCATTCGTTGCGGAACCAGACGGTCGGCAAGATGTGCAGCGGCGCTGCCGCGTGACCGCGGTTCGTCGCGCTGATCCGAATCAGCACGTCGTCGATGCCGTTCTTGGCGTACTCGACGCAGATGTCGAAATAACGGTCGTCGGCGAAGACGCCGGTGTCGGCCAGTTCGTACTCCGGATCGTTGCGCGTGCGCCCGTTGTTGATCCGCAGCAGATCTTCGTACGGAAAGCGGCGCTGCGGGTATTTGTAAACACCCTTCATGTACGCGTGCGACGGGACGTTGTCGAGATAATACCAGTATTCCTTAACGTCCTCGCCGTGGTTGCCTTGCGTCCCGCCCACGCCGTAGAAGCGCTCTTTGAGAAACGGGTCGTTGCCGTTCCAGAACGCCGGCGCGAAGCACAGCCGCTGATGATTGTCGCTGATCCCGAGGATCCCGTCCTCACCCCAGCGATACGTGCGCACGCGCGACTGCTCGAACGGAAAATAGTCCCAGGCCGTGCCGTTCGGGCTGTAGTCCTCGCGCACGGTTCCCCATTGCCGGTCGCTCAAGTACGGTCCCCACCGCCGCCAATGCGCCGTACGGCGCTCGGCAGCAAGGATGCGCTCCCGCTCCGGATTCATGTCCATATACGATCCAAGGTCCGGACGTCGGACAAGGTTTCCTTTCGACGTAAGCCTATGCGAACGACCCGCCCGCGAGCCGCCGAGGATGAAGGCTTTTTTGCTGGGTGTGACAGGCGCTTGGCACAGAAATGTTCCATACTCATGGTGTCGGGCGGAAACGCAACGACATCGCCCGCAAAGACGGCAAAGTCGGAGCGCGGGAGAGGGGCCGAGTTGCGGCCCATGAGTGAGGCGCATGCCGGCGAGGAGCCGGTTCTCGTGCAAGGATGCGCGGTGAAGCCACACACAACGAATCGACGCAACCCACAAGGCATGCAAC
Organism: Candidatus Velthaea sp.; assembly: GCA_050012475.1. Lineage (GTDB taxonomy): Bacteria > Vulcanimicrobiota > Vulcanimicrobiia > Vulcanimicrobiales > Vulcanimicrobiaceae > Velthaea. The sequence continues at coordinate 16,990 of JBEKHC010000086.1, forward strand.
GATGGACGAATGGCGTGTCGGACGGACGGAGACCGGAAATCTCGAGCGAGCCGAAAGCCGGGAATGGCTCGTTACCAATGGCCGCGGCGGATACGCGTCGGGTACCGTTGCCGGAACGCTGACGCGCTGCTATCACGGCTTGCTCATCGCAGCGCTCGCTCCGCCCGTCGAGCGTCGGCTCGTCGTCGCGAAGTGCGAAATCGACGTAACCTATGACGGCGTCGACTATTCGCTGGCGGCGAACCGCTGGGCGGGCGGCGCTGTTGCGCCGCAAGGCTACCGTTGGTGTGAGTCGTTCGCGCTCGTCGACGGCGTCCCGACCTGGACGTATGCTTGCGGCGACGCCTTGCTCGAACAATCGATCGCGATGCCATTCGATCGTGATGCCGTCGCGCTCGCCCTGCGCGTCGTTCGCGCGCGCGTTCCGCTGACGATCGAGATGCGGCTGCTGGCCGCCGATCGCGATCATCACGGCGGTCCATTGCCCGACCCCGAGCTGTTCTCGGTCACCTGCGCAGCCGGCAGCGCCGCCGTCGGGCTGCCGGTGTGCAAGCGCGTGCTTCAGGTGCGCGCACCCGGTGCCGCGTTCAGTCCCGCCCACGAGCGGTACCGCGGGTTTGCGCTCGTGCGTGAAGCCGAACGCGGCCTCGCCGCCGTCGACGATTACGCGCACGTGCTGACGCTGCGCTGCACGCTTGCCGGCGGCGAGGCCGGCGGCTGCACGCTGGCGCTCGACGACGCGCTCGAGGCCGATCCGGCTGCCGTCGTCACAACGGCTCGAGCGGCCCATCGAGCGCGCGCCGGTCCGGCCGCTTCGCCGGTGCGTTCCGCGCTGGCGGCCGCGGCCGATGCGTTTATCGTGCGGCGCGGCAACGGCGCGGCGCCCGGCACGACGATCGTCGCCGGCTATCATTGGTTCGCCGACTGGGGCCGCGACACGATGATCGCACTGCCGGGCCTCGCGCTGCACACCGGCCGCCCGCAGGTTGCGCGCGACATCTTGCTGACGTTCGCCGGCACGATCGACGGCGGAATGCTGCCCAACCGCTTCCCCGACGACGGCTCGCCGCCCGACTACAACACGGTGGATGCGGCGCTGTGGTTCATCGAAGCGGTGCGCGCGTATTTCGAGCACACCGCCGACCGTGCGTTCTTAGACGAGGTGTTCGGCGCGCTCGATGCGATCGTCGACGGCTATACGAACGGCACGCGCTATGGCATCCGGCTCGATCCCGACGGGCTCATTCGCGCCGGTGGGCCGGGTCTGCAGCTGACCTGGATGGATGCCAAGGTCGACGGGCGGCCGATCACGCCGCGGACCGGGAAACCCATCGAGATCAACGCGCTCTGGTATGCCGGGATGCGCGCGCTCGAAGCGTTGGCGACCGCCGTCGGCCGTTCGCCGCTGAAGTATCGGGCGTTGGCCGAACGCTGCGCGGGCGGGATGCAGCGCTATTGGAATGCGGCGCGCGGCTATTGTTTCGACGTTTTGGACGGACCCGGCGGGCACGATCCGGCGCTGCGGCCCAATGCGCTTTTCGCCGTTTCGCTTCACGCCTGCGCGCTCGATACCGAACAAGCGCGCGCGGTCGTCGACAGCTGCGCGCGCGAACTCGTCACGTCTTACGGGCTGCGCACGTTGGGTCCGCGCGAGCCCGGCTATTGCGGGCGTTACGCCGGCCCGCCGGCGCAGCGCGACGGTGCGTACCATCAGGGGACCGTCTGGCCGTGGCTGCTCGGTCCGTTCGTGCGCGCGCACTTGCGCGTGTATGGCGATGTCGCGACGGCGCGCACCTTCGTCGAACCCCTGATCGACGCGCTCGCCGGCTACGGCATCGGAACGCTGGGCGAAATCTTCGACGGCGATCCGCCGCACGCACCGCGCGGCGCGATCGCTCAAGCTTGGAGCGTCGCCGAGCTCATCCGCGCGCTCGACGCCGTCACGGTCCCGGCGCTGCCGTAATACGAGCGCAGCCCGTTTTTACGCCCGGCGATCGAAGTGCACCGCGGGCTTGAGGTCGTGCGGCACCGACGACGGCGCGTACCTCACTGCAAGCGGAAGATCGGCGATATCCGCCTGCTCGACGGACGGCGTCGGGCTGGGCGGATAAATGTCCGCCGCCGGCTCAGCGGCAGCTGGGGCCGGGTTTGGCGCCGCCGCTGCGGCATTGTTAGGAAGAGGTCCGTTAGGAAGAGGTCCGTTCGCGAACGTGCTCACGCTGCCGAGCGCACCTAGAGCTGTCAATCCATCCATTGCTTGACCGTTTCATTATGCTTGCCGTACAGAAAACATACTGCATCTTTACCTTATCGGTCCGCTCGTTCGTGAGTTTAGGTGCCGTGGTTGACGGCCAGCTCGGCGGTCGCGCGCGGCTCGGCACGCACGGCGAGTGCGATGCCGGCCAGCACGATCAGCGCCCCCGCCAGGGTGCCCGGGGCGAGGCGTTCGCCGAAGATCAGCGCTGCCAAGACGCCGGCGATCGCCGGCTCGATGAGGGTCACGGTGGCCACCAGGGTTGCGCTCAGCCGCCGCACGGCGGCATTGAGCGCGGTGTGGCCGAAAAGCTGCGAAACCAAGGCCATCGCCACGATGCCGGCCCAAGCGGCGGGGTCGCCCGTTCCCGGCAGCCGGTCGTGCGCGATCAGCGCCGCGGCCAGCAAGACGACCGCCGCCGCGGGATAGGTCCGCGCGACGACCGCGAGCGTTCCATAGCGCGGATCGCTGGCCCGCACCAGCAGCAGGTAGACGGCGATCGCGACGGCTCCCGCCAGGGCCAGGCCGATGCCCAGCGGGGTTTCGTTGCGATCGGGCACGCCGACGACGATGGCGACGCCGAGCAGCGCGCAGCCGATGCTTACCGCGGCGGCCGGACGGATCCGCCGCAACCGAACGATCGCGAAAGCCTCGGTCCAGATCGGCGTCGTGCAGACCAGCAGCGTCGAGACGGCCACGCTGGCATACCGCAGCGATGCGATCCAGCACGCGAAATGAATGGCCAAGGCCACCCCGGCCAGCGCCAGTCGCTGCTCTGTCGCGCGGTCGTAACTCCGATACGCTCCGCGGGCCGCCGCGATCAAGCCGACCGGCACCGCGGCGATGATCAAACGCAGCGCCGAGACGGCGATGGGGTCGCCGCCGGTGAGTGCAAAGCGGGCGAAGATCGCCGCGGCGCCGATCGCGAGTTGCGCTAACGCCAGCAGTGCGAAAGCGTATCGCATTCCAGACGCCCGTTTCGCGCGCTCGCGCGGCGGACCCCGCGCCGCTTCCGCAAGGTCCCGGTGACGGCGAGCTTGACATCACCCCACCGGAAGCGTAGGTTGGGGGGACCGCAACGGGAGCTCGGACGACCGGGCTGAGAGGGCGATTCGGTATCGCCGACCGTGGGTGCGCATCGCGGTGTGCACCCCTACCTGATCCGGATAATGCCGGCGCAGGGAAAACGTCAAACTCGCGCTCCCGTCGTGCGTACCCACGAATCGGGAGGAAAAACGCCTTGGCCAGCATGACCACGCCGACGAACGACACGATCACCCGCGATCCGTTCCCGGGCTCGCGCAAAGTGTACGCCGTCGGCTCGCAGCCGTCGATCCGCGTTCCAGCGCGCGCCATCGCGCTCACCACGGGCGAGATCCACACGGTCTACGACACCAGCGGGCCGTTTACCGATCCCGATGTTGCCATCGACGTGCGCTCGGGCATCGCGCCGATCCGTCAAAGTTGGATCGACGCGCGCGACGACACGCAGGAGCTGGACCGGCCATCGTCGGTCTACCGGATCGCGCGCGAATCGATGCACGAACTCGATGACCTGCGTTTTCGCGCCCAGCGCAAAGCGCGCGTCGCCAAGCCGGGGGCCAACGTCTCACAGATGCACTATGCGCGGCGCGGTGAGATCACGCCCGAGATGGAGTTCATCGCGATCCGCGAGAACTGTGCGCCCACGTTCGTGCGCGACGAAGTGGCGCGCGGCCGCGCCGTGATTCCTACGAACATCAATCATCCCGAAAGCGAGCCGATGATCATCGGCCGCAACTTCCTCGTCAAGATCAACGCGAACATCGGCAATTCGGCGATCGGGTCCTCGATTGAAGAAGAAGTCGAAAAAATGGCCTGGGCGACGCGCTGGGGTTCCGACACGGTCATGGACCTGTCGACGGGCAAGAACATCCACGAAACGCGCGAGTGGATTTTGCGCAACGCGCCGGTCCCGATCGGCACGGTGCCGATCTATCAAGCGCTCGAGAAAGTCAACGGCAAAGCCGAGGATCTCACCTGGGAGATCTATCGCGACACGCTCATCGAACAAGCCGAACAAGGCGTCGACTATTTCACCGTCCACGCCGGCGTCCTGCTCCGCTACATTCCGCTGACGGCCGAGCGCATTACGGGCATCGTTTCACGCGGCGGCTCGATCCTGGCCAAGTGGTGTCTCGCGCACCATCAGGAGAACTTCCTCTACACCCACTTCGACGAGATCTGCGCGATCATGAAGCAGTACGACGTCTGCTTTTCACTCGGCGACGGCTTGCGCCCGGGCTGCACCGCCGACGCCAACGACGCAGCGCAATTCGGCGAGCTCGAGACGCTGGGCGAACTCACCAAAATCGCCTGGAAGCACGACGTTCAAGTCATGATCGAAGGTCCCGGTCACGT